>CAZYME010000025.1:0-7632 GCA_964648115.1 uncultured Legionella sp.
CAGTTAAGATTATTATCTCTTATCTAGAGTGTCCGAATCCATTAAACCACATCACAAAATTATATCAATTTTTTAGAGATGACACAGTTTATTGAACACTCCCTTCAGTTCATGCCACCTTTATAGCCGGTGCCACTCAAGCAGTAAACAGGTTTCTCTTGAGCTAATCCTGGGTTAACGACATGTCCCATGTTTTGACATCATTCCTACCATTTCGACACGTCAATAGTGGTTTACTTAAGTTCATCTCCTGAATACTTACCTGACCAGTTTAATCTAGCCTTTTCCTTAACGCTCACTACCATGACTCTTAACCACAGCAGCTTAAGGTGGTTTGAAACCTGCACCTGTATGCCGGTTTCGAGGGGCCTGGCCTCATCTCTAGTCCAGCACCACAGCCTCTTTCCGCCTAAGCGGCTTTCGCCTGTGTTCGTGGCGCACTATCATCTTGATATCGAAAGTATGGTAACATAGCGCGAGTATAATTTTAAAACCCCACAAAATTACCCTGTCACGCCATTCGATTAAAACATTACGCGACAGCAACTAAAAAAACAGCTAAATAGACAATCTCCAAACTCAAACGAGTCTGCAAATAATTTTGTAAGGATGGCGAAAGGATGCGCTGCGCTTTTCTTTTTTCTATTGCCCTTGAGGATACTCTCTTGTAACATCTTTCTCATTATGAAATAGCGTAACAAGGATAGTTTCATGGTGTTAAAATCAGTCGTATTCGGCAAAAAACTCCTCTTAATGGCAAGCTTAATCCCCCCCATAGCCTATTCAGCCAGCCAGCCAATGAATAATAACTTTCCTGTGAAATCAGACTCAGGTTTTTTATCCCATCTCCCTTCCCTTTCTGACTGGCGTCATGGACACACCGTAGTCCAACTCGGCGGCTATTGGGGTGCTGCTGGCGATGAACAAAACATCAGCGTTCGCTACTTGAGAGGTAATCACTATACTACAAACAACAATAACTCCAGAAACGGACTCTTCGGTTTAGGATATTATCTAGATGGCATCGATAAAAACCGCTTTCTTCTCGATTATGGCATCAATGGCTTCTTTCTAGCTAAAACTCACGTCAGCGGACAGATAGTACAAGAACAACTCTTTACTAACCTTGCATATAGCTACGCTATTCAACACATCCCCCTCTTCTTTGGTGCCAAAGCATTGGTTAAAAACAAATCAAATCGTTACAACATCTCCTTCGATGCAGGTATAGGTCCCAATTTCATGCAAGTTAACCATTATCAGGAAACGCCTCTTAATAACTTCACTTTCCCCGATAATGGCTTTTCTACTCATACTCAAGTCACTTTCGCCGCTATGGCAGGTATCGGGCTCCGCCTTAATCATGTCTTTGGAAATGCTCCTCTTGAGTGCGGATATCGATTCTTCTACCTCGGAAAAGGCTCGTTACATATGAGTAATAACCAACTCCTTACCACTCTTAAAACAGGTAATGCTTTTGGTAATGCCCTCCTTTGCTCCATCACGGTTTAACACCTTTTTAAAGGATTAATAACATCATGACAATGCGCTTGATAACTATTGTAGTTTTACTGCTTTCCATAATAGGAAAACCTGTATTTGCTGAAAATGAGGCCAGGCCGCTACCCTCTATACAAGGTCGCCTATTTGCCTTGTCCTACTTAGGGAATGCATTAACAATTTCCACAACTACACCCGCTTGGTTTTATCAGTTCGCGGGCATTAAAAGCCTTACCTCAGGCTTTAACTTCCTAAACTGCACCTCAGATAATGGATTCTGTTTGTTCCCCGTCAGCGACACTGTAATAGCAACCGCCACCTTGCGAGGGCCTGCCACTCAACCTCAATTTAAATTGTGCTTAAACGGTCTAGGAAATACTTACTCTTGCGAATCCTTTAATCTGGGTGAACGCCTTGCTTACGTCACGAATACCAATAAAGTTTCATTATGTTCCATTAATTCTTCTAACGGGGGCTTTGGAGCTTGTGTAGACTTGACCCCGGGTGGCCTGATGGCCCAGCCAGGCTCTATCGCAGTAAACCCTGCCGGAACATTTGCTTATATAGGGAATAATGGGGTCGCCACTACCACTATTTCAATTTGCCCTATTAGCTCAGATGGGACATTAGGGGCCTGCGACACTTCACCTGGAGGGGGAACCTTTAATGTACCTTTTGGTATTGTGTTAAATAGCACAGGCAGCCTTGCTTATGTGACAAACGCCGCGGGGAACACGGTTTCAGTGTGTCAAGTTAATTCATCAGGGGCATTGAGCGCATGTGATGCCTCAAACCCAGGAACCACTTTTCAAACACCGCTTTTTATAACATTCAACGCTGCTGGTACGTTTGCTTATGTGACAAATAATGGGAACAGTACTGTCTCTTTGTGCCCAGTTAATGCAGGTGGCTCCTTGGGGACCTGTACTGCTTCAAATGGCGGTTTAACTTTTAATCAGCCTTATGGAATTGCATTAAATAGCACAGGTACACTTGCTTATGTGACAAATTTTGGGAATGACCGTGTCGTGTTATGTCATATTAATTCTGATGGCACATTTGGAGCTTGCAGCACAATGACTAATGTGTTTAATGCTCCTGCTGGAGTTGCGCTAAATAAAGCAGGGACATTTGCTTATGTAGCTAACAACGGTGGTAACAACACTTTATTATGTCCAATTAACTCTGACGGGACATTCGGAGTTTGTGGCCCCACAGGGAATGGTTTTGTAGCACCTGTCGGTATCGCGCTATTTTAAATTCATCAAATTAGAGCCCGCATCGCTTCAGCACGTAAGCGGGCTCTTTCTCGACTTAGGCCCTCTGTCCACAATCAATGGCTCAAATAATCTCGCCCGTTCGAAAAAATCGCAATATAACAGTGGCATAGGGCTTTTCTTTTGCAGAGCATAAGGACAAGAAACCTCACGATTCCTTATAAATATTTAATTACTCAAATTTGTACTAATGCAGTAACTCAGGGTCAGGTCTTGCCTGTTGACTTCATATTTTAATAAGGCAAATGGCAAGACCTGACCCCGAATGTGATCGTTTTAATAAGGCAAATGGCAAGACCTGACCCCGAATGTGTTTTGATGGTTAATAATGGAAATCAACATAGGAATCTCAAACACGTTAAAAGCGTAATCTCTAACGGCCACAGCAGCTTCTGTTGCAATACCTTTGCCCCAGTGTGCTTCATCTAAACGGTAGGCCAATTCAATATATTCGATCTCATCAACGGTTTGGTGGATAAAGCCACAGAAACCAATGAGTTCATCTGAGTCTTTGATAACAAGCGCCATCAAACCGTACTTTTGTTTTTCATACAATTCAATCCACTCTGGTATTTTCTCCGCAATAACATCGCGACTAACAGGCTTGCCATCACCAATATAACGCATCACATTTGGGTTTGCGCAAATTTCAGCAAATCGCTCAATATCCTCGATGCAAAAAGGCCTTAATAAAATTCGCTCTGTCTCAATAATTCAATTCATTTGTACGCCTTATTATTTTGATATTTGATCTCTCAATATCGCTAGCCTATATTCTCCTATTTTCTTAAATCCAAGTGAAAAATATGCGCGTTCTGCTGCCGGATTATTTGTGAATAGTATCGCTCGCTTAACCCCATTTTTTTTTGCTTCCAACAAGCATAAAGCAACGATGGCTCTAGCATAACCTTGATTACGATGTTCAACAGGTGTCCAGACAGGTCCGATTTGCACAATATCTGGTAATGAGGCATTAAACCCACATAAAGAAAGTGGCAATCCATCATGCTCTAATGTCCATAGATCATCACGATTAGAGGCTTCTTTTATTGCATTATTTATTGATTCGACAGAAGATGGGTTGGTTAAATCTGCACCTAAGGCCTCAATGTGATAATCAGTTAACCATCTTTTTAAAATATCTGGAGCACAGTACCTTGCTTTTTTTAATTGATAAACAGAATTTCGCACGCTCATTTCTGATAATAATAACTGATATAAGCCATCAATCGCATTTAAGGCAAAAGATGACGAATTAATCTTAAGCAGATCGATCACAATTTTAGCCTGTATATCATCTCCTAAAATTCCACAAATTTGTCTACTACAATGCGAGTCAAAGTAATGAAATAACTCTCTTAGTGCCGTTAGATCAGGGCACTGCATCATAATATTTCCATTCCAATAATGAGCTATGATGCCTTGAATCTCACCCAAAGAATTGCAATACGCAAAATACTCTCCGTGATATGGGGTATCACTTTTATATTCTATGCCCGAATTACGTAAATTCGAGCGTAAAAACATTGATGTTTCTGGATAGCGACTGAGAAATGATTCTAATTTGCACTCATCCTCAAAAGATAATTTTTTAAACAGATTCATTGTTTTCACACCAAGATCATCACTCACCAAAATCACTGTTCAATACTTTATATATTATCTTTTAAAATATTTGTAACTCCCCAGGTACGTCATCCTGAACGCAGTGAAGGATCTCCAATTGGCTAGATTTGAGCCCTACTCAGGAGATCCTTCACTGCGTTCAGGATGACGTGGGTTCAGTTTGATTGAATAAAAAGCAAACTTACCCACAACCTGGGGAGTTACAAATATTTTATTATCATAGAATAAAAAACTAAAAAGTTAACGCATCAGGACCGATGCTTCAACTCAGACTTTAGAAAGAATGCTGGAATAAACATCTATCTTATTCTGCACCATACATGGCGCGGGTCCTTCGGCCAATTGTGTCCGCATGCAGACACAATCTAGTAGAGTTATTCACCGCTGCTCACAGTTTGAAAGACTGTTCCCAGACGAAAAAATTATTTTATCACTTTGTAACCATTTAAAATGGACACATTTTGTAGCGCTTTTAAATATTGATAGCAAATTAAAACGAGAGTTTTACGCTGAAATGTGCCGTATTGAACGATGGAGCACAAGAGAACTGGCAAAGAAAATAGACGGTATGTTATTTGAGCGGACAGCCATAGCAAAGCGGCCTGAGGCTGTTATTGAAAAGGAAATCAGCAAATTACGTGAATCAAGTGTCCTAAAACCTGATCTAATAATACAAGAGCCTTATGTATTTAAATATCTAGGTCCTCATAAAATTAAAGATGAAAAAACACTCGAAGATGCCATTTTAAATGACATTGAAGAGTTTTTATTAAACATGGGGAATGGATTTACATTTCAGGAGCGTCAAAAAGTTATTGAAATTGACGGCGATTTTTTCAAAATTGATCTATTAATGTTCCATAGGCGCTTACGCTCTATGGTCGCGATCGAGCTAAAAAATGGTAAATTCAAACCCACCGATAAGGGGCAAATTGAATTGTATCTTCGTTGGCTTGAAAAGCATGAAATGCAGCCGGGTGAGAATCCGCCTATCGGCATTGTGCTTTGTTCAGAAAAATCAGATGAACGGGTTAAGTTGCTGCAACTTGAGAAAAGCGGGATTAGAGTCTCTCAATTCATTACTGAGCTGCCTTCAAAAGAAGTATTTGAAAAACGTCTTCATGATGCCATTGAACGTGCAAGAGAAAAAGAAATTGGAGAACTGTTGCTAAACGGGGATTCGGATAAAATAAAATAAGTAAAACATCAAATATTGAAAAACTCAATGAAGAACGCGAATGTACATTTAATTTCTATCATTGAATACTATGAATACTATCTTAAGATTAGGTCTGATTATCGTGATAATTATGCTTAACACATTGATTATTAAAGCTTAATTATTTTTAATGGTGGGCGAAAGGAGGCGCTGCGCTTGTCTTTCTTCTGTTGCGTTATTGCGTTATTGCGTTATACCATAAACCCCATTATTAAATATGGGAAACAAGGATATTTTCATGGCATTAAGCTTTTCTGCTTTTAACAAAGCAATCCTGCTATTGACTAGCTTCTTTGCAACTATAGTCTACTCAGACAGCCAAACAATAAATAATAACCATTCTGTAAAATCAAACCCAGGTTTTTTATCTCATCTTCCCTCGCTTTATGACTGGCGGCAAGGCCATACCGTAGTCCAACTCGGTGGATATTGGGGCACCGCAGGTGATGAGCAAAATATCAGTATTCGCTATCTGCGCGGAAACCACTACACCGTTACCTCAAATACCTCCAGAAACGGACTCTTTGGCTTAGGATATTATGTCAATGGCCTCGACAAAGACCGCTTTCATCTCGATTACGGCATCAACGGCTTCTTTCTCGCTAAAACACACGTTTCGGGCGACATAGTTCAAGAACAACTCTTTACTAACCTTAGCTATAGCTACGCTATTCAACACATCCCCATCTTCTTTGGGGCTAAAGCTTTGGTTAAAAATAAATTAAACCGATACAACCTAACCCTCGATGCAGGTATAGGTCCCAATTTCATGCAGCTTAACCATTATCAGGAAACACCTCTTAATACCTTCACCATCCCAGATAATGGCTTCTCCTCTCATACCCAAGTCGCATTCGCCGCCATGGCTGGTTTCGGGGTGCGTCTTAATCATTTCTTTGGCCAAGCTCCTCTTGAATGCGGGTATCGCTTCTTCTATTTAGGTCAGGGGAAATTGCATATGAACAATAACCAACTCCTTAGCGCCGTTAAATCAGGTAATACCTTTGGTAATGCACTCCTTTGCTCCATCACCGTATAAGACTCTTTAAAGGATTATTAACATCATGATATATAGACTCCTTACAACGCTCGCTCTTATCCTATCCTTAAACAGCCACACTCTATTTGCCAAAAATGAACTCACACCACCGCCTTCCCTGTCAGGGCGTTTCTTTAATCTCTCCTATATCGGTAATGCACTAAGCTTTACTACTGCAACGCCTGCTTGGTTCTATCAATTCGCAGGTATCTCAAGCCTTACCGCAGGATTTAACTTCCTAAACTGCACTCCTTCCGATAACGGTTTCTGCTTGTTTCCCGTTAGTGATACCTTGCCTGGTACCGCTACCTTGAGAGGCCCTGCCGTTCAACCTACCTTTAAACTCTGTCTCAATGGCGTGGGGAATACTTATTCTTGTGAAAGCCTTAATATGGGCGATAGATTTGCTTATGTGACGAATATTTTAAACATTAACGGCGTTTCCTTGTGCCCCATTAACTCTACTAGCGGAGCCTTTGGAACTTGTACGGCACAGACGCCCGCTAACTTATCGGTGAATCTTGGGTTCATCACAATTAATCCCGCAGGGACGATTGCTTATGTGGGGAATAGTGAGATTAACTCCACCACTATTTCGCTCTGTCCTATTAATACCGACGGAACTTTGTCTGCCTGCACTACCTCAAACGGAAGTGGTACATTTCTTGGGCCAAATGCAATTGCGTTTAATAATGCAGGGTCGATTGCTTATGTGACGAATTTTAATAACAACACCGTTTCTGTGTGCCCCGTTAATGCTAATGGCTCATTTGGGACTTGTACTGCTACGGGAGCTGTGTTTAATGGGCCCGCAGGGATTGCGCTTAATAATGCAGGGTCGATTGCTTATGTGGCGAATTTTACTCTTGGTAACAACACCGTTTCTGTGTGCCCCATCAATGCTAATGGCTCCTTTGGGAATTGTACTCCTTCAGATGCTGTATTTAGTCAGCCCATAGGGATTGCGCTTA
>CAZYME010000025.1:7732-34143 GCA_964648115.1 uncultured Legionella sp.
ATAATGCAGGGTCGATTGCCTATGTGGCGAATAATGGTAACAACACCGTTTCTGTGTGCCCCGTTAATGCTAATGGCTCCTTTGGGACTTGTTCTACTACCGGAAATGGATTTGTTGCGCCTTTCGCGATTGCGCTTAATAATGCAGGGTCGATTGCCTATGTGGCGAATAATGGTAACAACACCGTTTCTGTTTGCCCCATCAATGCTAATGGCTCCTTTGGGACTTGTTCTACTACCGGAAATGGATTTGATGCGCCCACAGGGATTGCGCTTTTTTAGCCTCGCGAAGTTCAAACCAACCCGAGCGAGGCGTGGGTGGGCCGCTCATGACCCACGGTCACCACAGGCAAGCAATGCTACAAATAGCGTGCGCAACAAATAGAAACATGCAGCGCTAGGTTCTTTCTATTTCAGCTCATACCATCCCGCTTGCACGCGTTTGGTGTTCAGCAACTTGTGTTTCCGCAACCACAGCCCGCAATTCTGCTTGATGACATATCTCAATCATCACATCAAGTTTATCTTGCAGTACTTTTTTACGTAGGGCGGCTGAATTTACACTGGACTCCGCCGCTGACAGTCTTTTTTCTAACCCCAGTTATGAAAGGAAAGATTGCAATATCAGCAAAGGTAATATGATCTGCCAATAAATATTTGTGTTGCATCAGTAATGCATTAAGTTGATCAAGATAATTTTTAGCTTGTTCACGATAATAAATAGGATCTTGTTTCTCAGATTTTTGAGAATACTTATTATTATCAAGAATGGGCTTAAAGTGATGATCGTTTATATGGATTAGCTCATCACATTTTTTTTCTAATTCTTTCGTCATTCTTCGGTCACCCTTGCGCTTTCGCTTATTAATTCTCTCCTTTCAGGGCTTTAGTTGGACTTCCACCAACTCGCTATTGACCATACCGGTCGCACGACCAAGCTTTGCAAGCTAGGTTCTCTGGCTAGCTTCCACACAGGGATTAATTTGAACAAAATTTAATGCCATGGTCTACTTTAAATCAAATCAAAAATTGACCAAATGCAAGGTTGATTTTTTTTATTTTTTTAACAGTTTTAGATACTTGTACTTTTATTATTTGAAAAGTAAGGTAGCTCGTTTGCTTACAAACTGGCTTGTGAGCCCTTTAATGGCGAATAAATCCTGTTTGCAAGCAAACAGCTACCCTTGATATGCTAGCTTATTGATGATAGACCGCAAGTGACCACATCCTTAGAATTATGTGGTTACAATTAATGACAAATATTGTTTAACAAAATCACCGGGTTTGATAACGACAACTCCATCATAATGATCGATATCTAATAAATCCTTATCTCCACTGACAATTATTTTACAATTTGCAGCTATTGCCAGAGCAATAAATTTATCATCATCTGGATCTCTTGATACAGGTTTTGGAAGAGATACCGGTACAAAAAGTTCGCTGTGGATAGTAACTAATTCTATGATTGGAACAATATCTATGCCTGAATATTTTTTTGCCAAAATATGACCAACACGAGTATATTCCTCTTAGATATCTGGCGAAATAATCATCTTTAGTTTCTTTTGTTGCCAAGCATCTAAAATTTTTGAAGGGGTGCCTGACCAAAATTTCCTGACATCAACACGTTGGTATCTACAATCGCGCGAATCATTTTTCCCTAGCTTCCTTAATAGCGTCTTTAATGGCATCTTTTGTCAACCCCGCTTTTTTTGCGGCTAAGCGTGTTTTTGTAATCAGGTGAGTATAGTCACGTAGGTCTGGTGGCGTTATCGCTTTTAAAATAACCACATCTTTTTCAGCTACTACAAGAAATTGATCACCAGTGTGGAGTTTCATTTGATTTCTAATCTCTTCAGGAATAACAACTTGTCCCTTGGAGGATAATTTGGTTGTTGCTAATCTACTCATTGATATCTCCGTTATGTCTTACCAGTAAGATTACAGATCAAATTCTTAAAATTTTCCATACCGTGGTACTGGGCCCGATAAAATCATTAATAAATGATTGTGGGGAATTTGCGTATTTGGGTACGACACAGTTATACTTCGTAGGACATTTGTAGTGGATTCCTGCGATAAAATATATAATATAATCAATTGGTTATTTTAGCATTGAGGGGCTCATAATCCGTTGGTCCTAGGTTCAAGTCCTAGTGGGCCCACCAATAAAATCAAGGTCTATTCCGAAGACATCGGTTACATATTATACTGGAGACATAGGTAACACTTTAGGCCCAAAAGGATTAGGTAAAGGCTCCAATTTACATGTCTGCTCATCAAAATAACCTAGATCATACTCCATAAAGCTTACTAACCAAATATCATTTTCAACCTCCTTAATAACTCAGGGTCAGGTCTTGCCTGTTTATTTTAATAAGGCAAATGGCAAGACCTGACCCCGAATGTGCCGAATGTGTACAAGTCCTAGTGGGCCCACCAAAAAATTACGTATCGGAAATTCATAAAATCCCGTCGACACGGTTAGTTACCCATAGAAAACCCCGGTTGCAAGCAACCAGGCTACGGACTGGCCAACAACCTTTCTAAGGTTAGGAACGATGGGCTACAAAGAAGATATCTGATCTCAATTTCTCCGTCCTGCGGCTTGGCCGCAGGATCCAGGAGTCCAGCAAAATTTCTGGGTACCGCGCATAAAGCGGTACGTAGACATTATGATAAATAATGAGCACTCATGCTATAGCCCTGAAATTGATGGATTGATTTAAAATACTTATGCTAATCACTGTTATAATTAAAAATAGTTCATTATAAAAAAAGAGAGAAAGTGAGCATTAGCCTTATTGAGATTGGGTTGTCATTTCTTGAGGGGTTAGCGCTGATAGCATCGCCTTGTATCCTCCCGGTATTGCCGCTTGTGCTCGCGGGGTCGGTGGAAGGCGGTCGCCGACGGCCCTCAGGAGTTATTATTGGGTTTGTCGGCGCATTCACATTATTTGCTTTATTATCGCGCCAACTGGTTATGGCCTTCCATATTGATCTTGATTACATTAAATATGCTTCGCTTCTATTGTTAACATTATTCGGCCTGATTCTTTTTTCTGAAAAGCTGTCATTAAAATTCAGTGCGCTTGCACAGCGCTTGGTTAATATTGGCAGCAATCTATCAGCCAACTCCAAGGAAGGTTTCGGCAGTGGCCTTTTGATCGGCATGTTGATAGGACTGGTTTGGACGCCTTGTGCAGGACCTATACTTGCTGCTGTGCTGGTGCAGGTGATCCGCCAGCAAAATGATTTACACGCACTGTTTTTGATCGCCGCCTTCGGCTTTGGAGCAGGTTTGCCGATGCTCGCTATTTCCCTTGTTGGCAAAAGCGTCATTGGCAAACTTAGATTCTTTACTCGTCATGCAAAAGCAGTGCGAAAATCTTTCGGTGTAATAATCATACTGGCTGTGGTGTTGATAGCCTCCGGCGTAGATCTACAATCATGGGGCGGAAAAAAAGGGAACCCCATCGTTAGCTCGCAAGGTGGTATCATCAATGCCCTAAGTAAGCCCTATTCCGCCCCCGACTTTTCAGGCATAGAAGCATGGATTAACAGCCCGCCGCTTTCTATGGCAGGCCTTAAAGGTAAAGTCGTCTTGATAGATTTCTGGACTTATTCCTGTATCAATTGCATACGCACCTTACCCTCTATGATCGATTTGGATCGCAAATATCGTGCTAAGGGGCTTGTCATAGTCGGCGTCCACGCTCCTGAATTTGAATTTGAAAAAAATCAGCGCAATGTCAAAAACGCTGTTGTTTCTCATCAGATTACCTACCCAGTAGCACTCGACAACCATCTTGATACCTGGACTAACTTCAATAATAGCTATTGGCCTGCGCATTACCTAATTGACCGGGATGGTCGCGTTGTTTATACCCACTTTGGCGAAGGTGATTATGGCGTTACTGAGAATAACATACGCTTTTTGCTGGGATTAGATAAAATAGTTACGTTGCCGGAATCTGTTGAGAGTAGTACCTCACAAACACCCGAAACCTATTTGGGGCGCTCTAGAGCAAATCGTTTTAGCAATTATTTTGAAACATTAGCTCCAGATCATTGGGGGCTGTTGGGGAAATGGCGTATTGAAGATGAACGCATTATCTCGACAGAGGCAGGGGCAAGATTGCGATTAAATTTCACGGCGGGCAAGGTGTTCCTCGTCATGGGAGCATCGAAAGAAAAACCTGTAAAAGTGAACATCACCCTGAACGGTAAACCAGCCGGTCAATTGATTATAAATCAATATAAGCTTTACACGGTGATTGAACAGCACGGTTCAAAGCAAGGGCTTCTCGAAATCACCGCGGATTCGCCAGGGTTGGAGGCCTATGCCTTTACATTTGGAGAGTAGAATGAATCAAAATAACTTTCTAGCATTGATCTTAATGGTATCAGTTTCAGGCAGTGCCGTTGGAAATACATCCCCAAATCAAGAGGAGAATATACACATGGATGAGATGCAAAAATATGTAACGCAGCAAAATGGCACTGAGCCTGCTTTTAACAATGCTTACTGGGATAACCATTCAGAAGGAATTTATGTAGATATTCAGTCAGGTGAGGTTTTGTTTTCGTCTGGAGATAAATTCGACTCTGGCACCGGCTGGCCAAGTTTCACCAAACCGGTCAATTCAAAAAATATTTCTCAAAAAACCGATGTTTCATTCGGCATGTCAAGGACAGAAGTGCGCTCCGTGAAAGGCAACTCCCACCTCGGCCACCTTTTCAATGACGGCCCAAAGGACAAAGGCGGCTTAAGATATTGCATCAATTCAGCGGCCCTAAGATTTATTCCAAAGGAAAAGATGATTGAGGAAGGATATGGAGAGTATATTAGTTTATTTGCAAAAGCTAAGGATGATACTCGTAAAAAATAGAGATCAATGACACCATATGTTTATTGCCTCTCATCCCTTCAGCAAGTAGGTTGGGTCGAGACCCAACATGAGAACTAAATTGAAAGCTCCAATGTCGGGTCTTGACCCGACCTACGCTTGCTCTCGCCCTGGCTCCTATTGCCCGTCTTTGACCGACCCTTTTTATTCAGGCATAATGAAGCTAATTACCGTCCTCTGCCAATTTTACTTATTGGGGTAAAATGCAAAATAGATTTTCATATAGCCCATCTTCCCATATCAACTTTAATAGTTTTTGTCATAAGCATCAGTTTATTAGTTATATTCTATTTGATTAGTAGACGTTTTCTACCAGATACTGACAAATCGCTTAAATTGACGGATGTCATTAATGCCTCATTAGATGCAGTAGTTGTTCTCGATAAAAACGGATACATTATTGACTGGAATAAGAATGCAACTGCCATGTTTGGCTTTGAAAAAGAAGAGGTCATCCAGAAAAAACTACGTGATATTATTATTCCGCCTGAGATGCGTGAACAACATACAAAAGGCATGGAAAAATTCAAAAAATCAAGATCGAGCCGTCTAATGAACACGCGCTTGGAGATGCCTGCCCTGCATAAGTTAGGGCATACGTTCCCAGTTGAACTTGTCATTACTTTTACTAAAAAAAGCAAAAATCAGATACTATTTTATCGGCTTTTTGAAAGATCTCTCTACTTTCAAGAAAATTGAAGCTGAAACAGCGCAACGAAACAATATAGCGAACTTTCTCGAAAAAAGTCATAGAAAATTTATTAATGAACTGTTCTATGTCGATAGACAGGCGCTTTTTGATGACATGTTGCAAGGTATCCTTAGGTTAACGGAAAGCGAGTATGGCTTTATAGGCGAGGTCATTTATAAAGATAGCGAAACACCTTATTTAAAAACCTACGCACTTTCAAATATCTCTTGGAACAAGGACACTAAAGAGTTATATGATAAGTATGCGGCAAGTGGAATGGAGTTTCATAACTTAAAAACACTGTTTGGCGCTGCTTTAGTGACAGGTAGAATTGTTATTTCTAATCATCCAGCAACAGATGACAGAGCAGGTGTGCTACCTAAAGGTCATCCACCTCTTAATGCATTTCTCGGTATTCCCCTAGGAGAAAAAAATAACTTAATAGGTATGATTGGACTTGCTAATCGAAAAGATGGCTACAGCGAAGAAATTTTACATATGATGAACCCTGTATGGATAACTGCTGAAACTATGATACTTGCCTATCGCGACTTTAAGAAGAGAGAAAAATATACGCATGAGCTCGCGCAGACCGAAAAATTACTTTTGTCAGAAAAATCAAAACTTTCCAATATTATTGAGAGAACCAATCTAGCAACTTGGGAGTGGGAAGTTCAGTCAAATAATCTTATTATTAACAAACAATGGGCGGAAATGATTGGTTATACCATTGAGGAGCTCTCGCCATTATCGACACAAACATGGAAAGGACTTACTCACCCGGACGACCTTAAAAAAGCTGTCAGTTTACTAGAGCAACATTTTAATGGGATTATTCCAAATTACGACTGTGAATTTAGAGTGAAACACAAAAATGGCTATTGGATCTGGGTTCATGCTAAGGGACAGGTATCATCATGGTCAAATGAAGGCAAGCCATTAGTAATGTTTGGCATTCATGAAAACATTACTGATAGAAAATTCGTAGAACAGCAAGCTTACCACCGGGCTAACTACGATCCTGTCACTGAGCTTCCATCAAGACGCTACGCTGAAGAAACAACTCTACTCTTGATACAGCAGTCTGAAAGAAATAGCAAAAAATTGGCCGTATTATACGCCGATTTAGATAATTTTAAGCCTGTTAACGACAGTTATGGTCACGAAATAGGCGATCGCCTTTTAAAAACGGTGGGTGACCGTTTTAAAGCATCATTAAGAAAAGCTGATCTGGTAGCTCGTATTGGTGGCGACGAATTTTTTATTATTCTCGATAATATTGATTCTGTTGAAAGCGTCGTTGAAACCACAGAAAAAATTATAAAAAAAGTATCAGAGCCTTACATTATCGATAAACAAGTCATTCATATAGGTATTAGCATAGGTGTCGCTATTTTCCCTATTCATGGAAATGACTCAAAATCACTCATCAAACTAGCTGATAATGCCATGTATCTTGCTAAACAAAAGGGGAAAAACCAATTTTACATAACGGATTTATTAAAATAGGAAGCTGTCTTCATAATGAAGCCAAGGGGCGAATCAGACGCATTGAGTGGGCAATCATAACGTTGTTTTCTGCCTATTTCATAATCCTTAGCCAATCGTCTAAGATGATTTTACCAAGCCCTGATTCGTTGCCTCATAAGAAATGTTACTTAACAGTGAAGTGGTTTAATGGAAATGACCAACCCAGTTAAGTTCATTATCCCTTAACTTTCAATTTAGATCTCATGTGGGGGCTTGACGCCAGGGCGAGAGCATGAGTGACTCAAATAAAAACAATACTGGGACAGACAGGAATGCCATCTAATGCTGTACACCACATTTGATAATAACTCGACTAGATAGTGTATGACCCAAAATAAAGGCCTTGTTGTTTTTCACATGGCAAAGCCTGACCCGAATGGCATGTTGGGTCTCGACCCAACCTACTTGCTAATATACTAAATTTGAGACTTACAATACCTCTCTGCGTTTGGGATAACGCGCTGGGGAGTTACGTTTTAATCAAAAGTTGGTTATTTATGATTATTTATTTGCATTAACCGGTCAAATCAAACATAACACAAGAGCAAGTAGCGCAGGCAAGGATTGCACAAAGAAGATACGCTTGTTCACCGTAATGCCACCCCATATCCCCGCCACAATCACACAAGCCAATCCGTAGAACCGGAAAAGCGGATTGTAAAAGCCGATGAGAAGCGCTACAACAAGAAATCCGTTGTACACTCCCTGGTTAGAGGCGAGAGCAGCAGTGCTTTCCGCAGATTCACGGCTAATCCCGAAAACCTTTGGTCCT
Source organism: uncultured Legionella sp. (assembly GCA_964648115.1). Classification (GTDB taxonomy): domain Bacteria; phylum Pseudomonadota; class Gammaproteobacteria; order Legionellales; family Legionellaceae; genus CAZYME01. The sequence goes on from CAZYME010000025.1 coordinate 15,638, forward strand.
CTGGTCTTCCACAAAACCATTTCTAGCAGTACAAAATAAACATGCAGGGCTATGACAATTAGATAGAGGCTTTGGACAGCAATCGTAAGCATGGCAACTCCTTGTTGTTTTCCGATTGTATCTCTTTCAAATTGTTCGTCAACATCCTGGAGCATCAGCAATTAGGTCGGGTCAAGACCCAACATGAGATCTAAATTGAAAGCTCTAATGTCAGGTCTTGACCCGACCTAATTGCTGCATGACATCGAATACACCTTTAATTTGTAAAATAAATGGATGTTTAATCATAGATGGCTGTTAATTAATAGATTTTGGTGATCTTGCCCTGGCCAAGGAAGAGAGATGAAATCATTTTATGCTTATATTATGGCAAGTAGCCGTAATGGCACTCTGTATGCTGATTCAACGTATGATTTAATTAAACGAGCCTTGGAACACAATAGTAACGTACTTCCAGGATTTACGGCCAAGTATAATGTGCATATATTGGTCTATTATGAAATCGATGCGACATAATATTGAGGCTGCTCGACGAAAAAAACTGTTCAAAAATTGGCGCCGTCAGTGGAAGTTAAATTTAATTGAGTCCCTAAATCCAGATTGGCGTGATCTGTATGAGGATATTTGTCGTTGACTTAGAGCCTCTGGATGCCGCGGTCAAGCCGCGGCACGTAAGCCTTCCAATTCACCTTAAGTTTTTCTTGACACTCAGAGCCCCGACGTACCGCGGCTTGTCCGCGGTACCCAGTTATTCGGAGACGTATGGTCTTCCGTTGTCAATAAAAACTTAAGGCTAATTGGAAGACGTAGGCGTCGGGGATGAATTGTAAACGCGCCCTAAAAGAAATCGCAAAAAGAAATATGGAAAGAGATCGCAGCCCGGCTTTTTTTGCTAAGTATATTTATGAATCACGCTGAGTTACGCCAGAAAATAAGGTCATTTTTGGGCATACAAGCCCTGTTGACCCAGAGACAACTCCTGGTCCTCCACAGCGCGAGCTTAGTGAAACTGATGGATTTTGCATTGTAACTTCTGAGGATGACGAGGAAACAAAATCAGCAAATCAATGTTTTATGATGTAATCCCTCGCCTAATAGACCTCTTTCAAAACTCGCTGCGTGCTATTCGGGTCTTGTAGCATGGACTAGGGATTTGGAATAAGATCTCATGTTGGGTCGAGACCCAACATGCTTGCTGACAAATTATTTCAACGGCTCCAGAAGTCTGCAGCAGGATAATACTCTTCCTAGCAGGCAACAATTTATTAAGAGAGTTTTTATGAAATTTCAATTTATAATTTTAAAAACGTGTTTTTATGTCTTGTTAACATCCTTACTGATTGTATCGCCCAGTTATAGTGATGATGCAGTAGAGGCTTTATCACCAGACATTCAATTCCAAATAGATCCAAATCTAATTATGGAAAAAGAAATACTGACCATTAATAAACTGTCAAATTTAAACAATTCTGCTACATCATTTATTTTCAATCAATTTAAAATCAAAGTTGATTTTTATTTCAAAAATATCTCTAAAAAAGATATTACACATAAAGTAGCATTTGTTTTGCCACCTTCTGACTGTCGCTCACCGGTAGCGAGGAGTTCTTGGGCAGGTTTGGATGGGCACTTACCGGGTAATCAATCTCTTCCTTTTAATGATTTTAAAGTTATCGTCAATAATAACCCTGCCAATTATACAAAGCGTTTTGAATCCACTAAAAATGGCAAGGTTATTGATCAACTGTTAAATTCTCTGAATCTGCCTCTAAACCCTTGTAGTACAAAATTTCATTATGGAAATGATGGTTATCCTACCGAACCATATAGAAGTCTTTTAACAAAAAATCATCTTTTGAGCCCAGTTGGCACCCCAGATTGGATTCAAAACAGCTATTTCGAGTGGATTCAACATTTTCCTGCTGGCAAAGTGGTGCACATCCATCATGAATACACACCTGCGTCTGGTCAGCAGCTTCCTTCTTTATATGTATCTAAAAAAGAGTTGTTCAACAATCCTGTGATTGATAACAAATTAAATAATTTTTTGTGGAATGGTAATCTGGATAAACTTAAGGGTAACTTGATTTCACCCGGGTGGATTCGCTATAAGCTAACAACAGGCAGTTTTTGGAAAGGTGGTATTCGTTCATTTAAATTAATTATTAATAATAACAGTGAGATACCTTTTGCAATTAATACATTTTATCAAGACAACGCTACAGTAAAGAAAATCATGAAAAACCGTAGTATGACTTTTGAAGCAAAAGACTTTACCCCCAAGAAAGATTTATTGATCATTTTTTTAGATAAAAGAGATAGTCAACAAAAATAGATTACGAAAGTACGTTTAACAAATTAGCGTGATAAGCATGGGGTCGCGTCTTGACTTTTGCCCTGCCTATTTTGCACCTAAATGGACTCTTGCATTTTCCAACCGGTAATTTTAATAATTCGGCTAACTCGAGAATAATGCAGGTCAAAATGATTGCCAATTTCTACCATGCTAAATCCCCCATAATCACAGGCCATTATTATACATGCATCTCTAAAGCCCCACAAAGGCAACAATTCTAAATCGTTATCAGCTTCATTCGTTATTTATGTGGCAATTATAGACAATTGGGCGTTTCTTATACTAAGATGGCCGCGCTATAAATTAGTATGCCTGCAATTTATCAAATAAAATCGAGAAATATACAATGTCTAAATTTTGCGTCTTTTCCCTTACTAATATTGGACTGCGCGATCACCCAGATCTACGTGGAGCTTACACTAGTTCGCCTGCTTTTGTTTATACACCCAAGGGGTGGAACCAGGGCGCCGTAGCTGACTTCAAACGTGATTTGAAATTTAATGGCCTTTCTTTTCGTGGACTTGAGACGCAAGATATTATTAAGGAGATTTTTAGACAAACCGATGGGGAGCAAGCTGAGGGAGAGCCATCTTTATTAGCAAGAACGTTGGTATCAGAAGCCGCCACACAAAGCAGCGAAACTCCTGGGTATAAAATTATAACATATCAGTTTTGTTTGGCATCTGAACCGGCTTACTCTATCGAAAAACTACCATTTGCTGCCGGTAAAAGGAATAAACTGCTGGAAGTTGTTATGCTAGACCCCCCCTTTACTAAACCTACCGCTCAAAATTTAGGTTGGGACGTATCTCGACCTGTTGCCACAAAAACAAGTCAGCTAATTTATTGCTTCGCTTCAGTTCCAGACGGCAAACTGTGTATTAAAAAAGGCGAAAGCCATCTTTCTTTGATATCGTCGAAGGACTATTGGAATTGGGTGAGTTGCCTTGAAACAAAGCAACCTCTTCCTTTTGAAGTAGAACCGTTAATTGAAAGTCATGTTACTTTGCAATTTACAGAAGGAGTGACCGATCGAACACAAAGAGCGGTTTTCATGCAATATACGAATGTTAACATTGTTACGTGCTTCCCCGAGTTAATAAAGTTTCGCGAGGTTTGTGATACAAATAAGATTAAACCTGGCAATCCTCGATCACCTGATGCAGGATTTATTCCGTCAGGAGCATCTACCTGGAGGCCGCCATCTCAAGAAACAGCAGAGGTTATTGGGGACTATGACAATCCCAAAAAATGGCGCCCACTCGCCGAATTACAATTAGATGCGGCGGGCTCTTATTATCAAAGGGATTACGTAGAAGCTGCGAGCCCTTCCGAAGCGGTTACAAGGATACGAGCTCTAATGAGGATTGACATTCCATTGAGCCAGCGCGCTATTCTAGTCGAACAAGAGAACACATGCGGACCCATTATACTTCCAAATGAGGTAAATAATTTACAACGTAAGCTCACAAAATTGGAAGCGGAAAGACGCTGTTTGCAAGATTCTCTTATTCAAAAAAGAATATTATATGAAGCATGGAAGGCAGAATTACAAACCTTGTTTTCTCAATTTGATCAAACTGTTCTCGGGCAGCATAATGAAGCATTTAAATTACAACCGGGTATTTCTGATGATGCGGAATTATCTCCTGAGCAATGTTTAGCAGCATATGCGTTGTTATTCTTCCCAGCTCACGACATTAGTTATAACCCTGGGCTTGGTAACTATTTTCATCAGCGTGTTGTCAATGCTAGTAAGTACGCACAAGAGCGTGCTAAGCATAACCTGCTCAATGCCATCTATGTTTATGAACTATGCCAAGAAACACCAAGAGGCGATGAACACAGTACATTTTATTTTTACTCCTTGGTAAATGATCGACTACTTTCACAACCTTTTATTGTGAATATCAAAGATAAAGATAAGACAGCAGATGACTTCTCACGACTTTTATTTTCCATACAGTATTATACCTCCACGCCTAAACATTCAGCAGTCGAAATCATAATACCGGTGATTTACTATGAGAGAGGAGAGGTAGCCTCGAGCACACTAATATCCTTTAAACTGCATAAAGGACATTTGGTGCGACCAGGGCTTTCAAATTATCCCGAGAAGCAAGCAGCGCCATCTGTCTCAGAGATTTATTTGAGATCTCCTTGCCAAGTCAGAACTGAACGGAGTCGATATGTTGAAGACGTTTTGTGCACGTTAATTAATCGACAGTTTAACCCAGTGAGCACACTTGAATTAAACAATGTAGAACGCATAATTATTCCGTACGAACAACATTTATTTAAGGTGACTACGGCGCTTTTAGATATTTTAACAGACCATCTTTACTCGGATGCCCCGGCTGATATTGTTGTTGAGAATGTTGTTAATACTGAAATGGTAAATGCTGTGATTGATGCAGTTATTGAGGCCGCTATTACAGAGGGTACTGAGCAGGCAGTTAACAAGCGCGTAGACGAAGTTGTTCGTCGTTATATGCTTATTTTTACTGGTAATATTGCGAATGAGATTATTAACACTACTGTTGATGATGTTTGTAAAGACATTCTTAATGTTGTTGCTGCTGACGCTATTGATGATGTGACTGGCATTGTAGCCTTGGGAATAGCTGACGCTTTTGCTGAGGTGTTACGTGAAGCTACTGCTGCTGCTAATGCTGCTAATGCCGCTAATGCTGCTAATGCCGCTAATGCCGCTAATGCCGCTAATGCCGCTAATGCTGCTAATGCTGCTAATGCTGCTAATGCTGCTAATGCTGCTAATGCTGATGTTGTTGATGAAGACAATATTAGATCATGCAAAACTATACAGGAGCAAGTTTTTCCTTATCTGAGATGCATTGGTGAACTTCCATCAAAAGAGGTTGCTGTTTTGCGTCGGTTAGAAAAAATGCCTGGTGGTATGAATGGGTTACCTGTCATCAATTGTAAAATTTTTCAGGGCAGACCAAACTGGCTTAATTTAAAACAATTAGAGGGCCAGATTATAGCGCTTCATGATGGTCTTATAGAGCAAGCTAAATATCTTGCCCTCTACGACACAAAAATTAAGGAGTGTTTCCTGGCCATAAAAGATACTTGTAATGCTGCATTACAAACTGTTTTAGATGTTAATGAGCTTCAGAGGCGGCTGAAAGAAGCAGAAAACCTAAACCAACAACTAACAGCCCAAATCAACGAGCTGTCTAAGAGGCGCAGTCAAGTTCAACCTAAACATGGAGATGCAGTAAATCCTGGTCGAGCCCAACCTAAGCGCGCTGAAGCTGCAAATGATGCGCCTTCAAGCCAGAACCATCCTCCTCAGGCGCGAGTGGGAATGTTTCATGCTCAACACCAAAAAACTCCGCTACCAAAACCTGGGCATGTTAGAAGTGCGCAAGCTGAAGCCGCAAGTACCGCGCCTCCTGTCCCACGCACGCCACACCAAGCTTGGGGGTTGTTTCAAGAGGAGTTGGCAGCAACATTGGGAGAAAGAGCTAAAGAGCCCGGCGCCCCTCCACCACCTAGTTCTGGTGCAACAAGTAGTAATAAATAGAGTACTCCACCTTTGAGCCTTCTTAATGAAGCTGAATATTTAGGATGCGCTTATGTTTATAAAGCACTCGCTGCTAACGGAAATCTTAAGCGGCAGAGGATGCACTATTTTCAGCAGTTGTCACAACCAAGTAATATAAGCTTAACCTTGAACAGGGTAACCGCATCTAAATTTTGAGCATTTATTTAGATAAAAGGGATAGCAAACAAAAATAGATTATGGTGGTCAGTTTAACAAATGAGTGTCTATTTAATTAAGACAAGATCAGGGGATATGAAAAGCTAGAATAGGAGGGAGCTGGGTAGCACGCTCCCACATTTCTTCAATCCATACGGTGTTTCAATAGCGGCCTAACATATTACCTGGTTCCAGCTTATCGCTTATATATGCATCCCAATTTCCACCAAGAGATTCATTTATTGATTCAATATAGCAGGGATTAAGTGCAGATAAACGCTTGTTCAAGCCCCCGCTAGTAATAGGCGATTGTTGCGTAGAAAGTGGGCTCCAAAGAGCTACAGAGCCATTTTCTTTTGCAGCGCCAATCAGTCGATCCAGCTGCTCTTTTATAGCGTCTTTATCATTGAGCAACAAAGCTTCAGCCATTTTTATCAGTATAGCCTTATTACGAGTTGGCATGCCTGCAAAGATTAGCAAGCTCTCTATTTCACCTAAATCTTTACTGCATCGAGGAAGAGAGGGATTGTTCAGTAGAAAATTAAACAAGCTGATTGGGTGAGCTGCTTTCCATGCTTGGCAAAGAAGAGCAAATCGCTCAGGACTAGCTTTAAGGAGATCTTTTAAATCAAATAAAGAGCACAGGAATGTGGGGGATTGATGTTGAACAACATCTTGTATGTATACTGATAGAGCTTTAGCATCACGTTTAAGTATCTCTGCTACGAAATGTTCTAAGCTAATAGGGTATTTCCTTTCGCTTAATTGTATACGCTCTACTATAAAGCCCTGTTTAAGAAGAATTTCTGCTATGCCTTTAAGATGAAGAGCACCTACAGCTACAAAAGCCCCACCTTCTTGTAAATACGGTAGCATATTTTCTGCGAATTGCTCATCTCTCTTATCTAGCAAATGAGCATGATATTTTTTTCCTGCCTCTGAGGTTAAAAGACCTTGGGCTAATGCCTGCATTGCATCCAAATCACCCGTTAAATACAATTCTTCCAGACGCTTAAGAAGCAAATGTTGTTGCTCCTTCTTTATCTTTCCCATGTTGCTGCAAAGCTGGAGCTGCTCAGCTAAGTTTAGCGCGATCCCATAAAAGGCTTGTAAAGCCTCTAGTTGAGTCTCAAGAAATACCACCTTCTTTTCTAAAAATTTTGCTTGAATTATTAACAGCTCATCTAAAGAATCTAAGTCAGTCATTGGAGGCAATAAATGCGGCATTATATGACGAGTAGGCATGCCCTGTATTATTTTTTTTGCGAAGGTATTTAATTCGGGTTGTTCAGTTTTTTGGGCCCATGCCGACGGAAGCCAGCCTTTGTTAACGAGTGGCCATATTACTTCAAAAATCGATGTATACGTTGATACCCTACTCTCCCTATCATCTCCACTTACATTTCTGTGTTTTGCAAACCATGCTTTCTCCATTGCATTGATCTGCCCTTCCAATTCCAATCGTTTTTTATCTTCAAAATTTAAATCACTTTCACATATAAATGTCTTGGCCTGATTAAATGAATCTAAAATCTCTTTAGGAAAGCGAGTGAAATTTTCAAGACCAACATGGTATGTTCCGGCTAAAAAGGATTTGGCTCCTGTTTTAGGATGCTTAATTCTGAATAAAGGCACTATAATCACCCCCCACATTTAAAATGATTAATTAATTATCATTAATTGCAAATATATTACATTGTTAATTTTAATTGTCAATCATGCATTTTTATCGCTCAATCAAATCATTGAATTAAAAATATTCTCCACCAACCGGCTGTTTTGCTAACTAATATGTGCGGAATTATTCCCACTCTACCTGAAGATACTGGATTTTCTCTCTCGCTTTTTCTGCCTACAAGATCGAAAAAGATTCACAATAGAATAGATATTTACAATATGTGTCTGATCTCATGTTGGGTCTCGACCAAACCTTCTCAGCCTTAATCTGAGCACAAAACACGGACTTTATTTTATAAATGCACGCTGAGTGTGGTTAAATCATGGAGCACGATGATATGATTTCTACCCCGAACAAAACCCTGGAGCAGATAAATGGAAGTTACATCATTTAACCTTGATGCACGGGAACGGAAAATTGTTCGTTTAGCAGCGCTAGGTGGGATGTTAGAGTTTTATGATTTCATTATTTATGGGATTTTCTCGGTTTACTTTGCCGAACAATTTTTTCCCAGTGACAATCATCTTATATCAGTAGTTAAAAGCTATGTGGTTTTTGTTTTGGGTTATATTGCACGGCCAATAGGTGGAGTGCTTTTTAGCCATCTTGGAGATGAACACGGACGAAAGCATGTTTTGATTATAACGATTATCTTGATGGGCGCCTCCTCTTTAGGGATAGGCATTCTTCCTACGTATGCCAAAATAGGCATTGCTGCGCCCTTTTTGTTGCTTTTTTTGCGCTTGCTTCAAGGCCTCGCCTTAGGCGGGGAGCTGCCCAGTACTTATGTTTATATCAGTGAATCAATACCACAAAAACGTGGCGGGGCTTTTGGGGTGACGATGCTAGGTGTTAACTCAGGATTGTTACTTGGCATGTTTTCCAATCAATTGTTGAATTTTATTTTATCTCCCGAAGAAATAAGCGCGTATGGTTGGCGTATTCCCTTCATTTTTGGTGGGCTGTTGTGCATCATCAGCTACCAAATTCGCAAAACGTTACAGGAAACCGAGGCATTTAAAAAAATTCATAATAAACCGGCATTTCCTTTTTTTTATTTACTGAGACACCACTTTCCACAAGTCCTAATAGGCTCCGCAATTACAGGAGTAATGTCAGGATTAGTCGTCGTTACCATTGTTTTTATGCCTACCTATCTCAAGGAAATGTTACATGTAAATACCAACCTCATTGCGTACAGCATGCTTTTTATGATGATTTGTAATGTTGTCACAATTTATTACACAGGCAGGCTTGCTAACCATATTAACCCTCGAGCAATTTTAGCCTGTGTGCTGCTATTAAGTCTTATATTGGTGCCCTGCAGTTATTGGTTAATTAGCCACAAGCATCTCCCATTATTTGTAGGACTGGTTTTTTTAGGTATTCTAGAAGGAATGTCCGCAATGCTTGTTCCCTTAATTATTTGCGAACTCTTTTCAGCCCCTATCCGCTTAACCGGGGTCGCTTTATGTTACAACGTTGGCTTTACTATTTTTGGAGGTATGGCTCCGGTTATCATCAGTTCACTAATTAATGTTGGGTATGGATTTTATTTAACACCAACTATATATTTGTTGGTTATAGTACTTATTTCAAGCTTAGGATTAGGGTTTTTTAATCGTTCCACACCTAGTTCCCGCAATTCGCTTCGCTACTTACGGACTACATTATAATACGTGCCTTAATCAATAAACGTAGCAGCCGATACTTGAAATCGTTCAGATGGTTTTTTTATTTGTGCTACATTCAATTGGCGTTTATTTAACCCAGGTTATATATTTGTGGGTTATGCGAATTTAATAAGGGGCTCGAGAATTAAAGAATTACTACTGGCAACAAGTAACGCGGGTAAAATAGAAGAGTTTAAGGCTATTTTGTCGCCCATCCGCTGTATTGCACAAAATGCATTACACATAGAAAGTGCTGATGAAACGGGGTTAAGTTTTATTGAAAATGCCATTATTAAAGCTCGGCATGCGAGTCGGCTGGCTAAAATGCCGGCACTTGCTGATGACTCCGGGCTAGTTGTCCCGGCTTTGCATGGAGAACCTGGGATTTACTCTGCACGCTTTGCAGGGATGCATGCTACTGATGACGATAATATTGAACTGCTTTTAACTAAACTTGTTCATGTTGAAGAAGAACAGCGTGGTGCTTACTTCTATTGCGCTCTTGCGTTGGTTCAACATGCGGATGACCCTGCGCCCTTGGTCGCGACTGGCAAGCTTATTGGAAAAATTAGCAAAGAGCGTCAGGGAGAACACGGCTTTGGCTATGATCCCGTATTCTATCTTGCTGACCAGCTTTGCACGGCGGCACAATTATCTCCCCAAATTAAAAATACAATTAGCCATCGAGCACTTGCTCTCAAACAATTACGCGCAATGATGAAACATGATGACCGTTAATACGAATACTGACATCGAAGCTCTCTTTGCTAAAGCCTACCAATTACAACAAGCGAAGCAATTGCCACAGGCTATCAGTTGCTATGAAGAACTATTGGCGTTATCGCCTATTCACGCCGACGCGTTGCGATTTTTAGGACTTGCTCATGCTCAACTTGAGGATATGCATAACGCTATTATATATCTGAGCCGTGCACTAGAACATGAGCCCACGGATGCAACGTTGCATAATAACCTCGCAAATGCCTATAAAAAATCGCAAGATTTAGACAAAGCAACTCACCATTATCAACAAGCATTACAATTAGCCCCTCATTATGCGCAAGCCCATAATAATCTGGCAGGTGTGTATGCGTTACAAGGTGATTTTCAGCAGGCATTACGTCACTATCGATTAGCGGTGCATGCAGAGCCTGATTTTGCTGCAGCTCATTATAATTTAGGATTATTGCTGCTCAAAAATAATCAATTAGAAGCCGCTAAAAAGCAATTCAAAAACGTCCTTACGCTACATCCTGACCATTTGGATGCTCAATTCTATATGGGTGTCTTATTGTTAGAATCTAATGAATTGGACAAAGCAGAACAAGCGTTTCAAGAGGTATTAGCAAACAACAGCGAGCATGTACAAGCGTTAACAAACCTAGGGGTGATCGCATTAAAGCGCGACAAAGGGCAGCTTGCCATTGATTATTTCACTAAAGCATTGGGATTTGATAATGCGCATGAAGAGGCGCGTAACAACCTTGCGGCTACTTTCATTCATCATGACAGGTTTGAAAATGCCTTGATGCATTACGATGTTTTATTACAACAAGACCCACATAACATTGAATACTTATATAACTCTGGTGTAGCTCAAATGGCGTTAGGCCACTTACAAGAGGCTATTGACCATTTCGAAACCATTTTAACATTGCAGGATAATCACTTTGCTACTTTGAACAATTTAGCTGCTATTTACATACGTTTAGAGCAGCGTGAAAAGGCTATCACTTTGCTTGAGCGCGCACAAGCTGCAGAACCTGGTGATGAGGCTAGCCGATTCATGTTACAGGCACTTACTGGGCATGAAAAAAACCCTGCCGCCTCTCCTGCTTATGTCAGCAATTTATTTAATAATTATGCGATTTATTATGATCAGCATGTGCAAGGCCCGCTACATTATATGCTGCCGCAACATATTGGGCGTTTGTTACACAGATTGCATTGCAATAACCTAAGCAACACTGTTGATTTAGGCTGTGGGACTGGATTATGTGGGATTGTGCTACGAGAAGTAAGCAAACATTTAACGGGTGTTGATATCTCTGCCAAAATGCTAGCGCAGGCTAAGGATAAAGAGATTTACGATAAGCTTGTTGAGGATGAGTTAATTACCTTTTTAGAGCAGGATAAACAATTTTATCAGCTAGCAGTTGCTGCTGATGTATTACCTTATTTAGGCGAATTGGAGGCCTTATTTGCTGCTGTACAGGAGCGCTTAGCAAAGGAAGGCTTGTTTATTTTTTCTCACGAAATTAGTACAACGCAGCCTTGGCAGTTACAAGAGAGCGCTCGCTTTTGTCATCACCCTGATTATATTAAAACGCTGTGTGAGCAGTATGGTTTTCAGATTGTTGAGCAAGAGAAAGTGGTGGCGCGTCAGCAAGAGGGGCAAGGGTTAGAGGTGATGGTTTATGCGGCGCAGAAAGTATAGCCGTAATCGCTCATGGTTATGCAAATTTTAATATTGTCCGTAAAAACAGCCGTCTTTGCGAGCGTAGCGAAGCAATCCAGTGGCCTAGGTGCTAATAAGACGCTGGATTGCTTCGCTACGCTCGCAAAGACGGAGTTTACATAACCATGGGCGAAGCTTAAAATGGGATTGCTAAGTCTTTATCCACGGCTTTTAATTGCACTTTAAACAACGCTTGTATTTTATTGAGGCTGGCTGTGTCTTCTGCTTCAAACCTTGCCACTAAACATGGGGTGGTATTCGACGCGCGCAATAGCCCCCAACCATGTGCAAACTCTACACGTAAGCCATCAATAACAATTAAACGTGCCTCGGGGAATTTAGCTTCCGCGCTGAAACGCTGCATAAATGTGAATTTATCTTCATCGAGGATGGGAATCTTAATTTCAGGGGTATTAATGCTATTCGGAATAACCTCAAATTGCTCACTGACTGTTTGCGTTGATTTGCTTAAAATTTCCAGTAAACGACATGCACTGTAAAGAGCATCGTCAAAACCATACCACCGATCTTTGAAAAACAAATGACCGCTCATTTCACCAGCCAGCGCTGCTTTTTCATGCTTCATGATACGTTTAACAATAGAGTGACCCGTTGGGCACATCTTTGCAACCCCACCGGAAGCTTCAATCACTTCAGCCAAGTGGCTTGAGCATTTTACGTCATAAACAATCGTAGCGCCTTTATCTCGCTGCAATAGATCGCGTGCATACAACATCATCAACCGATCAGGCCAAATAATCTCGCCTTGATTGGTGATCACCCCCAATCTATCAGCATCACCGTCAAAAGCCAAACCCAGATCAGCTTTATGCTCCGCAACTGACTTACGCAAATCAATTAAATTGGCTTCTATGGTTGGGTCAGGATGGTGGTTAGGAAAACGCCCATCCACTTCGCAATATAAAGGAATAACTTCACAACCCAATTGCGCAATCACACCTGGGATCGTAGCACCAGCAATACCATTCCCGCAGTCCACAACAACCTTCAATGGGCGTTCAAGCTTAATATCACCGACGATGCGCTTAATATATTCTTCCATTATATCAATAGGTTGAGATTCGCCTTGGCCTTTTATTGAAGTACCCGCGCTTACTAAGTCATATAACACATCAATATCCGCATGGGCTAATGTAGTCCCTGCCAGCACGATTTTAATACCATTATAATCAGCAGGATTATGGCTGCCGGTTACCATCAAGCCACTGTCAACTCCATGCGCATTTGTCGCATAGTACATAACAGGCGTAGCAACAGCCCCTAAATCAAGCACCGTTATTCCGCTATCCAGCAAACCTTGCTTTAATGCGCTAGCTAAACTATCGCTGGTCAAGCGACCATCACGTGCTAGAAAAATCGATGAACGATCCAAGGCTTGCAAACGACAGCTAATGGCTTTGCCAATACTATAAAATGCATTGGTGTCTAACTGGGTACCAACAATTCCACGAATGTCGTAGGCTCGAAAAACGCCTCGCTCAACGAGTCGCTGTTGATAGGTATGGGTAGTTGTTGTCATTTATTGTCTCCCTGAACTGCCAAAACCACCTTCTCCTCGGCTACTTTCAGTAAACGAATCAACTATAGAAAATGCGGCTTTTACTACGGGTAAAAAAACTAATTGCGCTATGCGATCACCGGGATTAACCGTAAAGTGCTCTTGATTACGATTCCAGCAGGATATTTTTAACTCACCTTGGTAATCTGAATCAATCAGCCCTACTAAGTTTCCTAAAACGATTCCATGCTTATGGCCTAATCCCGAACGGGGTAAAATGACTGCGGCTAAACTAGGATCGGCAATATAAATTGCTAAACCTGTCGGCAGTAACACTGTTTCTTGCCCAGCAATTTGCAGGGGTTCATCGATACAGACACGTAGATCAATCCCTGCTGAGCCTTGCGTGGCGTAAGAAGGCAGAGGGATTGTATTACCAACGCGGGGATCTAAAATCTTTAATTGAATAGCTGTTTCCATGGTATCTCTCGATGCTAAAAAGTGGGTTATATTGTTCGTGCCAAAGGATGCTGGGTCAAACTGCCGGGCCATTCCCGCATTCCGCTTCGCTCCATACGGGCTACATTTAATACCCTAGGATAATGTAAGCGTGACATTTTGCAGGCTTGCGGCGAGGATTGCAATAATTTGGCCGGCTAATCGCGTTTTGTGGGTCATCGCTAATGGCATTTCACTCTGCTTAGTTAGCACGGTAACCTGATGAGTATCGCTCTCAAAACCAAGTCCTTTGCCGACTTGATTCGCTATCATCATATCCACTTTTTTGGCATTCAATTTTTCCTTGGCATGCTGTATCACATCGTTTGTCTCTGCCGCAAATCCAACCACAAAAGCGGCTTTTCCACTTTTAGCGACGGTTGCCAATATATCGGGATTGGTTTCTAAATTAAGCGTTAGCGGAGAACTATCTTTCTTTTTAATTTTTTGGGCCGCTGGGGATTGCACATGATAATCTGCCACTGCAGCTGTACCAATAAAAATCATGCCAGGTTGTAGCTTATCCATCACAACGTCCAACATCTCTTGCGCGGACTCTACAGAGTGAAAATGCGTATCTGGCGATGGGGTTAATGCGCTCGGACCGCTGACCAACGTTACTTCAGCTCCAGCCATAGTGGCCGCCGCAGCCAAGGCGTATCCCATTTTCCCCGAACTATGATTACTAATATAACGGACCGGATCGATTGCCTCTCTCGTTGGCCCCGCCGTAATCATTACCTTTCGCCCTTGTAACAACCGACTCACATCATATAAACGCAGCGCAGTAATGATATTATCCACTTCGCTCATACGCCCGTAGCCCAGTTCGCCACATGCTTGTGAACCTTCCTCAGGCCCTACGATAATGACTCCGCGGCTAGCAAGTAGCTTACAGTTGGCTTGTGTCGCTGGATGGGCCCACATACTCCGATTCATAGCAGGGCAAACCAACACAGGCGTCTCTGCCACCAAATAAAGCGTAGACAATAAGTCATCTGCTAAACCATGTGCCAATTTCGCTAAGCAATTGGCAGATGCGGGAGCTATCAGTAAATAATCAGCCCAGCGTGCCAATTCGATATGCCCCATTGCGCGCTCCGCCTGTGAATCAAACAATTCACAACGTACTTCATGGCCACTTAACGCCTGCATGGTCATGGGCGTAATAAATTGCTGGGCTGATTGCGTCATTACAACGCGAACAATAGCACCTAAACTTGTCAACTCTCGGACAAGATAAGCCGATTTGTAAGCCGCAATACCGCCACAAACCCCTAACACTATCTTTTTATTTGCAAAATCTTGCATGGCCATGATTTTTTGATGAGAATGACTGTGATCAAAACACAAACCTCGCCATAAAGGAATAAAAATGAGCGTCCAACCAGCAACACGTGGTCTTCACGTGCGTGAAAAACTATTAACGCAAGGTGCGGAAAGTCTATCCGATACCGAATTATTAGCGGTATTTATCAGTTCCGGCAGTGGAAAACGCTCCTGCGTACAATTAGCGCATGATTTGATAAAACACTTGGGTGACATGCGCGCTGTTCTCAATACAGATTTGCCTACCTTTGAACAAGTCCCAGGGCTCGGTCTTGTTCGTTATGTGCAATTACAAGCAGCGCGTGAAATTTGTCGGCGCAGTGACTTCATTACCTTAAAAAAAGAAACGCAGTTACTCGACTCCCAACAAACCTATGCCTTCCTCAAACGGCAACTACGAGATAAAAAAAATGAAGTATTTGCCGCTTTGTTCCTAGACAGCCAACATCGTCTTTTAGCATATGAAGAATTATTTACTGGCACTATCAATGCAACAACCGTACATTCAAGGCCTATCATCGAACGCACCTTGAAACTAAATGCAGCAGCCTTAATTATCGCCCACAATCACCCATCAGGGCTTTCCGATGCCAGCCATCATGACGTAGTGATTACCGAACGCATCCAACAAGCGCTTGAATTAGTAGACGCGCGCTTATTGGATCATTTAGTCATTGGCGATAACGAGGTTTACTCCATTATGAGTACCATGAAATGGAGCTGTAATTGATGTTTTTTTCATTTTCCCAATCACCCACTCTACGCTATTGATAGTGTGCGTATAAAACACAAGAAAAACAAAATTTGAACTCATATTGGGGGGGGTGTATAATAAATTTTTTTTCCTGAGAGTAGATAATGTCCACAAGTGATAAGGTATTGAGGCAATTATTGGATGAAAGTAAGATAATGCAAGGCCAAGCTCCATATGCTGCGCCGCCTGCAGAACCAGCGCCACCTGCAGAACCAGACCCAACTCTGAAATCGCTTGAAAAATTTAAAACGAACCTCAGCAGCCATTCAGGGTCAGGCTCGCTTGGTACTACTTATGTATATGGCTCTTCGGGCGACCGACACCCAGCACCCGATATTTCATGCCCGCTAACAAATTTGGATATAAATGGACTTCCCTTTTCAAATGGTCAAACAGTCGGCGATACTATTAAATCACTTAAAGCTAAGTACCGGCTCATCGATGATTTAAGGCTTCCGCCTATTGAAACTGCGCATGTTGTCATACCCTTCTTTCCTGGAGAGACGAAAGATGGCCATCCGACAGCACAATTTACCCCGAAAGTGTTTCATAATCCAACCTTTGGTTCAGCGAAGCAGGGTACGATTACTCTGTGCCGTCCGACAGGTACCCTAGAGGTCCGTGTGGATCATATAATAGTAGGTAATAATGCAGACTGTATGAACCTACACGGAAAGGGCCATAAGAATTCCAATATAGCAGCAAAAGGAATATCTCAAACTGAAGCTGCTGAAATAAAGGATGCTGCTCCAGTCGCTTTTAATGTCCTGCAAAATAATGTTTTAACAGTGCTTGTTTTACGTTATACGAATACCCCGCCGTGGGCAACGAAGCCTAGACCAGTAATTTGGAAATCAGAAGCTGCAGCTGCAGCTGAACCAGTATTTAAATACACTGTTTACTCCCAAGGATCCGCAGCTAAAAATAATCTAAAAGTGGCTGATTATCCTGGCCCCTATTTTTACCTTGGAGCTGAAGTTTATTTGCTTGATGGATCTGTTGTGTGTACCCCTGACAGGTCACTAACTAACGAGCAAGTTGGTGCTGAAGTAGCAAAAGCAAAACAAAAATTGGACAATACTAAAGCTCGTTACGAAACTATGTATCCTGAACCGGAAAATCGACAACCCCATCCTTGGATAAATAATGTTCAATATTGTATTAGTACATTTTACCAAGCAGTAGATGAACAGCTGCGAGCTCTTGATTTTGAAACTCAAAGGACAAACCAACCTAGCTATGCTTTGTTTGCTCGAGCTGTTATTTTTAATGCTCCCGAAATAATTGGCCACACCATACATGGCGTCACTGATCCATATTCGGATACACTTAAGATTTCTCTGAAAATAAATTCCTCACTAAGAGGTTTTTCCCCATACGATTTTGCGATTAATATCAATCGCCGCTTTAATGAAACAGTCCTTAACTCTGATCCTGTTGGAACAGGGCCTGATTCTTTTACAATTGCATTCTCAATAATCAAACTGCATAAATTTATGGATAAAATAGCTCAATCCGCAGCTGACTTATTGAAAAATCCTGGGATGTTGAGAGCACTACAAGAGCATGAAAGAGCCGGTAGTCAGGGGATTATTAAAACTTTTTACGAAACATTAAGTAAGGAATTGAAATTATCTGATACAAAACCGGTACCGCACCTGCTTTCTGCGATGTTTGAATATTTGTTGGGCGTCACTCCCAAACCCCACCAAGGTATGCTGCCTAACGCATTTCTAACAAGTTGCTCGAGCGGGTATGAAGAAGCACGCTTGGTTGTTGAACTTTGCCTTCCACGTGATGATAGGCCTAAAGACATTGATAACTTAATAAGACGACTTGACCCAAATCAGCACCATAACCTGAAATTTACAGAGTCAGATGACAGAATACAACTTATTCATCTAAATTATGAAGCATTAGAAGATAAAATTTTCATTGATAACTGTTTAAAATTATTATCGGAATTTTCAGATAAGTATCCCATACTTACAGATCAATGTTTAAGTCACTCTCCTGTTGATTACAACCAAATCCTGGCTGATTTTAAAGCGTTAATTAGTTCCTTTAAAGAAATAGGCCTTAAAATATTTCAGCAATGCGGCCAAGGATCTGCTGATTGGTTTACTTTTTTAGAGCTACTCGCCACTAAACTTGAAGAGCTCGTGAAAACGCTTCAGGACCAGAACCATACTCAAGAGGCTAGAAATATGGCGGTAAAAAAAGTTGATGGTGCGTTAAAGAAGCTTAATGCCAATCTGCCTTACCATTCTCTAAATGACCCATCGGTTCATCAACGGTATAAATTATTTGACGCCCCAAAATCTCAACTTACTGAGCTGCTCAAAAAAATAAATACTGCCCCGGAAAGTGGAGGGTTTCTTGTCAAGAATCCACCTATGTAGTGGTGTAAAAATTTGAGCCTGTTGCAACACATCTTTTGTTTCAGCCGCAAAACCTCTCGCCTACGTATATGGACTCATCCGTTTTTGCAAGTAATTAGCCAGTGAAAAGTGA
>CAZYME010000026.1:0-33491 GCA_964648115.1 uncultured Legionella sp.
ACGCTGAACCGCTGACCTCAACTGCATTTCAGATAATGGCTTGCCTTGAAATTTGCTTGACAAAAGTTTAGACATGGCATCTCCCAACTGAATAGTTTCCTTTAACCTTTCAGGGTTCAATTTATCAACGCCAATAGTTTTAGCCAATACTGTTTGATATTCTGCAAGGTCTTTATCAAATAAGCCATAGTTATACATTTCGGCTAATTTCTTGGCAGCACTTTTTTGGTCGGGGGTTACGCGGCTCGTGGAGGTCCGGTGGCTTGACCGGGGTATCCGGTGGTTTTGCAAAATCCAGGTATCCCGCGTTCAAGCCACGGGACGTCGTGTTTAGAGAAAGGTGAGTAATTACCATTTTTTATCCTACAATAGAATGAATGTATTTCTCAATTTCAACCAGGCTGTTTAAACTATAAAATAATTGCAGCTGTTCCGAGTTTAACTCCGCTTTAAAATAATACCGCACCAGCGTTTTACTTTGTAGTACTGCCTGAAATTCACTTTCCAAACGCGATAATCCTCTCAAATGCAGGATAAAACAATGGATACGCTCAGCATTACTAATTGCAACACCTCCCGCCAACAATTGTTGATAAAGCCAGGGCCTACCACTGCCTGCGCGCGCGATCATATAGGCATCGCACCCACTCATAGCAAATGCATGTGTCAACGTATCGGAATCAGCAATATCCCCATTGGCAATAACAGGAATACCCACAGCTTGTTTTATTTTTCCAATCCGATCAAGGTTGGACAGCGTATCATAATCATCAGTCCAGCGCCTACCATGAACAATAAGAGCGTCAGCGCCTGAGGTCTCAATCCCAATCGCAAGTGCTACGTCCCCTTCTAACTCCTCGCCAATGCGCAACTTCACTGTCAACGGAATCTTAATCGCCTGCCGAACAGCGCTGACAATATCATACAACTGCTTAGGCTTTTCCAATAAATAACTACCCGCTCCTTTTTTGCGAACTTTAGTTTTTGGGCACCCACAATTCAGGTCTATTAAATCAGCACCAATGGCCTCTAGTCGAACAGCTGCCTGTGCCATAATGTTTGGATCATGACCAGAAAGTTGATAGCAAAGTCTTTTTTCCTCTGGGGCACGATATAAATATCGCGAATCAACTTGATGTTTATGTAATACATCGTATGCTGAGATCATTTCAGAAACACAATAAGCTGGTGGGAGGAATTGATAATACAGTTGCCTAAAAGGCGCACAGCTAAATCCAGCTAACGGGCCTTGGATCAGGCGATTAGGGAATTGTAGAGAACCAATATTAAACGGCGTATTTAAGAATGTCTGCAGGGAGTTATTCATAACCGCCTATTTTAACATATCTGTAACCGCTCGGGAGAGGCTGCATGGACAAACAATTTCTTGATGCTGTTGAAATGCTAAAAATAGCGACTCAACATGCATACTGCGCAGAGCATCTATTAAAGCAAAACGCTGAAGTAGTCATCGATGACCATCTAAGCGTAGATGTCCTTTTGCCGGTCACTACTCTCATGTATCAAGCATTTGAATTAACCTTAAAAGCCTATCTACTCCACGACCACCGACAAGTCAGGCAATATAAAACCCTATTTGAGCTCATAGAATTAAACGATGAACTCGGATTATCCAGCCACGAAATACAACTAATTAATACCCTCGCACGCCAACAAGCTTTTCGGAAAGGCATTGATTACGCGTTATGGAAAAACCGCCAGGAATTCCATGTGTTTTGTGAACAAGTCATGGCCTTATACGCGCGGCTTCAGGAATTGATGCCGTTGGAATTACAGAGTGATTACCAGTGAAGATTATTGAGCTATAAAGCAATCTTCTCCGCCAACCCTTGTTTAAACTGCCCCCAGGCAAGAACACGCCCTACCTGTTGAGAAGGGGTTAAATAAAGAACGCCGCTCTTATCATTTACACCCATTGCTGGAAATAGCAGGAGCTGGTTAAGTTGCGTGGTTAAAGCGTAGCTATCCATACCCAGCGCATATAAACGGTTATAGCTATTAAATTGCTCAGGCCAATTTTTGTGAACCATTTGGTTGCCAAACACCCAGGGCATATCACAGAAAATAATGCCGTTGAGATCACGGTCTCTCATAGCATTTGCACTCCCAGCATACACAGCAGAAGTTGCATAAACAGGCATATCACCAGCGTAATAATATTTTAATAAGGGCATAATTTGCCGCGCTTTGGAGGGGTACGCCAGTAAGAAAATCATATCGAAATCCTGGCGACGGCTCGGCGTTGACTCTATGTTGCGCCCAAGAAGTTTTTTCAATTGCTGCTCACGCGCCTCACTATCGGTTATCTGTAGAAAATCCCGCACGATAGCATTCATATCATCGTCTGAACGATAGCGTAACGTGTCAACCACAAGGCCTCCTTTGCCCTTCCACCGCTTAGCAAAAGCCCCAGCAACCTCAGCGCCCCAGTCCCCTGCTGGAGCAATAACTAAGGCCCGTGTATGCCCACTTTTATGAGCTTTGTCAGCAACTTGCCTTGCCTCCATACTGGGCGACAAACCAAATTGATACGCTCTTTCATTAGGGCGCGTATCTAAATCATTAAGCAACAGCGTAGGCACCGGATGATTCAGCGATGCAACTGTAGCCACATTTGCTTTACTAAGCGGACCAACAATATATTCAGCACCATCCTCTACCGCTTGTTGATAAAGTGTCTCGATATTTGTGGCATTCGTATCATAAAGACGTATCTTTGCGGCATTGGATGCATTAGCTGCCATAAAGCCATCTTTGATTGCACCACCCGGCCCGGCCAAAGGGCCAGTGAGTGGCAACAGCAAAGCTATTTGCTTTGGAGAATCAAATAGATGTGGGGTAACACTGTCAAAAGACGTAGGCAAAATATAATGCCCCGGATGCCCTGGATAATGCGATTGCCATTTCTCAATTTGCACTAACATCGTCTGGGGGCTATCATATTTTTTTCGAGAGATGAGTGCCAACTGCATCCAGCCTTCCAGCTCTGAACCATCAGCAGCCTCAACTTTTAATGTATCCAACTCAGCCACTGGGATAGTCGCCATTGTTAACCACAAAGTACGACGATTTTTGGCTTTGGAGCCCTCATCGGGCAGTAGTTTTTCTAATTTGGTACGTTCTGTCACAGACTCGGCCGCATTCCCTACAGATTGGTAGGCATGAGCAAGCATCTCGTGGAATTGCACTTGATAATAAAGCGGCAGGTCATTAATATCCCGCACAGTAGATAGTTTGGAGAGCGCTATACGTGGTTGTTCTCGTATTAAATCAACTTTAGCCAATAATAATTTTTTTTGGTTAGCGAGATCGGCACATATATTACCCATTCGTGATAAAATCGCAGACCCTTCTCGCCACTGGCCATCCTGAATTAAGCGTCCCGCCGCCATTATCATCAAGGCTTGCTGTTCGCTACCTTCTTGGTTTTTTGCCAGGGCAAGATAGGCTGCTGCGGACTTAGTATAAGGGCTGCCCAACCGGTGATTAACCTGCGGAACCGGGAGAGCCGTTACATTGGCACATTGTGCAAGTAAAATAGCACAAATCACCAGCGAAATTAATTTCATGGTACGTAACATTAACAACATAATCGCCTCTCTACTAAAGAAGGCTGAGAATAAACTATGACAGATACTTCAGCAAGAACTGCTGGGACGCTTTATATTGTTGCAACCCCTATCGGTAATCGAGAGGATATCAGTTTGCGCGCATTAAGCACTTTGCAATCCGTTGATATTATCCTAGCCGAAGATACACGCCATTCTCTACAGTTGTTAAATGCTTTGGGAATAAAAAAACCAATGATGTCATTGCATGCCCACAACGAAGCCAGCAAAAGTGAACAGATCATAGCCATGTTATTACAAGGCCAATCCTGCGCGCTTATCAGTGATGCAGGAACACCTTTAATCAGTGACCCGGGCTTTCCGCTAGTGCATATGGCGCGGTCTCAACAGATTCCCGTGGCTCCAATCCCAGGCGCATGTGCACTAATTGCCGCACTATCTGCGGCGGGTATTGCCTGTGACACCTTTACGTTTAGCGGTTTTTTGCCTGCGAAACAAACCGCCAGACGGCATAAACTTGAATCCATGCAAAATATAGAGCATACCCTTGTTTTTTATGAATCAACACACCGCATCATAGAAAGCATTGAAGACATCGCGCATGTTTTTGGTGAAGCATGTGAAATAGTACTGGCAAAAGAGTTAACTAAAACCTTCGAGCGTTTTGTCGCAGGAAGCTGTAAAGATGTTAAAAACTGGTTATTGAGCGATAATAACTACATTAAGGGAGAGTTTGTGCTAATGATTCCGCCACGTGAGCTGGCTAAAGAAACATTAGCACATGAACAGATTTTATCTATTTTGCTAGCTGAATTACCGCTGAAACAGGCTGTGAGTATTGCATGTCAACTCACCGATGCGCCTAAAAATCAGCTGTATCAAATGGCACTAACCATGCAAAAAGACGCATGAGGAATATTACTATTTAAAGGAGCCGCCTATGAAACGCTTATTTTTTTATACATTATTGGCAACATTTACCCTCTATATACCTTCTGTATCCGCAGCCAACCTTGGCCATGTTTTAGTGGCTGATCCGGTGCAAGGAGTTCGCCCCGTAACATATGAAAAGATTGACGCTTATGCAGTAGCTGAAGGCGACATCATCATAGGGCGACTCGCGCACCTCTCAATGAAGGCTTCTATCGTATCAAAACTAGGAGGTGGCGTTTGGTTACATGGCGTTGTACCTTTTGAGTTAGCTGAGGATTTACCTCTCGCGAACAAATTAGCCACCTTGCAAGCGATAACCCTTTGGCAACAAAAATCCAACGTGGAATTCATCGAATTAACTTCAAAAAACCGTGATGCATATACTGATTATCTCTCATTTACCCCCGCGCCAGGCACCACATGCGCCTCTTACGTCGGCAAGCAGAAAGGCCAGCAAGTGGTTTTATTAGCACCCCGTTGCAACACCATGAATACCGTACATGAAATTGGCCACGCGCTAGGCTTGTGGCATGAGCAATCTCGTGCAGACCGCGATGAATACATACGCATTGTTTGGGAAAATATAGACGACGACCACCGCTATAATTTTGAGCAACATTTAACCGATGGAAATGATTTTGGGGAGTACGACTATCAATCCATCATGCACTACCCACCCGATGCTTTTTCAAAAAATGGTGAAAAAACCATTGTCCCTTTAAGAGAAGGAGTGGAAATTGGTCAGCGCCGGCATTTGACAGAGAAAGATATTGCTGCCGTAAATGCTATGTATCCTAAATAGAGTAAATGGCGAGAGGGAGCTCCAACTGACTAGATTTGAGCCCAACTCAGGAGTTCTTTCACAGCTTTCAGAATGGTCTGCATCCAGTTTGAGCAGCAGCGTTACCCAGCCTTTCAACAATAATCGTTGGCATATAAAATTTTCACTCCTACTGGGGTGGGTTTACAATTCATCCCCTACGCCTAAGTGCCGCGGCTTGTCCGCGGCATCCAGGAGATGGTCAAATTAAAACAGAACCAATTTAATTGCTCATTCAATTGATAAATAAGAGCAAACTCGCACTGATATTTTAAAAGCAATTTTCGCCACAAACGTTTTTCAAACCATCAACTCACTACGCACGGACCAAGGAACCAAGCATCAGGATCAACACTAGCCGAGCTTGAATGTCGTTTGAATAGTGCTGGAGAATGGCTTTCGCTAACAACCGGCTCTCTTGGCGCTGCTTCTATAGGAGAAGATCGCCGGCCTAAAGCTTGAGCGACCAAAGCGTACGAGCCTCCCGGTGGCGCCGAACCTTGAGACTCCGGAACTGCAGGATGTTGTTGTCCTGCGTCATGGCCTCCTTCAGCACCCGGCTCTATTGGCACTGCTGCTATAGGAGAAGGTTGCTCGCCTAAAGCTTGAGCAGCTCTAGTGTATGAGTCTGCTGATGCCGCTGTGCCTTGAGATTTCGTAGCTGCAAGATAACCTTGATAAACCCTTTCAAATGTTGCCAAAGAATCCTGGACGCTTCCGCGGTGTTCGGGAGTTGTATTAAGACCAAGAGTGAAAAGCATCTTGATATCTTGAGCAAGCCCCAACCTCTTCAAATCCTTTAGTTGTTCGATTGGAAGTGATCGAAATAGCTTACCAATCATGTCGTCTCTACTGAGAGCCTTCCTGTGCTCTAGGGCGCCCTCATTTGTATAGCTTCTATCAATCCCACCCCAAATAAGTAAAAGCATTCTAGTAATTGAATACAGATCATAGGAGCCGAGAGCAATTTGCACGCGCATTCCTTTTGGTGAAAACAGCGTTTCTGGTGGCATATAAGTATTCGTTCCACCCATTTGAGCGAGAAAAAGCCTTTTTTCTCCAGGTGGAGGCTGGACCGCAAAAGCAAAATCAATAAAATTAACCTCATATTCCAAGTTATTTGGCCCTGAGCCATGCACACCTTTCATGGAGCTTGCCGACAAATTTTGGTCCGTAGATGCAGCAGCCTCAGTTGTAGAGTCGATTTCAAGCTGTGAATTGACAATCACATTTTCAGGTTTCACGTCCCCATGTATGATGCCCAGCTTTAAAACCTGAGACAGGTACGCACTGTATATTGCAATAGTCAATTGCATACGATTTTTTAAACTCAATGGACGGACCTTATCGATATCTTCTGAAAGGATGAAAAATAACTCCCTGCCTGGGAATTGATTCATAATCATGAAGCTAATATGCCGTGAATTTTTATTAACGATAACTGGTTTCTCTACCCCCAGATGAGGGGCTTTGGCAGAGATATCGTATTCAGCTTGCAGGCTTGCTATCGGTTTATGGTCAATAAGCAGACAATTAGCCTCTCTAATCTCAGTGGGACACCCACAATGTACTTGTTTCTTGATAGCTTTTGCTTGTACGTCCTCTCCACTAGTAAGAGGATGGCAATTCAAAGGACTCACATCAATTACTGAATCAACTTTATTCACCGTTGCAGACCCACCGTTACCCAGCTCAGGTCCAATGAAAGTAAGACGATAATTATGGTCTGGCCGTACTTCAAATAAACACGCTTGCTTAAAAGTAAATTCCGTGCCGTTATAGGTAAATGTATCAGATGGCTCGAAGTAACCAAAACCATTGCTTTTTGGATTGGCGCTATTTAATCCAGAATGCAAGTCCCTAGTTATCCGCTTATCTAGCCCAGGATTCCCCATAGATTGAGCACTGATGTATACTTTTGGCATATCGTATTTTATCGGTTAATTTTTTGAATCATGAATTGTACCATATCGACTCATATTGGCCAAATTCGTTTGCCTGTGATATTTGGCGAACAATTTGAGAGGCTCTATGGAACAGCTGAATAATCTCACCTAAAATAAATCTCTTCCTGTTGCGACATAACCTTATCATGTGCTATGTTTTGTCGATCCTCACGAATCCGTTTATAATGGATACGTTCAAGCTCTGGACGCGCTTACCAAAACCACGGAACACTTTGCTACAGAAGCCATATTACGCCGTTTCGAATGGATGCTATTGACTGCTTGTAGTTTTCACATGTCTCTTACGCACGATGCTCATTCTGACATGCCAATAAACATGAATTATGTTTATTGTTTTGTGGTGAGCGAAGGGTTTATCTTGGCAGATGAGTGCGTAAGTATGATGCACCTGCTGCAATGGCTGCTGGCAGATATGGCTATCTCGAATGCGGCGAAACTAATGATGCGCAAGGCGTTCGATCATGTTTTGGACGGCAAAATAACTAAATACTCCCGCGTTATACTAAACAACGAAAAAATGAGCGAATATTATGCATGACTTACAAGAGTTTCCTCCCGCTCCTCCCTCGGATACACCAGAGACAATAAGAAATTTTGTAAGAAATATGCTGCTTGTATTTCATCTTCCTGATGGACAGATAACTCCAAAAGGCATTTTGCAACGAAGAGCTTGGCTATTGGATCTCATGGCCTCTATTATGGAAACAGCTCCGCCTGAGCTTATCATATTGATATTGCGGGCTCTGGTCTATGGCGCATTAGGCTGGGATGAGTTGAAAGAGGAACATCTTTGGTTAACTGGGCAGGACGCCCGAGCCTGTGACTTAAAGGTCAGAAATTTAATATCCGCAAATCCCCCAGCCCCCCCAATGCAAAGGCAGAGTTTTATTAAAACACCCCCAGTCGATGCGATCCTTTATGGCCGCTATATAAGGACGGTGTTATCTCATGTCAGTCTCCATTGTTTTCAGCATAGTTTAAGTCGCCTATTGAGTACTAACCCTTCTCAACGGGAACGCTTTCCTGCCGACATAATAAATCAAATCAATTTATTATCTGAGATTACTAGAGCTTTCTTAATGCTTCCTTTGACGGATAGTATTTCGCAAGAACTACGTATCGAAATAGCAGAGTTATTTGAATGTCTTTCTAGGCTAGACAGTGTAATCCCACATGCACGAAGGCTTGTAAATACCCTACGCAAAGAAACCCCTATCGCCAAGCATTGTTTTTTGTATAGGTGCTTTTTCACAGATATGCAAAATGCAATAAATTTTGCCGAAGTGGAAAGCGCGCTTAAGAGAGCCAGAATTAACGATCTTGACCCGTTGCTTAATATCTTTATGTCTGACAATACCGTACGTTTGGCAACTCTATTGTTGGTCTCAGGAGATAGCCCCCCTGCGCACAGGTTTATGGATAGGTTAAAATTGATACTTGAAGCCATCATGCCTAAGCAAGTTTCCCATGATTCATATTTGATTCCATACTGGTTTTGGGAAACAGTACTTAGCTTCTATTATAGTCAAGATGTATATCGTAACCTTGTAATCTTACTAATCAATGAACAACTTGAAAAAGATAAGGTATTCTATGAGACAGATTATGTAAAAAAAATCCGTATTTTATATATGGTATTGGAAAGACTAAACCAAACGTTTGAGATGTCACCACCAGAAAGCCCAATTAAAATACAACTAGGGTCTATTCTGGGCTTAATTAGAGAGGCATTACTTCAAGATAGAGGGGTGCCTTTTAAAAAGCATCTTGATGCTGCCGATGATCTATTTGAAGGTATAGAGGATGGTGATCTGTTACCTTGTGCGGCAAACGCCTTACCTAGCTTTTACCAATGTCCTGAGAGCCAAACGCCAAAATCTTTGAGCCAGCTAGCCAGCGTATCTCCAAATTTTACAGCTGAAGGGGTTGTGGATCCTAATTTTGTAGATGAATTTGTTAGCTCTCTCTTCAGCAAGGCTAACCGAGCTGAGGATGCTAGTGAGCAATTAAAAAACGCGCTTGCACGTTTGCAGAATCCCTTGCCTGATGCCACCAAACGCGCCTTAATGGAAGCATTAGTTTTTCATCTGCACCCTTTTCATAGTGGTATTGATGGTTTACAAGGCTTACTTAAAGAACCCGAGCAAACGTTTTCTTCTGTACAAACCTGCACCATGTTGCTCCGTAAACACTGTTCGAAAAAGCTCTCAAATAAAATGCCCATCCCTTGCAATCCGCCCCCCACATTTGATATCAGTATTTACGATTTGTATATTAACGCCTTAAAAAGCTATTTTGTTTTGCAATTGCTTTATGCGAGCCAAGCAGAGAACAACGCGCATACTTCGCTTGTAAAGGCTTTATTAGAATACCCCATTATATTTCAGATGACGTTTGAAGAGGCTATCACGATTGGTCAATTAATCAGCTTGATATCCAACTCAACCGATCCCCAATTAAAGCAATTTATACCGTCTTTAGAATCCATTTCAAAGTATGCTATCCCCAGCCATTGTGATTGGTTAGCGAGGTTTCACGCAGTCGTTGTGAATGCCGATTCAAGCTTTGATAATTTTACCGAGTTCAAGCTGCTTTTAAGCATCTGTCAAGATGGTCATGACGCATTACCCAACATATTTATGTACAATAATAATCTCTTTGAAATGATATACCAATTAGCTTGCAAAGGCTCTCCATCTGCTGTTGCCATGAAGCTGCAGCTCATTTTAATGGCATTAAATACGGATCAGCCTACGGGTATTTCTATCGCTTTTATCAAGTTGATTTTTGCTGATTTGGTCACAAATGGATCAAACGGTCCTCTTCGCGATAATATTATAGCCATGGTACAAAACCACTTTTTACAACCGAATTTTCCTGATATTGCTGTTAATGACATACGTGATAAGGTTTTACAGCCCACCGATAATTTTCGCCTTGCATGGGCGATGTGCTGTTATCTTACGCAGAAGGAGTCAATAGAACAGAGGATGCTATTGTTTAATTCGGCTTTGCCATTTTTATCTGCCAGCCAAGGAATATTTGAAAATTTTAATAACTGTTTAGGGCAGGTAAGCGTTCCATCCCGTGGATTAGAGCTTTTTTCAACCTATTCAGTAAGGATATTACCCTTGGTTATACAAAATCACCCGGTTTATTAGGTGACCTACTAAATACCTTTAGTAGACTATGGCTAGCATCAAATCCTGACGCTATAGGCCACTTAAAAACCATAGGAATTTGTATTCTACAAAACTTGATTGAAAAGCCTCCTGTTGAGTGCGTGGAGCTGATAGCTAAGATAGGTCTTTCTCATCCTATTTGTAGATCACTATTTCTAATTCTCAACTCATCTATCTATTTTCCAGCCAGTTGGTTTCTTTCTAAAGAAAACCCCCTGCAACTATACCAGCAAGATTTTTTTGATAGGTTGGAACAGCAACTAAAAGAAAACCTACCCCCTAAAAAACAAGTACAAGATCATTTTATTACAGGGGATTACGCGGAATACAAAGGCAATGTATTGTATTTACTTCTCAGAATTTTAAACTCTGAACAAACTGATTTTATTCTACCCGGCCGCGATTTATGGCAAAAGTGGATAGTAGAGATTATTAAGGGCATTCGAGATACAAGATCAAATTCGTTGATGAGAATTAGTTTGAAAAAAATGAATATTGAGCCTTATCTTGCGCCTAAAAATCCCTCTATAGTGGCGCCCCCTAGCAATGATGCTGAATTTGCAAAAAAGCAACCTGAGAAAAAAATTCCCAAGAAACAAAAGGGACGTTCTAATCGGGGACCAGAGATCTGTCTAGCTGCATCTGCAATAACGGTGCCCGCAGAAGAACCGCCACCACTCCTTGTTGTAGTTACAAGGCCGCCAACCCCACCTATGGTGCCTGTGGTGGGTGATAACCCGCATATAATCTTTCTGAAAGCTCGTAAAGATCTCATAAAATTTGTGCGTGGTCTAACTGCCATCCCGCTTCCGATAAAGAAAAAGATAAGAGAGCTGTTTTCTGCATATGAAAAAGATGATATGGAAAGAGCACTAAAGCACAATAAGCAAGCGCATAACAGCTTAAAAGATGACAAAAAAATTGATTTAGAATGCCAGTGGAATAAAGGCCTTGCAGAAATTTTATGGAGCCTTGAGCAGCAGTTGTCTGGGGCAGATGCAGATGAGATTGCAGCTTTTATTGAAAGATTTTCTCAATGTTATTATCAAGACTTGTCTTTGCATTTTAGTAAAGACTTGCTTGATTTAATTAATGCGGTAACCGCGTTTTTAAATAAGGATAGTGCAGAGCGAGCTTGTGCATTAAGGGGCAGTATATTTGTAAAGCATGATCCGAAGGATATAATTGATCTTGATCTGATTTTGGAGCCCTTAGAGGGTGAATCAGGTCTACCGCGGGGTATTTCTGATCTTCAAAGCGGTCGGATGGTATTGGATACGGGCCACGAAATTGAACATGTTAATTTTTCACCCGCCCCTCCTACAGAGCGTATTAGGGTAAAAAGTCCGGATGGAAAGACTGCTATTATCATCGATATTATATGCAATTTTCAGGTTACAGGTGTTAACGGCTTAAGAAGCACAAGGAACGCAGATGTGTGCGTAGGAGCAGTT
This sequence comes from uncultured Legionella sp., assembly GCA_964648115.1. Taxonomy (GTDB): domain Bacteria; phylum Pseudomonadota; class Gammaproteobacteria; order Legionellales; family Legionellaceae; genus CAZYME01. Next base: position 11,947 of record CAZYME010000026.1, read on the forward strand.
AACTGGTTCCTCAACGGTTTCGCGAGTATATTACCGCAAGCTGCCTACGGTATTTTTAATAACCTGTTTATGGCATTAAGCCCTCTGACTAGGCTTGCGGATAATGCGCCCTATATAGCAAGTAAGCGCATTAAATTTCCGGACATGATTTTGTGTCCTATAATGAACGATTTCTTCACTCAATATTATTCTATAGATCGGCTTTGTAACCAGCCTGATGCAGAGCAGAACATGAGAAAGGTTAGCCGTGATATCGTTATCAAGACCTTAGACTATTTTTTCAGGCGATTTACAACTCGCACACCTGGAACAATACGTTTTATTTTTGATAACTTTTTACTTAATGAGCTTTTTCGATGTTTTGAAGCAGATGAACATCAGCGCTATAAAAACTATACTAAAGACTATTTTATGAAGAAAGGGGAGCCTCCACAACTCTCTGGCCCCGCTTTCTTAGCGATGTACTTTGCGTCTAGCATCATTGAGCAGGATCCTGCCACAATAGAGAAATTTTTAAACCAACTTACGGCTTGCGCTAATGAGTTCCGTGGGCAAGGAAAATTGCAACAAACGATTACGTCCGCTCTGGAGATCCTCAAAAGGATTCCAAATAACACAACAGCAGTTCAGCAACAAAAAGATGTATTCGCAAGAAATCCAGCAGGGCATACGAATTTTTTAGATGCTTCGCTGCGGCAAATTTTAGCATGCTGGGAAACCACCCACCTCCCACATGGAGCACATCCTCAAATTATGCTTGCACCACCGGCTCCACAAAAACGCCAAAATCCAGCGGCACCGGCAAAAGCTCACACGGCGAGCTTGTAGGTTATTTTTGAAATAATTTACCAGGCTTGGCTATTAAAGGAACGCCACTACCAGCCTCAGTTTTTGAGCAGGAATTGCTGACTAATGACCATCATTGGTTAATCATTTCGTCATTACGCTGCAACCATCAACCGAATATCCTCATCCCGCTCATCATTTTCAGTACTAGCCCCCTCAGCTGGCACCAATTCTGGGAGCACCCTTTTCTCAGGAGTCTTACTGCTACTCTCATAAGCAATGTAGGTCAGGGCTAACACTAAAGCAGCAGGCCAGTAAACAGCAAATGCTGTTACCATCACGAAAGGCATAATCGAGTTTTTAGCCATGCTCCACGCAAAAGCACTATATGCAGCGTCAGCGGCGGCTTGTGTGTCTTTTGTAGCGACACGGCTAGCATCAAGCTGAGAAGCTCTTGTGTAATCTCCAAATTTATCAGAGGATATATACATCGCAACAGCAACTGTACAAGATACAAAACATATGACACCCGCCGCAGGCCCTGTTAAGAGCAACGTTGTCGAGAAACCGGCGACCAAAAGCAAAGCGCCTCCTGCGGCAAACAATAACTCAGCTTTTTTAGCTTCCCAATCAATGTTCAACTGCTCGATTTTACCACCCAATACCTCGCCACAACGAGACTTCATTGGGCTGTCAGGCATTGCCATCACAATCTCTCGCTCTTTCGCGTATTGTGCTTTCTTCAGAGCATAATCCTGATACGTAAGACCTAGACGCACCAGCAATGCAACAGCATCTAACACTAAAAAGCCTGCAGTTAACCAACTGGCAACAGGGTCGGCTATAAAACCATAATTACATAATGTATTAACCGTAGCCCATGCCAGATCATTGTAGAAATCTAATAATCGTATGAAAAACTCGCGCCCTGCTCGCTCCGATTTAGTACGTGACGCTTCCTTCTCGGTATCTAACCAAAAAACGTGTTTTAAGGCTTCGCAAAGCATAATGAAAGCACGTATCTCAAAAAGACCAACGCTCAAAGCATTAAATATACTTGCAGGCGAATTAATCATAGAAACCAAAGCATTTAAATCTATGCTTCTATGCAATACACGGCCCAAACTCTCCAACCATTTCAGTTGATTTGCAAGCATCAAGCCTTGTTTAACCGAAAGACGGCTAAACAGGAACAAAATACGATAGAGGTTAACAAAACGCAACCAGGCACGAATCGCTGTTGTGTGTCTTACCGTATCAGCTAAATTAGCTAGACCGTCGGCAATTGTCTTTAAAATATAGGCCACGCTCCATGCTTCTGCTTCAACTACCACACCTTGATTAAACTGACCCGTAACACATTTATGTTCTATTTCTTTGGCTAGATCGCGATATTTTTTAGCTTTAATCGGATCTGGATAAGCGTCATCAAGATAGTAATTTTCGAGCGTCACACAACAGAAATAGCAATAAAGCCAAAACTCTTGATACTCCGCACTTCCTTTGGGGAGACTAGCATGCAGATCTGCAAATTGTTGCTCAAATAAGGACAGGTGTTCAGCCACAAAATGAAAACCATTATGGCCTTTTTTGGAGGCGCTCTCTAAAATCTTGGCTAGCTGAGGCTGCAACGCGGCTAACGTTAGTGGATTAGGTAACCTAGCTAAATCTTCGTTATTTACGTCATCAGAACTCACAACTTCAGACTTTAGCTCACCCGATGAGGTAACAAAGCTGTATTGTAGTTTTCCGTCATACATCTCCATGTATAACTTGCTCTTTTCCAGATTTGCTATATCCTCAGGCCTTACTTTACCATCCACCCTAACTATCCCTTCTGGCAATAAAGCTACGTCGTAGCGATTTTTTGCTCGAAATCTTGCATGCGCAGTAGAGCGAAGGCCTGTGAAAAACCTCTGTTGATCCGCGGTAAAATTCCTAATTAATTCTTGATTGACCATAATTTCACCTGCGAAAGAAAAAAGTGAACAAAGCGTTAAAAATAAATACCTTACCATTCTGCTTAAGGATAAACAAGACTTTGTTTGTTTATTTTTTGCACACTTATAATTTAATCAACTACTTACCGATACAAAAACTAGAGAAAATTTTCCCTAACAGGTCGTCTGGAGTAAACTCACCTGTGATTTCACACAATGCTTGGTGAGCCAAGCGTAAATCTTCAGCGAGTAGCTCGCCAGCACGATGGTTAGTTAATTGCTGCAGACCTTGGTCTAACAGTTCTTTCGCCGTATCCAATGCCTGAATATGACGTCTTCTTGCTAAAAATTGCCCTTCACCAGCTTGGTAACCGACAACTTCTTTAATCTTGGCTTTTAAAAACGGTAAGCCCTCTCCAGATTTAGCCGATAGATAAACCGCATCAGACGCACATTTTGCCGACGAGCTTAGCTTATCAATTTTATTGTATACATGAATAATGGGAACCTTCGGCGGTAATGCTGCGCGGATAGCCTCTCCCAACCCCATATTTTCATCTTCGGAAGCGCAGAGGTCTATAACCATCAACAAACAATCCGCACGCCTCACCTCTTCCCAAGCGCGTTTTATTCCTTCTTTCTCTACCACATCGTCACTATCACGAAGCCCCGCCGTATCGATTAAATGCAAAGGGATATCGTCTAGCAGCACATGCTCGCGCATCACGTCCCGTGTTGTACCGGCCACTTCAGTAACGATAGCTACATCTCGGCCTGCCAAGCAATTAATCAGCGTCGATTTTCCGGCGTTAGGTCGACCGGCAATAACCACCGATAACCCTTCACGAATCATAGCCCCTTGACACGCGCTAGCCCGAATGTGGTCTAAGTCTTGTAATATGTTATTGAGCATAGATAACACTTTTCCGTCGTTCAGAAAATCAATTTCTTCCTCAGGAAAGTCAATTGCTGCCTCTACATACAATCGCAAATGAATAAGCTGCTCATTTAGTAGGTTAATTTTTTTTGAGAAATCACCCTGTAGAGAGCGCATGGCCATTCGGGCCGCCGTTTGCGAGCTGGCATGAATAAGATCCGCTATCGCTTCAGCTTGAGTTAGATCAATTTTATCATTGAGAAAAGCGCGCTCAGAGAACTCACCGGGTCGCGCTAGACGCGCACCTAACAATACACATTCTCGGAGTAGATTATCTAGAACAATGGGAGCGCCATGTACTTGTATCTCGATAACATCATCGCCAGTAAACGAATTGGGGGCTTTAAAATAAAGTAATAACCCCTGATCAATCACCGCATCATCATTGCCATAAAACGAACTATAATGAACTGCGCGGGGCTTGATTGATTTTACGTGGGCTAGTTGAAGTGCTACAGAATAAGCAAGAGGACCAGATACACGGATGATGCCTACCCCGCCTCGACCAGGCGGGGTAGCTATTGCAACAATGGTATCCACGCTCATTTATTTTGCAGCAACCAATTTACTGTTTTTGGGCTTATCATCACTGTACTTACGTGTAATGTACCACTGCTGCAAGATAGACAAGGAATTATTCACAATCCAATAAAGCACCAAACCAGCAGGGAAGCTCCAGAAAAGTCCTGTAAATAAAATCGGTAAAAACATCATGATTTTGGCTTGCATAGGATCAGGCGGTGCTGGGTTTAATTTTTGCTGGATAAGCATGGTAGCACCCATGATGATAGGCAATATATGGTAAGGATCAGCCGTTGCCAAATCTTTTATCCAAAAAATAAAGGGTGCTTGGCGTAGCTCAACGCTTTCTAATAAAACCCAATAAAGCGCAATAAATACCGGTATTTGAACAACAATAGGTAAACAACCACCTAATGGATTCACTTTTTCTTGGCGATACATCTCCATGGTTGCTTGACTGATTTTGGCCTTATCATCGCCATAACGTTCGCGTAATGCTTGAAGTTTAGGCTGTAATTTGCGCATACCAGCCATGGATTTATAGCTGGTAGCCGATAGCCGATAAAAGGCGAGTTTTATAAATACTGTAACTAAGACGATAGACCATCCCCAGTTACCCACAATCGTGTAAATCGCTTTCATCAAAGAAAACAATAAAGAAGACAGGAACCACAACCAACCATAATCCACTGTCAAATCAAGCCCAGGAGAAATTGCTTTAAGCACTCCTGTTATTTCAGGGCCCAAATATAGTTGCGAACTTATTTCTTGTGTTTTCGTAGGAACAATTAAGAGAGGCTGACTTACCGAACCAATGGTGAAATCGCCATTCATTGCGCGTGTATAAAATCGATTTTTACTATCCGCTGTTGGTACCCACGCTGTAAGGAAGTAGTGTTGCTGCATTGCAATCCACCCACCCTCTGTCTCCACATCAAGACTTGCTTTAGTCATATCATTAAAATTGACTTTTTTATAACGAGATTTCCCTGGGTTAGAATACGATGCACCAGTATAGGAGCCAACATGAAACATGCTGGATTTGTCCTCTTGGGGCGAGGTTCGCAACAATTGGGTATTCATATACCCTTTCCAAGCCGTATCGCTCTCATTCGTTAACACATAACGAACATTAATCAGATAGCTGCCTTGCGTAAATACAAATTCTTTTTGGATAAGCACGCCATCCGCATTTTTACCTTTTAGCGTAACCACTAATTGCTTTTGGCCTGCTGGTAGTTGGTATTGTTGATATTCGCTAGTGTAATTTCCATCAGCATTTTCGATGTCCTGGCCTCTGACCAAAAACAAATTACTGTTTGCAACATAGCGCTCACCAGTTGTGTTTTGCAGCAAAGAGAACGGCTTGTCTTTTTCAGAAACGCTTACTGGATAATCTAATAATTTAGCATCGATAATATCGCCATGGGTTAAATTAATCGTAAGATCGAGCACATCTGTTTTTACATGTATAGATTTTGAGTTATCCACAGGCAGGGCTTCGTTGCTAGCAGGCTTATCAGGTGTTGTTGTTTTATCTGCAGATTCTTGGGATGCAATATTGGTAGGAAGCAACATATTTGCATTGTTAGATTGAACAGTAGCTACCTCTTGTTGAGGTACAACGGGATAATCAATTTGCCAGTTAGTCCATAAGGAATAAACAACCAACGCCAATGCTGCATATAAAATAACTCGTCGAATATCCATTAGGGTTTCTCTTTGTTGGGTAATATTGGATCGTAACCACCTTCATGCCAAGGATGGCAGCGTAACAAACGGCAACATGTTAACCATATCCCTTTGCTAATGCCATGATGCTCAATAGCGAGTAGCGCGTATTGTGAGCAACTAGGATAGAAACGACAGCAAGGTCTTATAAACGGTTTAAATAATATTTGGTATAACTTGATAGGAAGGCAAATCACTTTCCGCATAATTTGTCCCATAAGGTGCCCAGTTTGCTGACAATCTTTGGATTTTCAACATTTGCAACACCACGCCTTGCCAAAATTACGATGTCTATTGCTGGCAAAAATCGGGTGCGAAATGTCTCTCGCAACAACCGCTTAACCCGATTTCGATCATGCGCTTTAGCAATTGCTTTTTTTGATAAGGCAAGTCCCAATCGAGCATGCCCTACCACATTGTCGCGATACAATACAATAAAATCGGGGGTTACAATTTTTTTTGCTTGACTAAAAACATCGTCGTATTCGCTTTTTTTTAATAAGCGGCGTTTTTTATCAAAACAGTACACTGCTTTAAGCAGTTAAGCGTTTACGGCCTTTAGCACGACGGCGCTTAATAACTAAGCGACCAGCACGTGTTGCCATACGCTCACGAAAACCATGATCCCGCTTACGTTTTAGGTTACTGGGTTGAAAGGTACGTTTCATAATGAACCTGTAATAATTTTTTAGAGCTGGCAATGATAGAAAATTTTACATCTCCTGTCAAACGAAAAACATGGCAGTGAACATAAACTTTACCTTTTCTCCCTACGTCCCGCGACTTGTCCGAGGGATTCAGCAATGTGACTAGATTTTGGACCCCGCTAACAAGTTGCGGGTATCTATGAATGGAATTTAGCGAAATCCACAGCGCTGTAATTATTATAATTAGTTAAAAAGTTAAATTTATTCTTATTATAAGGAAAGCATTTTCTGTGATCTCTTTATAATTATTCCATATTAACAATAAGTTATATGAATTTTTGCCTGTTCAAAAGCCGTGATTATCCCGGATCTTATTTCTGGATAAACAGCCTTTCTAAAATTACTCTATTTTATATACACTAGTTGTACGCAAGCTAACTATGCACTTATACACAGCTTTAAGCATTTATTTGCACTTTAGTCATTTTGTATTACTATTAAACTCAAGCGTAATATTTACTGAGCACGCATGCTTCCAAATCTCCCCCCTGAATTAATCTGGTTTTTGATAGGACTGGTGTTGTTAATTGGTGAACTTGCAATACCGGCACTTATCCTTCTATTTTTTGGTATTGGTGCATGGCTTACTGCTTTTGCGGTTTTTATTGGAATAGCACCCAATATTAATATTCAACTCTTAATTTTTATTGTCACCTCTATTTTAGCCATAACGCTATTACGTCAAAAAATAGGGTGCTTCAAGAAATGGCAATTGTTTGGAAATGAAAAAGATCTTATCGGCTCAGCTGTTGGAAGCCATGGGACAGTAATAGAAGACATAATTCCCAGTGCGTTTTCCGGAAAGATCGAATTAAATGGAACTCTATGGCAAGCAATTTCCGATGTATCGATTAAAAAAGGTACGGAAGTTGAGGTCATTGCTCAGGACAATTTGACTGTAAAAGTTAAACCACTTTCTTAAATTTAATAGGTGAACTAAAAATGGAACCGACAACATTGATATATTTAGGGATCGCCATATTCTGCTTTGTTGTGCTATACAAAGCGGCCCGTGTAGTCCCTCAAAGAACGGTTTTAATTGTAGAACGCCTCGGCAAATACCATGCCACATTGGAGCCAGGTTTTCATATTATTATCCCTTTCATCGATCGCGTTGCCCAAATACATTCCCTAAAAGAAATGGTTATTGATGTACCCCCACAATCTTGTATCACCAAAGATAATATTGCAGTCGAAGTGGATGGGATTCTGTATATGCAAATCCAAGATCCCGTTAGGGCTACTTATGGAATCAATGACTATGCCTTCGCCTCTTCACAGCTGGCTCAAACTACCATGCGTAGTGAAATAGGCAAAATTGATTTGGATCGAACTTTTGAGGAACGTGAAAAAATCAATGCCGAGATAGTTGCTGCCGTGGATAAAGCATCTGAGCCTTGGGGGCTTAAGGTAACGCGACATGAAATAAAAAATATTGTTCCACCCGCAAGCATTAAAGATGCGATGGAAAAGCAAATGCGAGCAGAACGAGAAAAAAGAGCTTTAATTGCAGAATCCGAAGGTGATAAGCAAGCGAAAATTAACCGTGCCGAAGGGGATAAGCAAGAAGCCATTGCAAAGTCTGAGGGCGAAAAAATAAAGCGCATCAATGAAGCAGAGGGCCGAGGTCAAGAAATCGAACGCGTAGCAATGGCAACTGCAAAAGGTATTCGAGAAATTGCAAACGCAATTAATGAAAAAGGTGGCATTAACGCAGTGAACCTTCGTATAGCAGAAAGCTATTTGGCCGAATTTGGAAAGCTTGCACAGAAAAACAATGCGATGATCATCCCATCCAACCTTTCTGACGTAGCGGGTGTTGTTTCATCAGTGGGGAAAATTTTCTCTACTATGAATAAAGAGGAAGCTAAATCCTCAAGTTAAACAGGGTGCCTTAAATTAATTACTTGTCCTGTTGCTGTTAAAGCGCCAAGCCATATCGTATATATCGGAAACAGATAGCGTGCAAACGAATTTATATAAATCAAACCGTGACCTATTACATAAATCGTAGCCCGGATGGCCGCAACGCGGCCATCCGGGTTTTATAACTCTCAAATCATTAACAACTTGCCCGCTGTATCCGGAAACTTTAGTACAAAATATAAACACCCCTATTATAATAATAATATTATCTTTAAATACCTTATTCTTATTATAATGCAGCGCATTTCTGGTAATTACTATTAAAAACACCATTAAATCAGATTGTTATGCGGATTTTACCCTGTTAATAACCCCTGTTTAAACACCCTGATCAAACCTTAATAAGACCAACCATAAATTTATTTGCTAAACTATCCTAGTCTTATTCCTATGCTTGTACAGAGTTATACCCCCCATTTTGTGGATAACAATAATAGGCAGCCTACTCTTTGTTTGCTACAATACCCAACAATCCCTGCAAGTGTTTGTCCGTAAACATCTGTTTTTTCTTGCCCGCGGGGTGTATTCAGTGGCACTATTTATTGTGGTGACTAGTTTCTATTGCAGAGCGTAACGCATCGTATTCTCTTCAATAATGCACTTTTTATCCCTTCGCGTAGATTTTTTAGGAGTGGTCTGTGTCTGCAACAGTTTGGCAGAAATGTTTAGGGCTTTTACAAGAAGAGTATCCTCCCCAGCAATTTAATACATGGTTAAGACCTTTGCAGGCTGAAACAGATGGCGAGGACAGTGTTCTAGTCTTGTTGGCGCCTAATCGGTTTGTTGTTGACTGGGTAAAAAAGCATTTTTATGCTCGTATCAAAGAACTAGCAGGCCAACTCAGTTCAGATGTAATCAAACTCGTTAGTATTGAAATTGGTAGTAAGGTCGGTCAGCCGGTAGTTGTTGACAATCAAGCAAACAAAACGGCTGTTATAGCTACAAACATTAAAACGTCCTCTAAAAAAACGGCGGATCATTATAAAAATAGCTATCTTAATAAAAAATTTGTATTTGACAGTTTTGTCGAAGGTAATTCTAACCAATTAGCACGTGCCGCTTCTTCGCAAGTAGCAGAACGGCCTGGTGACGCGTACAACCCCCTCTTTATTTATGGTGGTGTGGGATTAGGCAAAACCCACTTAATGCACGCCATCGGTAATGCAATTTTGAAAAATAACCCTGAAGCAAAAGTTTTATATCTACATTCAGAACGTTTTGTTGCTGATATGGTTAAAGCACTGCAAACCAACTCCATTAATGAATTTAAGCGTTTTTACCGATCCCTAAATGCATTGCTCATCGATGATATTCAATTTTTTGCGGGTAAAGATCGCTCACAAGAGGAATTTTTCCATACATTCAATGCCCTATTGGAAGGTCAGCAACAAATTATTTTGACCAGTGACCGTTATCCCAAAGAAATTGAGGGCGTAGAAGAACGGCTTAAATCTCGTTTTGGTTGGGGATTAACCGTTGCTGTTGAACCGCCAGAGCTTGAAACGAGGGTTGCAATTTTAATTAGTAAGGCTGAATTAGCTAATATTGAGCTACCCTATGAAGTTGCGTTTTTTATTGCAAAACGTATCCGTTCTAATGTCCGTGAATTAGAGGGTGCTCTTCGACGCGTTATTGCTAATGCTCATTTCACAGGTAAGCCTATCACTATAGAGTTTGTAAACGACGCATTGCGTGATCTCTTAGCTTTGCAGGACAAATTGGTCACGATTGATAATATTCAAAAAACCGTTGCTGAGTACTATAAAGTCAAAGTGGCTGATTTGTTGTCTAAAAGACGTAGTCGCTCTATTGCCAGACCACGCCAAATGGCTATGGCGTTAGCAAAAGAATTAACCAATCATAGTTTACCTGAAATTGGAGATCATTTTGGCGGCAGAGATCACACGACAGTAATTCACGCTTGTCGAAAGGTAAAAGAACTTGTACTAGAAGGGAATGATTTTGCTGAAGACTATAAAAATTTGATGCGCATATTATCTTCTTGATTGAGAGAACCATGTTTGAGCTAACTATCAATAAACAACAGCTATTAACACCGTTATTAACCGTTGCAGGAGCAGTTGATAAAAAGCAATCTCTAGCTATTTTATCTAATATATTGCTGAAACTTTCGGACCAATATTTATTTCTTACAGCTACTGATTTGGAAATTGAGATAACAGGTTGCGTCCCTTTTAATTCCAGCCAAGCAACAGGTTTGGTCACGGTGCCTGCAAAAAAAATGATCGACATTATTCGCTCCCTGGATGACGATGCTACCCCAACTATCTCGTTTGATGCAGGTGTGGTTACCATCAAAGAGGGTCGTAGTAAATTTAAATTAGCCACCTTGCCTGCTGATGATTACCCGAACACAGAAGAAGAATCGAATGAAGTAGAGTTTTCCTTACCACGAAGCGCTTTAATGCATCTTTTTCAATCCACGCATTTTGCTATGTCTCAACAGGATGTGCGGGTATTTTTAAATGGTCTATTGCTTGAGCTTGATTCTCAATCTATTACAGCTGTTGCCACTGATGGCCATCGCATGGCTATTTGTCGTTTAGCGAGTGTGCTGAATAATCCACATCATCGCCTACTTATTCCACGCAAAGGTGTGCAGGAAATATTGCGATTGCTTAGTAATGTTACAGATGAAACTGTTTTATTATCAGCCGGGAAAAGTCACTTTAAATTAGTCACCAGTCAATATACGTTTTCTACCAAGTTGATAGAGGCACGTTTTCCAGCGTATACAAAAGCTATTCCTACCGCCCAAGATAAGCAAGTGGTTATTGAGCGTGATTTATTAAAACGCGCCCTCTCCCGTATCGTCATTTTGGCGCATGAAAAATCGCGTGCTGTTTTATTACATATACAAGCAGGTCTTTTAACATTAATTGCCAATAACCAAGAGCAGGAAGAAGCTATAGAATCATTACCTGCAGAAACACAAGGTGAAGAATTAAAAATTGGTATCAATGCTAGTTATCTATTGGATGTGCTCAATCATATTGCTGAGGGACCTTTACGTTTATCTTTATCCAATACAAACAGCAGCATCATGGTAGAGTCACTACAAGACGAGCATTATATGTACATTATCATGCCGATGAAAATATGAGTGTAATTAATCACAGAGCTATAAAGAACTGTAGCCTTGATTACGCTGCGCTGCATCAAGGCTACTCTGGATCTATAAAAGCCAGAGCAGGGACTTAAATAGTTGTGCGCGCCCTCACAGAATTAAATATCCATAATTTACGTAACATTGAATCCATTCGTCTTAACCTCCATCCGCAATACAATCTTTTCCATGGTGCAAATGGTAGCGGTAAAACCTCCCTGCTCGAAGCTATTTATCTACTGAGCAGCGGTCATTCATTCCGTACTCGAGAAATTTCGCCGCTAGTTAGAGACGGAGCGTCCTCGCTAACGGTTTTTGCACGTACTTCCTCGGATGAGTCCATCAGTATCCAAAAATCTGTTTCATGCCCCACGCAAGTAAAATTGAACATGCAATCCTGTTACAGCAGCAGCGAACTCGCGCATTTTTTACCGTGCCAAGTTTTCTATCAAGATATTTTTCAGATTATTGATGCGGGCCCATCAGTGCGGCGTACCTTGCTTGATTGGGGACTTTTTCACATGGAGCAATCCTATCACCCCTTATGGAAGAGTTATCGAGCAGTACTCAAGCAGCGTAATGCTTTATTGCGTCAAAAGGCGTCGCCAGTTGCTTTTGTTCCATGGGATAAACAATTAAGTGAGTTGGCATACGAATTACATCGCATGCGCTCTAATTATTTCGATCAGTGGTCTCTGCGCTTTCAAGCATTTTTGCAACGTCTGACGGACGTCCCCTGTAATATCAGTTACTACAAGGGTTGGGATAGAAAAGAAGCTGGTAAAGATTTAGCGGCGATGCTTACCGAACAACTTCCGAATGATTTGCATCGACAATATACCCATGCAGGTGCACATCAAGCTGATATATTATTTGATTTATCATCTAAAAAAGCAAAACTGCTACTTTCCCGAGGTCAACAAAAAATTGTTTTAATAGCGTTAAAGCTCGCGCAAGCAAGTCTTTTACCGAATAATGTTATCTATCTCCTAGATGACATCGCCGCTGAGCTAGATAACCAACATTTATCACGCTTAATAGATTGCTTGGGTACTATCAAAGGCCAATTTTTTTTCACAGCAATGGACGATGCTACTCTACTCATGTTTAATCAAGCCTTAGATTTAAAATCATATGCTATCAACAATGGAATATTTACATAAAGAAAAGAACCCATTAAAAGTAGGTTGGGTCATCCAACCCAACCTACTTTTAATTTCTCATTAGCTAAACAATGTTTCACGTGAAACATCAACAATGTTAGTTAAGGCACCCTTGATATAACTGTTATATATTATACGTCTTAGTTTTATTGGAGGACAGGCAATGAGCACAACCCCATCAGCCGATAAAGGCACTTATCAAAATTACGTTTCGCATTTAAAGCATGTATATGGCGAGGCCAAAGTAGTATACAACACATACAGCTCAAGTTCGTTCGGTGGGCGTTTCACGTTGTTAGGAAAAACAGCTGTGGATCGATTTCGTGTATTAAATGCATATCATGATCGTTATGACATTGCTGATGAGGTTTCCGGAGCAACAGTTATACCATTTGTATTGGGTATTTTAGGAACTGTAACAACCCTGCTAACGATCTGGGAGCTTGGACACTTGCTTGCAATCAAAGTGCGTCTAGTAAACGATGACCATAAGTCACACGGAGACCGAGCCGCTATGTTCTTGCTCGCAGGTATTGCTGTAAGTCTATCTTCAACGATCATTTTTATGAAATCTGCTCTTAGCCTTGTTACGCGCACCTTACTTACTGCCATTAATGGCTGGAAAGAACCTACCCAGGAACGTTTCAGCGACGGTTCACTTGATGTTGGAAATATGGTAAATGCTGTCGTAGACGCAGCTGGATCCGTTTTTGATATTCCTTAAACCCTGTGGCGTCTCTCTGTAACGTAAAGACCGTAACAGGAATCAAGTCTGAGTGAGAGGGTTTGTAAAATCTTAAATGTTTCACGTGGAACATTATTAAAACCCTAGCAGCCGGGCAAATTAAATGTAGGTTGGGTCATTGACCCAACAAACGCACGAAGTGCCACATTATCTTTTTAGGCAATACTTTCATATAAATTATCCCTAAAGGATGCTATAATGACAGCCATTTTGGCGCCAAAATTACGTACGGCAACGAGGACACTTCATGAGCGTTGATACTAATTACGATTCAACCAATATTAAGGTTTTAAAAGGACTGGATGCCGTAAGAAAGCGCCCTGGTATGTATATTGGGGATACCGATGATGGCACCGGTTTGCATCATATGGTGTTTGAGGTGGTGGATAACTCCATCGATGAAGCTTTGGCAGGGCATTGCCATGAAATTAGCGTTACGATTCATGCAGATGAATCAGTCACTGTAAAAGACGATGGCCGAGGGATTCCTGTTGATATTCATAAAGAAGAGGGTCGCTCCGCTGCTGAAGTTATCATGACTATTCTCCATGCGGGCGGTAAGTTTGATGATAATTCGTATAAAGTGTCTGGCGGTTTGCATGGCGTGGGCGTGTCGGTTGTTAATGCCCTTTCAGAGGAACTGCATTTAACCATTCATCGTTACGGCAAAGTTCACGAACAACACTATCGTCACGGCGTTCCAGATGCCCCACTCGCTGTTACAGGTGATTCAACTTCTACTGGCACGCAAATATGGTTTAAACCAAGTGCTGCTACGTTTACCAATATTGAATTTCATTATGATATTTTGACCCGACGCTTGCGTGAGTTGTCCTTCCTCAATTCGGGTGTTTGTATCCATTTGCTAGATGAGCGGACTGACAAGCGTGATACGTTCCGTTATGAGGGCGGAATTAAAGCGTTTGTGGAACATCTAAATCGTAATAAGACCCCTATTATCCCTACCGTATTTTCAATGAATGCAGAGAAAGACAAGATTGTTGTAGAGTTAGCCATGCAATGGAATGACACTTACCAAGAAAATCTTTACTGCTTCACTAATAATATTCCACAAAGGGATGGTGGTACCCATTTGGCTGGGTTTCGCTCGGCGCTTACGCGCACATTGAATAACTACATTGAGAATGAGGGATATGCTAAAAAGGCAAAAATAGCCACTATTGGTGATGATGCGCGCGAAGGGTTAACCGCGGTATTGTCGGTCAAGGTATCTGATCCTAAATTTTCATCACAAACTAAAGACAAATTGGTTTCCTCCGAGGTTAAATCTGCAGTGGAGTCTTTGGTTGCCGAGAAGCTGAATGACTATTTGTTAGAAAATCCGTCTGTTGCCAAAGCTATCGTAGGCAAAATGATTGATGCCGCCAGAGCTAGAGAAGCTGCAAGGCGTGCACGTGATATGACGCGTCGAAAGGGCGCGTTGGATATTGCTGGACTGCCAGGTAAGTTGGCCGATTGCCAGGAAAAAGACCCTGCACTGTCTGAGCTTTATCTCGTAGAGGGGGATTCTGCGGGTGGTTCGGCGAAACAAGGTCGCGATCGTAAATTCCAAGCAATTTTACCTTTGAAAGGTAAAATTCTTAATGTTGAGAAAGCACGCTTTGATAAAATGCTAGCCTCTCAAGAGGTTGCTACACTCATTACAGCTCTTGGTTGCGGTATTGGGCCTGATGAATATGACCCGGATAAAGTTCGTTATCACCGCATTATTATCATGACCGACGCCGACGTCGACGGCTCGCACATACGCACATTATTATTAACTTTTTTCTACCGACAAACACCAGAGTTAATTGAGCGCGGATACATTTACATCGCTCAGCCTCCTTTATACAAAGTAAAACAAGGTAAACAAGAGCAGTATGTTAAAGATGATGACGCCCTGTATGATTATTTGACACAAACAGCATTGGATGGCGCGGCGTTTTATCCTGCAAAAGATGCGCCTGCAATTACTGCAATAGCATTGGGCGATTTGGTTAAGCAATTTCGCCGCGTAGAAAAAATCGCTAAACGTTATTCACGTCGTTATCATTCAGACATTATCCGGCGTGTGGCATGTTTGCCCGCTTTGCAGCATGGTGATTTTGCACAGCAAGATGTCATTAATAACTGGGCTCAACAGTTGCATGCAAGTTTGCAGCAATTAGATAGCAAAACACAGAAATTTGCGGTTGATGTTATACATAATGAGGAGACGGGGCATTATCTCCCACGCGTTGTGATAACTCAGCATGGTATGGATAACCCTATTGTATTAAGTATGGAGTTGTTCTTATCCAAAGATTATAAAGAGATGGTTGGTTTGGCTGGTAAATTGCACCATTTAGTTGAAGAGGGCGCTGTAATAAAACGCGGTGAAAAATCTCTCGATGTTGAAAGCTTCGAACAGGCACTGACCTGGTTGATGGAAGAAGCAAAACGTGGGCAAACGATCCAACGCTATAAAGGTTTGGGGGAAATGAATCCTGAGCAATTATGGGAAACAACCATGGATCCTGAGGTACGTCGTATGATGCAGGTTAAGATAGATGACGCAGTCGCTGCTGACGAAATCTTTACTACGCTCATGGGGGATCAAGTTGAACCGAGACGTGAATTTATCGAAACCAATGCTCTAGAAGCTGAGAATATCGATATATAATTGGATATAATCGTTAAAAAAAACCGTCTTTGCGAGCGTTAGCGAAGCAATCCAGTGGCCTAGGCGCAAATTAAAGACACTTCGCTAATGCTCGCAAAGACGGAGACTATATAACTCCTGAACAATTACAATTTGATAGTACGGGATGACATAGTTGCGACAAATACAGCTTTTCTGTTGATTGTGGTGATAATTTTGATGGGTGCCGCATCCGTGCGGCGCAATGTATCCATTGCCTCTAAACTCCGTTTTTGTTGACATCCTGTCAGACAGTCCGTGTCGTTCCTCTTATGTAAGTATAACTTTTTCACACTCTGTGTCATTATATGCGCGTCTGAATATACTGTAAGAAATTTCTTAATCCATCCCATGAATTCTCTGGCATAGGATTAAAGTTTTATTTTGTCCGGTCGATTACCCCTATAAGAGTTGTTGCCCCAATAATAAAAATTATAAGGAGTAGGCAATGTCTAGTAATCATCTACTACAAGATTCATTTCTTGAAGAACTGCGGAAGGAAAAAGTACCAGTATCAGTTTTTCTCGTCAACGGCATTAAATTACACGGTATCGTAGACAACTTTGACGAACATGTAATCATGCTCAAAAACGCAGTAACACAAATGGTATACAAACACGCCATTTCCACTGTTGTACCTGCTCGCATGGTTTGTACACCCACCCAATCATAGTAATTATTAGGATCTGTCACCTTTGTGCATAAGAAGTAGGCTGGTGCTGAGCGTAAGCGAAGCCCCAAAAGCACGTGATCATCTCTGCTGGGCTTCATTTCATTCAGCACCAGCCTACAGTTTGGCTTATCTTAGTGACATTCGGATCCGTAGCCTTGATGCAGCGCAGCGTAATCAAGGCTACGATCAGTTATGTGTAGTTCGTAGCCTAATGATAGTGTCAAACCCACAAGGGAATATCGCCCACTGGCGATCCGCATAAAATTATGGCAGACTGATTACTTTCCCCCTCTTGGAAATGCAACCGTGTTGGAACGTCCAGATGGTGGCGAGCGTGCCATTCTTGTACAAATTGCTCCTCCAGGCCCTGAAGCTGATACCGCTTTAGCAGAATTTAAAGAACTAGCGATATCAGCCAGCGCAAATGTGCTGGAGTGTGTGGTAGGTAATCGCGCTAAACCTGATGCTAAATATTATGTGGGCCTAGGAAAAGCCGAAGAAATTCGCGAACTAGTAAAAGAGCATAATATTGAATTAGTTCTATTCAACCATGAATTGACGCCATCCCAAGAGCGTAATTTGGAAAGTCTGCTAGAGTGCCGCGTGGTCGGGAGGAGCGGGCTGATTCTCGATATTTTTGCACAACGTGCTCGCACATTTGAGGGAAAACTGCAGGTTGAATTAGCACAACTGAAACATTTATCCACCCGCCTAATTCGTGGCTGGACACATCTTGAAAGCCAAAAGGGCGGTATCGGTCTCAAAGGCCCAGGCGAAACCCAGCTTGAAACCGACCGTCGTTTACTGAAAGAAAGAATAAAAACCATTAACAAGCGTCTTGAAAAAGTGCGCCGCAGCCGTGATCAAAACCGGCGTGCTAGGCAAAAAGCTGCAATTGCAACCGTTTCTCTAGTTGGTTATACCAACGCAGGCAAATCATCGTTATTTAATGCACTTACAGGCGCTAAGATTTATGCGGCTGATAAGTTATTTGCGACCCTTGATCCAACGACACGCAAATTAGAGCTCCCCGGCTCAGCTGACGTGATATTAGCCGATACAGTAGGGTTTATCCGCGATTTACCCCATCAATTGGTTGCCGCGTTTCATGCGACATTAGAAGAAACCAAAGAAGCCGATTTATTATTACACGTAATTGATAGGGCTGATCCAGATTGGCGTGCCTCAGTGATTGCTGTGGAAAAGGTACTGAAGGAAATCGGCGTAGATAACATTAAGTTGTTACAAGTCTTTAATAAAATTGATTTACTGGAAAATTTCGATGCAACAACAGAAGACTTGGAAGAGGGGCGTAACATTTTTGTATCAGCGGTGACCGGAGAAGGGCTTACTACATTATGCGATGCTATAGCTAGCCAACTACATGGCAAAGTAGTTGACGAAGAAATTGAGCTTACGGCGCAAGATGCCAAATTACGCGCACAATTATATGATATAGGTGCCGTGATGAGCGAAACGTTAACAGATACAGGTGGTTGGCGAATACATATTCGTATGAGCCAAGATGAAAAGCTAAGAATATTGGTATAAAGCCTGAGGAATCCACACAAAGTTGCACAAATATTGTCATCCCCGCTTGCGCAGCGATGACAATATTTGTGCTTTTCTTATGGAAAATGCCGCCCTGTAAAATCTACCATCTTGCCAGCCATAGCCTAAAATTTCGACTGTCAGTATAGGATGGCTCTACAATTTTCCACAGAACCGCCTACCGCATATTCATAGCAAGCGCCTCTTTCAGGCTCTCAGCCGTTTGCCCGCCATATAACGTGCTACTCAATTTTCCCTCAGGATTAAACACAAAGGTTACCGGAACTCCTCTGATGTTCCCCAACTGTAGAGATCGTGCCGGGTCATGTTGCAAAGAAGGATAGCGGATGTCAAATTGTTCAATTAATTGCTGCTGCATATCGATTGGAAGGGCGTCGTAATTTACCGCAAATAAAACAACATTATTTTTTTTTGTTTCATAAAAATGGTTTAGTTCAGCAATTTCATCAATACAAGATTGACACCAACTCGCCCAATAATTAATTAATACCCACTTCCCCTGCAGATCAGAAAAAGAAACTTTCTGGCCGCTCATATCCTCCAATACAGTACTGGCACCGACACAGGAAGCAAAAAATAGGCAAATAATAGAAATAAAAATGCGTGTAAATCTGGACATGTATTTCTCAAAAGTATATAGACTGTCCATTCTAGCATGTGTGTTTAAAATTTCATTACACGTTTTAAGCGAACAATAAAACACCAACCCAATCAACCTGGGCCTTCTGCCGTTTGCAGATCTTCTTGCCCAGCAGTCGAAGAGAAATCACACCCCGGTCCGTATTGTTCAGAAAATGCAGCAAATAATTTTGCAGGTACTTCTCTGGAAAATAGCCGTTCAGGCAGTGTGGGTGGAGGTGGTGACAGGAAGTCTTTTATCAAATTATAGACATACGGGCGCATGGGCGCCTCGATGGTCTCCATATAATCACGAACAGAGACTATTGTTTTGGTATATGTTTTTTCTGTGCGTACTATATGATAAATATGATAAACGCGAACTAATAAATACTCTACCGCGTAGAGAATCTTCGGATTAAAAACATTTTTCGTGGTCATTTCACCCAGCAATAATTGAGGGGCAATAGGTACGGTTTCTTGCCTTAAGCGCGCAAAGGACTCTGCGATGGCTTCAACAGAGTTTAGGTGGGCTTTTAACTCATTCATAATCGTCTGTTGGCGCGAAGGATACATAATAAATGCGCGGATTAATTCATCTAAATGATAAGGAAGTCGAGAGATATTGATGGTTGAACAATCGCCAGTAGTGCGCCTTTGCAAATCATCGATTACCAGAGAAAAGGGAATTGCAACATCTTTCTTGTAGACTATCCCGTCGCCTCTCTCCTCGCCCAGAAAAAGTAAATCGGATAGAATTGTTGCGGTTTCCATTTTACCAGTTTCCATAAGGATGGATAATACTTCCTGAACAGAGAGATTTTGACTCTCAAGGGGAAGGGCCCTTAACTCGGAAACTAAGCTGTTTAATTCTCTGCGTTTACCAAGCGATGCAGTTATTGCACTATTAAGTATTTCTGTGCATAAAATATGGGCCGGCAGATATTTTTTCAAGCACGGCGCTAAAATGTCTTCGAGTATATGTGGGTCAATTTGAAATGTGCGGCGCGTCCCCGCTTTTTTTAAAAGGGGCTGTAACTCGCTCCAGACACCATCAGTCATCGAAATGACCAGGTCTCCCTCATCCGCTTGTAGCTTGCTACTCATCAAGCAATCCGAATATCGCTGGTCATTTAGCATTTGGACCGATGGCGGAGTCCACGTACCAAAACCTCTATATACTTGCTGTGCCGCAAGGATGCTTTTTACCCTAAAGTCCTTATCTAAGAGGAGAATTGTTGTATCCCCCAAATTAGATAAATCACCCTGGTATGTTCCATCCAAGTATGTAAATTTTGCAGCTGCCATTGCGCAACTAGAATCATATTTTTGTGTTTTGCTAACTGGTAAAGCCCAATTATGCGAGGTGGTCGCAATCTCCGCATAAATTTTATGCGGAGGTCTGTCATTGTCAATAAAGGTTTGGCAGGCTTGGCTCGCTACGATTGCAATGCTGGTGTTTTCGTGGGGGTCGTCAACTGACCCGCCTAATCCATCCGCGGTGGCCTGTTTAATGCCAATAACAACCCCATTTTCATCCATCACATCAGCCATAGCGGCTGCATCAAGAACTTGCTCTTGTGCTACAGAGTGCTGGGGGTGCGTTAGGCTTGAACCAATTAGTATGCTGCTATTGTGGGTGGCGCTAAAAACACAAAAGCGAGTCGATGTGAAATTTGTTGCACTTCCTTCCGTGGATTGCTCGATGGGTCGAGTGCTGACAATGAGGTTCTCTCCTATGATTCTCATGAGATACCTTGGTTAATGCAGGATAATGTGTTGTGTTTGTTCCTCACTATTTGTTTGTAGCGCAAACCCTCTGAGTGATTGATAGATATCGTTTGGAGGAAGATTGCCGATCTCTGTCAAATGAAATATAGGAATATGGTTATTAGCTAGGCTCTGTTCATAAGTGCGTTTCAATTCTGCGTTTTCACCGTGAAAAATGACGACTAGAGGGCGCTCCCAGTTGCAATCACGATAAAGCCCATGAAGAGTGTATCCAGGTGGCAGGCTAGTGTTTAAATCGATAAGTAAAATTTGTAAAGAGGCGGTTTGAATGGGAGGATTGGTGCCGTTAGTTACGATACGAAAACGGTTTTCTGGCGTTGTTGTTACAAATTCAAACTCCGAGGGAGAGCTGTTTAGCAGCTGAAGTAGTTGAGTTTTTGCGGGATCTTGTCTCCCGTGAACTGCAACACGTTTCTTGCTCATCATCTTGCTCCTGTTCTGAAAGTTATTGAGAGGTAAAGATCCTTAAGAGCAAAAGTATCTTATAACAAACATAATTCTTTCCATCCCGTACTTCTACTGTCTAATAATAGACCAGTATGCTTGTGATGTAAATAGATCGCAGGCTAAGCGAGTTGCCTCAAAATAAATGTTACCCAAACTAGGAAAAATTTGATTCGTTGC
>CAZYME010000027.1:0-33239 GCA_964648115.1 uncultured Legionella sp.
ACTTTATCAAGCACATAGTACTCTAACTCTTATTCTATAATTTTCAAAGTTTCTAGAGCCTTGCTTTCTTCTTTCAAATCCTTCCCAACAATTCCGTTATTTTCTTATTTAACAGTAAGAACTTTGCGTAAGATTTTTTGTAGGGTTTTCCCTCCTTTCCAGCTTTTCCAAAAGTTGCTGCTTAGTGGAGGTAATTTCATAGTATTAGAGCTAAGACCAAGCAAGAGGAAACTCAATAAATTATCAAGATAACTCACAAAGATTGCTCGCATATCTAAGCCTAAGTTATAGGCGCATCTTAAAAGCAGCAACTATTTATGTGACAAGCATGGTATTATTTAGTTCTTAATTAATTGAATGTTAGCAAGTGATGAGTAATATAAAATTAAATATTAAAGCCACATGGGTTATTTCCATTGCAGTAATGTGTAGCCGCTTGTTAGGCCTTATCCGAGAAATTTTATTTAATGATCTGTTTGGCACAGCTACTCTGGGAATTTTTCTTATAGCTTTTCGTGCGCCCAATTTATTGAGAGATCTTTTCGCGGAAGGGGTTCTTTCAGTTTCATTTATCACAATTTTCTCTAAAAAGCTCGAAACGGAAGGTGAAGCCTCTGCCTGGCAGCTTGCCTCAAAAATGATGACATTGATTAGTATATTCATGGGAATTTTAAGTATTCTTGGAATTATTTATGCAAACAAAATGATTGCCATTTTAGCCCCAGGTTTTTCTGGTGATGATGCTAATACAACAATTCTTTTAACTCAAATTATGTACCCTTTTATTTTCTTGGTCTCTCTTGCGGCATTGGCTATGGGCATACTCAACTCAAAAAATGTCTTTGGGATGCCGGCATTAGCTTCAAGTTTTTTTAATATAGGTTCTATATTGGGGGGGGGATTTTTTGGATGGCTCATTGATCCTCATTTTGGAAAAAATGCACTGATAGGCCTCTCAATTGGAACCATTTTGGGTGGTTTACTTCAATTATTAGTTCAGATTCCCAGTTTAAGGCGCGTAGGCTTTCATTTTAAGCCTAATTTTCATTGGAATGATCCGGGAGTTCGTAGTGTGTTAATTTTAACAATTCCTGGGATAATTGCTGCGAGTGCTGTACAAATTAATGTACTTATTAGTTCAGGTTTTGCCTCTTATATCGGAACAGAAGCGGTAACATGGCTTAATAGCGCATTTAGAATTATGCAACTCCCTATTGGTGTTTTTGGTGTTGCAGTTGCCACGATTACCTTACCTGTAATCTCTCGTATTGCTGCAACAAAAGACAGCAGCCAGTTCGGTATAACCTTGGGGCAGGCAATGCGTTTTGTTATCTTCTTAACACTACCTGTCGCCGTAGGGTTTTGGTTTTTTGCCAAACCTATTATTAGTCTTATTTATGAACATGGGAAATTTTATGCGGAGGACTCTGCACAAACCGCTTTCGCCTTACAATTTTATGCAGTTGGCCTCGTAGCCTATTCTTGTATTAAAGTTCTCTCCCCAGGTTTTTACGCGATTAATAAAAAATGGACCCCAATGTGTATTAGTTTTATGTCTATATTTATAAATATTACTCTAACGTATTATTTGGTTTTTACAGTTGAAATGGGTCATCGAGGTCTTGCCCTTTCCACGGCTATTTCGGCAATAATTAATTTTTTGACGCTCTATTTCTTAATGAATAGATTACATGATTTACAAACAAAGAAATTTTTAAATGCTTTTATTCGGTGTGGTGTCGCATCTGCCGCACTTGGCATTTTTTGCTGGGTCTTTACACATTTCTTTTCAGAATATATTTATAACGCATCATTGAGTCACCGTATTTTTTTCTTATTAACGGCTATTTTACTTGCCGGTATTACATACCTATCGATTTGTTTGATACTTAAGGTTGAAAATGCTTACAGTATAATCAAAATCTTGATTCAAAAAATACAGCCTAAGGGTTTGGTGATCGATTAACAGCAATGATGATATGTAACAAATAAGCAATATTTTATTATTTGAGAACCCTTTAAGAACCCTTGTGTTTTTTTTATTATGTGATAAATTTCTGCGTGAAAAATAGGCATTTTATAAGGAAGATAAATGAAAAAAGCTATAATTCGAAAAATCGTCAAAAAAAATTAGAAAATTTTAAGAGCATTGACTGTTCAAGGAAGTGTCACCCTTGTATTGGATGTGGTTAAATAAGGTTAAACTTTGATGTCTTTAGAGTTACCTCTTTTACTTCAATATAAAAATCCTCATGTTTTATATCGATACAATAAAGATTTCCCTGATAATAAGATGGCGCCTGAAGAGGCGTTTGAAGAATTAATAAAATTTTTTTGGTTGTCGCTTAAACATCAAGAGGAAAAGTTGTATTTTCCTGAAAATAACGAATTTGATTTTATTTGCGGAATTCATTCGGAAATGAAAGAGATCGATGATATGTGGCATACTTTTCTTCTTTTCACAAAGGATTATATTTCTTTTTGCCAACAGTATTTAGGAAAATTTTTTCATCACTCACCCAATACAGAGACAGAAGAACAAATAACACAACACGATTTTGAGCTCGATTTTTCAAGGTTTTTATCCTATGTGTATGATAATTTGGGAGAGGAAACTTTAGTGAAATGGTTTGGTGTATTAATTGAATAGTCCACTTATAAATTTTCAAAAAATAAAGCCACAGGAACAAATATACTTATTAGATATTGATGGACATTATATTGAGCAATATCTAGATAAAGTAATAAGTATTTCTGTAAGAGATATTGAACATATACCGTATTTTCGTTTTTTAGTTGCTCATGAGTTTGAACAGATTTTCGGAATAAAAGATATTTTATTAAATGCCTTAAAAGAGTCTGAAACAGGAGCTGTTCTTATAAAATTTCGTCTTTACAAACCTCAAGAAGATATTGATATCAAACTCTCAACTGCTCTTGCCTATCTATTAGGAATCCCTAATGTAGACCCACTTTCTGGAAAGCATTACGCAACTTTTACTATAAAGCATACTGACACGCAGATGCCAGAGCTCTTAAGACAATATGAAGCTTTTAAGCTGCATACGGACGGGGCCTATATGAAAAAAGTTCCTGATTGGATTTTTTTTATGAAAATGGCAGAGACCGCTGCGAGAGGAGGGAGGTCAAAATTATTACATATTAATTGTTGGGATGATTTTGATTACTTTTATAATCACCCAATTAATACACGCATGGTTAAATTTTTATCTAATCCAAACTCTAACACTACCACACGATATGAAGAAAATGATGAAAACTCAAGTGTGTATGCGCCGCTTCTAAAAGTGGAAAATAATCAAAAATCAATCCGATTTATTAATAGATTTATTCATCCAAAAAATTTGGAGGAAGCCCAGTTTATTCATAAGATTCAATGCTCACTGGAGAGCTCTAAAAATAGTTTGGAAATTGATATTCCTGTAGGCTGTATTTTAGTGATCAATAATCATCGTTGGTTACATGGTAGGAATTCATTTGAAGTAGATAATGACTTAATGAGAAAACTAATGAGACAAAGAGGAAATTGGTCGTAATGTGCTTCTTATTCGGATTAATTATTATTTCCTAATTCGCATCTTTTCGTAATTATTCAATTTTGGGTAAGCTCCGAGTCCTTATTATTTGTATTAATTGAAATCAATAAGTTATGACCGGCTCGATTCCGGCCCTGGGCACCATATTTGAAACGAAACCTACTCAGTGTTTAGTGTTTTAAAACAACGTTTCAATAATATGGGGGTCTTTATACCATTTGATGGGCTGGCCCTTGGGGCTGCACATCTGGTGCTTTTCCTTTTTGTGGTTTAAACATTAGAGAAGAATCCCCTGCGGGTTTAGTATAATGCTTTATCAAAAAAGCGCCTTCTGCTGGGCGTGGTGCTTCTAAAATCAGGCGGTCAATTTCCAAAAGAAAATCACGCCCCATTGTTATATAGTGCTCATGGTCAACAGTCATTTGAGAGAGATTAAAATCAAATAGCGAAGTATCAGGGCCCGCGGCTATTCTTTCGTTAGCTGCCATGGCCTCTTTTATGATCTTAAGCAATTCCGTAATAGTATGAAACTCAAAGACATTGGGATCGTAGAAAATACCTGGCCTAAAACCATTATGGACTAAAAGAGCGTTGAGTAGGCAATTAACAAATGATCTATTATTCCCGTCACGAAAAGCATGAGTTCTGGTTAGATTTTGAATAAGTTCCGCAATTGCAATTAACAGGATGTCCGGATTAAAGTCTTTTTTTGATTCTTTTAGTTGTGCAATAAGCGAATTATATCTGGTTATTGAGCTGGTTAAGTTACTATCGAGTTTTTCTGCGTTTGGGGGGAAATAAAATAGCTTTATTTTTTTCTCGCTTGCTAGCTTGTAATAGCGTTCAAAGTTAGCGAGATTGAGTGGATTTTCCACGTCTACATTAGCTTTGCTGGTGCCCGCAATACTATAAGCTGGGCAAACAACAAAACCTTTTTCAATAAGGTTTTTTAACCCCTCTAGGCTTGACCAACCAGGCATGATTTCAAAAGCTACCTGTGTGGTTCGGACAACGCCTGGATTAGCAGGGTTCTGTGTTTTAATACCCTGTACACAACTAGTATGAATGTGTTGTAGCATTTCAAAAGATAATTCACTTTTAGTGTTTAACTGTTGTAAAGCAGTTATAAAACCATTAAGAATCCCTTGTACACTGCCGGGTTCTCTAGTGTCAAAACCACAAGGTCCATTTTCTTTTGAAAAAAACTTGCCATCTACTGCTAGCATCCATATGGCAGAGTCTGGAGTTTCTTTGATTTTTTGGAGGCCTAACAATAGATTAGTTGGAACGATAAACATGCAAAATCTCTCATAGATTATTATTTTAAAAGCTAAGGAAATACCGGCAAGGTTCTGCGTAAAAACAATGCGTAACTCACCGGTATTTTAGAGGGTGGTTCATTAATAAGCGGGACCGGTATAATAAGCGTCAGTTGGACCAAACGGTTGCTCTTCCATGCCCAGATTGGCAGCTGCTGTAACAACGGGTCCAGGTAGGGCATTTCTAGCAGCAACGGCATCAGCCATTGCTTTAGATAGCCCTGTTGCTTCTGTGCCTGGTTCGGCAGCAAAGAAAGCGTATGCAGCACCAGCCCCAAATAGAGTAGCACTTGCTCCAGCAACGCTTCCAGCAATTGCTGCTGTTACTACTGTTGCTACGCCAAGCGCCGGCATTGCGGCGGCAACTATACCAAGCGACACGGCTAAGGCGGATAAAGTTAACATGGCTATGAATAATCCCCGCATGTCTGATGATAATGTTGCATGACCATTCATGTTATTTAGGAGCTCTTCATAGTGCATAATGAAAGTAGTGCCTCTGAGCATGGATGCGGTTTCTGTCATAGCTACTATTAACGTATCCATAGGCTCTACTTCTGATAGGGAGGCTGCTTGTTGATTGATATTCAGCAAAATGGGTTTAAGGTCAGGATATTTACGACTTATTTTTTGTAGCTCCTTGGTAGCTGCCAGGAAGGCACGCCTATGGATCCTACCTAGTTCTTCTGTCGATTCAATAACTTCCTGTGCAAATGTGTTAAGCAGCCGTGCCGTATCTTCATAGTGATCTAGATTCTCGAGGTCGTCGCTTTTCCATTCGCCAGGTAATGTATTGCTTGTTGGAGTGAAAACACTACGCGGATCTAAACTTGAGCCTAATTGCTCGTAATCTTTTTCAAGGAGGTTTTGCTGAGTCGCCCAAATATATACCCAAATGTCATGTGGAATTTCAAGAGTCTGCTTTTTCAGCCGCATTTGCCCTTGTTCATTGAACTCGAAAAACACATTGTCAGCCCCGAAGCGCTCTACCAATGGGCTAGAGTCAAAAGAAATATCGAAGAAGTGCTGTGTTTCGACGAGCTGTGTGTAACTGACGTATTTGAGTAGTTGATGGGCTTCAAGGGTGCTATTGTATACTGTAGCAGCATGCTGCTCATCTTCAAAGTATACCGGCAACCGCCAGATTGAATTCGCAGTATCCCTTAAGATACGCGTTTTTTCTCCTGGGAGGGCGCTTTTATAACGACTAAGAAGGGGCATATCGCTTGTAGGTAACCCGGGCATTTTGAACTCCTCTGGAGAAAACTGCAATAAATGGTGTTTTAAGTAGAGCTAAAGTGTTCTATTTTAATACATATCAACCATTGTAGCAAGCTTAGTTTTTTACTGATAGTGATATTCACAACGGGAAACTTATGGTTTAATAACATCAATTTCCGCTTGCGCCAAATATGAGGGTATCGTGACCTTTGTTGTGACTGAAAGTTGTATTAAATGTAAATATACCGATTGTGTAGAAGTATGCCCTGTAGATTGTTTTTATGAGGGACCTAATTTCTTGGTCATTCAGCCTGATGAATGTATTGATTGCGCATTGTGTGAACCAGAATGCCCTGTGGATGCTATTGTTTCAGAAGACGACCTGACAGACGATCAGCGACAATTCCTTGAGCTCAATGCCGAGCTTTCTAAAACGTGGCCCAATATTACTGCCAAGAAAGATGGTCCTCCGGATGCAAAGTCGTGGGAAGGTGTTGAAGGGAAATTGCAATATTTAGAGAAAGAGTGGAAGAAATAGTAGCTTCTGCTGACGATGCGGTAGAAAATTGTCAGCGCATCTTAGGTGATAAAGGGCGGTTAACCACCGCCATTCCTGGTTTTGTTCCCCGTACCCAACAAATTCAACTTGCGGCTAGTATCGCACGCGCTATTCATGAACAAACAACCTTTGTTGCTGAAGCAGGTACGGGCACGGGCAAAACTTATGCCTACTTGATACCTTGCTTATTAAGCGGCAAAAAAGCACTGATTTCCACAGCGACTAAAACCTTACAAGATCAATTATTTCATAAAGACATCCCGACATTAGTCCGGGCGCTAGGCCTTGGTGTTCGCGTGCAAAATCTCAAAGGGCGGGCAAACTATCTTTGTCGTTATCGTGTAGATTTACATGCCGAAGAAGGGCGATTTATTAGCCCTCAGTGCGCGCATGAAATTTTGCACGTGCGTGATAAATTAGCACAGCTAACCGACGGTGAGCGGGGTGAACTTCCGGAAATTAGCGAGGATTCACCAGTTTGGCCCTATGTTACCTCAACAGCCGATAATTGCTTGGGAACAGAATGTGAATATCATCAAACGTGTTTTTTGGTTAAAGCACGTAAGCGAGCATTGGAAGCAGATGTTGTGGTGATTAACCATCATTTGTATTTTGCTGATTCACGTTTAAAAGAAGATGGGTTTGGGGAGCTCTTACCGGGTGTAGGTGCGGTCGTATTTGATGAGGCGCATCAATTAGCCGATATTGCTGCTAATTTTCATGGTGATAGAGTAGGTACTCGGCAATTACGTGATGTTTTGGACGATATCCTTCGTGAATGGCCTGTTCTTGACTTGGCCAATCAACCCTTAAAGAAATTAAGCCATACGTTAGATGAGGTGATCGATAACATATTGTTGGCACTACCATCTCGTGAAGAGCGCTTAGGCTGGGAGCAAATACAGGGAAATGCAGCATTTAGCAGTGCCTGGGATGCGTTACTGATTATTTGTGAAGAATTATTAAGCTGTTTTGAACACGCGAATCTTGAAGAGCAAGCTGGCTTAGTACGTTGTAAAACGCGCTTGGAGGCATTGAATTGTTTGCTGAAATCATTTGCGACAGGGAGTTTGCAGCAAATTCGATGGTTGGAGCGATTTAAACATCATGTGGTTTTTCATGTGACCCCTTTTGATATTGCTGAGGCATTTCGTAAGCTACTTGAGCGGCAATCTTGCGCTTATATTTTTACTTCCGCCACATTAACCATGGCAGGCTCGTTTGATTGCTTTACAAAGCCGCTTGGTTTGGCAAAAGCCGAGGTATTATTGTTACCTAGCCCGTTCGATTTTGAGCAGCAAGCTTTGCTCTATTTGCCACGTGCATTGCCGGATCCCAAAGAGCAGAGTTATTATTCAGCGCTGCTTGCGAAAGCGTTACCTGTGATTGAGGCATGTGGTGGGCGTTGTTTTTTCTTGTTTACTAGTCATCGGGCATTGAAACAAGTTGCTCTTTTAATGGGCAATAAATTAAACTACCCGCTGTTGATCCAAGGCGAGGAAGCAAAACCCATTTTATTGGCACGTTTTCGGGAAATGGGAAACGCTGTCCTTTTAGGTACAGCAACGTTTTGGGAGGGGGTGGATGTCAAAGGTGAGGCATTATCGTGTGTCATTATTGATAAATTACCTTTTGCTAGCCCTGTGGATCCGGTTATACGTGGTAAAATGGCCTATTTAAAGTCAAATGGCTTGTCTGGTTTTGATGAGTTATCGCTACCAAATGCAGTATTAGCATTGAAGCAGGGGGTGGGGCGTTTAATTCGTGATGAGAATGATAGAGGCGTGTTGATGATTGCAGATCCGCGTTTAACTGCAAGAGATTACGGGCAGCGTATTTTTGCCAGCCTTCCTGCGATGCGCAAAACGCGTGATGAGCAAACGGTGTTAAATTTTATTAGTGCGTTGGGTTTGGGGAAAGAGTAGAGTGGGCAGGCTTCGCTTTAAGCGTAGGTTGGGCCCATGGCCCAACATTTTCCTCTCCAAAAACAGGAGGCGGTAGGAAATCAGCGTTGGGCCATGGGCCCAACCTACGCCCAAAAAACGCGTGCAGTTTGGAGTTTAGTGTGAATTTATTAGCGATTGATACGTCAACAGAGCGTGCTACAGTAGCTATCTCTGTTAATGGTGAAATGTTTAGCGAAGAGCAGGATGGCATGCGTGAGCATGCAAAATTATTATTGCCTATGGTAGAACGTTTGCTCGCGTTAGCTAAAGTATCTTGCAGTAAATTAGATGCTATTGTTTTTGGTTGTGGGCCGGGTAGCTTTACAGGACTCCGCGTTGCTTGCAGCGTGGCAAAGGGGTTGGCGTACGCTCATGACTTACCGCTTTATCCCGTCAGTAGTCTTGCGGCAATCGCTTATCAAACCACTCGCTCAGGCTCAGATGTTTTGGCGATGATTGATGCACGCATGCACCAAGTATACTGGGGATATTTTACGGCGGGCACTTACGATGTGGTAGAGTACGTAACCTCCGCACCCGATGTTGTTTTGCCTTCTGCAAGCCCTATAATTCTTGCTGGGGTGGGGTTTGAGTCTTATGCGTCGCAATTGCCAAAAGCGGTACAATCTCAAATTATCCAACAAATCACTATTTTCCCCGATGCCAAAGCGATGATTGGTTTGGTACAATCTGGGCAAATCAAGCCGGTGAGTGCTGTGGATGCACTTCCAGTGTATGTGCGGGATCAAGTAACGCAAGGAGGAGAGTCGCGTGGATAAGAAATTATTGGAAATTTTGGTCTGCCCTTTATGCAAAGGAAAATTATTGCTTAAAAAGGATGAATTAATTTGCGCTTTTGATAGGCTCGCTTACCCTATTCGCGATGGCATTCCTGTCATGCTTGAGCCAGAAGCGCGAGTGTTGTCATTAGAAGAGAAAGATCAATTATGAGTGTAGATTTTCATGTAATCATTCCAGCGCGATATCAATCGTCCCGTTTGCCTGGAAAATTGTTAATGGAATTACATGGAATGACCGTGCTTGAGCGCGTTTATCGCCAAGCAGTGCAGGCAAAACCTAAATCAGTCATCATTGCTACGGATAATGAAGAAATTTTTGAATTGGCTACCAATTTTGGTGCGCAAGTGGAGATGACAGATATTGCACATCAATCGGGGACAGATAGAATCGCAGAAGTAGTAGCTTTGCGCCAATTTTCACCTGAGGAAATTATTGTTAATGTGCAAGGTGATGAACCCTTAATAGCACCTGCATTAATCACCCAAGTAGCTAATAGTTTAGCCAGTTCCGATGCTCCGATGGCAACGCTTTGCTGGCCTGTAGATGATCATGAGATGTGTGCCAATCCCAATGTGGTTAAAGTGGTACGCAATTGTCATAACAACGCACTGTATTTTTCTAGAAACACGATTCCCTTTTCTCGCGATAATTCAGAGAGCATTAAAAATATATTTCGTCATATTGGTTTATACGCTTATCGCGCCGCTTTTTTACTGGATTATGTAAATTGGCCGGTTTGTGAGTTAGAAGCAATTGAAGCGCTAGAGCAATTGCGTGTGTTATGGGCTGGGTACAATATCAAGGTTGAAGAAGCTTGTGTCTATCCGTTGCAAGATATTAACACTATAAAAGATTTAGAAAAGGCTCGTTGCCAGCTTGCAGGCTGAGGACTGCTAATAGACATATCTGATTGACACGGTGTCAATCAGATATGTTGTTTTAAAATAATGCTCGCGATTTTTTCAAACGCTAGATTATCTTAGTGACTAGGGGCAAAATCTGATGCTGGCGGGCTAAAACTATCAAGCAGTGCTGCGGCAGCGAGACTGATTACTTGTAAGACTGCTGTTACTGCTGCTAAAGCTGTTGCCAATATCATAGTTGCTACAGTTGCTGGAATCAGTACTGGAGCAAAAATGGCTTTTAATAACCAACCGCCAATATCAAAATCATAATCGCCTCTACGAGGGCTTAATGACCAGTTAACTGGACTTAGAGCAAGCGAACTAAGATTATCATATCGCCTCATAAAAAATCGATTTACATCATTTACAGCTGACATGTTAACTCCTCTTAGATAGAAATGCGCTTAGGGTATGCATTTCTTTTTTTTGAAAAAACATGCGCTATTATTAATCAAAAAAAACATAAAGTCAAATTATTGTTCAATTTGATGAGCTAGGAGGCTATGATATTACATCAAAAGGAAGAGCTCGCTCCCAATGTATACTAGCAGACAGGAGACAGTCCTGAATCTGATCCGAAGTCAACCAAGCTTGCGACTACGAGGCTTAGTGCATGTGCGCATGCGGTTACCATCGCCAGAGCCATCGCTATTGCTACGGTTCCAACAAATGCTATGGGAGCCAGAATTGGGGTTAGCGCTACTCTTAAAATATAGGCTGGCATATTCCCGCAATAATTCATATAGGAGTGGTCTAACAGCGGTAGAAGTGGGCTTCCGGCGAACATAAATAGATTTTGGTATCGTTTATAAAAAAAACCATTCACAACACTGGCAGCGGACATTTCACGTACCCTTCATTAAGATTGAAAATTAATCACGCTTTATACCATAAAAATCTCTAATAGTAAATAAATTGATCATAGGTATCGAATAATAGCCTATTTACATCACATATAATGTGGCACTTCGTGCGTTTGTTGGGTCAATGACCCAGCCTACTGTTTGAATCGACGTGGTAATTAAATGTAGGTTGGGCCATGGCCCAACAAATGCACGAAGTGCCACATTTTATTTATTTGTTTAAAATAATTTCTGCTGCTTCTTCAAGCGACTGCACCCTAAAATCCACCGGTTCAGGTTGCTTTTCGTCATAGCCATAATCAATAAAAATAGTTTTACAACCAGCGTTTTGACCGGCTTCTACGTCCCTCCACCTATCCCCCACCATATAGCTATTTGCAAGTTCAATCCCATGCATGCGGGCGGCAGATAATAACGACCCTGGCAGCGGTTTACGGCAATCACACCCATCATCATTATCATGAAAACAGGTACGAAACTCATCGATGGGTAAGTTGGTAGCTAAATAGTTATTGATTTCCTCAACTGTCTCTCTAGGCGTTGTGCCGCGTGCGACATCAGGCTGATTTGTAATAACGATCAATAGAAACCCAGCATCAGACAGCTTTCTCAACGCATCAGGAACCCCGGGTAGAATTTCCATTGTAGCTAGATTATCAGGAGGATAGGGTTTACCGTTGATTACCTTTGATCGGTTGATAACCCCATCTCTATCTAAAAAAACTGCCCGACGCATTTGATTAGGCAATTGCAACAGCCGACTCCCATTTGGTTTGATGGGCCTTAAGCTTAGGATGTGACACTAGCAGATGCCAAACAACCCCCTGGAACGCTTCTGAATGCGGAGTAATGTTGTCTGCGTTGACAGTCGGAATGACCACGCATGCATCAGCAACTTGAGCGGTGTACCCACCATCTCGACCGACAATACCCGTTATTTTAGCGCCAACAGTTTTAGCATGTTGAAGCGCTAGAACCAAATTTGGGCTGATATTTTTTTCAAGATTTCCACCACCAACGGAGAGAACAAACACAACATCCTTAGTAGAGATTTTGCTGACTTTCAGCCATTCAACAAATACAGTAGCCCAACCTTCGTCATTGGTGCGAGCAGTTAATTCCGATACATTATCGGTAGGCGCATAAGCTTCGATACCAACTATTTTGCGAAAATCATTTACAGCATGAGAGCAATTCCCAGCACTACCACCAACTCCCAAAAAGAAAATCCGGCCCCCAGCTTGTTTGACGCTTGTGAGTAAATCTGCCATTTTTTCAATAGATGCCACATCTATTTGTTGTAGAATTTTGATGGCTTCGTTGAGATGTTGTTGCGCATAACTCATTTTAATTTTCCTTTTTTAAATGTGATTGCATTAGTGATTTACGTAAGTAAAGCAAGAAAGCGGGAATCAGCATAAGTACTATCCCACTAGAAAAAATTAGGCGAAAATGATTTGCGCCGCCCACATCCATACCATCCTCAGGGGGAAAAAATCCAACAACAAGAGTAATGCCACAACCAGCAAGGCCTAAAAGACACGTAAAATAATATCCAAACCGCCCGCCTGGGATTGCAAAAGGCCGTGGCAATCCTGCAAATTTATTTTTTAAACGCATGGCCGCAATGAACATTATTACATACATCATTATATACATTTCAGTGCTCAAAGCAGTGAAGAGCCAGTAAATAGCGTTAACAGATCGAAACAGTAAAAAACCACTGCATAATAGAGTAACGAGAACAGCCTGCAGAATTAAAATACGTGAGGCTATACCATGTTTATTCAGTCGGTGAAGCCAGTGGGGCAAGAAACCATTATCAGCAGCAAGCAACAATCCCTTTGCGGGAGAAATAATCCAATTCACCATTCCACCCAAACTGCCTAGTAAAAGTAATATCACTATTACAGGCATCAAAGGTTGTAAATGATAGGCTGCAAAAAAATTGGTGAAGGCTTGCATGACACCATAGACTAGGCTAATTTTTTCATGTGGTAAA
This sequence comes from uncultured Legionella sp., assembly GCA_964648115.1. GTDB lineage: Bacteria > Pseudomonadota > Gammaproteobacteria > Legionellales > Legionellaceae > CAZYME01. Next base: position 13,174 of record CAZYME010000027.1, read on the forward strand.
ACAAAAGCGATTGCCAAAGAGCCAAGAATCATTGTTGTTAAAATTAAAATTACTGAAAAGCCCATGGCACGTGGAAAATTTCGCTGGGGGTTGTTTACGTTACGTACATGAACAGCAGCAAGCTCCATACCAAGAAACGAGGTCATGATAGCAGTGAGAGATACCCACGACTGAGTGTCATGCCAATGTGGAATCAAACTGTTGAAATTTAAATCGATAGCTATTGGGTTACCTTTGATTAGCCAAATCAGTGCAAGAAGAATAATGAACCCCATAGGAACAATCATACCTACTATTGCGCAAAAACTAGCAAATGCAGCAGATGCTCGTAAACCAGATAAACCTAATATTGTGAGTGACCAGAATATGAAAAGAATAATCCCAATTAAGTAAAATTTATTTTGTGCGAGCTCTGGATTAATTAAATAGGCAAAGGTCCCTGCGATAAAGGATAGAATGGTCGGATACCAGACGATAGTATTTATCCATTGCAACCAAATCGTAAAAAAAGCCATATTCTCGCCAAACGCATGACGCACCCAGCTATATACGCCGCCTTCCTCCTCAGACCATGTGGAAGAGAGCTCGGCAGATACCAATGCTACAGGGATAAGAAAGATGATAGCTGAAAAAATAAAGAAAAAAATGAGAGATGAGCCAAACAAAGCAGTGGCTGGAAGGTTGCGAATGCTGTCAATGGCTCCAGTGATAAGCAAAACAAGTGCAAGGACTGAAATTTTTTCAGAAGACCATGCTTTCATAGGCCACGAACCTTTTAGGTAAAAAATCTTGGATTATATCGGATAACCGGACCGCATGGAATAAGTATTGCGCTCATCCCAGGGCCAGATCATGAGTGCTCATTATTTATCTTAATGTCTACGTACCGCGCTATGTTTTACGATTATGACAGGGCGGTGAACTAGGTGCGCCGGAAGTTTGTCGTTCCCACTCATCAGGGGTATACAGGTGTAAACTCAACGCGTGTAAGCCCGATGCAAATTCGTCAGCTAATAATTTGTTGACTAGACGATGGCGTGCAACAGGGCGTAGTGTTTCAAATACATTGGATACAGCTACGATTTTGAAATGAGTTTCTGATCCCGCAGGGACATTGTGGCGGGAGGACTCATTTTCAATGAACACAGGGACTGGTTTGATCTCTTTAAATAATGCATCATAAATACGTTGCTCGCGTGACATAAGTAGGCCATAGTTGCGTGAAATATGTTGAAGTATACTTATCTCTATGAAAGAGTAGTAGATGAGAGTGGCATTTAATATGCATGATTCCCAGTGTGATGATTGATTTACTGAGGGGCACCATGAGGCAGAAGGGCTTTACACTGATTGAATTGATGATCGTGGTAGCTATTGTCGCTATTCTTGTGGTCGTTGCTATTTTTCCTATGTACCAAGATTACACGATCAAAGCGCGCGTAACAGAAGGATTGGCGCTCGCGTCCTCCGCAAAGCTTGCTGTGTCTGAAACAGCGACCACTAATAATGTGCTTCCGGCTACTCAAGCCGCTACCGGTTATACAACTCCTGCAGCAACTACAAATGTTGCATCTATTGTTATTGGCGCTAATGGAGTGATTACCATTACTTACACAGCAGTTTCTGGGGGAGGCACTCTTATCCTTACTCCTACGCTAACCGGGAATAATGATGTTACCTGGGATTGTACTGGTGGCACATTGCTTGTTAAATATCGCCCGGCAAATTGTAGATAATCTAGCCGTAATAGCTCACGTCCGTACCTACCTATTCTAGAGATTCGCAGCTAGGATGGAGGCGAAAGCCGTAATCCGGGGAGTTCTGGCACTGAAATTCCCGGGTTACGCTTCGCTTCATCCAGGCTACAACTGACTCCGGGCTACAGGATTGTCTCAGGTCAGTCAGTTAAATGGCACATAGTGACCATTTTGGTCAGTTGTTTTTTATATTCACTTTTGTAAATATGTTTGTAGTATGTCTTGTTTAATTGGCATTGAAGTTGCATGATTATATGTGAGTTGATTATTAATTCATTAATTGAAGGGAGAGTATCATGAAACAGAAAGGCTTTACATTGATTGAACTGATGATCGTTGTTGCTATTATTGGTATTCTTGCTGCAATTGCTATACCTGCATACCAAGATTATACCATTAGAGCTCGCGTCACAGAGGGGTTAGAAATGGCATCCTCAGCTAAACTTGCTGTGTCTGAAACCTCCATGACCAACAACGCCTTACCAGCTACCCAAGTTGCTACAGGGTATACCTCACCTGCTGCAACTGCTAACGTAACTTCTATTGTAGTTGGCGCTGCCGGTGTTATCACTATCACGTACACAGCTGCGGCTGGTGGTGGTACCATCATTATGACACCAACACTTACTGCAAATGGTGACGTAACATGGGATTGTACAACTGGTACATTACTTCCTAAATACCGTCCTGCTAGCTGTAGACCATAAGAGTAGGATAGCTAAAAAGCCGCCAATTGGCGGCTTTTTTATTGGTGTAATTGAAGTGTAGGTTGGGCTTCGCAAGCTCAGCACCAACCTACTTTTGATCTCATCGTTTGACGTAGTCTCAGAATGAGGTGCCTAGCTTTCTAGCAACCAATTGATTCCTAAGACGAACATACACAGGTAAACCATTCTGATAAGGTGGATAGGCCTCCCCTTGAATCAAAGGAGATAAATAACGCCGGCATGCTTCAGTAATACCCATGCCATCCGCGCTAATAAATTCTTTAGGCATCGCTTTTTCTTGGTTTGCGACATCTTCTAAAGGTACATGGCTAATTGACCATCGGTAAGGTGAATCTTGCTCCCGGACGATGATAGGCATGATGGCATTGTGGCCACTCAGTGCCAATTCCACAGCCGCTTTTCCTAAGGCGTAGGCCTGTTCAACATCAACCGAGGAGGCGATATGGCGCGCGGCGCGTTGTAAATAATCTGCAACTGCCCAATGGTATTTGAGATTTAATTCACTTTTTATTAATTGGGCGAGAATAGGTGCCACGCCACCCAATTGCGCATGGCCAAACGCATCGCGTATGCCTGCATCACTTAAAAATTGTCCTTGTTCGTTACGGATCCCTTCAGAAACGACCACCACACAATATCCATAGACTTCTACGCATTCAGCGACACGTTTTAGAAAGCGTGTTTGCTCAAAAGGAACCTCAGGGAATAGAATAATATGCGGTGGTTGCCCCTGCTCAGTACAAGCTAGACCACTGCTTGCAGCTATCCAACCTGCATGTCGGCCCATGACTTCAAGAATAAACACCTTTGTAGATGATGCAGCCATTGATGCAACGTCAAGGCCTGCTTCTAAGGTTGAAATTGCGATGTATTTTGCGACCGAACCAAAACCTGGGCATGCATCCGTAAAAGGTAAATCATTATCAACTGTTTTAGGGACTCCAATACAAGTGACAGGATAACCTGCAGCACGGCTCATGTTAGCAACTTTATTCGCTGTGTCTTGCGAATCACCACCACCATTATAAAAGAAATAGCCAATATCGTGTGCTTTGAATACCTCCAAAAGGCGAGCAAATTCAGCTGGGTTATCTTTTAATTTGTAACGGCATGAGCCAAAGGCTCCAGACGGTGTATGCATGAGTTTGGCAATCGTTGCGTCGTCTTCAAGAGAGGTATCAATGAGCTCTTCATGCAATGCACCAATAATTCCATTCTTTGCGGCAAAGACTTTACCTATTTTTTGAGGGTGCTGGCGTGCAGTTTGAATTATCCCACAAGCGGATGCATTAATGACCGCTGTAACACCACCAGATTGGGCATACATTGCATTTTTTACTGACATATTTTCTCCTTTACCATATGTGTTCGATACGATGTTTCATATTCATGAAGTACAGCATCAATACTTTGAATTAATTCGGCGAAGGCCGCTTTTAACTCATCAGTATGCTGTACATTCTTGGCGAGATTTTCTAGGTGGGCTACATGATTTTGTAATGAAGGCACTCCACAGAAGCAACAAGCACCCAGTAGCTTATGAGCAGCTCGCTCTATCCCTTGTAAATTATGGGTTTTCATTAAGTGTAAAAATTCTTCACGATTTTTTTGTAATTCATCGATAAAGCGGGCGAGGAACTCTATTGCTAGAGCCTGGTTTCCAGATACTCTCTGTACGCATAAAGGCCAATTAATTATGGCGGTTTTGTTTCTACCAGTAATATTCAAGAGATGCCGGATCAGTGTTTCTTCATCAATTGGTTTTTCCAGACACAACTCAATTCCAGCTTTCGGCAGGTGTTCCTTGCTTAAATCACAGCTGTTAGCGCTGATTAAAATAATGGGAGTATGCTTGTTTAACATAGATTGCTGACGAATTATTTGCGCTGCCTCTAAGCCGTTGAGTAAGGGCATCTGTAAGTCCAACAGAATTGCGTTGAAATGTTTTTGGTTACACAGGGCCACAGCTTTTTCGCCATTGTCCACTGTTTCGATAGTTGCATTTTGACCCAACATTGAATGGAGCAACAGGCGATTCACAGGATGATCTTCAGCAATTAATAATGTGGGCCGTGCTAAGCGCAACTGGACGCGCAAATGATCTAAGTCATGGTTACTGATTTTAGTGAGGGCTACCTTGTTAAGTAACGATTCAATCGTTTCATGTAATTTTTGCATATTTGGAGGCTTAAACAGGAAGCCTTGCGCGCCAAGTGACTGGTAATCCTCGATTAACCACTTTGAAACAAGGACGCAAGGAATCGATTGTTTGCGCAATACTTGCGCTACTTGTTGCTCGCAACCTTGGTTAACATTGACAAAGGCTAGGTGATAATCACTATAAGTTTTGAAAGCTTCTTCAAGCCGATTAAATGTTTCTACACGGGCACAATTAATGCCCCAATAACCTAAGCCGTTACATATCGTTTCTAAATGTAATGGATTGTCATCAAAGCAAATTACGTTTAGATTCGCGAAGCGGTGAGTTTGATGCTTTTCTACTTCATATGCCGCTAATTTTTCTAGTTTGATGTGTATAGAAAAAGTTGATCCCTTGTGCACTTCGCTGGTGATTGTAATACGCCCATGCATCTGTTCCGCCAATTTTTTACAAATCACTAATCCTAACCCTGAGCCTCCATAGCGGCGGGTAATACTTGTATCGGCTTGATTAAAAGCGTTAAATAATGTTGTTTGGTCGTTTTCTGAAATCCCAATGCCAGTATCGGTAACTGCCAGGCAAATGCTGTAATCTTTTTCAGATTCTTGCTCAATATCAGTGCGGATTAGAACATAACCGTGTTCTGTAAATCGCACAGCATTGCTCACAAGATTAGTTATTATTTGTTTGAGGCGCAGGGGATCACCCAGCATGGTTTTAGGCACGTTAATGGCCGTTGCTGGAATGAGATCGATACCTTTCTTGCGGGCAGTAGGGGCAATTAATGCCAAGACCTCATCAATGCAGGCACGGATATCTAAAGGAATGCAATCTAAATGCAATTTGCCCGCATCTATTTTGGAGTAGTCGAGAATATCATTAATGATGGCCAATAGGTCTTGCGCGGAGGATTGGATGGTTTTTACATAATCCAATTGCAGCGGGTCTAGTTTGCTATCCAAGAGCACGTTGGTAAAGCCAATAACACCATTCATAGGGGTACGGATTTCGTGGCTCATATTTGCAATGAGTTCAGATTTTTGGCGACTCTTCTCTTCGGTTTTCTTTTTGTCCATTGATAGTTCAATGTTTTTTTCTTCAAGCAATTCAAGACTTTGCTGCAAATCGCCAGTAGCGACCTCAATATGTTGATTTAACTCTTTGATGGTATCTAAATATTGTTTTTGTAAATGGGCACAGCCTTGCTCAATCACGCCCAGTTCCCCAGGGCTGACTACTTTAATTTGTGTTTCAAATTCGTTGCTTAAAATTTGTTTCATACTGCGTCTAAGGCGTGCGATGGGTAAATAAATTCGTTTAGAGAGAAAATAATGCACGCTTAAACCAAGCAGCAAACTTAATAAAGTGATAAAAATAGTAACAATATACATTTGATAACGTTGGATGAGTATGGATTTGGTATCAATATTGATTGATAGCCAGCCCAAAACATCATCAGCTTGAAAGACTAGCGGGCTTTGAGGAACAAAAGAAGCTGCAGAATATAAATTAAATTTAGGTAAGGTAATAGGTGCCACAAAATTAACGGTAAATGCGTCAATTTGTCTGCTTTTAATATAATCACCGGTGAATTCAGGGAGGAAATTATGGAGCGTATTCTTGCCGCGGCGATAGGCAAGCAATTGTCCATTCGCATTATAAAAAGCTAAAGACTGCACTTCGGGGTTAATAATCGATGCATCGACCAGCCCTTGTAGTGTCCGGCGATCGTCCTTAAGCATGGCTAATTGCGCACCTGGTATCAATTGATGTATGTATGCCTCGCCTAAGCGTGATACGTGTTGTTTTACATTACTGTTAAATTGACCATTGTAGAGCAGCGCAAATAGCAGGGCGACCAGCAGAACTGGGACTAAAGTTGTGATTCTAAGTTGGTATTTAATCCCGATGCCTTTCACGCGAATACCTTCTTGAAGACAATGACTACTTTGCGTTGAATACAAAGTCGGCTATTATAGCGCGATTATTTTACTGCTTACAACGGAGCCTACTATGGTGGTTCGAACACGTTTTGCTCCAAGCCCCACGGGGTTTTTACACGTCGGCGGAGTCCGTACAGCCTTGTTTTCTTGGCTATATGCTAAACGTCATCAAGGTGAGTTTATTTTACGTGTCGAAGATACGGATAGGGAGCGCTCCACCCAAGAATCAGTGCAAGCAATTATTGATGGTATGCACTGGTTAGGTTTGGACTGTGATGAAGGGCCTTTTTATCAAACAGATCGTTATCCTCGTTATTTAAGTGTTGCACAGCAATTGTTAGATGAGGGAAAAGCGTACCGATGTTATTGTAGTAAAGAGCGTTTAGAGTCACTAAGAGAGGCGCAACTCGCAGCAAAAGAAAAACCTCGATACGATGGCCATTGCCGGCTTAAAAATCTGCCTGAGGGAGATACCCCGCATGTTGTGCGCTTTAAAAACCCAGCTGCTGGTCACGTCTCATTTTGCGATCGGGTATACGGTGATATTCAGGTAGAGAATAGCGAACTAGATGATTTAATTCTGGTGCGTTCAGATGGTAATCCCACCTACAATTTTGCTGTGGTTATTGATGATTGGGACATGGGTATTACGCACGTGATTCGTGGTGATGATCACATTAACAATACGCCAAGGCAAATCAATCTATTTGAAGCATTGAATGCTCCAGTCCCTGTGTTTGCACATTTACCAATGATTTTAGGGGATGATGGCAAACGATTATCTAAGCGACATGGTGCTGTGAGTGTGCTGCAATTTAAAGAAATGGGCTTTTTGCCACATGCCTTATTGAATTATTTGGTACGGTTAGGATGGTCGCATGGCGATCAGGAAATTTTCAGTATTGAAGAGATGATTGCCATGTTTGATTTGGATCATGTTAGCCGTGGTGTGTCCAGTTTTAATTACGATAAACTATATTGGTTAAATCAGCATTATCAAAAATCAGATTCTCCCGCTAGTGTAGCGGAAGCACTCGCATGGCATTTTACACATCAGGGCATTGATGTGAAGAAAGGGCCTGCGCTTTCTGATTTGGTTGTCGTACAGGCAGAGCGTTGCCGTACGCTGGCTGAAATAGCAGAAAAAAGTCGTTGTTTTTACCAGGATGCTATTGAATATGATGAAGATGCCGTGAAAAAGCACTTACGGCCGGTGGTTTTGGAGCCTCTAGAACGGCTTTACGAATGCTTATCCAAGATAGACGAATGGATACAAGAAGCCTTGCACCATTGTATTAATGACGTGAGCGCTGAATTTGACCTCAACATGGGGAAAATTGCCCAGCCGTTACGTGTTGCGGTGACGGGAAGTAGTATGTCCCCTTCAATTGATATGACATTGGCACTCGTAGGTAAACAGCGGACTCTCGAGCGGTTGGAGAAGGCTCTGGAGATGATTCGCAAGCGGGCTAGTGTGTGTTGATGTCGTCGACACAGGCTACGGTTTTGTTTCTTATTCTGCACAAACCAGGAAAATACCCTCAACTTTTTTTAGTTCCAGTCGATACCTTTAAATATCGGTAAGTAATTGGGCTAATATCATGACAGAAAAACACTTCGCTTATAAGATAACCAGGGATAACTCGGGGTTGGTATGTACCCAGTCTGAGTTTGAAGAAGACAAAATGTTAGATGTATTAAAAGATATCCAAGGCACCCACAACAAAGGGATATATTGGATTTTTAAGCAGTTAAATGGAAAGCCGCAGGAAGCGCTTTGCATTATTGACTGTGAACACAACCGGATTTATTACCATTATTCCGGTGAGGTAGAAGATATACAGGACACCATAAATAAACTAAGCCACGGAAGGGAATAACTATCATGAAATTTAAATCATGTATGATTGGAGTAGGTATATCGATGTTGTCAATTTCTACATTAGTCGCGGCAGATTCGACTGAAACAGCAAAAAACGTATGGATAGCACAAGTAAAACTAGCTGTTTCAGAGCCCGTATGTAAAAGCTTTATCGAGGATGAGGCGATTGCGACACAAATGAAAGCGCGTAATATTAACTATGATAAGTGTATTTCTCTGATGCCAGCAATTACAGATAAATGCATACAAAAATTCGAACCCAGTTTACCCCCATCTCTAAATGATGAATCTGCAGAAAAATGGGGACGGGTAATTGGTGAATGTATTGGAAATAATTTTGCTATGAGTTATTTATATTCAGATATGAAGGAGAAGCCAGGGGCTTAGGGAGAAATATGTTAGTAACATTTAGTTGTGATGCGCATGAAAATATTACCATGTTTGGTGATGTAGCTCTACGCTTGATAAAGATGATGGGGCATACTGGTACAGTGCCTAGTGCAATTGTGAAAGAAAATGTTCCTTCGGCGCTAACTCATCTGCAGCAAGCAATCGAGCTGGAAAGACAAAAGCCACCACCGATCCCTCGAAGACTATCGGATGATGACGATGATCAAGAGGTGAGCTTGGTGAACAGGGCAATACCTTTGATTGAGTTATTAGAAGCTGCAGTAAAAAAGGAATGTGATGTGATGTGGAAGTAAGGACCACAGATACTTAATCGTGGATTCCTCTCCCATTGATGGGAGAGGATGCCCGACAGGGCAGGTGAGGGTAGATCTTTTGATCACCCCTCATCCGCCCTGTTGGGCACCTTCTCCCTCAAGGGGAGAAGGGACAACCTGGGAAACTTACCCCTGAAGCTTTTTAAACAACTCTTTTGCAGCCTGTTGCTCAGCCTTGCGACGATTGTCTCCTTTGCCCTCAGCAGAAATTTTTAAACTGGAAATATTACAAAGCACATGAAATATCTGATCGTGTTCTTCACCTTCTGTTCTAGTTAGAGTGTATTCCGGAAGGGGTTTTTTTTGGGCTTGTAAATATTCCTGTAATTTTGTTTTGGCATCTTTCAAATTGCTATGTAAATTCTTCTCATTTAGACGAGTCTGATAGAGATGAAGAATCACATGTTGAGCCGATGGGAAACCACCATCAAGTAACACTGCTGCAAATATAGCCTCTAATGCATCAGCTAGTATAGAAGCTCTCCGAAATCCGCCACTTTTAAGCTCCCCTTGACCAAGATAAAGATAATCACCCAGTTCTACTTCAAACGCAATTTCTGCAAGCATGTCCCCCTTTACTAGATAGGCACGCAAACGGCTTAAATCTCCCTCATCGCAGTCCGGAAATTTTTCAAATAATGCAGTGGCTATGACGAAGCTTAAAATTGAATCGCCTAGAAACTCCAGGCGCTCATTGTTTAGAACGCCAGCGCTGCAATGCGTTAATGCTTGTTTTAAAAAAGCAGGCGATTTAAATTCATAATCCAATCGTTTACAGAGACGCTGCACATTATTCTGCACCAACCTTCACCTCTTGAGATGTGTCAAAATCAAATAATAGTCGCACATTAGCAACCAATGGAAGGATAACTTGATATTTTATGGAGATGTTAAATTTACCTTCGTCAGTTGGTTCGATAATAATCTGCTCAGGAGAGATGCTTGTAATACTGTTTACCAAGAACTGGTTTAGTAGTTTTTCTCTTAAAATATTAGCATTCGCCGCTGGATCAGTCGAAAATGCATTTGCTGGGAGATTATTAAGTGCTTTCAGTGAGCTTGTCACCTCATAATGGCTTTTATACACAGGAACGACTCTCATTATTACAATGCCTGTAATGATAACAATCGCCATTGTTAATAGCATGCCAATCAATGTGAGTCCCTGCTGTTTACGCATAATTTTTACTCCTCGACAAATACTGGTTTGTTTCCCGCATTCCGCTTCGCTCCATACGGGCTACATTGATCTATCTTTTTTATCCATCAATGAATTAAATGCCCTATTTTAGACCATCTAACTGTATCCGTTTTACCATTCCAACTCATCCACACAGCAAAAGCTTTACCGCGTAAATAATTATCCGATACAAATCCCCAGAAGCGGCTGTCAGCACTATCGTCGCGATTATCACCCATCATAAAGTATTGATTAGGCGGGACTTCAACCTCAAAATCAACAGCTGCTACGTCAGGGCGTACATAAATTTCGTGTTCAATACCATTTAGATTTTCTCGATATTTCGCAACCGCTTTTCCTGAGCTAGCATCTGTGGTGTATTCTATAAAGGTTTGCTTCATTTCCAAACCATTAATAGTCAGTATCTTATTGTGGTAAGCAACTTTATCCCCAGGAACACCTATGACTCGCTTTATGTAATCATAAGATGGATCGGGTGGCCAACGGAAGACTGCGATTTCGCCGGTTTTCGGGTTGGCAATCGAAACCACCTTCTTTTCCCAAACAGGTAAGCGCAAACCATAAGCAAACTTGTTAACTGCTACGAAATCACCAACCAGTAGGGTTGGTTCTAAAGAGCCTGATGGAATGCGGAACGGCTCTATCAAAAATGAGCGCAGTAGCAAAACAATAAAAAACACAGGGAAAAATGAGCGAGAGTACTCAATGATTTTCCTGGGTTTTTGTTCGGGCTTGCGTTTGGGCGCCCAAAGCAAAATATCAAGCAAATAGATAACGCCACTTACAAAAGAAAGCACAACTAACCAAAAAGCAAAACTCATATCTATTCCTTCTCTTATTTTTTCTTATCGGTCTGAAAAACCGCCATAAACGCTTCCTGAGGAATTTCTACATGCCCAACTTGCTTCATGCGTTTTTTCCCTGCCTTTTGTTTTTCCAATAATTTACGTTTACGAGATACGTCGCCACCATAACATTTAGCGGTGACGTTTTTACGTAGAGCTTTTACCGTTTGTCTAGCAATAATATGCGCGCCTAGGGCTGCTTGGATGGCAACATCAAACATTTGTCTAGGGATTAATTCCCGCATTTTATCAGTAAGTGCTTTGCCACGACTCTGCGCTGTATTACGGTGTATAATAATAGCTAATGCGTCAACACGCTCGTTATTAATCAAAACATCCATTTTAACCAAATCGGCCTCTTGGAAGCATAAAAAACTATAATCCAATGAAGCATACCCACGGCTGACTGATTTTAATCGGTCAAAAAAATCAGAAACAACTTCACTCATCGGCAAATCATACGTTACAGAAACTTGGCGACCACTATAAGTCATATTGACTTGCACGCCGCGTCTCTCTGTGCACAATGTAATAACTTGGCCTAGATAATCTTGGGGAACTAGAATATTGGCACGCACAATAGGCTCTAGCATTTTTTTAATTTGTTGGGCCGGTGGGAGGCGTGAGGGATTGTCAACCATGACGGTTTCATCTTTAGTGTTGATAATCTGATAAATAACTGTCGGCGCGGTTGAAATGAGCTCGAGGTTATACTCACGTTCAAGGCGCTCCTGGACAATTTCCATATGGAGCATGCCGAGAAATCCACAACGAAAGCCAAAGCCCAGTGCCTCAGACGATTCTGGTTCATAAAACAACGAGGCATCATTAAGACTCAATTTAGCCAGGGCTTCGCGGAATGCTTCAAAATCATCGGAGCTAATCGGGAAAAGGCCAGCATATACTTGCGGTTTTACTTTTTTAAACCCGGGTAATGGCTTGTCTGCCTGATTTCTTTCAAGGGTTAACGTATCGCCAACGGGTGCACCCTGAATTTCTTTAATCCCAGCCACAACATAGCCTACTTCACCTGCTTGGAGTTTTTCAGTCGGGGTGCGTTTCGGGGTAAATACGCCCACCTGATCAACCTCATAGGCTCTTCCGGTGGACATAACCCGCATTTTATCGCCTTTGCGCAAAGCGCCATTCATAATGCGGACCAGGGAAACCACACCTAAATAGCTATCAAACCAGGAGTCAATGATCAATGCTTGTAGGGGGGCCTCGATGTCGCCTTGCGGTGGGGGAATACGGGCTACCAATGCTTCTAATACATCCTCAACACCTATACCACTTTTAGCACTGACATGAATAGCATCATGGGCGTCTAAACCAATAATATCTTCTATCTCAGTGATAACACGCTCAGGCTCTGCTTGTGGAAGGTCGATTTTGTTTAATACAGGCAATACTTCTAGTGATTGATCAATCGCGGTGTAACAAACAGCTACGGTTTGTGCTTCAACACCTTGCGCTGCATCGACTACTAAAATGGCACCCTCGCAAGCAGCAAGCGATCGAGATACTTCGTAACTGAAATCCACGTGACCAGGAGTATCAATAAAATTCAGCAAATAAACTTTGCCATCACGTGCTGTATAGTTAAGAGAGACACTTTGCGCTTTGATGGTAATACCACGCTCTCGCTCGATATCCATTGAGTCGAGCACTTGCGCGCCCATTTCGCGGTCAGATAAACCACCACAGAGTTGAATAAAGCGATCGGCCAATGTTGATTTGCCATGGTCAATGTGGGCGATAATAGAGAAATTACGGATCCGGGTTAAATCACTCAACGGGTAAGCCTAGTAGTAAATTGTGCTATTTTAGCTTAATTCGTATCGTCCATAAAGTAGGCACGGCGTTTCTTTGGGACTTAGTTGCAAAACAATGAAAATCCAGAGATGATCGCGATGATTGTTTTTATAAGGATGTTGTATGCGTTTGTTAGTTAAGGTAGCTAGTGTTCTGCTGGTTTTATTCAATACTTGTTCTACATATGCCGATGAAGCCTTGGTTCATCGCAAAAATGTTCAGGTTTTTATTAATAAAATGGTTAAGCAGCACCATTTTGATAGAAAGCAATTGGTCTCCATCATGCGAGCTGCTAAGTTTCAGCCGCAAATTATAGAGTCAATGGAAAGACCCTATGAAAAGAAAACCTGGGATGTTTATAGGGATTTATTCCTAACCCCTCAGCGCGTTCAAGCGGGCATTGATTTTTGGCAAACAAACCAAAAGGCATTAGAAAGAGCCCAGAAAGAATACAATGTACCGGCAGATATGATTGTCGCTATCATTGGTGTGGAAACACTTTATGGTAAACACCAAGGCACGTACCGTGTGTTAGATGCGCTCACAACGCTTGCATTTGATTATCCTAAGCGCTCTCCTTATTTTACTAGAGAATTAGAGGAATATTTGTTGCTCTGTCGTGAACATGGCGTCTCTGTCACCCAATATACAGGTTCGTATGCAGGAGCGATGGGTAAGCCTCAATTTATGCCGAGTAGTTATCGTTCCTACGCTGTTAATTATACGGGGAAAGGCAAGCCTGATTTAATGAAAGAAGATCAGGACGCTATTGGTAGCGTTGCGAATTATTTTCATCGATATGGTTGGAGAGCGAATGAGGGCATTGCGCAACCTGTCAATGTACGTGGTTGGCGCTATAAAAAATTGACGGTCAACAGCAAAGCAGCCGATTATACATATAAGCAATTGCTTCGGTCTGGTGTAAAGCCTGTTTCTACGGTGTTGCATCCTCCGGCAAAAGCAGGCCTCATTGAACTCACCACAGCAAAGGGTGAAGAATATTGGTTGGCATATCCTAATTTTTATGTCATTACTCATTATAACACCAGCCCTCAGTACGCTTTGGTTGTGTACTTATTTGCTCAACAATTACGTGAGCAGTGGGCCTCTATGCAAAAAGCGATTTCTCTTCTTCCACAAGAGAATATTGAGGGGTAGGAAAATTGGGTGACGTGCTAGTGCATAGGCGTCAACTTAAGAAACATACCGTAGCCTGGATGAAGGCGAAGCTGTAATTCGGGTGATTGAGGCGCACCATAATCCCGGATTTCGCTGCGCTCCATCCAGGCTACAGGCTTAAGTTAGAATGGAGCTAAGGACATCACCGTGACTACTTGCTTTATATTTGCACAGCATTTAGATGATGAACAATGTTTATGTTTGCGTCTTGATCAGCAAGGTCAAGTAGATGCGGCATTAGCCATGCGTCCAATTCATGAAGTTAGGGTTTTGCAAATAGATGCGCGTACGATTGTTGTTGTTCCTGCTCAAAGCAGTAGCCTTCATGAGGTTGAGCTACCATGGCTGGGTGAGCGTAAAGCTCGTGCAGCTATTCCTTACGCTCTAGAAGAGCAATTAGCACAAAATGTCACAACCTTACATTTTGCTTTCGATCGCCAATATTACAAAAATAATCGTTATTTAGTCGTTGTTACAGATAAACAGTTTTTAGTGGATCTGATTGTTAAACTTGATGCGCTAGATCTTAATTTTGAATTGATAACGCTGGATTGGTTTGCTCTAAAAGACAATGAAGCCTGTATCACTGAAGATGGATTGTTAGTGCGCGATAATGTGTTTAAGGGCGCTTTAAATGGCGAACTTGCCACGATTTATCTTCATAACAAAGAAAAAAACACACAGATTATAAAATTCAAAGACAGTATTTCTACCCTTAAAGTTAAGAAACCCACATCGATTGATAGTCCAACTTCTTTATGGCTTTCGCAGCGTTTACACCAATCCGATGGAATGAATTTATGCCAGGCTGATTTGCAGCATGACACGCGCCAGAATCTGGTTCGGCATTGGTATTGGGGGTGTGCAATCGTCGCTTCCGCTTTGTTAGTGAGTGTGATGTTGATAAATGCGTTTTATTTGCATGCATTAACGACAAGAATTACGGATGTAGATAAAAAAACCGCAGTGCTTTATCGGGATTTTTTCCCTGAGGCGAAACAAGTTATCAGCCCAAGATTTCGTATTGGACAACTATTAACCTCGGGTTCTTCAAACAGTGATACAACAGTCTTATGGTCTTTGTTAGATAAATTAGCGCGCGGGGTTAAGCAGGGCGCGTTTGCAATAGAGCAAATTCGCTTTCAAAATCGGATGCTTTCGATAACATTAGTTAGCAATGATTTTGCCGCATTAGAAAATTTGCAGCAGCGTTTGCAGCAGGACAAGGTTAAAGTAAGGCAAGCACAAGCCTCATCTCAGGAGCACAAGGTAGTGGCTACTTTGGAGTTAAGTTTGTGAAAGCATCTATAAAAGCATATTGGGTGAGCCTAAATGAACGCGAACGCTGGGTACTTGGCTTAGGCGTGATTTGCTGTGTTTTCTATTTGTTCTATTTACTGATTTACTCGCCATTGGCTAACGCGGTACATAATAAGTCACAGCAACTGCTGGAAAAGCAAGACACGTTGGTGTGGATGCAGCAGGTTCGTCAGCAATATAAAAATAAGAAAGCGCCTCAAGCATTAACCAGCAGTCAGCTTTTAACGGTATTAGCAGATCAATTAAATGCTACATCTTTCAAACGGTTCCCGTACCAGTTGCAGCAGACTGGTGTGAGCGATATTCAGTTGGTTTTTGATCAAGTGCCTTATAATGGTTTTATTGCCTGGCTTTGGTCTATTAATGAAAAATATACTATCTCAATTAAGCAATTGAATATTGAGCGTACGGATACGCCGGGGGTGGTTAAATTAGTGATGGTTATTAATGCAGCGTGAATAGTTGTTCTGTAGGTTGGGCCCATGGCCTGGTGCTGACTTCAGGATAAAACCATCCTGCCTACGCTCCGCGGCTTGTCCGCGGAATCCAGGAATCTCGCTCTGTGCCTAGATCGCATGATCCCGCGGACAAGCCGCGTGACGGAGAGGTTGGGTTGGTTGAGTGTTTACTCATTTACCCCACTTTGCACGCTACCCCAAGTCTTAACCCCAGCCTTCTGCTTAACATCTTCCGGCAGGGCTTTTAAAGCTTCTTGTGCTGCTTCATAACTAGGATAAGTGCCGTATACCCCTTTGTAATAAGCTTTCCCATCTCGTTGATATTTCACTTCTGCCATGCGCTCGCTTTTTGGAGCTTTATACAAGGTATTGGCAACCGCTGATGCTTTTTCATCATCAGCTAATTCGATAGTATAACTTTGCGAATTTTGGCTATTAACCCAATCTTTGTCTCTGTCTGTATGTGGTGTGGGGGAATGGTTGACACCAACATGGTAGGATTCTGGAACAACGACTGTTTTTTCTTGGTAAGAATCAGAATAATACCCGCCATCTGAATACCCATCAGAATAAAGTTGGGTTGTGCTTTCCGCAGAGTATTGATAATTAGTATAGGTTTTTGGGCCATATATAGTAGTACATGAAGAGAGGCCCGAAATACACAGACATATGCTTAAGACCCGAGTTTTACTGAACATGATCAACATCCCATTAAAGTTTTCTCCCTTTGATGTATGTTATCTGCATATTTCTGAGAAACTTTAGGGGCAGGTTCTAGTGTTGGCATCGGCGCTATTAATAAGAGGGGTGTAAGATGGTCTTTGTTGATTACCAGCCAAGATTTTTGCGACAGCAGCGTTTGCTACGGCAGCTGAAGCCAAGACACTTACTGTAAGCCCTATGATAAATGCGGCATCGAAACAGACACCCGGTATTGTTTCAACTCCATCAACAATTTCTGCGACAGCTTTAGGTATAGTAATATTTAAATTATTAACCGTGAAGTTAACCAGCTCCCCACTAACATCAATTTCTCCAGTCACTTTAGGTATATCAACAAATTTACCGAGATGATGGACTAACGCGATAGCAGCTGCAGCGCATCTGTCTCTTGTTGCAAATGCTAGCCACGTTGAAATTGATAGGCCAAAAGTTAACCCAGTGCCAAATATACCCAAGCCCGTTTTTAAGGGGTTTCTGGAAAAAAAGCCATTCCAAGCCATGCATAACTCCATATTTGAGTTTTAAAGTGGGCTTGTGGCAGTTTACACCCAATGATTGCAAATGCTCAACATCCATTTTATTTTCTGGTCTAATTCTCATAGTATTGATAAAGTGGGTGATTTGTAAGGTTAATAGGTATTCAAGCGCTATGTGGACTCATCGCCGCTCAGGTCAAAGCCATCAACGTGGTAGCCATGATCATCGCGATCCTTATGAACGGGATAGGACGCGTGTTATTCACTGCCCTGCATTTCGACGTTTGCAACGCAAAACGCAAATATTGGGTACAGACGAGGGCGATTTTCATCGAACACGTTTAACTCATTCGCTAGAGGTTGCATCGATTGGTAGCAGTCTGGCTCGCAATCTCACTACTAATCACGAGCATGGTATCCTGACCGCGTTATTACCTAGTGATGATCTTATCAATACCATTTGCTTGTTACACGATATTGGTCACCCACCATTTGGTCATGGTGGCGAAGTGGCTCTAAATTATAAGATGCGTTCTCATGGCGGCTTTGAAGGCAATGCACAAACTCTACGTCTGCTGACGAAGGTTGAGAATAGCTATGGCTCTTATGGTCTTGATTTAACCCGCCGAGCATTATTAGGCGTTTTGAAATACCCAGTGAGTTTATCGGCTGTGGTAATGACAACACTGCCTGAAGTCAACGAATCCCTTAGTAAAACGATTCGTATTAATGATTGGTTACCTCCAAAGGGTTACTTTGATTGTGAGGCACCTGAGATTGCATGGTTGCTCTCTCCCTTCAGTGAAAATGACCAAAAACTATTCCAATCATTAGCAAAAGCTCCACAGCCTCATGAGCATGGTAAAGCCGCATATTATACATTTGATTGTTCAATTATGGATATTGCAGACAATATCGCTTATGGGGTTCATGATTTAGAAGACGCTATACATTTACGTCTTATCAACCGTTCACAGCTCGATACTCCAACTTTTAGGCAGCTTCTTTCTACAACGCCACTGACAGAAAATCAGGAGCAACTATTGGATTTACTGTTTGCAGATGAGTTGCATCTGCGCAAGCAAGCAATTGGAGAAATTGTTAATTATTTTATTACGGCGATTACAGTAACTGTCACGAATGAGGCTTTTGAAAATAGTTTATTGAAATACAACATCGTTTTGCTACCTGAAGCCATGGCGCTTTTGGAGCACTTAATGCAGTGTGTTTACAACTATGTCATTGATTCTCAAGAAGCACGTACTTTTGAGTATGGCGGACAGACAGTAGTGCTACGCTTGTTTGAAGCTCTTAGCTCAAATCCAGGGAGCTTATTGGATAACAAAAATCGCGCATTGTTCCATCAAGCCAACAATGAGCAGGAAGCGCTTCGCATGGTGTGTGACTACATCGCTAATATGACAGATGAATACGCATATCGCATGCATGAGCGTTTGTTTGGATTTAACACACGAACCATATTCGAAAGGCTTTAAAATTGCTCTCCTCAAGAGAGGGAACCTTTTGATTCCTTCGCCCCGCGAGGGGAGAAGGTGCCCGACAGGGTGGATGAGGAGTGGTCAATAATTTTTAACATAATAGGTAATTATAAATGACCAAACACATCAAAATTCTCGTTGTTGGTGGAGGCATTGCTGGTCCTACTATTTGTTATTGGCTAAAAAGATTTGGCTTTTCCCCTGTCTTGATTGAAAAATTCCCTGCTATCAGAAAAGGTGGTCAGGCGCTGGATGTCCGCGGTGTAGCAACACATATCGCCAGAGAAATGGGTGTTTATGATCAAATATGTGATATGCGCACGCGAATAGAATGTGGTCGTATGGTAGATAGGGCGGGTAACATATTACATGAAGAACAAGGTGAGAAATTCGGTTTTAGACAAGATGATGAAGTTGAAATTCTTCGTGGTGATTTAGTTGAAATCCTAATGAAAGCCATTACTGATGTGCCTTGTCATTTCAATAAATCCATTACGAACATGCAACAGAATGATGATAACGTTACAGTCAACTACAAGGATGGCATGATTGAAAATTATGACATAGTGATCGCTGCGGATGGCATTCATTCTGCCACCAGGCGGATGGTATTTGATAAAAATGAATACCATTTAATCAGTCTTGGTTCATATCTGAGTACATTTACCATTCCAAATTACCTTGATTTGCATCATATGGAATTGCTATGTGAAGCGAACCATAAAATGGTAACAATCAATAGCGATAACGATCGCGAAAGCGCCAGAGCAGAATTTTTGTTTAGCTCCCAGCATGTATTGAAAGACATCCGTGATGAGCATGAACAAAAACAATTTCTGCGTAATACTTTTTGCGATTTTGGTTGGGAAACACAAAATATTTTAAATAGGATGTCAGAGAGCAATGATTTTTATTTCGATGCTATTTCGCAAGTAAAAATGAATAGCTGGGCCAAAGGTCGAATAGCCCTAGTCGGTGACGCAGGTTATTGCCCTTCACCGCTATCTGGCCAAGGCAATAATTTGGCATTTGTTGGCGCATATATCCTAGCGGGAGAATTAAAAGCCGCAAAAGGAAATTATAAGCAGGCTTTTACTCGTTATAATGCGTTGCTACGTTCTTTCGTTGCTGACAATCAACAATTTGGCGTTTGGGCGAGTAAGTCAATTTTTGTAGAAGAGGGAGTTTCTAAAGAAATTGCAGAAGAGCGCACAGAAAAAATCCTAACTAAGCTGAAAAAAGTTTCGAATTCAATTACTTTGCCTAAATATGAATAATATTTGCACGTAAGTGTTACGGAATGGCGTCCCCAAGGGGATTCGAACCCCTGTTACCGCCGTGAAAGGGCAGTGTC
>CAZYME010000028.1:0-32833 GCA_964648115.1 uncultured Legionella sp.
ACATTTTGGCTCATTTAATAGCCGTTTAAAAGGGAGGATGAGTCCATATCATTGTTCCGCGGCTTGACCGCGGAATCCATATATCTCGCTCTATGCCTAGATCACTGGATCCCGTGGACGAGCCATGGGACTTAGGCACTTTAGAAAATTTGAGAAAATGAATCGTCAAAAGACCCTATGAATTGAGCTGTAATTGATGCCCTCTGTACATGACAGTTTTTTTGTCATGTACAGATTGATGCCTTTTTTCATTTTCCCAGGTACTATAAAAATCTATTTGATTGATGGAGCAACATATGAAACGCAACGCATCAGCTTTATGGAAGGGCGGTTTGAAAGATGGTCATGGAACACTTTCAACAGACAGTGGAGTGCTCTCTGATACGAAGTATTCATTTACAACCCGCTTTGAAGGGACCCCAGGAACCAACCCGGAAGAGTTGATAGCCGCAGCCCATGCTGGGTGTTTTTCCATGGCATTGTCCGCCCAACTTGAAAAAGAAGGATTAAAAGCTGACTACATTAAGACATCGGCTGCTGTCACACTTGAAAAACTAGACCAAGGATTTTCCATCACGACTATTCACCTAACCGTTGCAGCAAAAATTGCCAATGCTACTCAAAAAATATTTGATACCGTGACACACAACGCGAAGGAAGGCTGCCCTGTATCAAAACTAATGAATGCAAAAATTACTATGGATGCCAAGTTAGAGGATTAGCAGCGAGTCAATTCATAAGGAAATGTGATGTTAAACCCAAGAGAGGTAAAAACTGCCGAAGATGCGCAGCGTATTGTTGAAGAACGTCAGCTGACGCACGTTAAAGTTGGTGTTTTTGATATCGATGGCATCATGCTTGGCAAATACATGCGTCGCGATAAATTTTTTTCAGCGCTAGAAAATGGCTTCGCTTTTTGTGATGTTATCTTAGGCTGGGATTCCAAAGATAAACTTTATGATAATACGAAGTATACCGGATGGCACACCGGCTACCCTGATGCAAATGTCAGAATTTTGCCAGAGAGTTGCCGTGAGCTGGTATTTGAAGAGAACCAACTCCTTTTTATGGCTGAATTTGAAGGTCCCGCAGGGAAAATCTGCCCTCGTGCCCTCCTCCGCCGTGTTCTTGAAAAAGCTGCCAATATGGGATTTGATGCTTTTGCAGCCCTAGAATATGAATTTTTCATGTTTGATGAAACACCTGACACAGCGCGCGCCAAAAAATTTCGTGATCTTAAAACCATCACTCCAGATTTTTTTGGTTATTCGATTATTCGCAACACAGTGCATGCGGAGTTGTACCATAAAATACTCAACATGGCAGAGGTCATGGATTTTCCTATTGAGGGTTTGCATACAGAAACCGGCCCAGGCGTTATCGAAGCGGCTATTGCTGTCGACTATGCACAAGCAGCTGGTGATAAGGCCGCGCTATTTAAAACGTTTATGAAAGTACTCGCTCAACGCAATAATATGATGGCAACGTTTATGGCCAAATGGTCACCGAATTATCCAGGCCAAAGTGGCCATATTCATGCCTCACTACGCTACAAAGATGGCTCCGGTTCTGCTTTTTATGACTCATCCAGGCCACACAACATGAGTCAAATTCAATCCCATTTTTTAGCAGGCCAGCAAAAATTAATGCCAGAATTACTAGCCATGTTTTCCCCCACCGTTAACAGTTACACGCGCCTGATTCCAGGTTTTTGGGCTCCCACTGATGCAACATGGGGTGTAGAAAATCGCACGACTGCACTGCGCGTCATTCCCGGCACAGATAAATCGCAACGTATTGAATATCGCTTAGGCTCCGCAGATGCAAACCCTTATTTAGCATTGGCAGCTGCAATAGGCTCCGGTTTATACGGAATTGAGCACGAAATGGAGCCAGAACCTGAAATTAAAGGCAATTCGTACGAACAAAGTCACAACAAAGAACTGGCTTTACCCCGTACCTTGTGGGACGCCGCGCAACGATTGAGACAATCAGAGGCCGCTATCTCTTTATTTGGCAGTGAATTTGTAGACCACTTTGCATCCACCCGCGAATGGGAAGAACGTGAATTTCGGCGCCATATCACTGATTGGGAATTAGACCGCTATTTTGAGATCATTTAACATGAATGAAATATTTAAAACGTACTCTCCTATCGATAATTCTGTTTACGTAGAACGCCATTTTTCCACAGAAGATGAGATACAACAGGCTCTTGTCAAAGCCCAAAAAGCAGCACCCTTATGGCGAGCTACCTCTTTGCGTGAGCGAGAAAAATTTTGCACACAGGCCGTGAATGCATTGGTCGCCAATAAAGACAAAATCGCTCAGGAAATTTGCTGGCAAATGGGTCGTCCTATTCGTTATGCAGCCGGGGAAATAGCCGGTTTTGAAGAGCGCGCCCGTTATATGATTGCTAATGCTGAAGCAGGCCTCGCCCCAATACAATTACCGGAAAAACCGGGGTTTATACGTTACATTAAGCGAGAACCTCTGGGCATCGTTTTTGTGATAGCCCCTTGGAATTACCCATACCTCACAGCAGTCAATGCCATCATTCCTGCCTTGATGGCTGGGAATGTAGTGCTCTTGAAGCATTCAGCTCAAACTCCATTGGTGGCAGAGCGCTTTGCAGAGGCATTTGCACATGCAGATCTACCAGAAGGTGTTTTCCAATATTTACATCTAACCCATAGCGATACTGAAAAATTAATACAAAATGCGCCTATTCATCATATCGCTTTTACAGGCTCTGTTGCCGGTGGCAAAATGGTTGAGCGTGCCGCTGCGGGACGTTTTTTGAGTGTTGGTTTAGAATTAGGTGGCAAAGATCCGGCCTATGTTCGCGCGGACGCTAATCTCGAGCAGGCGGTGGAAACATGCATTGATGGCGCATTTTTTAACTCGGGCCAATCTTGCTGTGGTATAGAGCGTATTTATGTTCATCAAGATGTTTTCGATCAATTTGTCAGTAAAGCTGCTGATCTGGGAAATCACTATAAACTCGGTCGATCAGATGATCCTGAAACAACGCTTGGGCCATTAGTACGCGCATCTGCTGCAGATTTTGTTCGTGAACAAATTAAAGAGGCAATAGAAAAAGGCGCTACAGCACATATCAACCCTCATCATTTTACTCACGACCTACCTGGTTCTGCTTATATGGCGCCGCAAATCTTAACCAATGTAAACCATCAGATGCGCATTATGACTGAAGAAACCTTTGGCCCTGTGGTTGGGATTATGTGTGTGAAAGACGATGATGAAGCGATTAGCCTTATGAATGATAGCGAATATGGCCTCACTGCTAGTGTTTTTACTCAGGATATCCCAGCGGGAGTTCGTGTTGGTGAACAGCTCGCCACGGGAACTTTCTTTATTAATCGTTGTGATTATTTAGATCCAGCATTGGCATGGACGGGGATTAAAAACTCGGGGAGAGGTTGTACGCTTTCAACCGTAGGTTATGAGGCGCTTACGAGGCCAAAATCATTTCATATAAAATTTTGAACCTGGAGAAACATGAACACAACGCCTTTAATAGCCAACTGGAATTATCCCACCTCCGTAAGAGTCGGTGCGGGCCGTGTGAGTGAGCTTGCTGCGGCATGCAAATCACTGAGGATGAAAGCTCCTCTATTGGTCACTGATCCGGGCTTAGCTTCATTGCCTATGACTGACAGTATACTGAAACAGTGCTGTGAGGCAGGCTTGCAGATAGGTGTATTCAGCCAAATCAAGGCAAACCCTACGGGTGAAAATGTTATCAATGGCATTACAGCATACCATGCTGGCAAACATGATGGTGTTATCGCTTTCGGAGGAGGCTCAGCCCTGGATGCTGGAAAAGCCGTTGCCTTAATGATTGGTCAGGACAGGCCACTGTGGGATTTTGAAGATGTAGGGGACAACTGGAAGCGTGTCAATGTGGATGGTATGGTACCCGTGGTTGCTGTGCCAACTACGGCGGGAACCGGTTCTGAAGTAGGCCGCGCCTCAGTGATTACCGATCAAACCTTGGAAATTAAAAAAATCATTTTTCATCCAAAAATGTTACCGGACATCGTTATTTTAGATCCAGAACTTACCCTTGGTTTGCCCCCTGCTATTACCGCTGCCACCGGCATGGATGCGCTCTCACATAATCTAGAAGCGTATTGCACTCCTTATTATCACCCTATGGCAGAAGGGATTGCGATAGAAGGAATAAGGCTGATAAAAGAATATTTACCCCGAGCTGTCCATAACGGTAAAGATTTGGAAGCACGCACACAGATGTTAGTTGCATCTAGCATGGGAGCAACAGCTTTCCAACGCGGCTTAGGCGCAATGCACGCCCTCGCTCACCCATTAGGCGCCATTTATGATGCACATCATGGGCGTTTAAACGCAATTTTGATGCCTTTCGTGCTATCTGCCAACCGCGCGGCCATTGAACCAAAAATTAGACGTTTGGCTAGTTATTTACAAATCGACAATGGGTTTGATGGCTTTGTAGATTGGATATTACAAATGCGCCATGATCTTGGTATTGAGCACTCACTTATGAAGATAGGCATTGATGAGCAACACATAGAACGCATTGCCAAAATGGCCACGGAAGATGCAGCAGCTGGTGGAAACCCTATTCCTTTCAGCACAACACAGTATCAAAATATTTTATATGCTGCGATCAATGGTGGGGGCAGAAGTGTATAATCCCCTCCCTTCCTCTGAGGTTAAGAAAGATTGATCAATGAAGCCCATACGGAGCGAAGCGGAATGCGGGCCCCGATAAAATCACGTAGAGAACACAATGAACATTGGAATATTACAATGCGGTAAAATCCGCGAAAAATTTGCCATTCAACATGGCCAATATCCCACTATGTTTAACACCTTGTTAAAACAAGCCGATCCAACATTGACCTACACCATTTATGATGCAGAAAACATAGACTTGCCTGCCAACGCTGATGCGT
Source organism: uncultured Legionella sp. (assembly GCA_964648115.1). Classification (GTDB taxonomy): domain Bacteria; phylum Pseudomonadota; class Gammaproteobacteria; order Legionellales; family Legionellaceae; genus CAZYME01. The sequence continues at coordinate 4,962 of CAZYME010000028.1, forward strand.
GTGACGCATACTTGATAACCGGGAGCCAACACGGCGTATATGAAAACCACCCGTGGATCCCTCCCCTAGAAGAGTTTATACGCCATCTGCACACTACTCAGAAAAAAGTCGTTGGCATTTGCTTCGGCCATCAATTAATTGCTCAGGCGCTGGGAGGCAAGGTGATCAAATCTCCAAAGGGATGGGGCGTAGGTATGTCAAAAAATAAAATATCCCAAAGCAAACCCTGGATGAATCCCCCGCGCGAAGAGTTCAACTTAATCGTAAGCCATCAAGACCAAGTAGTAGAACTACCCAAAAATGCTGAAGTACTAGCTGGCACTGATTTCTGCCCTTTTTATATGGTGCAGATTGGGAATTTCCTCACTATTCAAGGGCACCCTGAATTCAGTAAAGCTTACTCAAAAGTGGTTTTAGAAGAAGACCGAAAGGAGATTCTTGATCCAATTCGCTATGAAGAAGCCTTACAGTCATTAAAATTAGAAAGACATGATGCTGTAGTTGCACAGTGGATTGTGAATTTTTTAGCCGCGTAAAATCGATAAACTACGACTAATTTGTAAATTCTCAATTCCTATTGTATGATAAATATACATAACATGCGCAAGGACGCTATTATGAAAACAACTCTCATTGCTGTCGTGCTTTTTACATCAACAATCATACTTACTGGTTGTTGCAGTCGTGGTGGATGCGACTCAGGATGGGGCCTTTCTTCTTATACTACCAATGGCTCTAGCTGTTGTGCGTCTAGTTGCTGTGGGTCTGGTTCTTGGTAACTTGTGAACTTAGATCTTAAGGACATACGTCATGTCGAGCACCGCGAGGCATCTCACGAACATCGAGATCCCTCGCTTCTCTCCAGTGCCAGATCATGAGTGATCATTATTTATCTTAATGTCTACGAACCGCGCTTTATGCGCGGTATCCAGAAATTTTGCTAGATTCCTAGATCCTGCGGTCAAGCCGCAGGACGTAGAAATAGAGACCAGATATAATATTTTATCCCAGCATTGTTTATATTTGAGTCACTCATGCTCTCGCCCTGCGCCTCTCTCGGGATGACGTACATTTTTTTGTTGTCGAGGATCCTACTCCGAATTTGGCTCCGGTGTTTCTACGGGCTCGGGCTCAGGTGTTTGCGTCGGCTCAGGTTCAGGAGTATCTGGGAAAATGGGCGCTTCCTGTGGCGGCTCTGTGGGTTGCTCGTTTGGGACATCAGGTATCTCTTGTGCTCTCACCACGTCCTCCAGTTATGTTGTTTTAGTGCTACAGGGTATTGGCTTGTCAGCTCGATACCCCCCGGCTAGCTCTTGATAAAGATTAACTATCGTCTCCAATTGCTGCAACTTATCCTGATTAAGTTTAATGTTGATCCTATCTAAACTTATTTTACTTTTTAACATATTAAAATAAGGCTGAATGCCGCGCTTATACAATCGATTATTTAAATCATACGCTTTTGCAATATGTTGTTGAGCGTGGGCTGTTTGATTAAATTTATTTGTTAGTCGATCATTCGCTGACAATGCGTTGGTTGTATCCCGTAAAGCCTTTTGCAGCGTGTCAATATAATTAAAATAGGACATTTTATTTAATCCACGCGCTTTGGCAATCTCACCCAGTACCGTCATCTTGAGCAAAGGCATATTTACTAACTGATCATTAAAATAAATCGGGACTTTCAAGTTCGAATACCGGCTATCACCAGATGCTCCTCCCCCTAGCAAATCCAACTGTATAGTCGGTAAAAGGTTACTAGCAGCAAGCCCAATACCCTGATTCGAGGCACGCAAACGATTTTCAGCCATTTGCATGTCTGGTCTGTTGCCAAGAACTGTTAAGGGTAGCGAGCCGGGTATTAGCTTTTTATTTTCTAGCGCCATAAATTTCACGGTGGTCTTAATATCACCTGGATTTTCGTTTATTAAATAACGAAGAGCATTACGGCTTACAACAATATTCCGCTCAATAACCTCTATTTCCCCACGAATCATATTAACCTGACTATCCAACTGCTGTGGATCAATCTCAGTACCTAAACCACCCACATATACCTTTTTGGCAATATTCGCATAATGCGTTAAATCATCCGCCAAAATCTCCAATAACCGTTTACGATCCACCTCGGCTTGATACATAAAATAACTAGCTGCAATTTGAGTGATAACCGTTAATTTTATTGCATCATCTTCGGCTTTTATTTGTTCCAATTTAAATTTAGCCTGTTTTTGCTCCCTGATTTGATGAAAAATGTTCATCGTATAATTCGGAATAAGAACCGCCAAAAATCCTGGAAACCCAGTTGCCGGATTTCTTGAATACCCCAGTAGAAGATCTAGCGTAGGGATCCATTGATAACGAACTTTTTTAAGCTCCCCTGCCGCCGCATCTATATGACCACGTGACATATTAAGTTTATTGTTACAAATTAATCCTTTCTCAATCAGTTGATTTAAAGTTGGATCATTAAAACCTCGCCACCATGCCATATAAGGTGTATTTCTTTCATCAGTATTAAGTATATGCCTGTCTTTAACTGTCCATTGATTATTAACTCGTACATTCGGCCTTAGATCCGGATTATTGTAGGCACAGCTCACTAAAATAAAAAACATGAGAATCAGCGTAACTGCCCGCCTCACTTTAAGACCGACGTCACGTGGCTTGACCGCGGGATCCATGGATTTAGCAATACCGCTGGATCCCGCGGTCAAGCCGCGGGACATCGACGAGAGGAGGAGGCAGTCACGAATCAGCTTAGCTAGGTAGCGCATGCATCTCCCCAAGCGTGTTTTCAAGTATTTGTTTATTAAAGGCGACAAATTTTTTTAAATGCACCATATCTGCTTGTATCTGTTGAAACAGTTGATAATAATCAAATTTATGGTAATGCTTTGTATAATACGCCATATATAGCGCCTTAAGGCTGATAAAAATACGATTTGCGAGCGAAACAAACTCAGTAAATTCATCACCAACCGCGCGCTCTGATCTCACCATAAACTGCGAGTTTTCAATGAGCATGTCCACCTCATGCAAACTTCTAGTCAATTTAAGGCTGCACTCAAACCAATCACCACGTTTTATTCTCTCTTGATTTAATAAATATACTAAGCTGTAAAGATCGTTAACCACCTCTGCTTGTGTATCAATAATAAACCGTCGCATCATGCCATAATGCCTAAACCAGCAATATTCAAAAATTAAAATAATACCAAAAGCAATTAATGTGCACATGCAATAATCAATGAGGTAATATGTCACAGTAGAGGTGGGGTCTAAATTAAAATACCCTGATCCGATAACCGATGCACACACTGTAAATACCGTAGGTATACTGTAAATACGCCCCGCCAAAAAATAGGCAAAAAATACGGTCATTGGCAAGATAGTAATAAGTGTTCGATAATCCACATGCCCTATAAACCACAATATATAACCAGTAAGTAAGCCCAGCAATACTCCTAAAAAACGGTGATAAGCACGCAGTATGGTTGTCCCATTATCAAAGCCTGCGTAAATCATCATCACTGCAAACCCCGTCCACCCAGCACGAGGATACCGCAGCCACTCCTGAATTATTATTGTAAAAAAAAATACCGTACTGATTTGTACACAGCGTAAAGCTCGGTAGCTTAATGGTTTGCCTGCTATCAGTGGTGGGCGCATAAATAATTCCAACTTAAAATTAATTTATACACCACTCGCAATTCATGCGTTTCATTAAACACAGGCAGTTCTTGTGGCGTCAAAATGACCGGTTTTTTCTTTTTACAGGCATTGGAAAGTTTAGCAAGGTATTTATGTAACACCACCACATAGGGCGTTTTGATTTGATTTTGAAAAGATAATAAATAAGACATCCCCATCACCAACTCAAATGCCAGCATAGTTAGCCTTAAAACAGTGTAGTATTTCATCCGTCGCGGTAGCATCTTAGAGTAGCGTGCCATCATAATAGTACCAGCGGAAATTGGAATGGTTTTGACCTCTTCATGGATGATTTTAAAACAAAATGACTCTAAATTATTAATCACATCAAAAAACGCTCTCCGCCAAATTTCAAAGTAACATTTTTGTGGGAAAAGATATAAAGCTATAAAAGCCACCACAGTAGCAGCTAGTGTTTGTAATGCATGATTCAGGGCAATATAAAAATTACCCCCTTGATACGATCCGTAAATCAAAGAGTACGACGCCACACTTAACATAAGCGGTACCACTATTATCATATTGGGCAATTTTTTTAATACGATAAAATAGAGCCCTATCGAATAGAAAAACACAAAAAACACAAAAAAAGTTTTGTAAACCGAAAGCACATCAAATAAAAATATCGTTAAGGCGCTGCCGACTAAAGTAAAAAATAAAAACAGGTATTTTTCTTCTAAGGTCGTGCCGGTTATTTCTGCGGTAAAACAGGTTAATGGAGCATAAAAATAATAAAAATAAGGATTTTGCATAGAAGAGAAAAAATTAAACACCATCATCAGCTCTACAACAAATAATGCTTTTGTTCCATTGATACGATGTTCACCGTATTTATCATAAGCCAATAGCTTACTTTTGAGTTGAGATATAAACATAAGCACTCGCGCCTGGATTCAGCGGATAATCGGGATCTGGATCTAGGATTTTTATTTGTATTGGAAATCGTTGCGGCAATAGCAGCCATTCATTTTCATTTAAAACAACTTGGATTTGACTTTTGGGTGCTGTTTTTTGACGCTCAGCTGCCCATAAGGAATTAACTACCCTCCCGTGAAATATTTTATCAAAATAATACATACGCAAAATGATATACACTTTATCGCCTACGCGAACATTGCGTATATCGGTCTCATTAAAATTGGCTTGGATAAAATAATTCGAAGTATCAATGAATGAAAAAACTGGTTGATGAATTTTGATAGGCGTATTAGCTGAGACATACATATTATCAATAACACCGTCACCAGGCGCTCTTACGATCGTTAAATCCAAATTAACTTTTGCATTGTCTTTTTTAGCCCTAAGGCTAGCTACAGTGTGTTTTTGCTGTTCAATTTTAGCTAAAAACACCTCTACCTCTTGCTTCAAAGAGGCCAATCTATTACTTAAAGTAGAAACATCATATGACAACTTTTTGATATCAAGAACAGACACTGCCTCTGCCACGTATTTATTTTTTTTAAGATTCCATTCGTACCGAGCTTTACCTAATTCAGCGCTAGTGGATTTAATTAATGCCAGCGTTTTATCGATTTGTTTTCTGTACACCACTATTTTTTTCAAACCCTCTTGATAATCAGCACTTGCCTGTTGGTATGCGAGTTGATAGGGGATTTGGTACACGGTAAAAATGGGCTGATTTTTTTTAACCCGCTCACCATTTTTGACATGGATTTCGGTAATAAATCCCTCAACATCAGCTGCTATTGGCGTAACATTGGTGACAACAAATGCGTTATCAGTGAAGGGAATAAGATAGGAAAATAAGTGAAAAATTCCAATAGCCAGGGCAATCCCTACCACAACAATGGGGAAATTAAGCCTTTCTTTTAGATTATTAAAAAACGCGGGCAATTTTTTTCTAAAAAAATGCCTGAATTTTCCACCCGTTGGTTTGCGCAATACTATTTCATCCTGTTTTGCAATTATCGAACCACATTTGAAGTAGGTTGGGCCATGGCCTAATGACGCTGCCTTAAGGTTTTTTTAACCATATTTAACCCAACTCATACGTTCCGCGGCTTGTCCACGGGATCCAGAGATCGCGTGGACAAGCCCCGGAACGTAGGCAGGAGGGTTTTATCCTTAAGGCAGCGTCATTAGGCCATGGCGCAACCTACATATATTCTTTGTCACACCCCTGTGCGCTTTCGAATCAACCCCGGATGACTAGTAGAAGAAGCATATAACCTACTCTGCCCATCCTTAGGAAGAAAACCCCATTGCGATTCTTTAAGCAGCATTGCTTTAGCGTCTTCATATCCTATTTCTATGCGTTTATTCATAAGGACATGCCCGAAGTTGTAATCTTTCGAAGCCGCCTTAACCAACCGTGCACTATAAATCACATGTACCAAGGTACAATGATGCGGTGCTCCAATATCCAACAAATGCGCATATTTCTTTCTTTGCGCTGCAGTCAAAACTTCACCCAGCTGCAGCATAGAATGCCGCATTTTCTGTCTTTGTAGATAATTCAAGATAGTCCGTTGTGCATGCGTGCTGTGTCTAATGTCTTTCATACGCTCTTCTACTTCAACCAAGTTTTTCGGTGTAATGGAGGCGCCTCCAAAACAATCAATGAGAAAACACAAGGTATCCTCCACAGGAATTGCCTCTAAAATGACCTCCAGCGGGGTATTTGAATGCACACCCCCATCCCAATAGAATTCATTATCGACCTCAACTGCAGGGAAGCCTGGCGGCAGCGCCGCGCTTGCCATGATATGCTCCGGCCCTATTCGATAATTAATGTTATTAAAATACATCAAATGGCCCGTTCGAATTTGCACAGCACCGAGGCTTAAACGAATGGGAGAGGCATTGAGCAGATCAAAGTCAACTAACTCGAGGAGTGTATCCCGAAGTGGAGCCGTATCGTAATAACTTAATACAGTTGGATCACCTGTTACAGGTAAAGCCTCAGCACACCAGCGGGGATAAAAAAAATCAGGCTGCCCCAGCAATAAAGCTAGCGATGTGCCAGCCATATTATAGAGATCAAACGTTGCGTCTGATTCTCCTAGAGGATCAAAAACAGTAGGCGGCGCCACACGTTGCCAAAACTGCTCAAGCTTTTCAATCCGTTTTTCGGGGAGATTGCCTACAAAGATAGCAGCTTGAATGGCACCAATTGAAGTCGCTGCAATCCAATCAGGCTCATATCCTGCCTCCGTCAACCCCTTAATGACACCCAATTGATAAGCACCAAGTGCTCCCCCACCTTGTAACACATAAGCAACGCGTGGAAAGCGATCTCTATCTTTAGGTGGTGAATGGCTAAAACGATCAGCTAATGGATTGTTACCCCGTGGGGTAGTGGACGCACCAGCATCGTTTTCCCTCTTCATAAAACATCCTTATTCAATTGACTTCCATGCCAAAGCAACGCACGACGCGCGTATTTACGAAGATACCATTCGATTGTACCACTTTCGAAGCTCTTTTAAAGACATTAAAAAGAGCAGCAAATAATTGACATGATGTTTAAATATGATACAATTCGGCAATCTAATCGAACTCTGTATTCTTAGGGTTAATCAGGAGTCGTTGTGAAAATCACACAGTATAAAGAGCCCGTTATTCCATCTTATCTTTCTGTCGATCCTGTAACAAATGATGTACGTCTTCTCCCACCTCTAGGGCTTGGAGATCGTATATTGCTGGATAACACCTGTAAAGCTGTTAAAAGCATGGCAGAGTTCTTTGGATACTTCTCACAAGACTACAATGACCCTAATCACAAGAATAGACCCGCCCTTCCTGAGCTACAAAAATATAAACACGCTTTGGAAGAGGATATCGCATTAGATCTAATCCCCTTCATAACAGAACAAAAACGGCAGCGACTTCTTCAAGTCAATGAATACATTAAAGCATTAGAAACCATTCGTAGTGATCGGAATAATCTTGTATTGGAAGGCAACTTCCCAATGTACCCTTTTTGGGTACATTCCCTCTTCGCTGCAAGAACAAATTTATTTGCTATGCTCTTGAAACCAAGGGTGCAAGACAATTCCACACGCTTTTCATACCCTGTATTTAGTCTGGACCGCAATTATTCACACCCAGGTTTATTCTACACAGCTATGAGTAATCAATACGCGCAGTTAGACATCAAACAGCGAGACTCTGAAACTGGACAAGATCCCCGCGAGCTTTTAACAGAAGCAATTGTAAACTCCCAAGCAGGGAGCGTCGATTTTGCAGCAATACAAAAAGCATTAACCATACAAACAAAAAAACTGTTTGATGTAGATATTGATTTTAAATTTACGGTAGAAGTAATCCCTAATTTTATGACAAACGGCACTTTTATTTCACAATCCAGTAGGAACGTACCGCTATCTCAAATGTATGTCGACGGATTCATGGGGTTCGATGCCTCAGCAACGGTGGAAGATTACGTTGATGCATTATTAGGCCTTTGTGCCCAATCGCTGTGGGATACTATTGCTACGTCCCCTTTTTCTATAAAAAACGATGCAGATGCGAGAGATAAACTGATTGTCCTCACACAATTTTTCTTGGCTGAGCTCAACATCTACTGTTATGCCAATGACGTGAGCACTGCAAATTTTGGTGAAGTAATAGAAGGAGACTTGCTCTCCCAGAGAGTCACTCAACTAGTGAAGGAAGCTTTGGCGTCGGGTAAGTGTGTCGAGAGGGAATTATTTAATTTCATAAATGATCACGGCCAAAATTTCGGTCTTGTCGGCCCATTAGATGAAGACGCATTTAATCAGATACGGCAGGATTTCACAGCTGACTATAAAACCATCAGCCAGTCTCCACACTTTGATGAGTTTGCTATATTGGTTGACAGACCGGGTGAACTTCATAGCCATCAAGGGGCTGTTTGCGTAGATTTTGCTAAGATGATCGCTTTAGGTTACACATATTTGGATAATAAATATTTTCAGGACTTACGCAATAAAGAGCTTCCGCGCACTATACCCCATAAGAATGAATCCGTTAATGAAATAAGCGACGAGATGTTAGCCGAACAATTGATTACTTTCGTTAGGGAAAGAAATATACAGAAAGCCGCAAACATATTGTTAGCCATGACAGAAAACAAGCAGCAGGTCTTTGAAAGATTAGAGCGATCGACTATTTATACTATTATGAGCTCTCCTCAGTGGAGCGAACTTTGCAACCACATGGAATGCCGCTTAACCCCAAAAAATAGACAAGATAAAGGATTAAAGAAGTTTCGCAGTCATTTTAAAACTGTGGACATCTTAATGACAAACAACATAATGGCAAGCCTTTTTTATGTTGCTACTGCTGAGCAAGGACTCTATGACCCTGCACAAAAACCTGAGTTTACGGAAGAGGCCCTAGAAGAGAAATATGGGCCACAATCTATTTTTTCAGCTCAGCAAAATATTCATGGTCGTCTAATTACTACTGTCGTGCAAAATGAGCCGCTCATAGCTCTGTTGCGCAACTGGGAAAATAAACTTTATTGTAACCCAGCCATGGTGGATGCATTTTATCAAGAGGCAGTTCGTCTGCATGGGGAAACCTCTCCTCAAATTGCAAATATAATTGCTCAACCTGATCCATCCATGAAGCTTCGAGCAACGCTACAACTCTTGCGAATTCCTGTTCAAGAAATCATTACCCCGGAGAATACAGAAAACACCATCATTCAAGTGTCCTCTCCCGCGGCGTTCACTATGATGACTAATATTTTGCACCCTGCTTTAATGCCTGAAGAACACATTAGAAAATTTAATACGGCTTGGGGTAAATTAGTATCACATTCCATGGAGCTTAAAAAAAGCTGGGGCTCATATAAAGTAGCGCACATTGCTGCTGAGTCATTGATTGCTGACTTAAGACGCCTAGGTGATGCTTATTTCCGAGACAAAACCATTACGTCCTATCCAGAATTTAAGGCTCAGTGCATTGAGGCAGTTGCTTCTAAAAGAGAAGTATTATCAGTCCACCGAGGCTGGGAAGCCTTGCTCGCCGGGTTCATCAATGTCGTTAACGCTCTAGTATATGTTGCGACCTTTTCTACTAAGAGCAATTTCTTCAAAATGCCTGAACCTAAGTCCTTAGAAAAAATAAACAAATTTAACGACGGACTAGAGATTGGTTTTAACGATGAAGAAGACGCAATGGCTATGCGGGGATAGCAGCAGTGTAGTTGATACATTTGCCTTTTATCTCCTACGTCCCGCGGCTTGTCCGCGGGATCCAGGCTACATTGATCAGGTTTCGTCATCGTCAAATTTTTAAAAAGGCTTTTGTGCGATTGTTTGAAAACTTGTTGTTACAATGCCTAGGCGATCTGCCTCAACAAATGACTCACCGTCTTTCGTAAGCCTATCTATTAAGACGCTAAAATGCTTTGGCAAAAGGCGCAATTTAACCATACAGCTGATGATTTTTTGAGTCCGATTATAAAATTTGTCCGCTTTTTCAATTAGATCAGCTTGATGGCCCCCGACACTCGCATCTTTGCTCACTAGCACATTAAACCCGACATTCTCCAATGCAGTTTTTATTTCAGGGACGGTAGGAGTATCAACCGCGCCTATCAAAGGTTTGATACGCTTCAACAGATCCCGATGTCGTTTCACTTTAGGATCAAAATTATCTAGCAACACCCAATCTAAAAATGATAATTTCCCACCGGGCTTTAACACACGGAACATTTCAGCAAAAACTGCCTCCTTGTTTTTAGCATAGGTAAGCACTTGAATTTCATACAAAGCGTTGAAAGTAGCATCCTCAAAAGGCAGTGGCACATTTAGACTCCCTTTTAAAAATCGGCATCTATCATCTAGCCCACTCAAGCTAGCGAATTTTTTTGCACTCTCCAATTGAACATCATCAATATTAAGGCCAACAACATTGGCTTGCGTCATGGATGCAACATTTGCAGCCACACGTCCCCTGCCACAGCCAATATCTAATACTTTATCACCCGATTTAATATCTAAATCTTTACTCATTTGCCTTTCAAACAACATCTGATTTTCATAAATTCCTTTTGATGCATCCATCACAGCAGGAATATACATTTTTTCAACTTCACCAATCGCACAAAGATGATTGAGCACACTGTAATAAGCAATGATGTTTTTTTCATCACTTATATCAATTTTTTCTTTGTCAAATAATGCATAAGATTGCAGGAACAAGTCTATTTGTTTTTGGGGTAATTTATAGATTTTTACTAAAGATTGTAAAACTGTTTTGAGCCGATATATTGCCAATTGCCTCGCTGAAGCGGCCATCCCTGTCTCCAAATGTAGTCCTTCGTTAAAAAAACAACATATGTAGTTATTGTAGTAGTGGATAACAAAAAAATAAAATCTAAAAAACAGCGACGTAGCCTGGATGGTTGCAAAGCGGACATCCGGGTTTTCCTGTAACTCCCCAGGTACGTCATCCTGAGCGAGTCTTTTTGCGCGAAGGATCTCCTCGCAGTGGCACCGTCTCTAACATATCGATTGATATAAATCTTTCCATTCAGGATTAAATGCATTAACAAGGCCATTCTTTTTTTTCCGCAACCATCCCTTAATCTGTTTCTCTCGCTCTATGGCAACGACTATGTTCTCACATGCTTCATAATATACCAGGCGGTCCACATTATATTTTTGCGTAAATCCTTTTACTAATTTATTCTTGTGCTCGTAAATGCGTCGTATCAAATCACTGGTGACGCCAACATATAGTACATTGTTATGTGTATTTGCTACAAAATATACGTACGACTCAGTATGCATGGGATGTTCCTTGTTGGATTGGACTATTTCCCTGTCAACTTCCTGCAGGGATGGGTATATTATCAGAAAATATTGCTTGGATGGAGCCAAGAACGTTAAAACCTCGTTTACGTACCGTACTTATGAATCCTCGAATGCGGGCGAACTGTTCGGCTCCTTGGGGCGTCCGAAAACCGCCTGATACTTTTTGTTTACACTTCATCATTCGTAAATCACGCTCAGCATCATTGTTGGTGAACGGAACGGCTGGATCATGAAGAAATCGTAAAACGTCCTGCTTGTAATGAAGCAAGCGCAATAAAAGATTATGCCCAGTACGCTTTGGTTGCCTACCTCGCTTACCTTTACAGGGAAGCGGTGTTTTTGCTGTATGAAACGCCAACCCCATCTTAATAATTCTATCGTAAATTGTAGTCAACCACTTGAGACGTTCTGGCGGAATTGCATTGCTGCCATGAAAATGACGACAACGGAGCGCGACACGCAACAACCGCCTCATGTCACTAGCCCACTGCTCCTTATCATGTTCTATTATTGCTTTCAATTCACGCAAGTGATGTTGGTTACAAAGTCCATGTTCAACGCCAAAAAGATTGTAATAACTTTTCCAATGATCATGAACCACCGTCCCTGATAGCCCATCGATTTGTAATGGTCAAGTAAAATCGGACACTTTGTTAAAGTTTTTTCCTTACACAACTCCTCCCTGCTGACGCACCGCTTCCGCGGTTTGTCTACTACTTGAGCCCGCGCCATCCAGGCGCTCTTACTCAAGCAGTTTTGCAATAAATTTTTCGCTCAAGAGCCATGGGTGTTTTATACCCTAATGTAGAATGAATTCTCTGCCCATTATAAAATGCGATGTAGTCTACAATACTTAATTTGGCCATTGATTTGCTGCTGAACCTTTCATAATTTAAATGCTCAGATTTTAGGCTTCTAAAGAATCGTTCGGTAGGGGAATTATCCCAGCAGTTACCCTTGCGGCTCATGCTTTGCTTCATGCCCATCACCTTTAATTGATCTTTATAACAATAACTTGCATATTGGCTGCCACGATCTGAGTGATGTAGCAAACCCTTAGCTGGTTTTCTACGCCAATAAGCCATCTGTAACGCCTTGAGGCATAAAGAGGTTTTCATGTGCTCATCAATAGCCCAGCCGACCACTTGTCGTGAGTATAAATCGATAACAACGGCCACATACATCCAACCTTCTAAGGTCCAAACGTAGCTGATATCAGTCGTCCAAACTTCATTAGGCTTACTTGGGTTAAATTGGCGATTAAGTGTATTGGGTGCTACCTCTAAGCAATGTTTACTATCAGTCGTTACTCTAAATCGTTTAGAATAACGAGCCTCTAGGTTTAATGCGTTCATGAGGCTACGAACCTTATAACGACCTATTTTATAGCCTTCCCCCTTGAGTGCTTTAACCAAGCGCCTAGAGCCATAGGTTTTCCTGCTCTTTTCAAACAAACATTGTAATTTATTTTTAAGCATCATTTCATCACAATTAGGACCATTATCAGCAGTCAACCAGCTATAATATGAACTACGACTTACACACATTACTTTGCATAACATCTTGATTGGATAAGCTTTCTCTTGCTCTTTAATAAATGAATATTTTATTTCATTTCTTGAGCAAAGAAAGCGCTGGCCTTTTTTAGAATTTCTCGCTCCATCTTAAGCTTGATATTCTCTTTTCTTAGTCGCAGCAGCTCTTCGTGCTCACTTAAACTTAAGCTTGTTTTGCCAGTAGATGATTGAACCTGGCGAGAGTTAATTCCGTTGCCTTTTTCTGCGTTTACCCAGCGTCTTAGCGCACTAAGCGATACACCTAAGCTTTCTGATGCCTCGGCATGCGTATACCCTTGCTCTAAAACTAATTTTGCCGCAGCTTCTTTAAATTCTAACGTATAATATGGTTTCTTTACTGCTTTCATGATTCACCTCTATTGGTAGTTTAACATACCTATAAAAGTGTCCGGGGTTATTAGACCATTACACTGGACGGGTGCGCGAACGCCTGATGGAAATAGCGCCATAACCGTCTTATTGCAACAGGTACAATATTTTACTTCAGCTTGATGTTCAGTAACTTCAATTTTAGGCAGTGGTATATCAAAAACCTGTCGCTTCACTATTCCCAGCGGTGGTGATTGGAGCAGCGTATGTTGGCAATCTGGACATGTCGTTAATACATGCATTTTGACAATATCAGGTGTTTCGGTTTGCTTCAGTGTTTCGCCCGTGTGGCCTATTTGACCCCCACTTTTATGCTTGCCATTTTCACGCAATGAAGTAGTTCGTGGTGGTTTACCTAAACCACCACTGGACGGTGGCTTTGAACTGTTGCTGCTATTTTTATTTAAGCGTTTTTCTAAGTCTGCAATCTTCGCAGCCTGTTGTTTTACGACTTGTTCTAACTCTGCAAGCTTTATCAAAAGCGTTGATATAATTTGTTCGTAGTCTTTCATCCACCTATTTGATCATAACTGCATAATTTTTCAAGTGTTTTTTCCATTATTTAAATCGCGCCACATTCAGGAGATCCTTCGCGCAAAAAGATTCGCTCAGGATGACGTACCTGGGGAGTTACAAAAATGCTTTAAATACACCCCTCTTCCTCAAGGGGCGTTGTAGAATAAATATTTTATGCTCTTATTTAAAACCGTTCGTACTGAGCAACGCAGCGACGTCTCGAAGTACCACACTAGCTTTTGTTTATGCTTTGCTGGCACATGACTCATAAGCAAAAATCTGTTTGGTTATCTGTATTTAACAAAATACGTGCTATAATAGCGCACATTGCTAATTAAATAATACATTATATGCCCTTTGGAAATCCTAGTGCCGATTACAAACTAACCATTATCAACTCAATTTTAAGTCGCCAACCACCTCGCGGCAAACATCAACGTGTTAAAAAAATAACAAGCGTCAAAACGGCTGAAATTGAAACTGAAATAACGATAGGAAAAGTTTACGCGGCTGTAAATTGTTTTTTAGTATCATGTAAATCCTTGGCTGAAAAAAATAAGCCCCAGCTCTTTAATAAACTGTTTGAAAGCACAAGCGCACCTTCACATTACTCAGAAGACTCTAATGATTTACAAAGAAGAGTCAATGATTTTGAAACCAATGATTTTTTAGCCGAACTCTTTTATTCACATTTTCATCGTTTTATTGAAAATCTCACTTTGATGGCTCATGAAATAGGCTCTTCGCTGAATGCCATTTTTGATGAGCACCTGTCAGGCTATGAAAACGATATTCGCTCTGTAAAGACTAACGAAGACAGATTTGAGCCTATTAGAGATAGATTATTTATATTAATTCTAACCTTGAGAAATATTCTTTCAGAGGTTGAAAACGATATATTTACTAAAATTGTTGAGCCAAAAATTCTTAGCGTAATCCGGAACAAAAATCAGGAGCAGAAAACCTTATTATTAGCAGAGGATAAGCAGGAATTAAACTCCATAGCAAGTTCGAGTATTTTAAGCATCACGCAAGAGCTAAATGAACTATTGTTTGCTTGTTGCAACTTATATCAACGATCACATGCCGATGAGGATGCTCCGGGCAGAGCTATTTGCCAGAGTGCATCACCTAATCATTTTTTTAGCAGAGCCCAGCGCTCTAGAAAAACGCCTCGTTATTTAACAGACGATCAACAACCCTCATCTCAGCTATGCTTGCCATATTTTTCAGCAAAACCTGACTCCTCACTTGAATCAGTGGTTCGTATGATAGTGAAAGCAATTATAAGTGAGAAATATAAAGAGCAATACCTTAAATTCTATTATAAGACTCCATTAAGCACGATACATCAAAATCCCTCCTGTCTTGCACCTTGCATGATTATTGCTCGCCTTGTAAATCCAACCACTAATTTAATTACGCTAACAATCGATGGAAAAAACATCTCCTTCCAGGACTCTATTATACTGGGCGTAATTTCAGGAAATGAAGACCGGCCAGACTTTCAAAAAACACTGTTATTTCTAAATAATGTTTGTAAAGAAGAAGAGATTCCCGTCTTATCCGGTGTAGAAGATATCGTATTCTGTTCCGAGGCAGAATTTAGGCGTGTTAAAAACACTTTGATTTCGATTTTGAGTGCCGCGGAATTAGCCGAATTATTAACCAATCCGATTACGATAGATAAATTTTGTGCAGAACGCAAGTTAATGGGTTTGATATTACTTAATCATCACCAGCTTTCCAAGGTGGATATCGAAACAGCCACAATATTTCTACCTATGCCAATACACATTCGCTCAATCAGAAGCGAACGTGAACACATAGAAACTATGGGAAATGGCGATTGTATACCGTTTGATTTTTACAATCTTATTGTCGAAGTTAACTTAGATCCAATTTCCACTGAGCTTGAAGAGCGCACGCAACATCTGCCTAATGCGCGAGATTTGAATAAAAAAATGGCAGCAGCAAAACGATTACGACAGGGGTATTTTGATCGCCAAGTGCAGATATTTAAAATAAATAACGAACACTTTCTTGTTCCTTTTGCATCGCCCTGTGATAACTGTAGAAATTTATGGGGCATGTATCGTTTAATTTTCGAAGCTATTAAAGATAAAATACCATCACCAAATGCTGAGCTCGGGACAATTTCAGAAAATTTGTCTTTAGGGTCTGTTGACAATTCATATTCTCAAATTATCTAAAATGCCTACGTACCGTGGCTTGTCCAAGGTATCCAGAGATCTTCTGGATGGCGCGGACAAGCCGCGCCACGTAGGCCTTATAGAGCAATTGTCAACAGACCCTAATGCATCATATAAAAATTTAAGTTCCACATAATCCATAAGGATCCACAAATAATAGATGTTAAAATAACGCCGGTGAAAAGAAAGGTCATGATATTTGTTCTTCCTTGCGGTGTTTGCGTGGTCAGACGAAGAAAAAAAATCACCTGTACTAAAAATTGAATGCACGCTGAGGAAAAAATGAGTGCCAATACTTCTAATTTAGAAAACCTTTGGGACATTACTGACCAAAAAGAAAACACTGTTAGTATGGAGCAACTTATAAAGCCGACTAAATACAGCCCTAATTTTTTTTGGCCTGTGCCATAGTCAGGCTCGTTCATTCCATGATGTTCCATGTTAAATAGCCCCCATCAGGTATACAACAGTAAATACAAAAATCCAAACAATGTCTAAAAAATTCCAAAACAATCCCAAATAGGTCATGCGACGACGCTTAATATGATTTAATTTGATTAATGGAAGTTGGATAATCATCACTATAATCCACAGCAAGCCAAAACTGACATGTAATCCATGAGTGCCTACCAAAGTGAAAAACGAAGAAATTGCGCCACTCACATCCCATCGAAAACCTTCATTGGCCAAATGAATAAACTCAATGAGCTCCATTGTAATAAAACCAGCACCAAGCAAGAAGGTCATACCAAGCCATAGCTGAACTTTGTATAATTTATCCTTATACAAATTTAAAATCGCCAAGCAAAAAGTAAGGTTAGATACTAGCAAAAGAAATGTTTCGATGAGTACATCGTGTAAATTAACATAACTCTTAAGCGCTGGCCCTGGATATCCTGGATTATTTAACACTAAAAAGGTTGCAAATAAACAGCCAAATAAAATGCAATCGGTCAGAATGTACATCCAAAACCCAAACACATCGGTTGAATCGCTGTCATGATGATGCACCTCAGTGAGGATGGCTTCATTGTGCATTACACAAGCTCCCTAAAGTGAGCTAATTCAGTTCTTTTGACTGTTTCAGCATCGATATAATAATCAACGTCATTTGAAAACGTCCGAGCAATCGCTGTAGAAATAACTCCAAGTAAACCAATAATTCCCGGGATAAGCATGTGCCAAACTAAAGCAAATCCTGCGATGCCTGAAAAAAGCGCGATAATAAACCCTGTCGATGTATTTTTTGGCATATGAATTGGGTCGTAATGAGCGTCTTTAGGATGTACTCTGCCTTCAGCCCGATGATGTTCCTTATCCACCCAGAACTGGTCGAGCGCGTCTACTTTGGGTAATTTAGCAAAATTATATAAGGGGGCAGGTGATGCAACCGACCACTCCAATGTGCGGCCATTCCAAGGATCACCTGTACGGTCATGAAGGGCATGACGATTTTTTATGCTTA
The DNA here is from genome assembly GCA_964648115.1 of uncultured Legionella sp. GTDB lineage: Bacteria > Pseudomonadota > Gammaproteobacteria > Legionellales > Legionellaceae > CAZYME01. Next base: position 22,591 of record CAZYME010000028.1, read on the forward strand.
CAATTAACTGAATAACCTGAAAAACAATACCCGTTAAAATCAACAAGGCTCCCATCGCTGCAAAAACTAAATAGGGTTGATACATGGTGTTCGCATAATGATTAGTTCGACGCACAAATCCATCTAGACCCAAAACGTAGAGGGGCATGAAGGCACAATAAAATCCAACCACCCAAAAATAGAAAGCCCGTTTACCCCATGTCTCATCCAAGCGAAAACCGAAGGCCTTTGGAAACCAGTAAGTGATTCCGGCAAAGGCTCCAAATAATACGCCACCAATAATCACATTATGAAAGTGGGCCACAAGAAATAGGCTATTATGAACCTGAAAATCGACTGGGGGGACTGCCATCATAACCCCGGTCATCCCACCTATTGCAAAAGTAGTAAAAAAGGCTGTAACCCAAAGCATGGGTGTCGCCATGATAATTCGGCCCTTATACATAGTAAACAACCAGTTAAACACCTTTACTCCAGTAGGAATTGAAATAATCATCGTCGCTATCCCAAAAAAGGAGTTAACATCTGCTCCGGCCCCCATAGTAAAAAAATGGTGAAGCCACACAACGAAGGATAAAAACGTTATCATTGCTATGGCCCATACCATAGTGGTGTAACCAAATAATTTTTTTTGACTGAACGTTGCCACCACTTCTGAAAAAATACCAAACACTGGCAAAATTAAGATATAAACCTCTGGGTGACCCCATACCCAGATTAAATTAATATACATCATGCTGTTTCCACCTGCGAAATCAGCAAAGAAATGCATATCGAGCATGCGATCTAGCGATAAAAGAGCAAGCGTTACCGTTAATACAGGAAATGCAAGAGCAACTAAAATCATGGAGCACAAAGCAGCCCAAACAAAAACAGGCATTTTCATTAACGTCATGCCTTTACAACGCATTTTCAAAATAGTCGCAATAAAATTAATTCCTGCAAGCAAGGTTCCAACGCCTGAAATTTGTAAGGACCAGATATAGTAGTCAACACCCACGTCAGGACTATAATACAACTCAGATAAAGGAGGATATGCAAGCCAACCTGTAGATGCAAATTGCCCTACCACCAGTGAAATATTGCACAACATCGCCCCGACAAAAGTTAACCAAAAACTAAGTGAATTTAAATAGGGATAAGCCACATCACGCGCACCAATTTGTAAAGGTACTATCATATTGAGTAGGGCAAAGACAAGCGGCATAGCAACAAAGAAAATCATAATAACGCCGTGTGCTGTAAAAATTTGATCGTAATGATCTGGGGGTAAAAATCCCACAGCATTCCCCGCGGCAACTGCTTGTTGCGCGCGCATTAAAAGCGCGTCTGAAAAACCACGTAGCAGCATTACAAAGGCTAAGATTAAATACATAATCCCAATTTTTTTATGATCTACTGAAGTCACCCATTCGTTCCAGATATAGGACCATTTTTTAAGTATCGTCAATAAGGTCAGAACCCCTACAAATCCTAGCACCATAAACACCCCTGCCCCCATAGCAAAAGGATTATGAAAAGGTATAGCGTCTAGGGTCAATTTACCGAGTAATAAATTTTGAAACATAACTATTCCTTATGGAATTTAGTGGTATTTTCACGTGGGTGCGTCGGACCTATACTTGCCATATAAGTCATTATTACTTTATTAAATAGGTCATTTTGCACGCCCGAAAATAGTTTTGGTTTATCAGCAATCGTGGGGTATAACAACTGACTGTATGCTGCATCTGTTAACCCATTAGGCGATTTTTTGACTTCTGTAAACCACTCCTGTAGTGCTTGAGGTTCAACGACATGTACTTCAAAATGCATGTCTGAAAATCCATCTCCATTGTATTGCGTGTTTAAACCATCATAAACGCCAGGTTCATTAGCTAAAAGATGCAAACGGGTTCGCATGCCGGCCATGGCATAAATCTGGCTGCCTAACTGGGGAATAAAGAATGCGCTCATTGGGACATTATCTGTTGTTATCCAATACTCAACCTGCTGACCTACTGGAATTTCAAGATAGTTGACCGTTGCAATGTTTTGCTCTGGATAAATAAATAACCATTTCCATGGCAACGCAATCACTTCGATTAACATGGGTTTTTGATCCTGTGCTCCAATTCGTCGATAGGGATCTAATTCATGGGTTTTTTTCCAAGTCATAATGCCTAAGACCAATATAATCACACAAGGAATACCCCACCATAATATTTCCAAATAAAAGCTATGACCCCAATTCGGTTTATAATCCCTGGTACGGTGTGATACTTGATAATGATAAACAAAGGTAATGCTCATGATGATGACGGGTAAAACCACAATCAACATTAAAGCCAAAGTATCAAAAAACAACTTTCGTTGTTCGTAGGCAATAATACCTTTGGGATTAAGCATACCAATGAAGTGCTCTTTACAACCACTTAAAGAAAGCAGTATTAGAGCGCCTGAGATGATCAATACAATTTTGAAAAGCCATCTAAAGGCATTTATATTAATTAAAGCATCTCGCGTCCTTGCGACCATAAACACTCCTGGTTGCCATAATTTCTTAGATGCTACTATAATGATTGTATTTAAAATAAAACACAAAGAATTTTTCGGAATAAACATTTAATTAATATGGATTGGTACTATGACCTATATAATATTTGCTCGCTGGTTTGGCCTAGTATCAGTAATACTTTCTTTAGGTATTTTATTTAACCTAGAGGATGCTCGCGATATGGCGAAACATATGGTGAAATCAGATTCTGGTTACATCATGGGTGGAGTACTTCCCACTATCTTTGGCAGTTTATCTTTAATGTTCGCTAATAGTTTTGAGTTAGGATGGACCTTAATCATTACTTTAATTGGAACAAGTATGGTTTTGATTGGGATTTTTCGAGTCATTTTTGTTAAGCAATGGAAAGCAGTTTTATCACGATACATCCAAGAAATTCCTTTTTTGTTTAGCTTATTTGGCTTGATGTTCGGTGTAATCCTGCTATATGTTGGTTTTATCGCAGATTCATTTGCTTTCTAGATCGCATAGAGTTGTGAAGAGGCCCTAAAGACTGGTTATTGCTGAGTATGGTTTTTGCGGTAATCAGAGTGATGCCTGCCATAAAAATTAGATAATAAGCCGGTGTGATAAGGCCTATTTTTTCGGTCAGTAAAGTAACAACCAATGGCGTACTGCCACCGAATAAAGCATTTCCTAAGTTATAGGAAAAGGCTATGCCACTGTAACGAACGTTCTCAGGACAATTTTCAACAATCGCGGTTAGAGTGTTCCCTTGCTCCAGTGAACTTAAAATAGTTGCTGTGCCTAAAGACAATAGCACTAATAATAGAGATTTGAACTGCAGTAAATAAAAGCAGGGTAACACCAAAAATAGAATCGCTATTGAGGTGATTATTAGCATTTTTTTTCGGGTAAAATAATCACCGCACATGCCTGCCAAAGGAACAGTAAACAGCATTACAATTAACATAATGCTCTCAATGGTTAGCGCGTTGGCCAATGAAAAACCCATATGGTGCTCTAAATAAGTTGGCATATACCCAAAGAACACATAATAAAATGTTGATCCCATGCAAGTAAGTCCTAAAATTTTCAGCAGTTGGTAAGGAGCAAATTTGATAGCTGCAATAAATGGCATGGGCTCAAGAAGCTGCTTTTTTTGTAACTGCGAATAAACGGGCGTTTCAGATAGTTTAAACCGATAATAAATGATTAATGAGCCTGGTAGCCCTATAAGAAGAAAAGGTAGGCGCCATGCCCAAGCGGTAATCGCCCCTTCGTTAAAAAACAAATGTAGTAGCATCAGTGTTACTGTGGCTAATAAAAAACCTAAATTGGCGCCGATTGCTGCAAAACTCGTGTTAAATCCCCGTTTGTTAGGGGGTGACGATTCGGCAAGGTAGATCATTATCCCACTGTATTCGCCACCAATAGATAGCCCTTGTATTAAACGAAGTAAGATGAATATGATTGGGGCAGTTAGCCCTATCTGTTCATAGGACGGAATAACACCAACCAAAAAAGTTGATATGGTGATAATTAAGATAGAAATTCTTAATGTTTTTGCACGGCCGCGAGTATCTCCAAAATAGCCAAAAAAAATACCGCCTAATGGTCTACAAAGAAACCCGGCGGCAAATACCATTAAAGCGTCAATGGTTGCATTGCCAGCCGATGCTTGCGGAAAAAATTTGGCACCAATTATAGGAGCCATGAAGATAAAAAGTCCAAAATCACACCATTCTATGGTATTGCCTAGACTCGAAATGAGTATTTCTTTTTTTATCAATTGATAATCGCTTCAGGCTATTATTAAATTCAATATACATGCATCTTTGAAAAGATAAATGCTATTTTATCCACAATGAGGTGTTACTTATTAAATTTTCATTTTAGGGCGTACTCTACTTAACCCGCCATCGACAGCTAATACTTGTCCAGTAATCCAATTATTTTTAGGGTCTAAAAGAAAAATAATGGCACGAGCAATGTCTTCAGGGGTACCTATTCGGTCTAAGGCGTGCATTGCTTTCGATGCCTTAAAAGCCAACGCATTTGAAATAAGCTGCGCGGTAAGCGGGGTATCAGTCATCCCTGGCGCTACCACATTAAAGCGCAAATTTGAATTAGCGTAAGTTGATGCTGCAGATTGCGCAAGTCCGATAATTCCGGCTTTTGCAGCTGCAATTGCCTCATGATTGGCAATCCCAACAAGTGCGGCCGCTGATGAAATCAATACTACAGAGCCCCCATCCTTCATATGCATCCCGGCTGCACGCACCGTTGCAAATGACGTAGTTAAGGAAGAATCAATAACAGCTTGATATTGCTCTTGCGACGTAGTATGCGCGCTTTTTAATAATAAAGAGCCCGCACAATTAACAACGCCATCTATTGAGCCCGCTTGTTTAAATACCTCATTAACCGCATCAAAATCAGTCGCATCCAATAATGCATTAGGTTCAATCTTGCTGTTATCTCGAGCCGTGGTAAATACAGTGTCCCCCTGAGATTTTAAAGAATGAACTACTGCCTGCCCAATAGCGCTGCTCGCTGCAATAACTAAATAGTTTGCCATAATCTATTTTGCCTTTTTAATATGTTATTCAAACAAAATAAGTAGGGTCTGTTGATTATTTCCAAAGAAGTATCTAAAGAATAAAGGGGATAATGGCGCTCCTAAATGAGCGCCATCGTTAAGGAGTTACTCTTTGGGGAGCAATACTTGATTCACAACATGAATAACACCGTTTGAAGCCTTAAGATCCGCTTTTACAACTTCAGCGTTATTGACATATACTTTTCCATCTTTAACAGTAATGTCGACTTCCTGCCCACTAAGTGTTTTAACCATACCTGGTTTAATTTTATCAGAGGTAACGTCTCCGCTAACCACATGATAGAGCAATACCGCTTTTAATTTTTCGGGATTGGCTAAAAGAGCGTCTAGATCAGCCTTAGGTACAACTGCAAATGCCTCATTAGTTGGGGCAAAAACTGTAAAAGGACCAGCGCCTTCTAAAGCTTTAACTAAATCAGCCTTTTTCAATAAAGAAACAAGGGTTGTAAAGTCCTTATTGCCGACGGCGATGTCAACTACAGTATTACCTGCATTTGCCGCCAGGCTAAATAAAGAAACCATAGCCACTAAAAATAACTTTCTAAAAGAATTCATTTTAATATCCTTATAATTAAAAACAATTTTTATAATACACCGTTGTAATAATAGGTTGGTGTTTAGCTTTATGCAATCCCACCATTCCAATTAAATTATTTTTTACCCCCGATAACCATTTTGCTACAAGATCAACGTTGCATGATTTTAACTTTTTATGCAGGTTTGTTGTAAGATAAGACTATTCAGCCAGTCTTTGTTATCGCCAAATCGGGGTTAATTAATTGTCAGTACTTAGGCTAATTCTTGCAGACCAGCTTAGTGAATCGCTCGCAAGCTTAAAAGAAACAGATAAAAAAAATGATGTCGTTTTTTTCTGTGAGGTGATGACAGAAGCAACTTATGTCCCACACCACCCCAAAAAAATTGCTTTTTTATTTGCTGCTATGCGCCACTTTGCCGAGACACTTCAAGACCAAGGTTTTAAAGTACGATACGTTAAATTAGATGACCCGGCCAATACTGGAAGTTTTAATGGTGAAATCGCCCGTGCAGCCAACGAACTCAAACCGCAAAAAATCATTCTCACCGAACCAGGCGAATGGAGAGTACTTGAGATGATGGCCCAATGGGAAGGCTTACTTGGTATTCCCGTTGAGATTTTAGAAGACAGTCGCTTTTTATGCAACCACACTGAGTTTAGTACATGGGCAGCGGGTAAAATGCAGTTCCGCATGGAGTTTTTCTACCGTGAGATGCGCAAAAAATATCACATACTAATAGATCCAGATGGCAAACCAGTTGGTGGTAAGTGGAATTATGACAAAGAAAACCGTAAGCCACCCAAGTCTGGCATGACTATTCCAAAACGTTTAACCCATAAAAAATCAGAGATTACAGAAGAAGTTTTAAAACTGGTTGAAAAGCGATTTGCACATCATTTTGGCACGCCTACTCCCCTCCACTATGCCGTTACACGTGCTCAAGCACTGGTGGAGCTGGAACATTTTATCGACAAAGCACTTCCTTATTTTGGCGAATATCAAGATGCAATGATGTTGGGAGAACCTTATTTGTATCATTCTCTGCTTTCATCCTATCTTAACGCTGGCTTATTATTACCGTTGGAAATATGCCAGAAAGCAGAAAACGCATACTTCATAAACAAAGCACCGCTCAATGCGGTGGAAGGATTTATACGACAGATCCTTGGCTGGAGAGAATATGTGAGGGGTATTTATTGGCACCATATGCCAGCTTATGCAGATCTTAATTATTTTAATGCAACATTACCGCTACCCGATTTTTATTGGGGAGAGGAAACAAATATGGTGTGTATCAGCGAAGCAGTTCGCCATACAAGAGACCATGCATACTCTCATCATATTCAGCGTCTTATGATTACTGGTAACTTTGCATTGCTGGCAGGTCTGGATGTTCGCCAAGTGCAGGAATGGTATCTTGCGGTTTACTCAGACGCATATGAATGGGTGGAAATGCCTAACACTCTTGGCATGGCATTATTTGGTGATGGGGGTATTTTGGCAAGCAAACCCTATGCTGCTAGTGGAAAATACATACAACGCATGAGTAATTATTGCGAAACATGTAGATATAGCCCCAATGAAATGACTGGTGACACGGCCTGTCCATTTAATGCCCTTTATTGGGATTTTCTAGCACGCAATGAAAGCAAACTGCGTGGAAATCAGCGTATGCCTTATGTATTTGCAACGTGGGATAAATTTGAGCCCGAAAAACAAAAAAACATTAGAGCCCAAGCAAAGATTGTTCTGCAGCGCATGCAAGACAAGCAATTATGATGGTTTGATTTAATTCTGTTTCTAATTGATTAGCTAAAGCTCTTAACAAATCCATCCGTTGTGTGATCAACCAGTTACCTCATAGGTAAATGTGACCGCTTGATGCCTCAATGGAAGGTGTTTGCCCACTATTTTCTATAAAAGGCTTTGAATTGGCTATAATATAAATAAGGTGACATGGTTTTTAAGTATTAAATTTACATGAGTTAATTCCAAAACGGACATGTGAGAGACATATTTATTAAAACAAGATTATCAATATGTCTCTAGTGAGCTTTGCGGCATATAGCTATAAAGCTCTAACTCCTAAGGAGTAAAAAATAATGAGCCCATCTCGCGAGGATTTGATTTATCAGGCTCAAACCAAATCCATATCAATTGCCTTCATTTACTCACCTAATGAATTAAATCAATATATTGTTGAAATAATATCTAAAAATTCAGACCTATATATTTGTAGGCATGACACTATCCGTCATTTTCTTTCTGTAAATGATGCCGTCTATAATGCACAAAAATATGGAGCCAGTGAATTTTTTCTTTGTTTGGATAATACCTATGATGAATGCGGTTCAATGGGTTCTCGACAACAATTTGATTACATTCCCATTCATTCAAAAGTTTAGGGTTCTTAAAATTAAATTAGGGCGTGTTTGCAATTCATCCACGACGCCTACGTACCGTGGCTTGACCACGTTATCCAGAGATCTCCTTGGGGAAGTGATTTATGCGGCTTGAGTAGACTTTTTGCTGCATTTATTCAGAATCGATTTTTGTCTTAAACCAAGGAAAAAACATCGAGGTCCGCTTTTGATAATCGATATACTTTTGCCCTCTTGATTCCACTGAACCTCGCTCCGTAAGGGGCCCGGTCAACCGTGTAAATATAAAGTATAAAAAGAGTAGAGATACGATTCCAAGATATCCCCTATTTGATTGGACGGCAAATAAAGTAAAGCCAAGCCAGGTTAGCCAATCAAAAAAGTAATTTGGGTGCCTTGAGTAACTCCATAAGCCGATGTTACATACGCCATTTTTTTGTCGCGCTTTAAATCTATTAAGTTGCAAGTCGGCTAAAGACTCCCCTATAACCCCCAATAAGACAAAAACTATGCCCACTCCATCAATTAGACTCAAGCTGGAGTTTTTTGAAGTACTAATTAAATAAAATACAAATGAAATTACAAATATTAATAATCCTTGAAGTTGAAAATTAAGAAAAAAGCCTAAGGACTGACTTATTTTCCAATGCGTACTTAGTTCTGTATAACGTTTATCTACATGGCCGTGACGAATTCGTGTGTACCAAAGATACCCCGCCAATCTTAAAGCCCATATTATAATAAGCGCACTAATCACAGCGCAACGCGGTGACATTGGCAGAGACCATAAATAAATCAATGCTGAAGCCATAAGACCTATAGACCAAGAGGCATCAACAACAGACGGGTTTTTGGTTAATCGATAAAAAATCCATACAAAACACATTTGTAACAAAAGATAAAAAAATACGATTGCGATGATATTCATTTTATACCCATAATTTTCTGGTAACAGTAAACCGCTGAAGGAAGTAATAAAAGCCAAATAGCACCAATTAAATAGCAGGTTTTATAGCCATATGGAAAGAACGCCGCTCCCATTTTGGCGCCTACCGCATAAGCAAAGGCAAAACCAACGAATGACAATAGTCCCAATAGAATCGGATGTTTAAATAATTGATTCAATGTAGAGTACAAAACAACCGTAAAACTGATCCAAAGCGCTATCATCCAAGGGGAGGTAAAATACGGCGAAAATGGATTGGCAGCAAAAATAATGGCTCCATTATAAATTAATAGGCTATCAATTAGAGTGCTAATACAAACGATTAATCCTAACAAAAACCAAAGTCCTCGGGTATTGTGTTGAATTCTATACTGCCAATAGATTTGAATGAGGACACATGCAATCACTATAAGCGAACTCATCCATGAAAAACCCCTAGCAGCTAGTACGATGCAAGAAAACCAAGCGACGTAGTAGGCTATTGAATGAAATAAATAATGAAGCTTATTCATCATAGTTTTGCCATCAATTTATGAGTATGATAACCCGTATAATCTATAATTAAATTATACCCACATCACCATGGATAAGGCTATGAATAAGAAATTACGTATTTTAGCCGCTTTGAGCTTATTTTTATTTGGGAGCGCTTCGACTTTTGGGTATACACGCCCCAATGATCCAACCATAAAAACAAAGCTCACAGCGAAACAGTATTATGTCCCCCAACAAAAGGCGACTGAAAAGCCTTATAAAAATGCTTATTGGGACAACTGAGGTGGTCCGCCTTTATCTTCAGACATTTTAACTCCCTAGATACCTATTGCGGTAATTACCGCAAGAAATTGATTGCATTATACACTTTTGGCAAATTTAATTAACAGAACGATTTTGTTTTAACTCAGCAATCCCTAGAGAGGTTAATTATGCACTTTCAACTACAGAATCTTACCGCCATGACCGGTGCACAATTAGCAACTGCTATAGCAACTATACCTGCCGGCGTGACATCACTTAATTTGAGCGATAATGGCCTTCACAATAAAACTGGCGCCGATTTAGCAACCGCTTTTGCAGCTATACCTGCCAGCGTGACATCGCTTGATTTAAGCTGGAATCTCCTTCACTATAAAATCGGCGACGATTTAGCAACCGCATTTGCAGCTATACCTGACAGCGTAACATCGCTTAATTTGAACTGGAATGGCCTTCACAATAAAACTGGCGCCGATTTAGCAACCGCTTTTGCAGCTATAC
>CAZYME010000029.1:0-29817 GCA_964648115.1 uncultured Legionella sp.
CCACCGACCTCAGCATTATGAGTGCCGCGCTCTAACCGGCTGAGCTACATAGCCATTTGAGGTCGTGATTTTGTCTTTTTCAGCGGTTGATGTCAAGGGAAAATGTGTGGGAAGCGCTAAAATGGTTAGGGTATTTGATTATGAAACCCAGATGTGCTCTTTGCGGCCATGCGGGCTACGATCTACATGATAACGATCGTAGCCCGGGTGACGCGATAGCGGCAACCAGGGGCACTTTTTAGATAATCAATATATATAAAGCCCCAGCTCCACGTAATACTTGAATCAATAGCTCATTTTTTTTCTGTAGGGCTACGGATTGCAGTTCTTTTGTATTTTTTGTGGATTGCTTATTAGCCGCAATAATAATATCGCCTGGTCGCAACCCTGCACGCCAACCGGCGCTGTTTTCTGAGGCTCCAACGACTTGTACTCCAACAACATGACCGTGGAGAGGGGAGTCCTGCTCAAAGTTTTTAAGGGCTAGGCCATAGAGAAATGGATTGCTTGATTGTAATTTTTGTTCGTTAATTTTGACATCCGTAACAACCGCATTTAGTGTGAGGTCTTTACCGGCACGTTTTACCTTGATTTTAGCATCGCTGCCAACACGCAGTAGGCTTATAGTTGTTTTAACCTGGGTAGCCTGGGTAATTTTCGTGTCATTGATTTGTACGATGATGTCACCGGCTTTTAAGCCCGCAAGTTCGGCAGGGGAGCCTTGGTTGACTTGGGCTATTAATCCACCTTGAAAATCTTCAGGGTAACCCATCGCTTGAGCAAGTTCAGGAGTAAGATGCTGGACGAAAACCCCCATCAAACCACGGTGAACAGAGCCGAATTTTATAATTTGCTGAGCCACATCTTTTACCATATTTATAGGTATGGCAAACCCAATACCGACACTGCCACCATATAGAGAAATAATCGCAGTATTAATCCCAATTAGCTCACCTTTAACGTTAACCAATCCGCCGCCAGAGTTGCCTGGGTTGATTGCGGCATCTGTTTGGATGAAATTTTCAATCCCTTCAATATTCAGATCACTGCGTTTCATCGCGCTAATGATACCGAAAGTTGCAGATTGACTGTTGCCAAAGCTGTTAAGGCCAAAGGGGTTGCCGATGGCCACAACAAAGTCACCCACTTCTGTCTTATCTGAATCACCTATTGGCAGGCTTTTTAAATTTTTTGCGTCGACTTTAAGGACCGCGACATCTGTTTCACTGTCGCCGCCTATTACTTTCGCTTTCAAACGTCTGCCATCGTTTAGTGTTACAGTAATTAATGTTGCATTACGGATGACATGGTCATTGGTTATGATAATGCCGTTCTTTGGGTCCATAATAACCCCGGAACCAATGCTTTGAAATTTTCTGGGTTGTTGCGGAGCGGCCTGAGGCTTGTCCTGGTTATCATCATCTTCAGAGGGCGGAAGTGTCCCGGGTGTAATTCCTTGCACAGCGACGTTAACAATAGCTGGCATAGCATTTTTCAAAACAGGAGCTAATGTTGGCAGCATGCTCTGCGCATCTGTTGCGTGGGCTCCAGATAGGGAAAACAGGAGCACAGCAGTTAATAAACCTTGTAATTTGTTGGTCATATTATTTGTCCCGAATCCAAATTAATGTAGCCATTCTACCGGTTTGTGCTTCACGACGATAGGAATAGAGTTCTTTTTTACCTTCAAACGTACATGCTGCTGATTGAAAAACTGTATTAATCCCTTGCGCATTGAGAATTAATTCGGCCATTTTGGGCAAATTAGCATACATGCGCGAACCCTCATTGTGAAATGTAGGCGCTGTAAATGGATATTTGCTGGTATACGCTTGTTGTACTTCACTACCAATTTCAAAGCATTTATGACAAATAGATGGGCCCACCCAGGCGATTAGCGTTTCTGAATTGCTATGCATTTTTGTCAGGGTATTTTCCACAATGCCATTAACCAGTCCTCGCCAGCCAGCATGAATAGCAGCAATTTCCGTACCTGCCATATTACAAAGCACTATGGGGAGGCAGTCCGCTGTCATTATAGCTAGGGGTAATTCGCTGGTGCGGGTAACTGCAGCATCGACGGTGCGATTAGGGTCTTCTTCAACAACAACGCAGTAATTCGTATGGGTTTGGTCAAGCCATACAGGCTCCTGGGATAATGATAGGGACTCCACTAATGCTGCGCGATTTAATGCTACTTTCTGTTCATCGTCACCAACATGTAATGCTAAATTATTATGGTCGTAGGGAGGAGAGCTTGCTCCCCCTATGCGGGTAGTGGTTAGCGCATGAATATGCGATGGGGCAGTCCAGTTGGCGTGTATAATAGACAAATTTATATCCTAAAAATGCTAGTGAATTTTAGCTTCCTTCTCCCCTCGCGGGGAGAAGGAACCACGCAATGCTCTCATATAAAAAAAGTTAGAAGTAATTTAAAATCATCCGGCAATGGGGCGGTAAATGTCAACTTTTTTTGTGTTTGAGGATGGATAAATGACAGTGTGCAAGCGTGTAAAGCTTGTCGTTTAAATTGTTTTATAGTTTGTCGTAATTCATCACTAATACCGGCAGGTATACGTGCTTGACCACCGTAAAGAGGGTCGCCCACTACTGGGTGATTCACATGCGCCATATGTACGCGTATTTGATGCGTGCGGCCAGTTTGTAGGGTTACATTTAGAAGCGTGAAGTATTGATATTGTTTCTCTACTGTAAACTGTGTGATGGCTTGTTTACCATGCGTACATACCGCCATTTTTAGCCGGTTACGGGAATGTCTACCATAAAAGGTATCTATAGTTCCTCCTCCGATAACATGTCCATGTACTAATGCAAGATAATGCCGTTGGATTTCTCGCGCTTGCATTTGTCTGACGAGGCTTGTATGTGTTGGCAGCGTTTTAGCAACGATGAGTAGGCCCGTCGTATCTTTATCTAATCTATGTACAATCCCAGCCCTGGGTAGGTGTTGTAAAGTAGGGCAATGGTATAGTAGCGCATTGACTAGGGTATGTTGAGGATTTCCAGCACCTGGGTGGACCACCAATCCTGCTGGCTTGTTAATGATAAGTAAATGCTCATCTTCAAAAACGATATCAAGCGGTATTGCTTCTGCCTGAAGCTCAAGATCTTTTTTTGCGAACGTTACGTTAAGGTTAATCAGCTCCCCGCCATATACTTTTTCTTTAGGCTTAAATTGACGCTGGTCTAATGTAATAGCGCCTTCTTTTAGCCAAGTGGTGAGTTGCGAACGGGAAAAATCAGGAAAAAGTTGCGCGAGGACAACGTCAACGCGCTGTCCATGGTACTCACTCGGTACGACAGCTTCTTTGAGCAATGATTCATTCATATTAATGATCGTCGACTAGGCGGCCGCGTAACGAATTAGGGTGTGCCTCGGTGATATGCATAGTGACAAATTGGCCCTGCAACTCAGGGGGGCCGTCAAAGTTCACTACACGGTTACACTCCGTTCGTCCTGCTAATTGTTGTTTGCTTTTTTTGGAAAGGCCTGTAACCAAAATGCGTTGTGTACTGCCAATCATCGCTTCGCTATAACGAGATGCTTGTAAAAGCAGTCTGTCTTGTAATATTTTCAAACGCTGTTTTTTGACTTCCATTGGCGTAGGATCAGGTAGATTTGCCGCAGGTGTTCCAGGGCGTGCACTATAAATGAAGCTAAATGACATATCAAAGCCCATTTCATGCACAAGATCCATCGTGTCTTGAAATTCTTGGTCCGTTTCACCAGGAAAGCCAACGATAATATCAGTCGAAAGACGAATGTCAGGTCTAATTTTACGCAGTTTACGAATTTTTGATTTGAACTCCAGCGCGGTATATCCACGTTTCATCATCGCAAGAATACGATCAGAACCGCTTTGCACAGGTAGATGTAAATGATTGGCAAGCTCTGGAACTTCTGCATAGGCATTAATCAAGTTGTCAGAGAAGGCGAGAGGATGTGAAGTGGTATAGCGAATTCTGCCGATCCCCTCAATGGCCGCAAGATAATGGATAAGCAAGGCAAGATCTGCAATTTCCCCATTGTGCATTTTACCGCGGTAGTCATTTACATTTTGGCCAAGTAAATTAATTTCCCTAACGCCTTGTTCGGCTAGTTGATAACACTCAGCAAGCACATCATCAAATGGTCGGCTGATTTCTTCACCACGTGTATAAGGGACAACGCAATAGCTGCAGTATTTACTGCAACCTTCCATGATGGAAACAAAGGCGACCGGGCCTTCTGCACGAGGAGCAGGTAAGTGGTCAAACTTTTCAATTTCTGGGAAGCTAATATCAACGACGGGCTTGCGGCTATCTAGCCGTTCTTTAAGCATTGTAGGTAGGCGATGCAATGTTTGTGGGCCAAAAACCAAATCTACATAAGGGGCTCTTTTGAGGATATCACCGCCTTCTTGGCTGGCAACGCAACCACCTACACCAATGATCACATGAGGATTTTCTTTTTTGTAGTCTCGCCATTGACCTAATTGTGAGAACACCTTTTCTTGTGCTTTTTCACGAATGGAGCAGGTATTGAGGAGAATAACGTCTGCCTCTTCGAGCTTATCAGTTTTTTGTAAACCATGAGAATGAAGTAAAACCTCTGCCATTTTGGAAGAGTCGTATTCATTCATTTGGCAACCATTTGTTTTAATATATAATTTTTTCGATGTCATTAACTTGCCTTTTCATTTAATTCTTTGGGGGGCTTTGCAACGTTGTGGATGGATCCCCGCCTTCGCGGGGATGACAAATTTCAGAGCCATTATTTCAAGAGGGGAAAAATCCCAATAATTGTTAATCCTGAACATTTCTACAATACGTTTCACGTAATCGTGGGAGGATGAGCAGGGAGATTAGCATACCTATGGGTAGTATGGCTAAACCAAAGTGATACGCTTCTAATGGATATACACGTACTTTATCAACAATTTCTCCTCGCCATAATTTATCAAGTACAAATCCAATCAGAGGTTGTCCGACAGCAATTCCTATCATGTTCATCATATTCATAAAACTTAAGCCTGTTGCGACATATTTTTTGCTGCATAACTCTTTCGCTACTGCAAAAGCGGGTAAAAAGCCTGCTGAAAATATTCCAAATGTAAAAAGAAATAGTTCGATTATCCAGGCGGACTCAATAGGTGCGTATATAAAGACCAGGCAGCTTATTAGCGCACCTACGCATCCAATATACATAGGAGGTTTGCGGCGCCCAATACGGTTAGAAAATATGCCCCATAGCGGGCTTGCGATAGCCCAGCCGATGAACACTAATGAAATGTAGTTGGCAGCAGTTGATTTGGCTATGTGCATTTTAAACATTAGGAAAGGAACACCCCATAGGCCACAAAATATGGGGGTTGCCATGTACATTAAGCCGCCGTAAAACGCGACTAACCATAATTGCTTGTTTTTCAATAGGGTGATAAGGCTACTCAGCATAGGCTCATCATCATGAATTGCCGCATGCGGGGCGTGGGCATTTTTTGGCATATCTTTTGCCACTGTAAAAATGAGGATAGCGAGAATGATTCCTATGCTTCCCATAATTATCATACTATGCCGCCAACCAACGCTGTCAATTAGTATCGCCAAAGGAGCTTCGCCGAAGATGGCGCCTAGCATACCAATCGTAACCATCATACCAGTGAGTAGTGCGAAACGTTCAGCAGGGAACCAATTCGCGGCGAGTTTCATTGCACCTACTGCGGCAAATGCTGAGCCGAATCCAATCATCAAGCGAGCGAGGCATGCCATGAAAAAGCTATCTGTTAAGCCAAAAGCGATAGTGCTTACTGCACAAATGGATGTGGCAATGGTGAGGAGCCGTTGTGGACCGAAGTAATCCATCATTACTCCGCCAGGCAACTGCATAGCAGCATAAGAATAAAAATAAATGCCTGATAAAACTCCAAGTGTTTGACTGGTAACAGAAAAATCCCTCATGAGTTCGGAGCTCATTACGCTCGGAGATACTTGCAAAAGACACTCATAAAAGTAGAAAAGACAACCTAATCCCCATACGATCCATGGCATGATTGATTTAATAGGTGTTTCTAGTGTTACAGATTTTGGGGTAGTATGGGCCATTGTTTTATAGTACTCCTTACTATGTGTTGGAATTGAGCGCACAAAATTAAAATATTATCAGCTTGCCTACTAATTGTCTATTCTGCGCTTGTGTGTGGGCACTTCAAAGTAGGTTGGGTCAATGACCCAACAAAATTTAATGAGATGTTGGGTCAATGACCCAACCTACGCAAATAATCTCTAGTACTTCGAATAATAAGCCTCTAAATTAACCAAGGCTGATTTCTTCCCTTTTAACAAGATATGGTAAATCCCAGCAGGGGGAGAATCGATGCTGAAATACTCATCTTGATACCCCATTATTTGCTTCCATGTTGCGGGTAAGCTTTGATCATCATAGCGTACAAACAATTCAGCAGAGTTTCTCGCGTGTCCTTTGTTGTCATAAAGGCTGATGTCTAGGTATTTATAGACATAAGGGTAGCGAGATAATTTTGGAACGGTAATGAAGTATCGTAACTCTTGGTCCTTACTAATAGTAATTTTAGAAATGGTCGCACCGTTTTTAATTTCTATCTCTTTCACATCAGGTGTAGGAGGGGCAGGTGGCGGTGGTGTTGGGGTGCAATTTGCATTAACCCCCACAACCTTAAAACTAGCTACAACATCTTCAACATTATAGCTTAAATCACCAGCAGCTTTTGCTACCCCACATGCAGCACTGTCATATGTTGAATCATTTACCCAATAAACTCGGTTAGCAGTTAAAAAAATCTCAAATGCTTTTTTAATATCCCAGCCAGGTGTAGTTGCCAAAGTATAAAAGGCTTTGTTGTAGACACCAGATGTATAATGTACGTCCATTTCATCAGTATAATCCCGCGCATTATCAATTGACTCGCCATCTCGGGTAGGGTCTTGAAAGTAGCGTAATGCTGTCCCTGCTGGGCCCTTAATCACGGCCCCGCCGATTAACCAATCATTGCTTTTTCCTGCTTGGCTTCTCATATAGTATTCAGCTGTTTCACCAGCCATATCAGAAAAGGCTTCGTTAATTCCTCCGGCTTGAAACTCATAGGTCAAATTTGAATTTTTTTCAGTAACGCCATGGCTAATTTCATGTCCGGTTACGTCCAAAACTGTCAGTGGATATAACTCAAGCGCTCCATCTCCAAATGTCATTTGTTCGCCATCCCAATACGCATTTTCGTATTGGTCTCCGTAATGAACTCTCATTCTTAATACCATATTCAATGGGTCCATTTTGTACCATTCTTTGTACATATTATAAACAACAGATCCGAAGAAATGAGCATCATTAAGTGGGGAGTATGCTCCATTTATTTGCTTAAAATTATTGGTGGGGCAAGTAAATTTGAATAGGGTGCCTCCTGACTCTTTCCCATTCATATTGTACGTTTCCACATTAGTGTTTTTCATTTCACACGTGCTGCTAACTACGAGGGGACCATAATCTTTGCCATATGAATACTTACCTGTTTTTTCATTACCACCTGGTCCATCAGCGTTTTTTGTAGTTAATCCATCCCATTTATGTAGCAATTTTCCAGTTTTTGCATCTATAAACATATGAGGGCGTTGTGGATGTGCGCCGGATATATTAAAAGATACTAGGTAGACTAGTTCCGCACGATTCGTTGTTTTGTTTTGTTTAATATAAAGTGTTGCTTGATCTAAAGTGGTGCTGGATGTATCAGAAACATCCATTATCATTTTTGCCTTTTCAATTGCTTCCGCGGCACTGAATTGTGGTTTGAAGTCTGGAACATCCTGTGCAATTCCTGATAGCAATGAACCCCACCACATTTCTTGAGTGTTATTTACTTCAGAACTTGAGATAGCTGATGAAAAAACGGGGATACCATGATAATACTGGGTATATTTATGTTTTATCACACCATTTGATAATTCAATTTTATTTTTTAAAACAAATTGCGACTCTTGGTTTTTTACACGTAGAACGTTATTTTTTTGAGAAAGATATTGGTTGAAATTTTGATCATCAACTTGGACAAACTCGGCAGATTCTGCGGAAGCAATAAACAAAAACCCAGGAAGAATGGCCAGCGCCAATTTAGATATTTTCATAACAACTCCTTTTGTTAAATAAATCTATGAAAGTTTGCTTCACTGCAGGCAAAAACAACTCCAGTCAAACACAAAAAGCACTTATTTTGTGCAGATGTCCTCGCATGGGAAAGAGATAGAATAACCAATATAATTCTATTGCACATGTAATATCAATATTTTTTTAGGTCTTTCATTTTCATCAAAGATGCCGCATAAATGACGATAAATCAGACTTTTGTTGCATGCGGTACTGGTAAACCGCATAAAAGGCGACCACATTTTTTAGGTAGTTGCGGGTTTCTTGCCAGGGTAACGTTTCTATCCAAATATCAATCTCTTCAGGTGGATGATTTTTTAACCAATAGGAAGCCTGACGAGGTCCTGCATTGTATGCGGCGGCTATTAATATCGGATGTTGATGAAAGTGTTTTGCTAATTGTTGCAAGTAGGCAGTACCAATCTGAATGTTTTTTTGGGAAGAAAACAATTGTTTTTTGTCCGCATAAGCAATTTTTGCCTGTTTGGATATCGCTTTTGCTGTGGCGGGCATGATTTGCATTAACCCATGCGCTCCAGCACTCGACACTACATCATCACGAAAACCACTTTCTTGGCGAATAATAGCGTAAATGAACTCTTTGGGGACTTGGTAGTTTTTAGCATTCATTTTCACCGTGTTTTGGTAAACCAAGGGGAATCTAAGGGATAACTGGTTATTCAGTTGCTCATTACTGCTGAGGTATACGGATTTTCCATGCCACTGTAAATCTGTTGCTAACCAGTTTACGAGAGCACTTTGATCATCCTTAGGCAGTTCGCTCATAAAATCATTGATAAGCTGTGATGCTTGCAACGTTTGCTTAGAGTGATAAAGAGCATGAATTTGATTCGTAATAGAGCGATAAGGCTGTAAGATTTTTTTGTTGGTTACAACACGTTCATTTTCAAAACTCAGCGCAGTTTTTAACCGTAAACTAGCCAGAAAGCCGTAATAATTTCGTGTTTTAGCTAGATTTTGGTATATCACTCTCGCATTTTCTTTTTTGCCTTGCCCTTCCAAGGCGCGCGCTAACCAATATTGCCAGCAAGGTGTTTCCTTATCTTTTGCCTGATGGATTATATGCTCTACCCGTTTCCATTGTTTAGATTTTAAAGCATAGCGAATTTCCCAACCTAACAGCGTGTCGTTGTAAAAAGCAGGATCTACTTTAGCAAACCACTCTGTCGCATCTGGTTGGTTGCGCATTGCTTTATATAGAGCCACATGGGCTAAGAATGATTGCTGTTGCGAGTAACTTAGAATCCGTCTGTTTTTTGCTAATTGCCAATAAGGAAGCGCCTGTTTGAAATCTTTTGTGATCATTTGTTTAAGGCCAAAAAGATAAAATTCGCTATGCAAAGCACTTGTTCCAATTTGAGCGATACGTTTAGGGTTTTGAGAGATGCTTGTTAATAAGTTGATCTCGCTGATTCGTGGAGGGGAGTATTGTCTTAAAAGATAAATAGCTAATGATAAATTACGGTTCTCAAGCGCTAAAACCATACGTTGCTGAATGAGTTTCGTGTCGAAAGCATGATCTTTTAATAGCAATGCAAATAATTTGTCACATGCTTTGGGTTGAGACTCTCCACTGAGCCATAATTTTTTAGCTGCGGGGATGGCTTGCTGTTGCTGGCCTTGAAGATAAAGTGCCATTTGTGAATAGCATTGTAAGCCTGTATCAGTAGAAGGTTGATAATACCGACTGAAGCTTTTCCAATTTTTATCGTATGCTAATTGATAAAGCCATTTCTCGCGTAGTTTTTTGGAAAGAGGTGTTGAGCCATTTATGAAAGACAGAAATATCTGATCGGGTACACGAGGTAGATGCTCGCTCCATTGACGATATTGCATGAATTTATGTAGGTAGGCTTGGCCAGAGGTCGCAAATGCTGCAATGTTTAAACATAAGCCTAAAATAATCCAGGTGATTTTTTTCCATAACGGTTTATTCATATTCTAATAGCCGAACGCAGCATGGCTATCGTTTTAGCGTAATCTTTGCTGTTGAATACAGTAGAACCAGCAACAAACTGGCTCGCGCCTGCTTTAGCCAACATAGCGATATTCTCGATAGTAACGCCTCCATCAACACAAATTGGCAACTTTGGATATTGCTGATGGATGCGTTCGATTTTTTTGATGACTTCAGGAATAAGCATTTGGCCGCCAAACCCTGGATTCACTGTCATGACGAGTACAAAATCCAATCGATGCATGCACCATTGGAGGCAATCAAAGGATGAAGCAGGATTTAAAGCAATCCCCGCTTTACAGCCTTGGTCTCGAATCAATTGAAGACTGCGATCTAGGTGCACTGTAGCATCAGGATGAATGCTAATCCGTGCAGCTCCTGCAGCTGCAAATTGTTCAATTAAGTCATCGACCGGATTGGTCATTAGATGCACATCAATGGGTAATGTATCAAAGTGCTTGTGTAATGCTTTGCAAATGGGAGGGCCAAAGGTGAGGTTTGGGACATAATGATTATCCATGACATCAAAATGGATCATATCAGCCCCTCCAAGCATTACCGCATTCACTTCATCCTTAATACACGTTAAATCCGCGGCTAAAAGCGAGGGATAAATTTCATATGTCATTTACTTACACCTGCATGGTCAAAACGATAGACCACACCCAAGTTAGCTAAACTCGCTTGGAAGGATTTTCCCAATACATGAACAAGTTTCGTTGCGATGTATCGGTATCCAAAATTGACAGCATAATTGGGTGCAAAATTATAAATTAATCCACCAGTGGCTTGGTAAGCAAAGACATTATTGGAGCCTGAATATTCTGTTGCTCCAAAAGGCCCGGCGCTGGTGAAATTCGCATGAACTCGAGCATAGCCTATACCGACACCTAAAAACGGCTGTACCGTGGGCATGGCTGTATTAAAGTCATAATAAACATTTGCCATAGCGAGAAACGCGTCACCGTTCCCCCCAGTACCTGTTTGTTGAACATTGTTCAATGTGAATTTTTTCAGATTCGCGCGCAAGTATGTAAGCTCTCCTTCATAGCGCATCGGCGTTCCTTTAAAACCTATGTTTCCACCCACATCGTAACCGGATTTATAACCTGCATTTGAGCGTCCCGCTGTGTTAATGTTATCTGGGATATAAGCATACCCACCAAAAAGAGTGGAATACCAACCAGTAACTGGGACTGCCGCATTGGTAACACTGGTAATGAGAAAAAGAGCAGAAAGAAAGGCGATTCTCATGAACGTCCCTTTATTATGAAAAGTCACTCCATGTTAGCGATTTGGCTTTATTTTGCAAGTAGGATATGTATTTACCAGCAATTCCCGCCGTAAAACCAATGATCAGCCGGATCGCCCTCTACCATCCTCAGTTTTTGGGCGGGAATTGCTGTGTATTTACAATGAGCTCTTCCTTGCGCTGGAGCTTTATTTTCTCAAAAAAGAAGATCGATACCACTAAAAATCGCATACGTAGTTTTTACTTGAGTGCCATAAAGGGTTTGTGAAATGGGGATGGCGACACTAAAGTAACTAGAGAAGTTAGTCCCTATATTTATTCTAACTCCAGGAAGTATTATAACAGTGTTTCCTCCTGAATCTGGGTCGTTAATACCGCTTATACTGTCTTTGGCTACATATTCACCATTTAACTCAAGTACCCCATCGATACTGTATTTTGCTCCTTTATCAGAGTAATGTTTTAATAATGTATAAACACCGGCAAAGTTATAGTCAAAGACACTACCTAGTGTAGTATCTTGGCTACCGCTAGTTGTCTGAGTGTGGAAAAAATTAGTGCTCAGTGCTAATTTCCCCCAGTTTTTGGAAAAAATAATACCGCCAAAGGGTTGTACAGCCCCACTGCCAGGTTGATCAGATGTTGAAAATAATTCGCCAGTGCTCATTTTTGCATTGGTTTTCCCTGTTGGGGTATTCATACCGAATATCGCGGTGGTTGCGATATTGAAATTATTCGTGTCTGCTTTAGCTATGCTCCATAATCCAAAGAGAATGGTGTCAGAAAACCCGGATGCATTCCCAAAATTAGAAATAACAGGTGATGAGGTTTCATCCCCCATCTGTAAACCTCGAAATTGAAAACCATTTTGGATGGGAAAGTTTATCCCAAAGGTTATATTCTCCGTCACTCCGTAGCCTAGCATGAGATAGTTAATCAACAACCCTGTCTGGCTTTCAAAATTGGGTGATTCTAGTAATGTGGAGTCTGATAATGGAGTAGTATGGTAGAATTCAGTTCTTTGACTAAAAGCCCAATTTTTTTTAGATAAAGTATCGGCGTTGAGTGTTGAAATAGGTGCCCCACTGCCTTCGTCAGTATTAATGGTGTTATGGGGTACAGCGAAAGTAATTTTGGTATAAAGGCAACTTATTATTACTAGGTAGAGTGTCTTTTTCATGCGAAATTACCCATTAAACCCCGAGGTAATAGGTTGCCGCCAATCTCGCCCAAAGGCTCGTTGGCTAATTTTCACGCCGGGTGGTGCTTGACGGCGTTTATATTCATTGTGTTTTATTAATTTTATCACTTTCAAAACATCCTCTGTTTTATAGCCTTTATTGATAATTTTATCTGCACCCAGATTCTCTTCCATATAAGCTGTAATAATGCCATCTAGGGTAGCATAATCAGGCAGGCTATCCTGATCTGTTTGGTTGCTAGCGAGTTCAGCGGAAGGCGCGCGCGTAAGGACTCGCAAAGGTATGATGGGGGAAAGTGTATTACGATAATATGCCAGCTCATATACCGTTGTTTTCAAGACATCTTTCAACACAGAAAAACCTCCAGCCATATCGCCGTAAAGTGTGCAATAGCCTACTGCAGTTTCACTTTTATTGCTGGTACTAAGCAACATATTTCCAGTTTTATTGGAAAGTGCCATTAATAACATACCACGGATCCGTGCCTGCAAATTCTCTTCCGTTGTATCCGGAGCCAAGCCTTTGAAAGGGCTGGCCAGTGTGGTTAGCACCGCCTGAAAAGCAGGCTCTATAGGAAGCGTTGTGTGATGGACGCCCATGGCATCTGCTTGTTGTTCTGCGTCTTCTGTACTCATGTTTGCGGTATAACGAGAGGGCATTAGTACTGCATGTACACGCGAGGCACCCAACGCATCTACTGCGAGGGCTAAAACCAGTGCTGAATCAATGCCGCCTGATAAACCCAGGAGTACGCCTGGAAAATGATTCTTTTCTACATAATCTCTGAGACCACATATTAATGCTTGGTAAATTAATGCCTCTTTAGTCAGTAAAGGGGCAATGTTAGCCTGAATCTTACCCCCATTTATTTTTACTGTTTCTAGATGCTCTACAAATGCGGGTGAGCGGGCACAAATGTTACCTGCATTATCTAGCGCTATAGATTGGCCATCGAATAACAGCTCGTCTTGCCCGCCTATCTGGTTAACGTAGATTACAGCTATACCTTGTTTGGCCCATGCTTTGAGGACAGATTCACGCAAAGCGTATTTACTTTCATCAAATGGCGATGCATTGATAGATACTAATATTTCAGCACCACCGTTGATAAGTTGATCAACAGGGCCTGGTTGCCATAGATCTTCGCAAATACAAAGGCCTAATTGATAATTTTTGATAGTGAATAGACAGGGAAGGGCTTTACCGCTGGTAAAATAACGTTGCTCATCAAACACACCGTAGTTAGGTAAATGTTGTTTATAATAAAGCGCGATACGTTCGCCATTAAACAGGATGCTAGCAGCGTTGTAGCATTGGCCTTTCTCAAGCGTTGGATGCCCAACAATAACATGGCAATTACGCGTATTATCCTGAATTTCTTTCAACGCTTTATCGATTTGAAAAAAAAATTCCTCACGAAAAAGAAGATCTTCAGGAGGATACCCGCTCAGTGCTAATTCAGGGAAAACAATAAGGTCATGGTTGCCATCATGTTTTTGAATAATATCAATTATTTTTGCAGTATTATCAGTAATAGCACCCACAGTAGGATTGATTTGAGCCATGAGTATGGATAGCGTTTGCGGCATTTTGAAGTCGATTTAACGAACAATGATGAATGTATTTTATATTAATTTAAGCATCAATCGCTATTTTTAGTTAAAATGGTTGTTTGGTTTAGAAAAATAACTATTTTGGTTGAATGTTTATGTTGAAATCTGCGCTCCTAAAAATGGTAGATGTATTTCCCCCTGCCGTATTAACGCGTGGACAAGATTATCAGCAGAAGGGGCATGTTCTTAGTGTGCGCCTAAGCGATGGTCTTCTTAAAGCGCGGGTTAAAGGTAGCTCAAGTCAAATTTATGATGTACACATGGATTTGAAAATGTGGCCCACAAGCCCATCTCGATGCACGTGCCAGTACCGACTTAGCTGTAAACATGCTGTCGCCTGTTTATATGAATTACAAGCTAAAGAGCATCGTGGTCCGACAGCCACACTAGCCGATTCTGAAAAAAATGATTGGCGCACTAGGCATACTCCTGAAGAAATTATTGATGCGGATGATGCTGAATGGTATTCCGAGCTTGATGAGAATGGCCAAGATTTTTTTGCATATCAACTTGGCATACTTGTTAATAATAAACCCGTGAGCATTGTACCTTTAGTAGTCGATTTAATTAACCGTATGGACTATGAAACACTGGAGTATCTACCCGATAACAGACTAGTAAAATTACCGGTGGGTGAGGGTAAAGTTTTACAAATTACATTAGGACGTATTAAACCGCTACTGCGTTTGTTGTTGCAATATGGAAGGCAAGTCACTAAAGCCAACGCCGATATTCCGATTAACCGTTATCAGTTGTTATTAATGCAGGAAATTGAGCAGGCGATGACTGCAACCGCAGCACGGTGGAATGGTACAACAGGGCTACAAGCTCAATTACAGCAGTTAACAACGTTTACGACGCTGCCAGTTGTTGAAGTGCCTAAGGGTTTACAAACTGAGTTACGTGATTATCAGCAGCAAGGTTTAAATTGGTTGCAATGTTTGCGAAAAAACCAATTTGGTGGCGTCCTGGCCGATGATATGGGCTTAGGTAAAACAGTACAAACGTTGGCGCATCTGCAATCCGAAAAAGAGCAGGGCCGTATTACTAAGGCAAGCTTAATTATTGCTCCGACTAGCTTAGTTTGGAATTGGTATGATGAAGCAAAGCGGTTTACCCCCGAATTAAGAGTGTTAGTTTTTCACGGTTCAGATCGTCACAGCGATAATTTTGATGATTATGATTTGGTTATTTCTACCTATGGCTTAATACAACGGGATAAATTACGGTTTTTAGATTATCACTTTTACTATTTAATTCTGGATGAAGCCCAATCGATAAAAAATGCGCGGACTAAAACCACGCAAATTGTGCAACAGCTTCGTGGTACACATCGGTTATGTCTGACCGGTACACCCCTTGAGAATCACTTGGGTGAGCTGTGGTCATTATTCCACTTTTTAATGCCAGGGTTATTAGGCGACACCAAGCAATTTCGTCAATATTTTAGAGTTCCAATTGAGAAAAACGCAGATCTTGAAAAACGCCAGTTGTTGGTGCGAAGAGTTAGTCCTTTTATGTTAAGGAGAACCAAGAATCAAGTAGCACGAGAATTGCCCGATAAAACGGAAATGACACGCATGCTTGAACTCACAGGTACGCAGCGAGATTTATATGAAGCTATTCGCATGAGTATGGAGAAAAAAGTGCGTGAGGCAATCGCTAGTCAAGGGTTTGGGAAGAGTCATATCGTTTTGCTAGATGCGCTGCTAAAGCTAAGACAAGTATGTTGTGATCCACGATTATTATCTTTGCCAGAAGCGTCTATGGCGCATGGGACATCAGTAAAACTGAACAGTTTAATGGAGTTATTAGATAACTTAATGGAAGAGGGCAGGCATGTTTTAGTTTTTTCACAATTTACCTCCATGCTCAAATTAATCGAAGCTGAATTGATTGCACGTCAGTACCCATATTTGCAATTAACCGGCCAAACTAAAAATAGGCAAGCGGTTGTGCGTGATTTCCAAGCAGGCAAAGCGCCTATCTTTTTAATTAGCTTAAAAGCCGGCGGAACGGGGTTGAACCTAACCCGCGCCGACACGGTGATTCATTATGATCCCTGGTGGAATCCTGCGGTAGAAGATCAGGCGACAGATCGAAGCCATCGTATTGGTCAGGAGAACCCTGTTTTTGTTTACAAATTAATTAGCGCTGGCACCGTTGAGGAGGCGATTTTGGGCATGCAAGCAAAAAAACGCCAATTGTTTGAGGGGATCTTGTCGAGCAATATTACCGAAAATATGGCATTGACCGATGCAGATATTGCCGAGTTTTTTGCCCCACTGACGTAACTATTTGAAATATTGGAGATAATTATGCAAAATACCTTGATCTATACAACAGCCACCTGTCCTTACTGTGTTCAAGCCAAGCGGCTTTTGCAAGAACGAGGTTACACATATACAGAAATCCGTGTCGACTTAGATGATGCAGAGCGTGAGAAAATGATAGCCCGTTCCGGACGGCGTACCGTCCCCCAAATTTTTATTGACGACCAGCATATTGGTGGTTTTGATGATTTGTATGCGTATTTTAAAAATAAATAAAAAAAACGTATTTTAAAAATAACGTGGATTGGGACCCGTTCCTCCCCACTGCCATTAAGTTAAGAGATTTTGTCATTCCCGCGAAGGCGGGAATCCATCCCTGACTCTGGCTAGGAGCCATGGGAGAAATGGATCCCCGCCTTCGCGGGGACGACAATCTTTCGTTAACTTAATGGCAGTGTTGCTCTCCTCATCACGAACGGGGAAGAAGATAATACGGGCTATATGGACACAACTACTTGTAAATACCTCATATGCAACTCCACAACTTTTTCCTGTAGCTCTACCAACGAACCTGAATTTGTCAAAATATCATCCGCTAACTTATGAAGAGTAACCGCGTCCGCTTGAGTAGCTAAAATAGCCAAAGCATCTGCTTTAGAACTATTATCCCTTGTTGCCAGCCGTTCTATCTGTTGCTCAGTTTCTGCCTCAACCAATAAAACGCGATTCAAATAAGGATACAAAGCCCGATCCCTTAACAAAGGAATTTCAATAAGACAGTAAGGAGACTTAGATGCTAGAGCCTGAATTTCAACTTGCTTTCGAATCATAGGATGAAGGTATTGCTCCAGCCATATCCGCTCAACAGGATTCTTAAAAATCAATTGGCGTAAATAACGTCGGTCTAATTCACCCGTCTTAGTTAAAATAGCCTGACCAAAATGATTTACAATGCCCTGAAATGCTGGCTGCGCGCTGGTTGTGAGTTCTTTCGCTATCTTGTCCGCGCTAATCACATCAATACCAAGGTTGGCAAAATAAGCGGCTACCGTAGATTTCCCACTAGCAATATTGCCTGTTAACCCAACGCAATACACAGTTTATAGTCTCTCGTTTAAATTTTTACACGTCATTAAATTAATATAACAACTCTCTGGCATAGAGCTATGTTTATGACAAAAATCTTTAGATTCCAAGGCAGCATCGTCTCTATTAGAGTGAACCTCACTCCACCAGGGTTTGGACATTTGATCCAAAGCCAAGCATCGCCACATAGGGCGTGTATTTAGTCCATTTGAAAAGTAATCACAATTTTCTTTAGGGATTTTACAGCTCAAGGGGGCAACACTTTGCTTTTTACAAGCCTCAAATGCTTTAGTGGTTGCTACACGCTCATAAGGGCTTTTAACTACCCATTGCTTTTGCTGGGCATCCTGAGCTGCACACTGCCAGTAGCTATCATCATCTGCCCATGCAGGTTTTATCATACATAGGGGTAAGAGCATCATAAGGTATTTGTTCATCCTGAACTCCTAACATGTCTTATACACATCCTTTATTGAGTGTAGTGTGATCTCTGCTAATTTCTCAATAGTCTCTGTATCGGTTGTGAGAGGTGGCAACCAGTATAACGTGTTTCCTAATGGACGTAATAGTGCCCCTCTTGAGAGGGCGGCATGTCGAATCTGGGAGCTAATATGTTGAGATTCTATATTCTCTAAATCGCCAGCAACGATTGCACCGACAGAGCGTATATTAGTTATTTTGCCTGTTTGCTCAGCAATTGCAGAAAAGTGCTTCAGCATACATGTGCTAAGCTCTTCTGCTTGTTGGTTAATATTTTCAGAGCGCATGACTTTTATCGTCGCAAGGGCTGCACTCACAGCCAATGGGTTGCCACTGTAAGTATGCGAATGAAGAAATGAATTTTCGGAGGATACATTATAAAACAGCTCATAAATGGGGTTGTCTATTAACACGCAGCTTAATGGAAGGGCTCCGGAAGTTAGCCCTTTTGATAAACAGATCATATCAGGAACAATTCCTGCGTGGTGACATGCTAGCCATTTCCCGGTTCGACCTAACCCTGTCATTATTTCATCAGCAATCAAATAGATATTATTCTCTTTTGCCCATGAGTTTAATCTACGTAAAAAATCAGCACTATAACAGCGCATTCCTCCTGCACCTTGAATGATTGGTTCAACAATAATGGCACAAACCTTTGCTTTAACAGCTTCAAGCTGTTTCTTTATCAACGGCCATACATGTTCACAGTTATGTGACAAGGGCTCATCCAGATTTGCAACATAGGGCACCTGTTGTAAAAAATGGCATTCTGGCCCAAACCCTGTGAAAGGTTTTTTATAAAGCCCCAAATCACTGATGCTAAGTGTTGCTAATGTTTCGCCATGGTAGCTATTTTGCAGTGCGATGAATTGGTTGCGGGTTGTGTAGCCTTGACGTTGCGCACCATGCAGTGCGAGCTTCATAGCGATTTCTACAGCACTTGATCCATCGCTAGCAAAAAACACATGTTGCAGACTGCTGATTTCCGCAAGATTTTGTGCCAGCTCAACCATTGCAGGATAGGTTGTGTCAGCGCCTATCACATGCTCAAAACATTTAAGCTGTTTATTGATTGCCTCGGTAACAGCAGGAAAACCATGCCCCAGCGATTTACACCACCAACTAGAAATAGCATCAATAATAGGGCCACGATCTGTATAGAGGTAGCTGCCTTTAGCTTCATGCACCACCAAAGGTGGATGCTGTTCAAAGTCTTTCATTTGGGTGCAGGGGTGCCAAACGTGTTTTAAATCTTGTCGGAAAAGCTCGTCGTGGTTAACCATTCTATGATTTTTTGGTTGACAATCGATGTTGGGACTCTATCATGTTCAATAAGAATAAAAAACAGGGGTTAGATTTGACTAGATGGACTATTGAGAGCGTTACCGCTATTTATGAGCAACCTTTTAATGATTTGTTGTACGCGGCGCATACAACGCATTTGTTACATCACCCAGCAAATACGTTACAGCTGGCAACGTTGCTGAGTATAAAAACCGGAGCATGCCCTGAGGATTGTGGATATTGCTCGCAAAGTGGCCATCATAAAACCCATGTTGAAAAAGAAAAACTGATGAGTGTTGAGCAAGTATTGGCTAGCGCACGCGCAGCGCAAGAGGGTGGTGCGACTCGCTTTTGCATGGGCGCTGCTTGGCGTTGCCCTCCTGATAAAGCTATGCCAGAGTTAGCGGCGATGATTGCTGGTGTGAAAGGGATGGGGCTTGAGACGTGTATGACTTTAGGTATGCTGTCACCTGAGCAAGCGGGAGAGTTAAAAACCGCAGGTTTGGACTATTACAATCACAATATTGATACCTCTCCTAGTTATTATGCAAAAGTTGCTACAACACGCAAATTTAGCGATCGTTTGGAAACATTAGAAAACGTACGTAATGCAGGTATAAATGTATGTTGTGGTGGAATTTTAGGATTAGGTGAAACCCGTGAAGATCGAATTGAATTTTTGTTAACGCTAGCTAATCTTGAAGAGCCGCCAGAGAGTGTGCCTATTAATCGTTTAATTCCTGTTGAAGGCACGCCACTTGGAAAAAAACCGCAAGTTGAGGGTATTGAGTTAGTGCGTACCATTGCTACGGCTAGATTATTAATGCCCAAAAGTGCGGTTCGTTTGACGGCGGGCCGTACGGAAATGAGCGATGAATTACAAGCGCTTTGTTTTTTTGCAGGCGCTAATTCGGTGTTTATTGGCGATAAGTTATTGACGGAAGAAAATCCTCAGAGGGAAAAAGATAAGGTGCTGTTTGAGAAGTTGGGGTTATGTGCACAGAGTGGTGGTGTGAATCCCCCTCTCCCCCAAGGGGGCGAGGGGAGTTTTGTTTCGTGCTCCAAGAAGGCCGGACATTCTTGCGCCGAACATTCCCTCGCTCCTCGGGTAGAGGGCTAGAGTGAGGGGGCTCTTAACTAGCAAGTTAAAGGAATATTCCGCAACGCTTGTACAACAAGGGCTCCATCGCCGACGCCGAGTTAATACTACTAACAATGGTATTATTAATTTCAGCAGCAGCGATTACCTTTCTCTAACCTCCGATACGCGCATAAAAAATGCTTATCAAGCCGGTTTTGAGCGATATCCAACAGGCAGCGGCGGTTCCATGGTTGTGTGTGGTTATCATGCCACACACAACGCGCTCGAAAAGGCGTTTGCTGATGCCTTAAACGTAGATGATTGCATATTATTTTCGTCAGGATACGCTGCTAATTTGAGTGTTACTGGATTATTAGCTCGTTTTGATACCCATATTTTAATCGACAAAAGCGTGCACGCTTCTACCTATGATGGTCTGCAATTATCACGCGCGTCTTACTCCCGTTATTTACATAATAACGTGGTTGATTTAGCTGCAAAAATTAAAACAATTTGTTCTCCCCTAAACACTCCCACCCCTACGTCCCGCGGCTTGTCCGCGGGATCCAGGAATCTAGCTGCATCGCTGGATCCTGCAAACAAGCCGCGGGACGTAGATCAGCTAGCAATTATAACAGAGGGTACTTTTAGCATGAGTGGGCAGTGTGCGCCTCTAAACGAGATTGCTCAATTAGGCCATGATCTCATAGTCGACGAAGCCCATGCTTTTGGTATCCTTGGCCATCAGGGTCTCGGGTCAGTTGTACATCACCAACTAACACAAGCTGAGATCCCATTAAGGGTTATTCCATTAGGGAAGGCATATGGGGCAAGCGGAGCCATTGTTGCGGGGCAGGGTGCTTGGATTGATGCTTTACTGCAGTCGGCTCGACCCCAGACCTACTCTACTGCGATAAGTCCTGCAGTAGCTTATGGTTTATTAGAAACTTTAGAGGTCCTAAGAGGCGCTGATGATCGGCGAAAAAAACTAGCGGAACTCATCAAATATTTTCGAGCGGCGATTAATAACTCACCTCTTAAATGGCGTGATTCACAATCACCAATTCAACAGCTGCAATTAGGATGCCCCCACCGTGCACAGCACTTCGCTGATAAGCTGCTTGAGCACTCCATTCTCTGCTTGCCCATGCGCCAACCAACAGTCAGTAAACAAGAAACAGGCCTACGAGTTATTTTAAATTACCACCACGAGCCGGAGCATATTGATCGTTTATTTGAATTCCTGCATCAAAGTAGGTTGGGCCCATGGCCCAACACTGCGCGAAGCGCCACCAAACATGACATCTCATAATGTGGCACTTTGTGCGCTGTTGGACCATGGGCCCAACCTACATTTAATTGCTTTGAGGACATAATGAACACTCCCCACATCCAAATCCAAGGCAAAGGCAAAGGCACCCCCCTAGTCCTCTTCCACGGCTGGGGATTCGACTCTCAAATTTGGCATCCCTTATTACCCGAACTAACCAACCGATATCAACTCTACCTAGTAGATTTACCCGGCTTTGGTTTAACCCCAAACATGCAATGGGAAGCGTTTAAACCGGCTCTGTTGAAATGCTTACCAAAAAAATTCGCATTACTTGGCTGGTCGATGGGTGGTTTAATGGCAACAAGGTTAGCCATTGAAGAACCCGAACATATCACCCACCTGATTAACGTCACCTCGTCTCCCTATTTTATTAGACAGGTTGAATGGCCCGGAGTTGTTACTCAAGTCTTCAACGACTTTTACCAAGCCTTAGCGAGCAATCCTCAGCAAACACTACAAGAGTTCATTACATTGCAGCTGCAAGGACAAAAAATATTCTCAGGCCATCCACCTTCTTTACATGGTCTACGAGAAGGTCTTGATTTGCTAATGACCTGGGATTTACGCCAAAACCTCACCCAGCTCAACCACCCAGTGTGCTATATGTTTGGACGTTTGGATGCCATAGTTCCCCGCACGACTATGATAACGATGCAGACTATTTATCCGCATTTTCATTACACCATGTTCCCCAAAGCTGCCCATGCACCGTTTTTGTCACATACAGATGAGTTTATTACTGCTTTAGAGGAATTTTTACAATGAAACGTTATTTTATTATTGGTACTGATACTGATTGTGGCAAGACCTATGTGACCTGCCAATTATTGGATTACTTTAAAAAAAGAGGTAAGCGTGCTCAAGCAATAAAGCCTGTCGCCAGTGGCTGTATAGAGCAAGATGGTCAATTGATTAGCCAAGACGTGCTTCATTTACAACACCACAATAGCCATAATCACCACCCAATTTGCCGATGGCTTTTCAAGCCACCTATCTCTCCTCATCTTGCTGCGGAGGAAGCCGGTCAATTTATATCTGCTCAAGCCATTGCGGATTTTTGTAATGATCCCGCATTTTCTGATAATGATTACTTATTGATTGAAAGTGCAGGGGGGCTAATGTCTCCCCTAAATAATATCGAAACTTGGCTGGATGTTTTATTGCTAAGTCAAATCCCAGTAATTTTTGTCGTAGGTATGCGCCTAGGCTGTTTAAACCACGCGCTACTCACTGAGTCTGTAATAAATACGCATAGAATTAACTGTGTAGGGTGGATAGCCAATTGTATTGATAGGGAGATGCTAGTATTACCAGAAAATATAAAAACCCTGTCAGAAAAATTAAAAGCCCCATTATTAACAACGATCACTCATTCGCAAGGAATTAATGGAGAAGTACTTTGTATCAATGGTGTTTGACCCACCCGCTGTGTTGTTGTTCATCGTATTCTTAGCTATAATCGCACGCTATATTATTGGTTTTATTTTAGCCATTTTAAATGTGTGGAGTGTTATCGATGCCAATTTATGAATACCAGTGCACTGCTTGTCATCACAAATTTGATGTACTGCAAAAATTAAATGATGAGCAAATTAAAAAGTGCCCAGAGTGTTCTAAAAATACCGTTGAGCGTTTAGTGTCTGCAGCTGGGTTTCAGCTTAAAGGAAGTGGTTGGTACGCTACTGATTTTAAAAACAAAGGGAAACCTGAGCAAAAATCCGATAATTCCGCGTCATCAGATACAAAAGCCGCTGATAAAACAAAAACCGAACCTTCGACTAGCTCGAGCGTTACTACCAAAGGTGAGAGCGATTGAAAAATATATCCATTCGTAGGTATTTATTAGCAGGCTTAGTTGTTTGGCTGCCAATCTTAGCCACGTTTGGTATTCTTAGTTTTATTGTGGAATTACTCGATAAAAGCATATCGCTTCTACCCCATGCTTATCAGCCTCAACAATTACTTGGTTTCCGTTTACCGGGATTAGGCGTGGTTATTTCATTAATATTGTTGTTATGCACGGGGCTGGTAGCCACTAATTTTTTCGGCCAACGCTTAGTCATTTGGAGTGAGTTACTCTTAGATAAAATTCCATTTATTCGCTCGATATATAATACAAGCAAACAAGTGATACAAGCTGTTCTAGGGACTAATAGCCAAGCTTTTCGAAAGGTGCTCTTGGTCGAATACCCTAGAAAAGGCATGTGGAGCATGGCCTTTCAAACCGGTGTTAGCAATTCTGTTGTCAATGGCCATATGGATACCGAAATGGTGTCTATTTTTATACCTACCACACCGAATCCTACATCAGGATTTCTGATGATGGTGCCTAAATCTGACGTCCTTGAGTTATCAATGACGATTGATGAGGCGTTAAAATTTATTATTTCCCTGGGGATGATGCAGCCAGATAATCCGGCTGCATTTGCGATACGAAAATAAGGCGGACTTTTATGCGAACACACTATTGCTCAGATGTTAACGAAGCGATGATAGATGCTACAACGACAGTATGTGGCTGGGTGCATAATCGCCGCGATCATGGTGGCGTTATTTTTCTTGATATTAGAGACAGTTCGGGATTGGTGCAGGTGGTTTATGAGCCTGAGCTAACTGAGGTTTTTTCTATCGCTGAGAAGCTGCGTCATGAATTTGTCGTACGTGTTACAGGTACGGTTAGGCCGCGTCCTGCAGGGATGGTTAATGATAAGTTGCCAACGGGGCGTATTGAAATAGTCGGTACCCAACTCGAAATTTTGAATCAGGCGCAAACACCGCCGTTTTTACCAGATGAACATCAATTTGTGAATGAAGACTTACGTTATCGTTATCGCTACCTTGATCTGCGTCGCACTGATATGCAGCATAATTTGATCTTAAGACACAATTTAGTGCGTTGTATTCGCAGCTATCTTAACGCGCAAGGGTTTGTTGATATCGAAACCCCCATGTTAACCAAAGCCACCCCGGAAGGTGCTCGTGACTACTTAGTGCCGTCACGTGTTCATCCAGGGCAGTTTTATGCATTGCCCCAATCGCCACAACTATTTAAACAATTACTCATGATGTCGGGTTTTGACAAGTATTATCAAGTTGTTCGGTGCTTTCGTGATGAAGATTTACGAGCTGATCGCCAACCAGAATTTACTCAGCTTGATATTGAAATGGCATTTATTGATATGCCAGTGATTATGCAATTGATTGAGGGACTTTTAAAAGCAGTGTTCCTAGACATCCTCGATGTTAAATTGCCTGAAAAATTGCCAACTATGACATACGCTGAGGCTATGAGCCGTTTTGGCAGTGATAAGCCTGATTTACGCAACCCATTGGAATTGGTTGATATCGCTGATTTGGTGCGTGATTGCAGTTTTAATGTATTTGCGGCAGCAGCAAATGATCCAAAGGGGCGAGTAGCTGCTTTAAAACTACCTAACGGTTGCACGCTAAGCCGCAAGGAATTAGATGGTTATGGTGAGTTTGTAGGTATTTACGGCGCCAAAGGCTTAGCTTATATCAAAGTCAATGATAGGCAGCAGGGTCTACAGGGCCTGCAATCGCCTATTATCAAATTCCTTTCTGAGGAGCATGTTGAAGCTATTCTTGATCGTATGGATGCACAAACAGGCGATGTTATTTTCTTTGGTGCAGACAGAGAACAGGTAGTGAATGAATCCATGGGAGCCTTACGCATTAAGTTAGGCCAAGATTGCAATTTATTATCATCCGGTTGGCAGTTAGTGTGGATTATTGATTGGCCTATGTTTGAAAGCGAAAGCGGCAGCGATAGGCTTCAGGCTATGCATCATCCGTTCACAGCCCCGCAAAATCTATCAGCTGAATCTCTGCGCGCTAATCCTAAAGATACGTTAGCAAAGGCCTATGATATTGTAATTAATGGTTATGAAATAGGCGGGGGTTCTATTCGTATTCATCAGCCCCAAATGCAAAAAACCGTGTTTGAATTATTGGGTATAGGGGAAAATGAAGCTAAAGATAAATTTGGTTTCTTGCTAGATGCTTTGGATTTTGGATGCCCGCCACATGGAGGTATTGCACTCGGAATGGATCGCCTGGCTATGCTACTGACATCATCAACCTCTATTCGTGATGTTATTGCATTTCCAAAGACGCAATCAGCCGCTTGTTTATTAACAAATGCGCCGGCTACTGTTGGCCAGGCGCAACTCAGTGAATTGGGGATACGCCTTGCACCGAATAAGGGCAGTTGATATTCCGGGGATAATCTCTGCCTTGGTTATTTTTATTAAAACCGTCTGTGCAGTATCAGGCAACAGAATATATGGATTATCAAAGTGTCCATAAAAAAAATTGCCGTTGCGAGCGTTAGCGAAGCAATCCAGTGGCCTTTAAAGAAGCTGGATTGCTTCACTTCGTTCGCAAAGACGATATTTTTACGGCTACTAGTGCTTTCTTGTTTGCTCTCGGTCTATCCGGCTTTAACGAGTGCTGCCCAGCTGGATGATAATGATAGCACTGCTAAATTGGTTCAATATCTCTCTCAAGAAAAAACTAACCTAACGGTTGCCAACAACGAAATTAAGCTATCTCTTGGAAAACAACCTGTCGATCAAGATACTTTATCGCTGCGAAAAAACCAGAATAAATCCATGTCAGCACTCATCAATGCTAAGATTGACAGTCTGAACAGCTTTCTGGTTAATCAACGCAAACAACAGCAAAACATCGCTTCTCGGAAAAAACATTTACAACAATCACCTGTTGAGAAATCTGAAGAAGTAGCGACACAAGAGCAAATTAGCAAACTTAATACACTCAATGAGTTTAACAATAAAACGATAGAGCTCATTTCTGATAACTTGTCGCTTGCTCGTCGGTATCAGCTCGCATTATTGGATGAAAGTCGCCAAATAGACGTATGGCAGGCAAAAGTTGCTGAGAAAAAACGCTTAGATGATTTAAATAAAAGAGTCAGCGTGCTTGAAGAAGCGCGGGGCAAGTTGTATCGCAAAAATGTTGAATTACAACAAGAAAAAAAATCAGATGAAAGCTTTAACACAACACTCAACAAAGAAGAAAAATTACTGCTAAACAACCAAGCAATCATCCTTATACAATATCGTATTACCGAGCTTGAATTGCAGAAAAAGCTTATCACAGCGGAGTATCTGTTGATAAGAAACCAAGATATTAAGACGCTGCAATCAGTAACAGAAACATATAAAAATGCAATTTATCAGTTATCCTTGATGTTACCGCCTTTAAAAAAGATGGTGGAGTCATTAAAAAGTGAACAAGCTTCCTTGCCTAGAAATGATTTAAAGCAGCATTTTTTAGCTATTCAAAAAACAGCGGCTCTGCGTCTACAGCAAATCACAGTGCAACAAAAAATGTTGCAAAAAAATCTTGAAGATAAACAAGCACAGTTAAAAAAACAGCTATCAGTCCGTCAGAATTTAGTCGAATATCATATGGATAGCTGGCCCTCAATTGCCAGTCAGTTATCACTAATACCTATCAAGTTCTATAACTACATTAAATCGTTAGCGGTCAAAGTCTGTGACCACTACGTGTGGAAGGACTATTGGCCGGTAGTATTTTATTGGTTTAGCATGGCGCTGATTCTAGTTGTTGCTGTGGCGCTAAGTAGTCTATTGCGTGTAGCTATTCAAGACAAAGAGCGCTCAAGATTATCTGCGCATCTTTATGATGGGATCTTGATTTTACTCTACAGAAACATGCCTTATCTTGCGATTCTAACAGCCATTATTACAACATTTTTTTTAAACAATATTCCTTTTGCAAGTTTTGAGCTGCTTGTTAATTTATTATTGGTTTGGCTGATATTTCGTACCTTAATCCAAATTGCGCGCTTAGCATTATTAGAACGCATCAGCGACTCATCAGGACAAGATGTAAAATTATATTATCGTTTGAAATGGTTGTTGCTAGTGGGTGCCTGGACAACCGCGTTCATGGTTCTTAGCCGACAACTTCCTCTGCAATTGTTATTGCAGGATATTTTCAGCCGCTTGTTCATGCTATTCCTTTTGGCAGTCTCATTGGTGGTATGGAAAAGCAGAGACGTTATCCCTTCTTTATTACGGCCAATATTGATAACTAAAAAACGGTATTTTCAAAATGCTATCTCTTTATTGGCAATACTGGTTCCTCTGATTTTATTGACAACGGCTCTAATCGGTTTAGTTGGGTACATTAATTTAGCCTGGACTATGAGCCGTTATCAAGCTTATTTAGTGTTGCTGATTACTGGGTATATTCTGGTGCGTGGCTTGATTTTTGATATTTTGGGGTTGCTGTCGGAGTGGATGATTTCCTCATTACAAAATGGTTGGTTATGGATAGAGGTGCTCTTAAAGCCTCTGGATAAAATTTTGCGGGTTGCGCTATTTTTAGTAAGTATCGTTGTTTTGTTTCAAGTATTTGGTTGGTATGCAGATGATTTTATTATGGATAGTCTGCATCAGTTTGGGCATCATTCCTTAATAGATGTTTCTGGTATCCACATTACACTTATTAGTATCCTGAAATTCCTATTTCTTCTTTGTGTTTTTATTTGGATGTCCAAATGGACGCGCGAATTTTGTTATCGCTGGTTATATCGTAATACTAGGGATGTGGGGGTTCGTCACAGCCTCTCTGTATTTACGCAATATGCAGTTATTCTATTGGGTAGCTTCATTACATTACGCGTGCTTGGTCTAGATTTTAGTGGCATGTCGATGGTACTCGGCGGACTTGCTGTTGGTATGGGTTTTGGTTTGCGAGATTTTGCCAATAATATTGTAGGCGGTATCATGCTATTAATTGAGCGCCCGGTTCGTGAGGGTGATTTAATTACTTTAGGCGAGTATGAAGGGCGCGTTGCTCATATTGGTATTCGTTCCATGCGTGTTTCTTCATGGGATAACATGGAGGTTCTGATTCCGAACGCAGAGACATTTAACAAGCCATTTACCAATTGGACGCATCAAGATAGTGTGGTGAGAACGGTAGTTCCTATCAAAGTTAGCCGCGATGATGATCCTGGCACCGTTCAACAGTTGATATTCGATGTGCTGGCCATTATACCGGAAATATTAAACGATCCTCCTACTCAAGTATTGCTTACACAAATTGACGACGCATTAGTTGGGTTTGAAATTCGTTATTTTATTAATGTGCAGTTGTATACGCGTGTTGAAATTCGCTCAAAGGTATTATTTGCAATTATGGCCCAATTCAAAGCCGCGGGCATTAAGCCGCCAATACCACCCATGCATGTTGAGTTAACAAAAGAGAGCGATCAGGATGACAGTGTTAGAAAAGCAAACCTTGAGGAGCGAGGCTGAACTCCTAGAGCGATGCCAAGCGATTGAGGGTTTGAGTTTTGCCCAATTAGCAACTATTTTAGGGCTTTCTATTCCACTTAATCCCCTACAGCGTAAAGGGTGGGCAGGCCAAGCTATTGAATGGGCATTAGGTGCCACAGCCGGGAATAAATCAGCTCCTGATTTTTGTTCTCTCGGTATAGAGTTAAAAACATTACCCATTGGCAATTTGGGAAAACCCAAAGAATCCACCTTTGTAACCACTATTCCTTTACTGACAATTCATCACCAGACATGGGAAACATCACAGTGCTTTGCCAAATTAAAACGAGTGCTATGGTTACCGATTGAAGGTGATACAACTATAGCGTTTCCAGATAGACGAATAGGGCGAGGAGTAATATGGTCTCCTTCTGCTGATGAGGAGGCTACTCTGGCGAAGGATTGGTTGGACTTTGTCTTTATGATTAGTACAGGGCAGCTTGCTGAAATTCATGCGGGTATGGGGGATTACTTACAAGTAAGGCCTAAAGCTGCGAATGGAAAATCACTTTGTTATGGATTTGATGATGTAGGAAACAAAATACTGACGATGCCGAGAGGGTTTTATTTACGTAGTAGTTTTACAAATAACGTAATTTTGAGAGGGTAGTGATATAAATTTTTAATCACCCCTCATCCGCCCTGTCGGGCATCCTCTCCCATTGATGGGAGAGGATGCCCGACAGGGCAGGTGAGGGTAGATCAAA
>CAZYME010000030.1:0-29729 GCA_964648115.1 uncultured Legionella sp.
ATGCAATTTAAAAAAGTCGCTTAACTAGTGTGTATCAAATTGCTTGACCACATCAACCCTCTACAAGGGATTAAATCATTCTAAGGAGCTCTTTGTGGCATTTATTCGCTCACCTCAATAGTTTGCGTTGCTTGCTAAGAGTCAGCGTAAAAAACTTAAACTCAGTCGCAGGTTGGGAGCTTGGTTGGGTTGAAGCAGAAAACCATTTCAGCATTTGAAAATAAACCTGAGAAATTAATTTTGAAAAAGCTAAACGTGCTGGTGCTCTATTTACCGAACTATGGGATGGACACTTGTTGAATGGTTTAAATGTGCATATGGGTATGATTACATACGAAGCGGTGGCCCGCGATCTAGGTTTTGACTTATATTGCAGCAACGGATGCATTGGCTAGCTAGCTTGTCCTAGCCCGTATGCAGCGAAGCGGAATGAGGGGGTACTGATCACTACCATTAAGTTAAGGTAAGACTGTCGTCCCCGCAAAGGCGGGGGATCCATTTTTCCCATTGCTCCTAGCCTGAGTCAGGGATGGATTCCCGCCTTCGCGGGAATGACAAAATCTCTTAACTTAATGGCAGTGGGGATAGTGATGCCCCATTCCGCTTCGCTACATACGAGCTATATTTTTTAATTAGGGGAGTCTAGTCTTGCTTGAGCTCCATGATCCTCTATGTCTTCTATGTCTTCTATGTCTTCATGGATTATCGCCAAAGAAGCTTTATTTTTGCGGGCATAAAATTGATTACCATTGGGTGATTTAACAAAATCAGCCCATTTGTCTAAATGTTTTACGGCCTGAATCTGACATTGCTCATTACGTATTGGATCTCCCCAAATGGGTGAAGCAGCCCAATATTGCATTCTGATTGGTAAGCCTTGAAAGCTTTTTAGACGCATGCATTCAGCCATTAGTTCAGCTTGTTGAGGATCCGTAAGCATGTATTTGGCTAAAGCATATGCGTACTCAGCTTCATTAATTTTAGATACTATTTGATCCATAAGAATTTTATAATTTGCAATTATCTCTTTACTGGGCTTTTCCTGAAATTGAGAAAAAAAAACAAGTAAATTACTGACAAAAAGATTTATTGCCTCATCAGAGGCACAACGTCCTCCTTCACATTCTACGGCCCGTAGTTGCGCAAAATCCATGACAAGTAAATTTTCTAATGGTGTAAAATCAGGCGCGTTATCATTTTTTTGCGATGAGGCGTTATATTTGGGCATTATATTTCCTTAGTGCTGTTAGATGATTTAAAACAGATGTTCTTGAGCGT
Source organism: uncultured Legionella sp. (assembly GCA_964648115.1). GTDB lineage: Bacteria > Pseudomonadota > Gammaproteobacteria > Legionellales > Legionellaceae > CAZYME01. The sequence goes on from CAZYME010000030.1 coordinate 1,279, forward strand.
CTGTTATTTGTGGACCTGATGTAGTATTCGCCATGGAGCTAGAATCGTCTGCTCCTGGCAGTGTTCCTTCCTTGAAATACTCGATAATTGCATTCTGTTGATTTGGTTTTGCAAGTAAACCATTACTGGGATTTATATGTGCTTCCACTACGTTTGCTGGCGGCTTCATTAGATGCTCAGGCTGGTCTTTTAATGCAACTTTCATGAAATCAATCCATATCGGAAGGGCGAGCATTGCTGCGTATTCATGAAGAGAGCGGGGGGTGTCGAAGCCTACCCAGGTGGTTACTACTAAATCTGGGTTATAGCCTGCAAACCATGCATCTACTTGTTCATTGGTGGTGCCTGTTTTGCCTGCAAGATCTTGGCGATTTAATACCATCGCATCGTGCGCTGTTCCATGTTGTACCACACCCATAAGTGCGGAATTCATCAAGAAAGCCACGTCCTCAGGAATAACCCGTGGTGCAATGACGTCAGGATCAATATATTTCTCAGTACAAGGATTGCAGACGTAAGCGGGTTTTGCTTGTAAAAGAACCTTTCCATCATTATTCGTGATGCGATCAATTAAGTAAGGCTCAATTTTGTAGCCACCATTTGCAAAAACGGCATAAGCAGCAGCTAGATCCATCGGGCTCACTGATAAACTACCCAGCGCAAGCGACAGCGTTTTTGGCAAATTTGCTTTTTGGAAGCCAAAATGAGTAGCAAAATCAACAGCATAGTTAATTCCGATATCATCAAGTATACGAATCGAAATAACATTGACTGAATGCGCCAGCGCTTCTTTCATGCGGGTTGGGCCATTGAAGGTGTATTTGACGTTATGAGGCCGCCATAAATTGGCTTGGCTGGGGTCGTCGATTACAACGGGAGCGTCATTGATCATAGTAGCTAAGGTATAGCCTTTGTTTAAAGCTGCTGCGTAGATAAAAGGCTTGAAGCTCGAGCCTGGTTGTCTACCAGATTGCGTGGCGCGGTTGAACTTACTCTTTTGAAAGTTAAGCCCACCTACTAACGATTCAATTGCGCCATTCTTAGGATTTAAGGCAACTAAAGCGGCTTCTATTTGTGGTATTTGGGTCAGATACCATTGGTCCTCGTGTGAACGCACGTAAACAATGTCTCCTACAGCAACCACTTGGTTGGCTTGAGTAGGCGCTTTACCCATCCAACCTCTTTTAATCGCTGGACGGGCCCAGGATAAACCTTGCCATGGTATGGTAAATGTTTGCCCATGACGCGTGGCTGCAGTAGCAGTTTGCCCTTCAACGGACAAAATGATCGCGGGTTCTAAATCATTGACTACAGGATATTCACTTAATATGCGATGCAATCCATCAGGAGATTTATCAATCTCCCCAATTTTAGCAACCGGACCACGATAGCCATGGCGTTTATCGTAAGCTAATAAATTGTTTTCAACGACTTGATTGGCCGTCTTTTGGAAGGGGCCTTTAATGGTGGTATAAACTTTATAGCCTTTGGTATAAGCATCCGCACCAAAATGCTCGAAGAGGGATTGACGAATCATTTCTGCTACGTACGGGGCGTCAACTTGAACGCCTGTACCATGAAATTTTGCAGTAATCGGTTCGGCAATGGCTTCTTGGTATTGCTCGTTAGTTATGTATTTTTCTTCAAGCAGACGCTCTAAAACATGATCCCGGCGTTTTTTGGCAGCAAGCGGATTAGCAATTGGGTTCTGTGTTGAGGGTGCTTGCGGTAGGCCGGCAATCATAGCTAGTTGTGCGAGATCCAATTCTTTTAGTGTTTTACCATAATAAATATTAGCTGCAGCACCTACGCCATAAGCACGGTTGCCTAAGTAAATTTTGTTTAGATATAGCTCAAGAATTTTTTCTTTACTCAATTCACGATCAATTTTGATTGCTAACATGATTTCATTGAATTTGCGTAAGAAGGTTTTTTTACGATTTAAGAAGAAATTTCTAGCGACTTGCATGGTGATGGTACTGCCGCCTTGCGATTTGGTGCCGGTTTGAATCATGCGCACTCCTGCGCGCGCTAAACCTAAAACGTCTACGCCAGGGTGATCAAAGAAGCGCTGATCTTCCGTTGCCACGAGGGCTCGTACTAATGTTGGAGGTATTTCTTCATAAGTAACTGGGATACGCCGCTTCTCTCCGTATTCTTGAATTAGCAAACCTTCCTGAGTATATATCCGCAACGGGACTTGTAATTGAACGGTTTTTAATGAATCCACATTGGGTAGCTGGCTTGCAAGATAGATATAAAGAAAGCCTGCACAAATGAGGAAAAGAAAAAATACGCTTAGAAGAGCGCCTAAGCTTTTAAGCCAAAAATACCCGGTTTTTTTCATGTTTAATTAAATTCGCATTCAAAATATATGATATATCTTTGATTATATCGTGAATTGCTAGCATTATGCGAATAATTAGAAAAATCGGGTGCAACTCTCATATGGGCAAAAATTTGTTTATTTTGCGCAGATAGGGAGTTGTAGGCTCCTCGCCCATTGATGGGAGAGGATGCCCGACAGGGCAGGTGAGCGTAGATTCAAATCAAAAAACATACTTTTTGTTATAAATATTTGATCATCCCTCATCTGCCCTGTCGGGCACCTTCTCCCCTCGCGGGGCGAAGGGATCACATTAATGTTGCGGCTTGGCTAGTCGAAAAAATTGGTGCAATTTTAGATGTCATTGCTAGAAGGTGAGCGTCGCCCCTGGCTTTCATCATTTTCAAAAAGAAGCTCAACCGCAAATCTCGAAGCTGACCTTGCCAAGGCAGCAAATCCAAACCTAGGATAGGTGGTTGCGTGTGGAAAGCTAATTGGGCGTTGTGATGGGTTTGCTTGAGTCCTGAGGCTAATCAGACGCCGGTTTTCTGCGAGTAAACGCTGGTTTTCAGCAGCCAATCGCTGAGATATTTGCTCTTCTTCTACTATCCTAGCTATTTGTCTATTGATTTTATCCCGGGTTTCTTGGGGCCTTAGACCTAAAGTTGGGAATAGATTTGCCTCTAGTAGTGTTTTTAGCGGTATAGTTGGTAAATACTCTTCCTGTGCTATGGTTTCTTGTGGCGACGTTGGCAAAGTTTCCTCTTGGGCATCCGTTGCCGTTTGAACCAGGATAAATGGGTCTTCATCCAGGTCTGTTTTTTCCTGCGTGGAGCTTTGCAGAAAGGCCTGTGAATTAAGGACTAAAGCCATTAATTGTTGCTGTAGCTCTTCGCTAGTAGGTATTTTGTGTCCTCTGATAAGCTGCTCATGTAAAGGCTCATCTAAAGAAGTTAGCCCTTGTACTTCTGCTGGCTTCAAAAAAACCGTTAATGAAACGATATTATTTAGTAGTTCACGTAACAATATGCTATGAGCAGAATCTTCCTCTGAGGCTCGATCAATAAGATCATCTAGCAGGACATATATTTCACCTGCGGGTTTATTAGAAAAACTTTCTATTTCATGCTCTTCTACGGGGGTTTTAGTGTGATGAACGATTACAGCAATTAACGCGAGGTGGAGCTCACTTAAACGGGACATAAATTCTCCTTAATTGACAAGCTGTATTGTGATCTTTCACTATATTTAATTGGCTAGATGAGCGCAAGAGCGGCGCGGGTTTTGATGACTTGTTCCTATGAAACCCGGCTGTCGCTGCGCGCCAACCAGGGCAGGGTTATAAAAACTCGCATGTTTGCAAACATGCGAGTTTTAAATAGGTGAAGCCTGCTTATTGAATGCTAGAAGTTATAATGATACTTTTGCTGAACAGTTAGCAAATTAGTTGCTGGTCTCAGACGCAGGGAGCGCTGATTGAAAAAAAGTGCTTTATATACCGTTATGTTGTCGCTTCTATCTTCCATCAGCGCATATGCTATGGGTTTAGGTGACATAAAGGTTACTTCATATCTCGATCAGCCTTTTAGTGCTGATATCGAACTCATTGATGTTGGTAATATCCCCCTGTCTGGAATTAAGGTAAATCTAGCGTCAGCTGAAGATTTTGAACGAATGGGGCTTGAACGAGCTTACGCCTTAAGCCTGTTAATTTTTAATGTTGAGAAGCACGCAAATGGAAAAGCATTTATTAAAGTGAGTTCCATTGAAAGGATCACAGACCCTTTTATGCAAGTTTTAGTCGACTTAGCATGGGCTGAAGGGCAAGTGTATCGTGCTTATACGGTTTTATTAGATCCACCGAACTATCAGCTTTCTGTGGTTAAACATCAATTAAACAATATTGTAAAACGTCAGTATGATAGACAACCATCAAAGCAGGGGGCTGCTAAACACGAGACAAGTACCCAGATAGAGCGCGCTCCTGTAGGAGACACTGGGTCTGAATATCGGGGCACAGCTACCTATGGCCCAACGCTAGCGAATGAAACCATCTGGCAAATTGCACAGCACTATAAAACAGGAGATGTCTCTCTCCAGCAGATCATTCTTGCTATCGTTGGGACAAATCCACAATCATTTACCGAGGGTAATTTAAATGGACTGAAAGATGCTTCTCGTTTACAGATACCTGCTAACAGCGCTATAGATAGAGTACCTGTAGCGCTAGCCAGACTTGAAGTGCTTGCGCATGATAAGGCCTGGCAAACGAGAGCACCTATTGTGCATGCGCTTATGCCTCCTTATATCGACACTGCCGCACCTGCTGCTTCTGGCAATGAATCGCAAGTAGTGCCTGTTGTGCGCATGGCTGATCGCTCTGAAATTCCAACCGCTCCTGCTTTCTCTGCTTCGGCTGCAGTGACTCCTGTTCAACGCTTTTTGCCACTTATGTCGTCACTTTTATCTGTTGGAGAAGATGCTGCCGTGTCTAACGGTGTTTCCAAGAATAAATCAGCCGTAACGCAGCAAGCCAGGGTTAATGCGGACATGGATATTGCTGCGGCAGCTATTGCGTCAGTTCGTGAGGTTAATGCGGTGTTGGTCGAACAATTGCGAACGCTACAGACGGAAAATAAACGCTTACAGCAAAAATTGACTGCGCGTAATCAAGAAATGCAACAATTACGTAATAAAGTAAATGTCTTGTTGGAGCGACAAGGCGTTTTAGGTCAGGTTAGCAAACAACATTTGGATACGGAAAAAAATAGTATTCTTCCATGGTTTTTACTCCTGTTAGTGTTAGGAGGATGTGGGTTTTTCTATTGGACATTTTGGATTCGGCCCAAGAGGGCACATCTAGAAGAGGTTGCAGCAGCCAGCGAGACTCCATCATTAGAGCCAACTCCATCTCCAGAGCCAACCACCTCTCAAGAGTCAGCTCCATCTCCAGAGCCAACCACTTCTCAAGAGCCAGCTCCATCTCAAGAGCCAATCACTTCTCAGCTTATTGAAGATGAGCCTGTGGTAGCCAATGAACCTGTTGAGCAAGTGGTTGTGAATACAATTGACGCGTCACCGATAGAGCCGCCTCTTCAGGAAGCGGAAACTGAGAGTGATAGCATACCGGCATTGGAAACAATATCACCTGCTCCAGTTGAGGTGATCGAGGAGCCAGTTGCTGCACCCATAGAGGAAGAGGATCCACCGCAACAAGAGACACCAGTTGATGAAAAGGAGCAAGTCATTGAGTTTGAGCCAGGATTGCTACCCCCAACCGAATCTCCTGAAGAAGATAGGTCTGTTTCTGATGAGATAGATGATAACAGCATTGAATTCGTATTAAATCCTGTCGAAGACGTGCCACCACCAGAAGAGAAAACACAGCCAGTAAAAAGTAAGGCTGCATTAGAGACTTTGTTGGGCTTAGCCAAAACTTATATCGGCATGGATGATATTGAAAGCGCTAAGCAATCGCTGCAAGAAGTATTGGAATTTGGTAATGAAAAGCAAAAAGCGGCGGCAAAAAGTTTGTTGGATGAATTGGATAAAAAATAAAAATATGATGTTTCGAGAGCTTCAATACGAACGGATCTAATTATTTGCCCCCCTCTGTGGCGACGGCAGCTCTCTATCAATTGAGAGTTATTGCTTTTAGACAGATAGCGAATCGTAGGTTCCTCGCGCATTGATGGGAGAGGATGCCCGACAGGGCAGGTGAGGGTAGATCAAATAAAAAATACATTTTATTTTTTAATCACCCCTCATCCGCCCTGTCGGGCACCTTCTCCCCTCGCGGGGCGAAGGACCGCAATTTTCAATATGAGAATCACCACCCTGCTACCTATCTAGACAAATCAAGCATGGTGTTATACATTGGCCGTTTTTAGTGAGAATTGCGAATGCGTATTGCCTTGATGGTTGAATACGATGGTAGCCAATATCATGGTTGGCAAGCGCAAACAGGCCTCCATACCGTTCAACAGATGTTAGAGCATGCGTTGAGCCGGGTTGCTGATCGAGAAGTAAGTGTTGTTTGTGCCGGTAGAACAGATACTGGCGTGCACGCAACCAATCAGATTGTTCATTTCGACTGTGAATCAGAACGAACTATTCGTGCATGGATACACGGTGCCAACACTTATTTGCCAAAAGATATCTGTGTGAAATGGGGCAGAGAAATGCCAGAAGATTTTCATGCGCGGTATTCTGCTGAGTCAAGACGTTATCGATATGTTATCTATAACTCCCCTATAAGACCCGCTCTGCTGCGCAGCAACGTTACTTGGCAGTATCGCCCTTTGGATCATCGTTTGATGCATGAGGCCGGCCAAAGCTTACTCGGTGAGCAAGATTTTACATCTTTCCGCTCCTTGGAGTGCCAATCTAAAACCCCTATGCGCAATATCCATAGTCTTGCAGTCGAGCGCAATGGTGATTTAATGACCATTGATATTTGTGCTAATGCATTTTTACATCATATGGTCAGGAATATTGCTGGTGTTTTAATTACTGTTGGTTCAGGGCGACGGCCTGTACCCTGGGTTCACGAAGTATTATTGGCTAAAGACAGAAAATTAGGTGCAGAAACAGCGCCACCTTACGGGCTTTATTTAGTAGGGGTTAATTATCCATCTAATTTTCATGTGCCTCAATCCGTCACTGGTCCTATGTTTATTTTAGGAAACGTATGACCATCAAGCGAACCCGTATAAAAATGTGTGGTATGACGCGTATAAGCGATATTACCCACGCAATATCGCTTGGTGTAGATGCAATTGGTTTAATTTTTTATGAGAAAAGTTCGCGCCATGTCAGTGTTGAGCAGGCGAAATTGTTACTGCTTAACCACCCATTTCCCTCGCCAGAGCGAGGATTACCTGCATTTGTTGACATAGTTGCCGTATTTGTTAATCCAGAAGCATCATTTGTAAAACAAGTAATAACAGAATTACCCATCCAACTGCTACAGTTTCACGGTGATGAGTCCCCCGAATTTTGTGAGCAATTTGACATACCGTATATCAAAGCAATACCAGCAGAGTCTCCAGATGCTATTATACAGGCGGCGGACCAATACACCCACGCAGCAGCGATTTTATTAGATACACCATCAGCAACCTCCCGAGGAGGCACAGGTCTTGCATTTGACTGGCAAATTATACCTCGCCAACTATCAAAGCCAATTATCCTAGCTGGTGGGCTGGATGCGTCTAATGTGGTTTCAGCAATAACAGCCTGCTCACCTTATGCAGTTGATGTATGTAGTGGTATTGAGGCATCGGCTGGGATCAAAGATCATGATAAAATGAGTGCTTTTGTTAATGTATTACAGGAGAGAAGATGAGCGAGCCAAGGCTCCCAGATGAGCGGGGTCATTTTGGACCTTACGGTGGTCGATTTGTCGCCGATACGCTGTTCGATGCGCTACAACAATTGCAAGATGCTTATCAACATTTCCGAACGGATCCTGTTTTCCTCGCAGAATATGCTGCAGAGTTGCATGACTATGTTGGCCGCGCAACACCGCTTTATCATGCTGAGCGATTGAGCGCGCAGGTAGGTGGGGCGCAGATCTATCTAAAACGCGAAGATTTAAACCATACGGGTGCCCATAAAATCAATAATGCTGTAGGCCAGGCGTTACTTGCTAAACGGATGGGAAAAACACGGATCATTGCTGAAACAGGAGCAGGGCAACATGGTGTAGCATCAGCAACTGTTGCGGCTAAATTAGGTTTGGAGTGCGTGGTTTACATGGGCTCTGAAGACATTAAACGTCAAGCCGCCAATGTGTATCGTATGAAATTATTAGGTGCCAAGGTGGTCCCAGTTACTGCTGGTTCTAAAACTCTGAAAGATGCCTTAAATGAAGCCATGCGAGATTGGGTGAGCCATGTCGATGATACGTTTTATATTATCGGCACAGCAGCAGGCCCACATCCTTACCCACAGATGGTCCGAGATTTTCAATCGATCATTGGCCAAGAAGCACGTGCGCAATTATTTGAGAAATCCGGGAAATTACCTGACGCGCTAGTTGCTTGTATTGGTGGAGGATCTAATGCAATTGGTTTGTTTTACCCCTTTTTACAAGATAAAACAGTGAAGATATATGGGGTGGAAGCAGGTGGCAAAGGCGTTGAAACCGGCCAGCATTCCGCATCTTTATTTGCTGGTGTACCGGGTGTATTGCATGGTAATCGGACTTACTTACTGTGCGATGAGCATGGCCAAGTTAAAGACACCCATTCAATATCAGCGGGATTGGATTATCCTGGCGTTGGTCCAGAGCATGCATACCTAAAAGACATAGGGCGCGTACAATATGTCGTCATTAATGATGATGAAGCATTGGCAGCATTTCATACATTGACTCGGGTAGAAGGCATTATTCCTGCGCTTGAATCTAGCCATGCGGTTAGTTACGCGATGAAACTAGCGAAAGACATGAGTAATAAAGAACAAATTATTGTGAATTTATCAGGCCGAGGTGATAAAGATATCCATACAGTAGCGCATTTGGATGGGATTACGGTGGAGTAATAAATGAATAGAATTGATAAAACCATCACTCGATTGCGTGCCTGTGGTAGGAAAGTATTAAGCCCTTATATTACCGCCGGGGACCCTGAGCCTAAAATGACGGTAAATTTAATGCATGGGTTAGTTAAAGCGGGCGCCGATATCTTAGAGCTCGGTATTCCTTTTTCTGATCCTATGGCTGAGGGCCCTGTTATTCAAGCCGCAATGGAGCGGGCATTACTACACGGTATTAGCTGCGAAGATGTTTTTTCCATGGTGGAGAAATTTCGCGAAGAAGATAATAATACACCGATTGTATTAATGGGCTATATGAATCCTATTGAACAATATGGCCATGAAAAATTTGCAAAACGTGCGCAGATTGCAGGCGTTGATGGCATTATTATTGTCGATTTACCCCCAGAAGAAAGCCCTGATATCGCTCCATTTTGGCAAGCAGCTGGTTTGCATATCATTTATTTGTGCTCGCCTACAACAGCTGATGACCGAATGAAATTAATTAAAAAGCAAGCTAGTGGCTATCTTTATTATGTGTCACTCAAAGGAGTGACAGGTTCTAACGCGTTGGATTTGAGATCAGTAAAAACCCAATATCAACGCCGTAAAGAACAAACTTCTCTACCGGTTATGGTGGGTTTTGGCATCAAAACGCCCGAGATGGCAGCAAGTGTTGCTGTGTTTGCGGATGGAGTTATTGTAGGAGCAGCATTAATTAGTGAGATACACGCAGCCTATCTTGATAAAATAGACCCTATAAAAGCCGGCGCTACGCTTATCAATAGCATGCGCTGTGCAATGGATAAAGAAGGATCCGATCATGAGTGAGAGTAATGAAAAACGAGCACATTTTATTCGGCAATTAATTGTTGATGATTTAGCCAATGGTAAACATAAAGCTATTGTTACGCGTTTCCCACCGGAGCCAAATGGGTATTTACATATTGGGCATGCGAAATCCATTTGCTTAAATTTCGGTTTGGCGGAAGAGTTTGATGGTCGTTGCTATTTGCGTTTTGATGATACTAACCCTATCAAAGAAGAGGAAGAATACGTAAACGCTATCATTGATGATGTCCGCTGGCTGGGGTTTGAGTGGTGTGCAATGACCCATTCTTCTGACTATTATCAAGAGCTGTACGATTACGCAATTTTGTTAATCAAGAATGATTTGGCTTATGTTGATAGCTTAAGCATGGAAGAAATTCGTGCTTACCGTGGGACATTGCAAGAGCCGGGTCGTGAAAGCCCATACCGAAATCGTACGCAGGAAGAGAATTTAGATTTATTCACACGGATGAAGGCAGGGGAGTTCCCTGATGGCACACATGTTTTGCGGGCGCGTATTGATATGCAATCAGGTAACGTGAACATGCGTGATCCCGTGTTATATCGAATTCGTCATGTAGCTCATCAGCGCACTGGAAATGATTGGTGTATCTACCCCATGTATGATTACGCGCATCCGCTTTCTGATGCGTTGGAAAAAATTACACATTCGTTATGTACACTAGAGTTTCAAGATCATAGACCTTTGTATGATTGGTTAATTGAGCATTTGCCGGTACCAGCCAAGCCCGTACAAACGGAATTTGCACGCCTTAATTTGTCACACACCGTCACCAGTAAACGTAAACTTCGTCAATTGGTCGAGGAGGGGGTGGTTACAGGTTGGGATGATCCGCGTTTGCCTACATTACGTGGCATGCGAAAACGTGGTTATCCAGCAGCGGCGCTCCGGCAGTTTTGTGAAATGATTGGTATTTCCAGAAGCGATTCAGTCATTGACATGTCATTGCTTGAGGCGTGTGTCCGTGATGAGTTAAACAAATCGGCAAAACGCGCTTTGTGTGTGTTTGACCCAATAAAAATCGTCATTGAAAATTATCCTGAGGGCAAAGTCGAAGAGTTAAGTGCGAATTTTCATCCACAAGACCCAGATTCAGAGCGCCGTGTATTACCATTTAGTCGGGAAATATACATTGAGCGCAGTGATTTTATGGAGGATCCGCCTAAAAAATATTTTCGCTTATCTCCAGGCACCGAAGTTCGTTTGCGCCATGCATATGTTATCCGCTGCACTGGTGTAATTCATAATGCAGAAGGGGAAGTTGTAGAATTGCGTTGCACTTACGATGAGGCAACTTTAGGTAAAAACCCAGAAGATAGAAAAGTGAAGGGTGTTATTCACTGGGTTTCCAGAGCCCATGCGCATCCGGTAACCATTTATCAATATGATCGTTTGTTTAACGATGTTAATCCTGCGCGCGAAGAGGATTTTTTACAGTTTGTGAATCACGATTCTCTGCAGGTACTACAAGCTTTCTGTGAGCCGGCTCTTGCTTCTCAGTCTTTAAATGAAGTGTTTCAATTTGAGCGATTAGGGTATTACTGCGTGAATCAAATTGATGGGAAAAAAGTAACCGCGTTTCATAGAGTAGTTGATTTGAAAGATACATGGGCAGTATCGTAGGTTGGGCCCATGGCCCAACAATTGCGCGAAGCGCCACCAAACACATAAGGTAGCACTTCGTGCGCTTGTTGGGCCATGGGCGCCAACCTACTTTAAATGGTTAAGTACTCTCAAAGGATTTTTCAAGGGGTAACAATGCTACATCTTTATAATTCATTAACTCGCTCTAAAGAGCAATTCACACCAATACAGTCCGGCAAAATTGGCATGTATGTCTGTGGCATTACCGTTTATGACCACTGCCATCTGGGGCATGCCCGCTCCATGGTGTGTTTTGATGTTATCGTTCGGTTTTTACGCTCACAAGGTTACCAAGTAAAATATGTGCGTAACATCACCGATATTGACGATAAAATTATTGTGCGCGCACAGGAACGCGGGGTGAGTATCAATGAATTAACAGACCAATATATTGAAGCTATGAACGCGGATACGCGTGCTTTAAATGTACTGCCGCCAGATCAAGAGCCCCGTGCCACTCAGCATATTGATGCCATTATACGTTTGATTCAACGCTTGATTAAAACAGAGCATGCCTATGTCAGTGAGAATGGGGATGTGTGTTATCAAGTGGAATCTTTCAAAGAGTATGGGAAATTATCAAACAAAGATATAGAAGGTTTAGTAGCAGGTTCTCGAGTTGAAGTTGTTAAAGAAAAACGTTCACCGTTAGATTTTGTTTTATGGAAAATGGCAAAGCCAGATGAACCCAATTGGCCTTCCCCTTGGGGTGCTGGGCGACCAGGCTGGCACATAGAGTGCTCGGCGATGGCGATGGGGGAGTTAGGAGAGCAATTTGATATCCATGGTGGAGGGTTAGATTTACAGTTTCCTCACCATGAAAACGAAATTGCCCAAAGTGAAGCTGCCACGAACAAACCGTTTGCCAATTATTGGTTACACGTAGGCATGCTCCAAGTGAACAATGAAAAAATGGCGAAATCAACCGGGAATTTCTTTACTATTGCGGATGTGTTAAAAAAACACCATCCAGAGGTCGTTCGTTATTTTCTGCTCAGTAGCCATTATCGTAGCCCACTTAATTATTCCGAAGAGAATCTGCAGCTTGCAGCGCGCGCATTAACGCGCCTTTACCAATCAATGAAGGATGTAACTTCCATAGATGGTGAAATTGATCAAAATTGGGCAAATGAATTTAATCAAGCCATGAACGATGATTTTAATACTCCTGTTGCATTGTCAGTTTTATTTCAATTAAGCCATGAAATCAATAAAACTAAGACACCTAAGCTTGCTGCAACATTAAGGCATCTAGCAGGCACATTAGGGCTTCTTCAAGAGCCCCCTGAAGTATTTTTACAAGCTGGCTTAGAGGATATAGATGGAATTACCAAGCTCGTAGAAGAACGATTTCAAGCACGATTAAAACGGGATTGGGCTAAAGCAGATGAAATACGAAAGATGCTTTTAGAGAAAGGTGTTGAAGTTGAGGATGGGGCTGAAGGGAGCACGTGGCGGATGATCAAATAATATATTTATTTTGATTTGATCTACCTTCACCTACCCTGTCGGGCATCCTCTCCCAATAATACACGTCGTCCCGCGGCTTGACCGCGGGATCCATGGATCGATCGGTGGGGCTAATCTGTTACATGTTCCTTAGACATGAAATTCTGTTTATCTTTTATTCTTAATTGATAATAAATCATCATTGTGGTATTATTTGCGCACAATTTGATTGCTTAAACAATATTATGCCCTTAACAACTCCAGCAAGTTCAGATGATTTTCAAACGGATGATCAATATCGAGAAATTGTAAAACGTTTGCCTGAAGAAACACAAAGGGAGATAGAGGTCAGTTTGGGGCAAGTTACACCCGAGCAACTGGCTTTGCTCCAGTCTACTATTGATAAGCCAGAAAAACGTTTTGATGATGGCTCTTTTATTTACGAAGAGATGTTTGTCCCGACAGCACTTATGGCTGTTCGTGAGGGGATAATTTCCAACCTTCAATTTGGAACGCTAATGAATTTGTGGGGTTACGCAAAGCAAATTTTGACTCAGAGTGGCTCTGGTTCAGTCAAAAAGCCTGAGTTTATACCCCTGCTTCTTGATAACGGTAAAATGCATCCTTTAGCTGCTCAATATTTGATTATTGGCACACAGCCTCCAATATCCAAGCCAGATCTTTTTGACAAAGACAGTAGTGGTTTTTTGAAGGGAATTTTTGAAAATGCAAAAAAATTACCATGTGGTGAGCGAGGTTTCTGGATTGTTCCACGTTTTACTCAGACTTCATCAAAAATAAACATAATTGGCGTTATAAAAGGCGTACTGGGCTTTCACATTTTAGATATGCCAAAAAATGATGAAGAAGAAATAATCCCAAGCTTAAGCCTATATCAACTATTTTTAAATACTGCGTTTAATCAACCGGTTAAAATTAATCCGGTCATGGGCGAATCAACAGTTGATGAAATACGAAAAAACAGCCTGGACAGAATTCGTGATATAGCCATACCCTGTTTATGGGCAGAACAACCTACCAATGCGGACGGTTTTGAGGTGAGTAACTGGTGGGAGTTTACACTCCATGATCTATATCATTCTGTTCGCGCCAGCCGTTTAAGCCCTGAAGAAACTATTCGGTATATCGCATTTGGCGATCGCTTTAAAGCGATGCAACAACGGTTAGAAAATGCGCTAAAAACATACTCGAAACTCCATAATAGAAATATAGATAATTTCAAAAATAGTGTGATAACGGAGCCTGGACATCAAGCAATTGTATTAAAAGTGCTGTATAGAGAACACCTTATTATTTCTGTGCTTAAACGATTACGCAAGACGACTGGTATGATTAAATTTTCCCTCTATGACATGGAACATAATCATAAAAATACCACAATTGAGGAGCCAATAATGGCGCTGCACCGAGAAATAAAGTCAGTACTGGAACCCATCAGTTTTTTTGGTCTCAGACCAGGTACACCTAAATTATCTCTGATGTATGGGCGTATTATTGCGCATGCATTGTTGGACGCTATTTCACCGGATGAAAAAGCCTGGTGCGGTATAAGAGAAAAACTGCGAAAAGAAGGTGGGCCCGCATTTTTTCCTGGTAAAAAGGAGCATATAAAAGGGTTTTATTTTGGGATAATGGACGGCGGGGTGACGCTTCCTGATGACACAGGAGTGAAATTACCCGAGAGGCCATGAGAATTTGTTTAGGTTAGAGAATTAAGGGGCAAGTACTGATGAATCCATAAGGTGCTTTTCTTTAAAGGGCAATGAAACGCACTTAATGAAATTTTACATACCCCTGAATATGCAGGATATAATCCCGCCAGAGGAAGGTGTTGTAGCGCTCACTACCTCAACAACCAAAGACATGGATGACAGCGTAGATCCAAGGTCACCAAAACCTGAATAGTTATCCTGTGTGAATATAAACATAAACGCTCGCCCCGATGCTGAGTGGATAATGGGCTGGATCGTAATCGGTGATTAGGATTTGTACTGGTAGGCGTTGTGGTAATAAAAACCAGTTATTCTCACTGTTGGCCACGATTTGCAGTTGGGTGGATAGATGTGTGATTAATCGACTCGCGGCCCAGCTTTCAGAATAGACAATGCCATGATAAATTTTTGAGCCAACATACATGCGCGGAAAAATACTAACTTTATCCCCAGCACGGACCCGACGCAAATCGGTCTCATTAAAATTTGCTTGGATAAATAGCGTATCTGTATCAATAAATGAAAAAACCGGTTGTCGAATTTTAATGGGTGTTCCTAATGCTACAAACATATTTTGTATGGCTCCGTTATTTTGAGCATAAACGGTTGTCTCATCTAAGTTAACTTTGGCATTTTCCATCACCGCAATCAGTGATTTAATTTTCATTTTTTGTGCAAATATTTGTTGATGATTTACCTCTAATTCTTTTTCTAGTGCTTTAAATTGGTTAAGAGCAGCATTTTGGTCTTTTAATAAAGTGTTGACCGTTATCTTGGAGACAGCATGATCGTTTAATGCCAAACTATTATGCGTGTAATCAAAATGAAGTTTTTCATAACGTTCTTTTTGTGCTTGTATAAGGAATTCAGTTTTTTCCACTTGCCTAAGTAATACAAATAAACGAGCCTTGGCTTCCGCAACATCACTTTGGGCTTTTTTATGTGCTAATTGATATGGTGTTTTGAATACGGTAAATAATGGCTGGCCTTTTTTAACCATTTCTTCGTTTTTAACATATATATGTGTAATATAACCCTCCACATCAGCAGCAACTGGGCGAACGTTACCAACGACAAAGGCATTATTTGTAAAGGGAAATAGAAAGGAAAAGTTATAGATAAAGATAAAAACAAATAGAACCAATAAAAAGGTTAAAGGAACTTTTTGCTTAATTTTGATTGCCATGTTTTTATCTCAATCTATTGGACGGTTTTATAAGACCCGGTCTTATAATTTTCATAAATTAACACTATGTTACAGATATCTTCATCAAGCAAAGCAATTTCTTTATTAATGTAGCAAAGTATGCTTTCAGCAAATTTTGTATCTTGATCTCGGGAGGCGGGTGCTAGTTTTATATGCTCTTTTAATGGCGCAGGCGTGTCGAGCTGTGTTTCAGAGGGATTATGTTCTAATTTAGCTAGAACAGATTCTAAATCAGAGAGCACCAAACGAGCATGAGCAATAATTCGGGGGTGTGAACGCGTTTTATCTGTAGTTAAATAGTTAATTAATACGCATGTTAAACGAAAAATATGTCCCACATGTTCAAATGCATCATTATTGTAAGTTATGTAAATCGGTGTTTTTTGAGTTTCTATTTTTGCTTCGTGAACTAGACGATGAAAAGCAGTAAAATGATTAGCCATGTCACGCTCATATTGCTGAAAAGCCTCTTTGATTTTTGTCAGAGATAGAGAGGGGTCTAGATAGTTCGTTATCATTTGAGTTAATAGATGAATGAATTGGGAGTGGGCCTTAATGAGTTCGTCTCTTGCGTATTGTGGGTAAAAAAATCGTATCATGAACATAGAGCCTGCAACTCCAAGTATAATATTGAAGGTGCGTATTATGGCTAAATCAATCCGATTGTAATTTAGCAATACGATTGTCAGCGTAACGCAGCCTATGATTGCGATATATGTTTTTTCTCGGTCCATGAAATAATAGCTATATAGAAGAACAGCAGGGGTTAAGGCAAGCATGTTGACGATGATGTTATTTTGGCAAAAATAAATAATCAGCATCGCATACAGGGTGCTTAAAAAAGTCCCGGTAAAACGATAAAGACTTTTGGTAAATACTCCACCAATGGTGGTGTACTCATACATGACAAACCAGACGGTTATTAAACACCAGGCGCTTTCTGGAACCTGGTAATACCAAGTAATAAAAAATAAAATGATGCAGGTAAGTGAGAGCCGTAAGGCTCGGATAATCATTATCTGATCAAACGCCATTATAACCACCTGCTAAATCTTGATATAAAGTAATAATTGCTATCATTTTTTCAAGCTTACTTTTATTCATGAGTAGCTCAAATTGGTCAACGTTAATTTGGCATTGAACAAGCTCAATATTATCAGCAATGCCGTGACGATAACGTTGCTTAGCCAAGTGGCACAGACGCTTTTTAGAGGCTAATGCAGAAGCGTTATTGTTTAATTGTTTAGTGTACGTGGTATAGGCTGATAAATCATTTGCTACATCACGCAAGGCGGCTCTTATTGCCACAATATAGTTAATGCATTGCACTTTATAAGTGGCTTTGCTGGCTTTTATCTGAGCAAAAATGGGTAAGTCGAAAACGGGGGTGTTGAGGTAGGTTTCGGCTAGTGAAATGCCACCAACATTGGAGCCACTACCAAGGTAGGCACCTAAGGTAAGGGTAGGTAAAAGTGTTGCGACTGCGGCACCAACGTCGGCATTAGCGGCTCTTAATAAAGCCTCGCTTTGGCGTATATCAGGTCGGTTATTTAAAACTCGTACAGGTAAATTAGTGGGTATTACACTGTCGGTATTGATGGACCTAAAACTCTTGTTTATCTTGAAACTACCTGGATTTTCGTTCAATAAATAATGAAGGGCATTTTGACTTACAACAATATTGTGCTTGCTGATTTCAACTTGTGATGCAGTTTGTTGGATCTGGCTTTCTAATAGATCAATTGTATCTTGAGGTATAAGGCCATTTTGATATTGATTTCGCGCAAGCATTAAATAAGTTCGGTAATCTTTGAGCAAGGTTTGATATAAAGCAAGTGCTTCTTTTTGTGCTAGTAAGGTAAAAAATGCTGATGAAACTTGCGTGATAATGGATAGTTTTACTGCATCTCGCGCGTAGTAACTCGCTTCAAGCCTTAATTTAGCACCTTTTTGTTGTTTGTATTGTTGAATCAAGTTAACCGCATATAGGGGGAAGGCTATTACAACATTACCGGGGTTCCCTAAAATGGGGAACTGGCTATAACCGGTGAGCAAGGTCAAATTTGGAATCCAGCTTAACTTTATTTGTTGCAATAGACTTTGGGCGTATTCGATGTTTGCTATCGCAATATTGGGGTCGCCATTTTTTTTCAGAGCATTAATAATAAATGCATTTAATTCAGGGCTATCGAATTGCTTCCACCACAGGAGGCACGGTAAATTAGCTTGGTCATCAATTTTAACACCACGCTCATCTGGCCATTTTACCGGTATATTAACGGCAGGTTTAGTATAAGTCGGACCCAATAAAAAGCAGCCACTATTCAGCAGAAAAAATAGGAAAACCATAAAGCGCATATCCAACAACGAAGGTCCTTTGGTTGCATGATAGTGTTATATGATACTGCACGTTTTACTTTTTAAATGTCAAGGAAACTTGGATTTGTGCATCAATTCCCGCCGTAAAACCAATGATCAGCCGGATCCCCTTCTCCCGATATCGGGAGAAGGAACGCCACTACCAGCCTCAGTTTTTGGGCGGGAATTGCTGGGATTTGTGTCAGCAAGTAATATAGATATGTTTCACTGACTGGTTACTCTTAAAATTTCGGCCAGTGAAGTATCTCCAACCATAACGCGCTTGAAACCATCTTCTCGAATACTTGGCGTGGTTGGTCGAAGGTAACTTTCCATGGCTTGTAAATTATCATTGCGGTGGATCATTCCTCGTAATGTTTCATCCATTAAAATTAATTCATAAATTCCAGTGCGTCCGCGATAGCCTGTGTGGTTACAGTGCTCACAACCCTGTGGTTCACATACGTTTGATATATCCGCTTTTGCGCTAATTCCCATCAACTCTTTTTCATCATCGCGCAAGGCATGGTGTGTTTTACAGTGCTCACATAGTTTTCTAACCAGGCGTTGTGCTATCAAACCAACAATACTTGAAGACAGCAAGAAAGACTCAACACCCATATCATGTAAACGTGTTAGCGCGCCAAGTGCGCTATTGGTATGTAAGGTAGATAATACTAAATGCCCAGTAAGGCTTGCTTGTACAGCAATTTCTGCTGTTTCCAAATCGCGAATTTCCCCGATCATGACTACATCTGGATCTTGGCGTAGAATGGCACGTAATCCTTTAGCAAAGGTCATTTGCACCTTGGTGTTTACCTGCATTTGCCCAATGCCGGGTAAATCATATTCAATAGGATCTTCAATCGTTAATATATTGCGGCTAACCTGGTTAAGCTCCGTGAGCATTGCGTAGAGTGACGTCGTTTTTCCAGAGCCTGTTGGGCCTGTAACAAGGAGGATTCCATGGGGTTCCGCAATCATTTTACGTATGGTTCGCAAGGTTTTTTCCTGCATACCCAAAAGACTCATATCAAGCTGAGCAGTGTTCTTATCTAAAATTCTAAGTACAATTCTTTCACCGTGGTTAGAGGGCAGGGTGGAGACGCGTACATCGATATTATGCCCACCTATCCGTAACGCAATACGCCCATCTTGTGGGATACGTTTTTCAGCAATATCAAGCTTAGCCATCACTTTTACGCGTGAAATAACTAATGGAGCAATCCCACGCTGAATTTCCAAGACTTCTTGTAACACACCATCAACGCGATTTCGGACTAAAACACGGTTTTCATATGTTTCGATATGAATGTCAGAGGCTTTTTGTTTAATTGCTTGGGTAAACAAGGCATTGAGTAAGCGAATAATAGGAGCATCGTCTTGTATATCCAGTAGATCTTCGCTTGCTGGTAATTGCCCTGCAAGTTGGGTCAAATCAATCTCCTCTTCCATCCCTTCTGTTGCATCAAGAATGGAAGATTGGGATTGGTAAGCTGTGGCTAGATACTGCTGGAATTCCGAAGCATTGACTTCTTGTAAGTGCAATTCACATTGTAGTAAACGTTTGACCTCAGCAAAAACATCCAATGGGATATTAGCTAGATGAAACACGCGCATACCTGGCTTTTTTTCCATTTCAATAGCTACAACACCGTGCTTTTTGGCAAAAAGATAAGGTATGCGTTGTGGTTTGACCTGGGTGCTCATAAACTATTTAGTCACTATCATTTTTTGCGGAGGCGGTCTGCTAAATGGTCTAGGCAGGCCATTTACGTGCCATGGTGGCAGTAAAGTATCGTTAGTATGTGAGTTATAATGTTGTTTTCGTAGCATTTCTAGTTGCTCTTGGCGTAGATCGTTATATTTTGCTCCAGTTATTCGTAAGGTATCGGATTCACTTTTCAGAATGCGCGGTCTAATAAAAACCATCAAAACCTTTTTTTCACGATCGGTAATTCTATGTTGAAATAAGCGACCAAGACCGGGGATTTCACTTAAAAATGGGATGCCATTATTATCATTCCCTAGCCGATCTTGAGCTAAACCACCCAGCACTACAATATCACCGCTTTCAACATGGACTGAGGTCACAATAGAGCTAATGTTAAACGTAGGTGTTGAGCCTACGTCAATTGGATTAAGTGTTTCCAGTGTATCATTGCCTTGATCAATTTGCATTTGAATGCCTCTGCCGCGCGTAATTTGTGGCCTTACATACAAATGCAAGGCAACATTTACCCGGTCAAAAGTGGTGAATGGGCTTGCTGTTGTAGTGCCGGCGGCATTATTAGGATAGGAGGAGGATGCGACAGAAACCTGTTTACCAATAAGGATTTTAGCTTGCCGGTTGTCTAAAACAACGACCGAAGGCGTTGAAAGAATATTGGCTCTATGTTGACGAACCAGCGCATAAATTTGCGCCTGGAACTGGTTAACAGATGTTTTAGAGTTAATAATGGCAAAACCAGGCCTAAATGAATCAGCAGAAAGTGTCTTTTGATCAATGCTCCCCCACTCAATTCCTAAGCTGTTGAAATCAGTTTCACTCAGCTCTGCAACCAGTGCTTCAATGAGTAATTGCGCGGGTTGGATATCAAGTTGGCTGATGATTGATTTAAGGGTGCGAATGAGAGATGGCGGTGCATTTATAATAATGGAATTAGTATTAGGTTCAGCAATAATTTGCACGGTAGGTTTTGTAGAGCCCTCATTCTGAGTGCTAGCCCCAGTTGTATTCGGGGTGGCTTCAGGGTTTGCTGCGGGGGCGGCAGGAGTCGGTTGTGTCATGCTCCCACCACTACCCGAAGAAAAATTCACTACACTTGATGACGGGTCTGTGCTGTCCAATGAAGGCCTGGTTATCGTGCCTATCGTTGTGCCTACGTTCCCACTGAAACTTGCTTGGGCAACGCCGGCTAAAATAGGCACTACATCTTCTGCGCGTAAATAATTGAGATAGATGACTTGTGTATTGCCGCCGTCACCATTCGGGCTTCTTTTATCTAATTGAGAAATAAGCAAATGCAGCCTTATCCTCTCTGTTTTACTACCACTGAGCAAAATTGCATTACTACGATCATCAGCTGCAAGCGTAGTTTGATTATGAGCGCCGCCTCCACCAGGTTGCATCTTGACAAGATCTTTTAACGTACTAGCAACATCCATTGCTAAAGCATGTTTCAGTGGGACCACATCGATACCACTCGCAGATGAGCTATCAACTTGTTTAATAATGTTAGCTAATTGTTTGATATTGTTAGCACGGCCAGACAATATTAGCATGTTGGAAGGAGGGTAGGCGGATACACTGCTCCATTGCGGCATGAGAGGGCGCAACACGGGCACTAATTGTTCGGAGGGTACATAATGAACAGGAATGACCTGTACCATCATATCGTCGCCACGAGGCGGATGTTTCATTTGGTTTAGTAAATCTGGGGATAGGGTTTTTGCCTCAATGTTAGGAATGATTTTGATAATGCCACCACTGGGAATGGCAGCATATCCTGAAACTTGCAACATCGAAAGAAATACTTGATACAGTTCTTTATCAGACATAGGCGTGCTAGAAACAATGGAGATTTTACCTTGCACTCTAGGGTCGATTAAAAAGTTTTTACCTGTTACGCGCGAAACCTCGGCAATGACTGCACGAATATCGGCATTTCTTAAATTCCATGTTTTTTGAGAGGGTAGCTCGGTTATTTCTGTATCGTTAGTCAGTTGGGTGGTTTCTTGTTTTTGCGGTAGTGAATCAGTTAATGTTTTTTCCAACTCTCGGGCAGCTGTATAGTCTGCCATCGGGCCTATTTCTACAACGAAATTACCCTTGTCTCCTACTGGCTCAATTTTCATCGGAAGCTGCACTGATTCGGATAAGGTATTTTGCAGCACCTCTGCGTCTTTTTTATACGAAAATGACCCGACCTGAAGCAGGTAGGCTGGTTTACCATCCAAAGGGATGACTTTGATATTGATATCTGTTGCATGGATCAAATATGAGCAGCACAGCATCAAAACATAAAGCGCAATTCGCATTAAAGAGCCATAAAATCATCAGTTGTAACATCATAACTAAAATGAGGAGGAACGTATAGAGATGGCAGATTACGGCTGTCCCAAGTTTTAATGCTGTCATTCCCGCGAACGCAGCTCCCCGCCTCCGCGGGGATGACACATTGAGGCGATTCTGAAACTTGGGAAGCCGTAATGGCAGATAGGGCGAGTTGAACCATGATAATATTGATATGCTCTATTAATAGCTTAAGAAACAACGCTTCCCTATTATATGGCACATTTTATAAACAACTTGATAAAAATTATCACGCCCAGTATAATGATTTAATTTTTAACAATCGGAGAGATTTATGCCCTGGACAACAAAAGATGATTTTACCCTTAGAGACGCTCCAGATTTAACTCTACGCTGTGATTATACATGTTTAACACCGGTAGTTGTGTCTAAAGTGTCATTGCGTGGATACGCGGACGGGGAATATAAGATATCCCTTGACACACATACTGAGGAGGCTTTTAATAATTTGTTAAGGCAAATAGTAGGAGCAGGATTTCCGGTAAAAACACTAGAAAAACACCTATATTATATAACTAAAGATCCAGGATTAATTGCTGTTATTCTATCTGTAGTCAAGAAAGTTGATCCGCAAATAGAAGAGATTGAGATGGATATTTTTCGAAGGTTACAAATCGATTTAAGTGCAGAATTGCCTGCTGTGCCAACTTGGCATCAATTAGGTGATTTCTCTAGGGTTACTCGATTGGAGGGAGCCCCACTAATTCGGCATGTGACTTACAGAACTTGTGCAGAAAATGCGATCGTGGGCCAATTTGTGTTATGTGGCTATATTAACGGTAGTTTTGTTTTCGATTTCAATCTCGCACCTGAAACATCAAGCACTTTAAGCGAGGCATTGGCAGCATCCGGATTACCGCTCGAATCCACGGAGTTTACTGAATTCGTACAGCTCAGATTCGAATTTAGACCACAGCAACTGGAATCGTTTTGTACATTACTATCAGTTATAAGGCAAAATGACGCGCATTTTAACCAAATTTGTGATGCATTTCAGGAGTATGTGCAGCCTATTATTACTGCCACTCCCGAATTGTCCTCTAGCACGACCGTCCCAGACGCGAGCACCCGCGGATCGGGCTATTGGGGCGGATCGGGCTTTTGGGAAGGACCAAAGCTTCACATAAATGAGTCGGGGTTTCTTCAGCTTGAACCTAGCTGCCGTATATCATAACTCCGAGCAGCGTCCTTTTTCACTAAATGAAGGTGGGCCGATGGCCTTGTCGGTCCACTAATTTCAAACTATAGTGTGTCCAAGTGCTTAATTAATTCGCTGTACTGGGGGAGTGCTGCATCATTAGTCAATAGAACTAAAGGTTCACTTATGGCTTGTGCGATGAGTAAACGGTCAAAAGGGTCTTTGTGATAAAGGGGTAACTTTTGAGTATATTGTGCGTGTTGCCAGGTGATAGCTAATGATTGTACGCCAATGTTATTTATTTCCTTAATGAAAGCGTCTAAGTTTAGCTTAAGTTTGCCTAGCTGTACTTTAATACATATTTCCCATATAGAAGCGGAGCTCACATACATGGTTTCAGCATCCATCATATATTCTTGAGCTCTTTTAGATAGGCACTCCGGCATGCTTACGGCCCAAATGATGATGTGCGTATCAAGTAGCAATTTCATAATACGCCATCATCCCCTTTCTCAAATAAGTCCAAAACATCCTCGGGTAGCGGGGCATTAAAGTCATCTGAAATGGTAATTTTTCCCTTCATGGTTCCAAATTTAAACTGCTTTTTAGGCGCGTCAAAAGGGATGATTTTCGCCCACGGCTTGCCTGACTTAGCGATAATAATTGTTTCACCGTTATGGGCTTGTTCAACCAACTTAGAAAGCTGCGTTTTTGCTTCGTAAATGTTTAATTGCTGCATATATTCACCTCAAGCACAATAATCATTATAAAGTCATTATAGTGCTATTGACCAACTTGGTCAATTGTGT
The DNA here is from genome assembly GCA_964648115.1 of uncultured Legionella sp. Lineage (GTDB taxonomy): Bacteria > Pseudomonadota > Gammaproteobacteria > Legionellales > Legionellaceae > CAZYME01. Next base: position 25,432 of record CAZYME010000030.1, read on the forward strand.
AGGACAACCGCTATATATATTTATATGTGCTAAGCTCTCAAAAGAGTAATTACGAAAATTGCCGGCCGGCCAGAGTGGTGGAGTTTTCTAGACTTCAGCATAATTTATCAGGGATAGAATTCATGAGTAAAAAATGCATTGTTATTGGTAATGAGCAAATCAGGCCTGGTACACGTAAAACGGTTTTTTTACATATGCCAAAATTGTATGACTGGACTCCTATGAATCTACCGATACATGTGATTAATGGTAGAGAAGATGGGCCCACATTATGCGTTACGGCAGCTATTCATGGCGATGAGATCAATGGCGTTGAAATCATACGACGACTTTTGAAAAGAAAGGGGTTAAAAAATATTAAGGGGAGTCTTATTGCCATACCCATTGTTAATGTGTATGGTTTTTTGTACCAACAGCGATACTTAATGGATAGAAGGGATTTAAATCGCTCGTTCCCTGGTAGCCCTACAGGATCGCTCGCCTCTATTCTTGCAAATATTATCTGTGAGCAAATTTTAACTCAAGTGACTCATATTATAGATCTTCATACGGGCTCAAATCATCGATTTAATTTACCTCAAATTCGAACAAACCTTGATATGCCAGGGCTTGAGGAGTTAGCAAAGACGTTCAATGTCCCTGTGATACTGCATTCAGTCTTTCGTGATGGTTCTATGCGAGAATATGCAAATGGACAAAATATACCCATTTTATTATATGAAGGCGGCGAGGCTTTGCGTTTCGATGAGTTATCAATTCGAACCGGTATCAATGGTATTTTTAGTGTGATGGGGGCACTAGGGATGATTGCGCCAAGCAGATACAGTGTAAAAAAATGCAATCCAATGATTTCGAGAGAAAGTTATTGGATAAGAGCCCCTATCAGTGGCATTTTAAGACACATTAAAAAGGCAGGGCATAAAGTTAGTAAGGACCAAATCATTGCAATCATTGCAAATCCTACTAGCACCGAAGAATACAAGTTAAGGTCTCCAATCGCGGGAATCATCATCGGGGAAAATATGTTGCCACTCGTGCACTCCGGGCAAGCACTATTTCATATTGCTAGCTTTGAAAAACTCGATAAAGTTGAAAGGCAACTTGAAAACCTACAAGCAGCCCTTGAGTTGAGCGATGATGAGTTAATTTATTAGGGTCTAAGATGGAAGCATAGATTCTAGTTTATCAAACCACTAACCCCTGGCTGAAAGTCGCAGAATTTCCAGATTATCATCGTGATCCATTTGATAGGGTACTAATAGCTCAAGCTATCTGTGAACCACTTCGTTTGATAAGCGTGGACGGTGCATTAAAAACGTATTCAGAGCTAATTGAATTGGTTTGAAGTTTCAAGCCCTGCTTCCCCCAGTGCCCTTCCAATTCACCTTGAGTCTTTCATGACAACGCAAGGCCTGCGTCCTGCGGTTCATCGGTGATTGTCCCATACGAATATTTGCTTTAACTTATTGAAAATATATAATTTAAAATATTTGAGTGTGCAGGGTGATTATGATCAAATAGTGTTTTTAGGTATTATGAGCTCGACACCATGCAACAGTTGACATTATTACACAAAACGTTTCCCAAATAATTACCCTTTATAAAGTCTATATTTAGAAACAAATTGACAAAAATATCACACGCCAGGGCGAGAGTATGGGTGACACAAATATAAACAATACTGCGATAAAATATTTTATCTGGTCACTATTTCTACGTCCTGCGGCTTGACCGCAGGATCCAGGAATCTAGCAAAATTTCTGGATACCGCGCATAAAGCGCGGTCCGTAGACATCAAGATAAATAATGAGTACTCATGATCTGGCCCTGTATCACACGCAATAATACGAGTAAATTATTAAATAATCGGAGAGAGTTATGTCCTGGAATAAAATGGGTGATTTTAAGCTTACATACCCTGTCGAAAATGCTGCAGATTCAATTCTAGACCGCTCATGTACTTATACATGGTCAACCCCGGAAGATAGGTTGGAGTTGACATTTCAGGGATACGCGAACGGGGAATATAAGATATCCCTTTATGCACATACTGAGGAGGCTTTTAATAATTTCCTAAGGCAAACTGCAGAAGCAGGATTTGCGCTAGATATACTTAAAAGCTTTAAATACCTAGGTTATACAACTCGAGATTTGGGATTAATACGTATTCTTCTACCTATAATCGAGATAGTTGCGCCGCAAATAGAAGACATTAAGAAGGATATTTTTCAAACATTAGGCATCGATTTAAATGCAAAATTACCTGCTGTACCAACTTGGCATCAAGCAGGTGATTTCTGTAGGGTTACTCGATTTGAGGGAGCCCCACTAATTCGGCATGTGACTTACAGAACTTGTGCAAAAAATATGATCGTGGGCGAATTTATGTTATGTGGCTATATTAACGGTAGTTTTATTTTCAATATCAATCTCGCACCTAAAACATCAAGCACTTTAGGAGCGGCATTGGCAGCATCCGGATTATCGCTCAAATGCAATAAATATTCTGAATTCGAAATGGTTTCTCTCTCATTTACACCAAAGCAATCCGACTCGTTTTATAGAATACTACAAATAATTAGGCAAAATGATCCGCTTTTTAACCAAATTTGTGATGAGTTTAGAGAGCATGTGCAGCCTGTTATTCCGCCCTGTCATCCACCGAGTGGGCTTGGCTTTTGGACGGCGCCAGCGCCAGAACGTCATGATGAGCAAGGGGCTGCGGATAATCCATGGAACTCTCTCTGCAATATTCTATAACCGGTCCCACCGGCGAGGTCCATTTTCACTAAATGAAGGTGGGCCGATGGCCTTGTCGGTCCACTAATTCAAAGCTAAAAGTCATATGAGTAAAATACCACTTAACTACTAGGGTCTGTTGACAATTTCTATATAAGGCCTACGTGGCTCGGCTTGTCAGCCCCATCCAGGAGATCTCTGGATACAGTGGACAAGCCACGGTAAATAGGCACTCTTGAGAATTTGAGAATATGAATTGTCAACAGACCATAAGATAAATAATGATTTCTCATGGTCTGGTCCTGAATTTGCAAACTGTTTAGTATTCATTTTCCTCATGACACGCACTATTGTGTCATGAGTAGGAATGCCATTTTTATAAGGTAAAAACTGCCTTAACCCCTCAAGCTTAAGCAAACCAAAATCCCTGATAGATTTCCAACCTTCACATCCAGAAATCGTTGCACTGATAATCGAAAAAATATTTTCAATCAACTGATAACGTTTGGTTCTATCTATTCTGGGTTCTACTAGCGTCAGCCATGATTTAGACGATCTTGTCCTGGGTCCCTGGCGGATTTAGTTGATGCTATAATATAATCAAATTACAAACGTCAATACGGCTATGAAACTAAAAAAGTCGTAAAATAATATGCAAGACTTATCAATTTCAAACGACTATATGGGACTTTTGTATGGTTTAGCCCATTTTAAGCGGAGTGGAGAGGTTGCTAACCTTTCTGTCATTCAATCTTGGTGTAAAAAACTTTTATTAAATGGCTACGACTCTTCAGCAATTCATATTTGTGTATCGCCAGTATGTCAACTCTTCTCCAATGACGTTTTAACAGAGATTTCGACTCAAGATTATATTAATTTTAAAGAAGCTCTATCCAACGTCATTTCAGAATTTGATATACACTACCCCAATCTTTTGGAAGAGAATATTATAAAAATATATTTATTGGTTCTGGGGCAAGAAACACAGCCTGAATCTGTAGAGTCTATTTATAAGTTTGCAAGAGAAGTTTTTCTAACACTGGACGCTCTTCCCGAGTTAAGCCCTTTAATGGAGCCCATTTACCTTGAGTCAAAAGAAATTTATCACTCAGATATAGTCGATTACTACGATCAACTTAGCTACGCACTTCACGGATTTGAGCTCCAGTATCATAATAAACCATGGCTTAACGAAGAGGCGATGAAAATAAACCATATACCCTATTATTATTACTCAACTTACACAAAACCAGAGTTAATTCAAATGATTGTCAGTATAGAGCAAGAAATAGAAAACAAATATTTTAAAATAAAAAATGAGCTGGTAGAGCTCACTACCAATATGCCAATTTTTCACCAACCCATTTTAGAGCTGTAAAGTTTTTAGGATTTTGTTACGCGTCTTTTGTGCTTTGCATCTAAAATTATTGAGGCCCATTCAATTTTAACTCTGGGTGCGCCCTGTGAAAGGGCGTTTAATTTTGTAATCTATTGAATTTAATTGTGGCTATGGGTGGACTCGAACCTCCGACCTCAGCATTATGAGTGCCGCGCTCTAA
>CAZYME010000031.1:0-29005 GCA_964648115.1 uncultured Legionella sp.
GCTAAATAGACAATTTATTATGGAACAACCAGATAAGGCTTATGCTTCTGATATTGCACATAGGGGTCAGGACGTGCCATGTGCCCTTGTGCTGACGGATGCCGCTGGGAGCAACGAAAAAGGGTAAGGACGCTACTTAGGGGGTCTGAGCACAATGGGGTGTCCGGACGCTCAAGCAATGTCGTAGAGATCCCAAGTGCCGTAGCACAACATAGGCGTCGGGCATGCCATGTGCCTCCAATCAACATAGGGGTCAGGACTTGCCATGTGCCTCCGAAACGCCCTTGATGTTGGACTTGCCCCCGGGCTGGAAGTTTACGGCTGCGAAAGGGTCGTGCGAAAGGGGTCGGGTCGTGCATGGTGCCTGCATTTGATCAACATGGATTAATTACCCAATTAAGCTAACAATGTCACGGAACCCACTTAAAACTCTGACTATCTCAATGGGAGCAGAGGGTTTATAGACAATAAGATAATGCCATTTAAACGGCCAAAACTTTACATATTTATCAGTTAGGTCCTCCCGGAGGTGGCCAAGCTCTGGGTGCTCGGCTAAATTATCTATTGCATTAAATAGCGCATCAAGAAACGTTTGAGCTACAACAGGATTCTCTTGCGCAAGATAAGTGATTATTTCATCAATATCTTGTTCTGCAACTAAAGATAAAACACTTCTTGATGTCATTTGACATCCTTAGCCAATTTATTAATTTTTTGTTTCATTCGATCATAGCTTTCACGTGCTGGAATTTTTTGGCCGGCGTCTAATTGTTGTAATCCAATATCAATTGCCTGGTTTAACTGTTTAATACGCTGATTTTGTAAATCATCATGCGTATGCAGTAGTCTCAATGATTCACGAATCACCTCACTTGCTGAGGTATACATGCCGCTACTTACTTTATCTTGTACGAAATGCTCAAGCTCTGGAGTAAGTGAAATATTCATTTATTGCTCCGAATAAACTATGGTATAACAAATAATAGCATATTATGCTAAATTTCGCTATTGCAGGATAAGGATAGGGGGATAGCACATAGGGGTCAGGATGAAGCTCCCCCAGTATAACGGATACTTTTAATCGGCGATAATCTCGTCCTAAATAGGAGTGTCCATTATGACTAACAAGCGAAAGCCTTACGAGGCCTTAGGGGTCAGGACGTGCCATGCGAGGCCTTAGGGGTCAGGACGTGCCATGTGCCTCCAAAACACCCTTGATGTGGGACTTGCCCCCGGCTGGAAGTTTAGATATTTGTTATTTTATATTGCTGGCTGACAATTTTGCTTACCCTGGAATAGTGCAAATTAAAATACTCGCCGATTTCTTTCATAGAATAATGACCACTTTTATATACCTGAAAAATCGCATCATTCCTTTCGTGGGTTGTTTTTTCATAGTCTGAAATGGGGGGTCTTTCGCTAACTTCCATGAGACAAATTTTAGGTATATTAGTTTTGTCGATTTTTTGATTTATATTCTCTAGGCACTCATTAACGAAATTTTCCGAACCTAGGTACAATCGTTTTTTTAAATTAGACCAGGGACTCTTTTTGTTCGCACCATCTTCTACAAATTGTTTGTATTTATTTATAGCTATTGATTTATTTGGACTAAATGTTGTTAACAGAGCGGACACGTTTAGCCATCTAGGTGGAGTCACTTCATGGCAGGTGGATAAATAACTGCTCCAAATCCAATCATTTGCTTGCAGTACCATCTTCGCTCTAACTGGATTCAAGACAATATAGCGCGACAATTCCAATAGATAGCTATCCTTTTCTACTATGATAGCCTTATATCTGCCTTGAAAAACATGACCAACACGTCTATGAACCCTATTAAATTTTTGTGTATAAACACCATTAAGATATTGCATTCCTTTCGACAGGTTTCCAAGTGGAGTTTCAATTAACAAATGATAGTGATTGCTCATCAGACAATAGGCAAGGCACAACCAGCCATGCTTTTCACATGTGTCAGCTAATATAGCCAGAAATAATACTTTATCTTCAGTTGATAAATATATTTCTTCTCTCCGATTTCCTCGGCTTGTTACATGATATAACGCACCTGGGTATTCCACGCGTAAGGGTCTTACCATAATTGGACTTATTTTTTTTCTTCCTTGGAGCGTTTAAAATTATAGGATTGCTTGCTAAATCGCAACCTTAAATGGCAATTTAGAGCATTTTTTAATGTAGGCATAAGGAAAGTCCTGACCCTGATAACTGGGACCCTTCCCCGACACGGGATATTGAATTATGAGGGCCTTACTAGATACGTGTGTTTTATCGGGATTACGTCACCCTGCACATGCCACTTTGCTTAAAAACGCAATGCAATTTTTTGATGCAAAAGATTTATTTCTTAGTGTTATTTCAATCGGGGAAATAACTAAAGGAATTGCATTATTACCGGCCACGAAAAAGAAAAGTGAATTACAAAGTTGGGCGCTTCAGCTTGAGAACGTTTATACAGATCGCCTATTAAATATTACCAGTGAAGTCGTGCATATTTGGGGGGAGTTGGCAGCGCAAGCAAAATTGAAGGGCATAAGCATTCCTACGTCTGATGGATTAATCGCTGCCACCGCACTGGCAAATGGTCTACATGTAATGACGCGTAATTTGGCTGATTTTTAGTCAACCGGTGTTTTATTATTAAATCCATGGGAATAAGCCAATCGATGGATCAATGGGTACTCGAATAGAAATTTACTTAGACCCTTTTAGCTGTAATGGGGTTAGAGTGGAATGGCTCTAAGTTAAGTGATTTCTCTCACCTTTGCGCATAAGAAGTAGGCTGGCGCTGAGCATTAGCGAAGCCCAGCAAGCACGCGATCATCTCTGCTGGGCTTTATTTCATTCAGCACCAGCCTACAGTTTGGCTCATCTTAGTGCCATTCAGGTCAGAGCCGTAATACCTATTTCTACACTTCCGAGTTGCTAGCATGAGCTTTCCATGAATTACAAATTGTCAATCAAATTGACAATTTGTAATTCATGGAATAACATAATGAATAATAACAATTATTTTGGATCATTTTGAAATGATAGAAAGAAAATCATTGGCTATTTTGATCGAAAAAGCAGCTCATTATCCTGTCGTGGCGATTACTGGTCCTAGACAATCCGGTAAATCAACCCTTGCGAAAGCTACCTTTCCCCACAAGCCATATATTAGCCTAGAAGATTTAGATACTCGCCAATTTGCTATTGATGATCCGCGAGGCTTTCTTTCACAGTTTCCGAATGGTGCTATTTTAGATGAAGTGCAACATTGCCCAGCATTATTTTCATATCTACAAACCCTTGTCGATGCAAAGTTAGAGATGGGATTATTTATTTTAACAGGATCCCAACAATTTGGTCTTACTGCACGAATCACGCAGTCACTTGCAGGACGCGTTGGTTTTTTACAGCTATTGCCATTTACGTTGGATGAACTACAAGGTGCGCATTGCGCCCCAGTTGATTTGGAAACCTTATTGTTTACTGGATTATATCCACCTATCTATGACCGGCACGTAGCGCCTGCTAGTTGGTACAGTGATTATATTATGACGTATGTTGAGCGTGATGTAAGGCAATTGATAAACGTACAAGACTTACGTTCTTTTCATCGGTTTTTAAAAATGTGTGCGGCTCGCACGGGTCAAATATTGAACTTATCAAGCCTTGCTGCTGATTGCGGGATTACTCACAACACGGCGAAGGCATGGCTATCTGTTCTAGAAGCAAGTTATATTGTTTTTTTATTAGCTCCTCACCATCGTAATTTCAATAAAAGGATCACAAAATCTCCGAAACTGTATTTCTATGACACAGGGCTTGTTTGTACGCTAATTGGCATTCAAGAAAGCAAACAAATCACAATTCATTCTATACGCGGCGCTTTGTTTGAAACTTGGGTTGTAGGTGAGTTAATGAAAAAACGCTTTAATCAAGGCTTACTATCTAACTTATATTATTGGCGTGATAGTCAAGGGCATGAAATTGATGTCATAGTTGAGCAAGGTGACATGTTAATTCCTATAGAAATTAAATCAGGAAAGACCATAGCAAGTGATTTTTTTGATCATTTACTATACTGGCGAGCCCTGGCAAATCAAACGACTTCACCTGCTATTCTTGTCTACGGTGGTGATCAAATACAAACTAGAGGAAATGTGCATGTTATGGGATGGAATGCATTATCAGACCCCTCATTACTGCATAAGAAGTAGGCTGGCGCTGAGCGTAAGCGAAGCCCAGCCCAGCAAGCAAGTGATCATCTCTGCTGGGCTTCATTTCATTCAGCACTAGCCTACGGTTTAACGAGCAAATTGCTTCTTGCTAAATTCAACTCGTGCGTGAATGGGTTCTTTTCCATGGGAGGTATGCGCTTCAATAGCGCGGTATCGATGTAATACCCCTTCACGGTTTGCGATTTGTATATTTAGCCCGGGGCGTGCATTTAACTCTAGCATCATTGGTCCTTGCTCTTTATCAAGAACAATATCTACACCCAAATAGCCTAAGCCAGTTAACTCATAGCAGCCTGCGGCTATTTCTAGAATTTTGTCCCAGTAGGGCACTTGAATGTCGACGATGGGTTTTAGCGTATCGGGATGATAATCAATGGTATCGTTGTGAAAAACGCCGCCCAGGGTTTTACCATTGGCTAGGTTAATTCCGACGCCGATAGCGCCTTGATGCAAGTTCGCCTTTCCGCCTGACAAGCGCGTGGGCAGGCGTACCATGGCCATTGCTGGGTAGCCTAATAGGTTGATGATGCGGATGTCGGGCACGCCTTCGTAGCTTACTTCGGCAAACACGGGATCAACCACTACACGCCGCTCAATCAGGGCGTAATCGGGATGGCCGCCTAAACTATAGGCTCCTGAGAGCAAGCACGAAAGGTGGTAGCTCAATTCTTGGGTAGTCAATAATTTGCCGTTAATTTGCCGGTAACGGCCAAAAACTCTATCGGTAATAACAATGATACCATCACCACCAGCACCACAAGCGGGTTTAATGACAAAATCGGAGTGGGGTTGCAGTGTTTCTTCTAATTTTTTAATGTGGTGTTCAGTTTCAATGAGCCCATAAAGTGATGGGACAGCAATACCCGCTTGCAGCGCTAATCGTTTGGTTCTTAATTTATCATCGACCAAAGGGTACAATTTGCGTGGATTATAGTTCAACACATAATCACTATTGCGCTGGTTAATGCTTAAAATGCCGTGTTTATGTAAGTGGCGGTAAATTTTCCACATTTATTTTGCCCCGGCCAAGGCGTTGAAGCGAAACAGCTCAAATAAGCGATAACCACGGTACTGCCCAAACCATAAAATGAAAGCGAGCAATACGAATAATAATTCAGGGAAGGCGAACATCAAGTATTGTAGAGGAGCATAACTCATCGCCCAAAATGCAATAACAGCCGCGACCAAACTGCCTATTCCTGATTTAATGGCGTCATATGCTCCACGCTCATCCCAGGTGATACACATCCGCTCAATGGTCATCGTGAGAATAACCATGGGGAATAGTGCCACGGAAAGCCCTGACTCAAGCCCTAAATTTTGGCTTAATACGGTTATCAAGATCATAAGAAAAATAACCACCGTGAGAATGGCCGCAAGCCTCGGGACCAAAAGCAGGCGCAGTTGATCTAGATAAAATCGTGCTAATAACCCAAAAGAGACAATAATGGTAAACAAAATGATCCCCCATATCACATGGGTTTCACGAAAAGCTAGTGCTATCAACACAGGCATGAATGTACCGAACGTACTAAGGCCTATGAAATTGCGTAGCAATAAAATAATAAAAGCACCGATGGGGACTGTTAGTAAAATTTTATACGTTTCTTGTACATGGACGGGTAATTGTAATAATGAAAAACGCAGCAATTGAGAATCAGTTTGGCCGCCTCTTATTTTAGCAATGCTGAGTGCATTAATGGGTGTGGGTGAAACGGTGAGGGTGAATTGCGGTTTTTTCCCGCCCACTACATCAAACATAGGTTCATTGCCATATTGCCAAACGAGAAAGTCTTTAGGTAGGCCAGCAACACCTGTACGTGGGTTGATGTAGTCCCATCGCTTGCCATTATAAACTGCAAAAAGCAATTTAAATTCGGCTTTGTTTTGTTGGCTGAGGTGAATTCCTTGCACAGGCATACTATATATCTTGGCTTGATTTAACACGGTTACCGCGGCATTAACGACATTTGCATCACTAAAATCATTCCCAACCAATAATTTGGCATTTCCATCTTTTTTGTTGAGCTCTTTAATTGTGCTTTGTGCAAAAGTTAGGATATCAGCTGATGATTGGCGTGCTTGGCCGATGATAGTATCGACGGCTGTTTTTATATTTTCTGCTAACGGTGGCGCTTTTAGTATATGCGGTTTGGATAAGTAAGATTCATTATTATCTGTTTCACGAAAGATAGCCCGATAATAAAGGGATTGCGGCCCATTGCTTCGTCTTAAAGACCACACGGCACGACGATTGTAACCATTTAATGCTGTGGTCACGCCATAATTATGTGAAATAAAATATTCGTCAAGAATCGCGCAGTAGGGCGGCATATAGGGAATGGTGAAACTAGCTTTAACGGGCATGTTTCGCTCGGCAGTAAAGCGTAGATTGGCTTCAACCATCCAGCTATTGACGGTCTCGCTCTCGGTGAGTGGGACATCTAGAACAAAATGGCGATAGAAAAAAACGCCCATACCGACTACAAATAAAGTAATAATAAGACCATACAAATGGCGTTTAGTGGAATTCATCGGGTACTCATTTTTTCGAGTTTAGTGTATTTCAAGCTGGGATCAACCAGTCCATCAAATGCGATAATGGCTTCTCTTCCAAGCAACAAAGGATAAATAAAACGCTTACGGTTGGTGAGGTTGACACGAATCACCCGTTCTTTGTCGGCAAGTTTTATGCGCATCAAGACAACAGGTCGTCGGAATGATTTTTTTAATAAGGGGTTTGCTTTTACTTCACTCGCGCGCATCTTAATAGTGACTTCCCCGACATATTCACATTTAAATTGGAAGTCACCTTCTTTACTAGGCACTGTGAAGGTCAAGTAGGATTTTCCATCGACTTCAATTTCATTAATATTTGTAGCATTTAAGGAGGCTGATTTTGCGCCTGTATCAAGCTTTGCCGACAACGTTAGATCTTTGTCAACCAGCGTTGCTTTTTCAATGTAGCCATAAATTAATTTTTCATTATTTGCCATAGCATTCCCTGCTAACAATGACCAAAAAAGAAAGAGAAGAGTACAGCCCCGCATCCGAACTCCTATAAATGGTGTTACCATAATCACAAGTGTCGCTAATCGTATCAGGTTTGAGCGCTTTGGCACAGTCTGAACTACATCCGTGCCACGTAAAATATTTCATTATTTTTTGTAAATTGTGGTAAAATTATTGATGGGCGAGTACTTTTGGATTAATTTAGATCAGTTTGAAAAAACACTTGCCATTTTTCTTCCTTATAGATACAATACGCAACATCTTAGCCTCTGCCACTGATATGTATGCCTAAGCCCTCTGGTCGTAACAAGGTTACCTTGATCATCGGGAGACTGGATGCTGAGAGCCGTAGCCTGGCAAAAAAATTAGACCAACTCAAATTTATCTACGCTTTATATGGCCTATTGGATGGTCTAAGCACCTCCTACAGTACACTAGCATATTTTTTCAGTGTATTTTCAGCTGATAATACCTCTTCCACTGACGCAATGCACGACTGGATGGGCTCGTCCTCAGGGGCTGCAATTGCCGCCACTGAAACGATCACTCTGGTTATGTTTTCTCTTCTTGCTAATATATTTGACGACAAAGATAAAAACGCATTTAAGAAATATGTGGCTGTTGCCTGGCCCTACTGTCGAGACAGTTTTAAGGGGCTGAAAAACGCTTACAAGGGGGTTCGTAGTAGTCTACAAGCCATCGGCATGTTATCAGGGAATGATCTACATAATCTGATTGTTCCCATGGGCCTTGCCTTTGGTGTGATATCCATGTTGAATCGTGTTTGCTTGCGCATGCTTGTGAAAGATAAACGCATAGGCAAAATGAAAGATAATACGAAGCTGTTACTGAAAATACAGGGTATGGCCTTCAATTTCAGGCCAGACTTGCCTCAAACACCAGAGGAGAGGCTGGAGTATAAAAACAGCTATATTTTAGTCGGTGCACAACTATATTATATCGCCCATGACGGCTCGGTCGAAGAAGTCCGAATAGATGATCGTGCGTTATTTGACGGAAATATCGGTAAACTTAATCCCGATAATGAATCAACCTTCAAGTTGTACCTATCAGATAAAGATGTTGCATCCTTAATTACCAAGAACGGAGGCCATGTTCCTCCCATAAGTGGCCTTGATAGGCAAGCTTGTAAGGATTTTCGTGGGGAAATAGGTCGGCAATCAGGTAGGCTAAACAGTTTTGCCTTATTAGGGGCTGCCTATGGCGGTATCGTGGATGGTCTGTACCTTTACATGGGTGCGCTTGGGTTAACGATCTTATCTCCCCCAGTTTTTATGGCGATGGCCGTATGCTCTGCTGTTTTTTCACTGATGTGTGTTACCACACGGGTTTATGAAGAATATGATTTTCAGCGTAAATTGCAGGTTACTGAAGCTAGGGTTGAGGTGGCTCTATGCTGTAAAGAATTAGAAGCATTACTGGGAACTTTGAAACGAGTCTCTGATCCATTAAAGCCTCTTGAAGATGAAGAGCTAGAGAGACTATTGACAGAATTGCGAGAGTCGAGCAATCCCTCAATTGTTGCTGATTTAGATGAGTTACAACGATTATTGGATAATTTCCAAGCGCTTCCCCCTCAAGCAGAAGCGGTTCAAAAAGCCGAGGCAAAGAGTGCCTTTATAGAAAAACTAAAAGTTATATACCATGCAGAGTTGAGCTTCAAAGGGACGGAGCTGAAAAGTAAACGGAAAGATGTGCGCTCTCTGACAGCTTCCTCCAGTGTTTTAGCAGTTTTTGCGGGTCTTAAAAGCGGCTTGGCTGTATATGGGGCAATAACCAGCCTCATGTTTGCTATTTCCACGATTAATGCAATCTTGCTTGCGCCATTTCCCCCGGCGTTTTTGATTGCGGGTGTAGCAACGGGGATAGCGTGCTTACTAGTATTTGTAATTCATGCTCTTGCGACTAATACACCACAATTACCAGATGATACTGTCGAAATTGAATGTAATCGATTATTTGATTTGACAGAGAGACTCAAGCGGCCTCCTGTTGAGGCAGATAGAATATTACCGCAAGAGCTTGAGCCTCCAGATGTGAGAGAGGCTATTCTTGAAAGTATGAGGGTACCTCCGCCGCCTCAAAGCTCTGTTTCCGATTGGGGTGAAGTGGTTCGATCCCTCGGGTCAGGGTTCTCAAAAGGCCCACGACTGTTAAGTTTTTTGCAGAGTATCTGGCAAGGGATAGCAGGTGATGATGATACGCCAATTTGGCTTAAAATCGGTGTGGTTTGTGCGGTTGTGCAATCATTGGTATTTTTCTTCAGAGCGTTGGCTAAGGCTTTCGGTCGAGATGCGCCGGATGTTATAAAGCAACCATCTTGGGTAATTACATCTCCTCCTGAACCTGAAGTTGTTGGAGGGGATGCAGCAGCAGGTGGAGATAATCCGCCGGAGTCTCCCAGGGGAGACAACCCGCAAGATCCACCCGAGTTTCAATTCCCAAGAGATGGTGCCAATTCCCCGTTACTTACCAACAGTATGCTCAGCGCTTCGTCTACCTCTTCTCAGTTCCCTCCTAATTCGCCACCAGTGTCCCCCAGGGTAGTAGTTCCTCCAGCCTCTGATGTTTCATCTCCAAGAGATGGTGCTAGATCACCCTTGCTTAGCCATAGTCTACTCAGAGCCCCAGTGTCTCTTCTTCCCATTCCTCCGATTGTTACTGATCAACTAGGTGGCCCAGCATTTACGTAACCAGTCTCGGAAATTACGAGCGCGTTGAATATAGCTCAGGATTTAGTGTTGGATCATTGTACATTTTGAATTGATGATAAACTCTGAAGGTCCGCGTTTTGTTATTGCTGTCCTGCAAAAGCTGATGTAAGCAATCTTGCAATTGCATTTGTTGTTCTTCAATCGTTCGTAATTTGTTTAAGCAAGTTTTTTTATGAATGGCGTCAACATCCGGTCGTTCAATTTGTAGAGCCATGTGGTAGGCTTTCAGCGCCATAATGGATAGCCTATCTATCATCATTCCGGGTGTTTCTGAGTGGACTGGGCACTCAACATGGGATGCTGGTTGTAGCTGGCGGAATAACCATTCATCCATGGCTTCCATACGATTATTACGCTGCTGGTTGCAATAGTCTATTTCTCGTTTTGCATGATAAACAAACTCAAAACCTAAATCATCTCGTCGCGCGCGATCTTCGGCATGCCAGAGCTGGTAATTGAAGGCATGGTTTTCTTCGACTATTTTTAAAAAATCTTTTTGTTGAAGTTTAACATCGGTTTTTTTCCAATTAATAATGCATTCACGCTGCAAGGATGCAATTTCAGCGGTGTAATTTAGAAACATAATGAAAGATACCTGATTTATAATTGGCAGATATCTTACCACGAAACAAAGGTTCTTTAACTATTCTGTAAAACATGTTCCTGGGCTTGCTTAACAGAACACCCTTGTTCTGTGGCAATAGCTACCCACTCACCTACTTTGTGATGAGCATCGCGAAACGGGATCCCCTGCATGACAAGTGACTCCAGTATAGCTGTGGCATCCAAATAACCTGAGTTAGCTTTTTCGTGCATCAAGGCAGTATTAAAACGCAAGCTTTGGAGAAATGGGGGAAGAATATTCAAACAGGCTATCAATGTTGTTATGGTATCAAATAGCGCCTCTTTGTCTTCCTGCATATCTTTGTTGTAAGCCAGTGGAAGTCCTTTCATCATGGTCAACACGGCCATCAAATTCCCAAATACTCTTCCGCTTTTACCGCGAATTAACTCAAGAACATCGGGATTTTTTTTATTGGGCATCAACGATGAGCCGGTGGCAAAGGCATCATCCAGCGTCATAAAGCCGAACTCTTGAGTAGCCCATACAATTAAGTCTTCTGCGAGTCTTGAACAATGCATCATGATTATGGAGCCCGCACTGCATAGCTCAATGACAAAATCCCGATCGCTAACTGCATCAAGGGTGTTTTCAATTACTCCATTAAACCCTAGTGTTTGAGCCACCCAGTCTCGGTCTAAAGGTAAAATGCTTCCCGCAAGAGCTCCGGCGCCTAATGGTGAAAAGTTCATGCGTGATAGCCAATCATCAAGACGGCTTTTGTCTCTCTCAAACATTGATTGATAGGCGCCAAAAAAAGTCCCCAGAAGGATAGGCTGCGCTTGCTGCAAGTGGGTATATCCAGGCATCCAATCTGTTTTATGCTTATCTGATAAGTCATGAAGGGTTGCAATCAAATCATTTAGCCTATCAGTGATGGTCTGATTGGCATCGCGCGCGTATAAACGTAAATCAACAGCGACCTGGTCATTACGGCTTCTTCCAGTATGCAATTTCTTTCCGATGTCACCGAGCTTTTGAATCAAGATATGTTCAACCAACATATGAATGTCTTCATATGCATCTTCAAGGGGATGCATACCTTGGATAATTTCTTGCTTTATTTCATCTAATGCCTGGTGGATAGCTTGGCTTTCATCAAGGGGAATGATTCCCTGACGACCCAGCATTATCACATGTGCTTGACTGCCAATGATGTCTTTTTCAAATAGAACATGATCAAACCTTAAGGATGCATTGAATTCTGCAACTTGTGGATCCAGTGTTTTTTTAAATCGCCCACCCCAGGTTTTATTTGTCATTTATACCCCCTGAATGTACAAGCCCATACACTTTGGCAGATAGCGAAAAGAGATTAATAAATCCCTCCGCATCCTGTTGGTTGTATACATTGTCTTCTTCAAATGTGGCATAGGCTGGATTATGTAAGCTGAACGGGGATGTCATACCGTGGGGTATGATATTGCCCTTGAACAATTTTAACGATACCTTTCCACTTATGTGTTTTTGGGTGACATTGATCAGCCCATCCAAGGCTTCTTTTGCTTGGGAAAACCAACGTCCTTCATAAACTATATTTGCGTAAGTTTGTTGCAACGATTGTTTGAGGTGCAATGTAGCTCGCTCCAGACATAAACTTTCGAGCATTTGGTGTGCTTTATGAAGCACAGTTGCTCCCGGTGCTTCGTAAACCCCCCTAATTTTCATGCCAACCAATCGGTTTTCAACCAGATCTGCAACGCCGATACCATGGGCTCCAGCTATTGTATTTAACTGATTTAACAAATTGACTGGCTCTAATATCTGATCATTTAAGGCAACTGGAACCCCTTCGAAAAAATTAATATTCAAAATCTCAGGGGTATCTGGGGTATTTTCCAATGCTGAAGTCATCAATAAGACATCATCTGGCATAGCTGAGGCTGGATCTTCTAATACACCGCCTTCATGTGAAATATACCAAATATTATGATCTCGTGAGTAAGGTGCTTTGGGTGTTACTGAAACAGGGATACCATGCGCCACTGCATAATCAATCGCCTGCTGCCTGGACTTTATTTCCCAGTTTCGCCAGGGCGCTATGATCTCAAGTTCCGGTGCAAGTGCATGAATGGTATATTCGAAACGTACCTGATCATTCCCTTTCCCGGTGGCTCCATGGGCTACTGCATCCACTTTTTCGGCTAAGGCAATTTCCACGAGTTTTTGGGCAATTAGCGGTCGAGAAATCGTTCCTAAAATGTATTGATCTTCATAAAGTGCCCCAGATTTCAGTAATGGCCATAAATATTGGGTCACAAATTCGTTCTGCACATCCACTACATAAGCCATGGACGCACCACTCTGAATAGCTTTTTTCTCGATAGCTGCTAAATTTTCTTGTTGCCCCAGATCGCAAATCACGGCAATAATTTCTGCTTGGTCAAAATTCTCTTTAAGCCATGGAATCATAACGGATGTATCTAAACCGCCTGAGTATGCTAATGCAATTTTTTTAATTGATTTTTTCATATGGATTACTCCTGATATTGCTGTTTTAAATGAGATAACGGGTCATTCAAATCAGCTATTTGAAGATCAGCTACCATTTGCCCTGATTTAAGAACCACGACACGCTCGGCTATTTTTGTAAGAAATTCTAAATCATGGGATGCCATTACCATGGTCACGCCCATCTCTTTCACGGTTTTAAGTAACGTGATAACGCCCTCGATAGCTGACATGTCCAAGCCTGATGTGGGTTCATCACATAGTAAGAGGGTGGGTTGCATCATTAAACTTCTGGCTAAAGCTACACGTTGCTTCTGACCCCCCGACAGTTCTTGTGGATAGGCTTGTGTTTTATGAGCAAGTCCTAGGGTTTTCAGTAGTTCGACTGCCTTCTCTACATGATTTAATGATTTTTGGTGCAACATTGGCGCATAGGTTAAATTTTTAACTACGGTCATATGTGGAAATAGCTGAAAGTCTTGAAACATAAAACCGCTTTTGCCAGTAAAATCCATGTGGCCTGAATCTAATGGCTCTAGCTGTTGCAGACATCGTAGCAGGGTGGACTTACCGCTACCGGAAGCACCTGCTAAGCCTACAATGGTATTGGCTTTAATTGTTAAATTAATTTTATTCAGCACAATTGTGCTGCCAAATTTTTTACAAGCATTCGTGAGCTGAAGCATAATGACCTCGTTTTTCTATCTGTTTTCCTATGGTTTCAATTAACAAAACCAACCCATAGTAATACCCACCAGCAATGCACAAAGGTAAAAAATAAGTGAATTGTTCCGCGCCTAACGCTTCTGCATTTCGCATCAAGTCGACGCCACCAATAGTTGAAATCAAAGCGGTTTCTTTTAGAAGAGAGATCACCTCATTGACAATGGCTGGAAAAATATTTTTCAAAACTTGAGGCAAAATAATATCTTTCCATAAGTAGTAGGTGGGGATGTGCAAGGTTAAAGCCGCTTCAAACTGGCCTTTGGGTAGACTCTCAATTCCTGCTCGCAGAATCTCTGCAAAATAGGCGGAGCTGTTTAAACCAAAGGTAATTACCCCAGCCACCAAAATGCTAATGTGTAGCCCGGTTAATGTTGGTGTTGAAAAATAAATGAAGCTCAATTGCAGTAAGAGAGGTGTTCCTCGCATAACTGAGATGAATCGATTAATAATTGCTTTGCCAATCGATTGATGTCGGCAAACTGCCCAAACAATCCCTAATATAAAACCTACTACAATGCCACTTGTTAATAGCTGCAAGGTTACTGCAAGCCCTTTTCCAACGAATAATATACTTTGAATCAATTGCTGCATGATGCCCCGCCTAACCATTTTGATTTCAACTTTTCAATTTCTCCTTGAGATTCAAGGGTTTTTAATGCCTGATTCATTTCTGCGGTTAAAGGAGAGCCTTTTTTAAGGGCAATCCCATAGCCATTCTTTGCTTTGGTAATAATTTTGTAAGATAACTCGGGGTGTTTTTGGCTATAGATGGCACCTTGCGCTCCGTCCATCAAAACCACATCTACATGCCCTGCTATAAGCGCTTCAATTGCCTGGTTGTTGCTATTCAAAGCTATAATTTCTCCATCAGGAAAATGCTTTCGTAACCAAATTTCCATAACGGAACCTAACTGTGCTGCCATTTTTTTGTCTGCCAACTGAGCAACAGTCTTAGCCGGGTTATTTTTTTTATAAATGGCAGCCATGCCTTCAAAATAATATGGGGTTGTGAAATCAAAATTTTTCTTTCGATCGGGGGTGATGGTTATAGTTGCAATCGCTGCGTCATCTTGGCCCGACGAGACAGCAGGCAATATGGTGCTAAATTGCATGTTGTCAAAAACGGCTTTTTTACCAAGTTTTTTAGCAACAATTTTGGCAAGATCAATATCAAAACCTTTAATTTCACCCTGGCTTCCATATTCAAAAGGTGGATATTCCGCAAATGTTGCAAAGTGAAGTTCATGTGGATTTTTTTGCTCATGACATCCGCTGATAAGCAAAGAAGCAAAAGGGAGTATGGCGATTGAAATCAAAGATAATATAGAGCAAAATGCAACGTCAAAGTAATTCATAATGATAGCCTATTCATTTTTTATCCATTTTTTGATTTTAAAGAGTGTGCATTGTTTTGTCAAGCAATAATGGATATAATTCCTTTTTAGTGATTATGTATTCATTTTAGGAGACGATAATTGTCACATGACAACTTGTTGGATGGTCTTATTTTGACGATCGTTCAGACACAAAACATTATTGAGCAGAGTGAGTTACAACAAAGCCTAAAAAATAGGGGTTATGATGTTCCGCAAGCGACCTTGTCGCGCCGATTAAAAAAATTGAATATTGCTAAAGTCGCAGGAATTTACAAAATTATTGACTACAACCAACCAGCCTTACCTTTGGTTGTAAATATTCAGATATCTGATCACGGGTTAATTGTGCTGCAAACACATCCAGGCAATGCAAACAGCCTGGCCTATTTCATAGATAGAAAATACGTAACCTACAACCCACAGAATCCAACGAACTCAGGTATCTTGGGTACGATCGCGGGGGACGATACTATTTTGATCATCATAAAAAATAAGCAAGATTTGGAAAAAATAATAGAGATGTTAAAAGAAGATTTTCCATATTTGGCTATTTCGTAAACTAGTATTAGCTCACTCCCACTGCCATAAAAAACCCTGTCGTTCCTACGAAGGCGGGAATCTAGTTCTACGGTGGCTCCTAGCCAGATTCAGGGATGGTTTCCCGCCTTCTTGGGAATGACAACATCGCTTAACTTAATGGTAATGAAGAGAGGGATGTGAGCTTGTGCGTAAACTATAAATTAATGTAGCCCGTATGGAGCGAAGCGGAATGCGGGATCACCTTCGCTCCATACCAGCTATGAGGATTTTTTAGCCAAAATTCTATCTAAAGCATTAGCAAATGCCGTTTTTTCCTTCACGCTGAATGAAGGTGGCCCTCCTATATTGACACCACTACCGCGAATATTTTCCATCATGTCACGCAAACCTAAGCGTTGTTTGATGTTATTCTCGGTGTAAATCTCTCCACGAGGATTAAGTGCTACACCCTTATTAGCAACAACATGAGCAGCAAGCGGGATATCCGCAGTAATAACCAGATCGTTAGCCGCCATATTTTGAACAATATAATCATCGGCCCGGTCAAATCCTTGGTCGACACGCACAGTTGAAATAAATTTTGACCCAGGCGTAGCTAAGTTAGCATTTGCGACCAAAATTAACAGGGTTTCAGTTCGTTTTGCCGCACGAAACAGAACATCTTTGATGGTATTGGGGCACGCATCAGCATCAACCCATATTTTCATTGTAAAAACTCACTCCGAATGAAGCGCAATCATCTCAAATTTTACAAAGCGCCACCACTAAAATAGGTAGAATAAATTCTTAAGTATGTGCCATCAGACTGCATGGCAAGTAATGCGGTATTAATTTCTGATATTAATTTCTCACTGCCCTTAGCAGACAAAATCCCATAACCATATCCATATGGTATACGTTTGCCAACTAATCGATATAAATTATCGCTATTAGCATACCAATAGTCAGCCGTTGCTTTATCTAACAGGAGTACGTCAACACTATCATTGTACAAAGCAGCTAACATTTGTGTTTCAAAATCGTAAGGTATAACTGTAATTTTTGTACCAAATTGATTCGCGAGCATGGTTTGATATACGCTACCGTTTGCTACGCCGAATCTTTTCCCAACGAGATCATCAGGTGTGAGGATATTGCTCTTAGCTTTTACGATGTACTGGCCAAAGCTTCGTAAATAGGGCAAGCTAAAAATGTATTTTTCATCTCTACTGAGTGAGATAGTAATTGAGCCAATCGCTAAATCAGCCTCTCCATTTTTTACAGTATTAAATACCAGGCCATACGCTAATGTTTTGAATACGCATTTTGCTGATATACGTCGACATATTTCATAGATGATTTCCGCATCAAAACCAATAAATTCGCCGGCTCCGCTCGACATAATAAATGGTGGGTTGAATTCCGGTACCCCTACAGTTAGTTTCTGGGCATGCGAAAGAGTAAAGGTGAGGAACAAGACGAAACAAGCGGCTAGACGCATAGCAAATACCTTGTTTTTATTTCTAAGCATATGCTAAGCATTTATTATTGCCAAGTCAGAGTTCGTGTTAAGCTGACATATATATAAATATATCTTGGAGTGAGAGATGAAGTTTGCTGTATCGATGATGATGGTTTTTGCAGTTGCAAATACATATGCTGCCGAGATTTTTCCAACAGGGTGTACGCCGCTGGTAGTGCATGAGGAGCTGATAAAATTGTCGGCCGATAAACCGGCTTTGGTGATGATACATAATCTTTCAACCATGGATCTTTGGATTACGCATCCCGTATCAGAGCCTAATGCCAGTGCCGGTTGGAGTAGCCGTTTACAAGCGGGGAATTGGTCAGCACTTGCTTTAGACAAAAAATCATTTGAACTGAGTTGTATTGAATCTAGACCAGGACACGAACAACAAGTTCCTTGTGCCGGCTTGTTAGCAGCTTGCCAATGGCCAAATGTTACAATGCCAAAGAAAGGAAAGGACGCGGGCACATTTTGGGCGGGCGAGGATATGGCGCTATCTGCTTTGAAAGCACATGTAGGCGGTCGTGGCATCGTATTCGCAGCTCCTGCACAATAAGTGATAGACTGCTAATAATTTTGTAAAGTAAGGTGAATTAAAGAGTGAGTAAAAAATCTAAAACTCCTTTGAAAACGAAGGATCCGTTTTATCAAAGAGAGAGTGAGAAATATGAGATCCCTATTCCAAGCCGAGAGCTAATCCTTCAGGTCTTGGAGGAATTTGGTCGTCCTATGTCACGCAATCAGTTAATTAGTCAACTTGAGGTGGACGAGGAGAACAGGCAAGAGGCACTGGGCTTTCGTTTGCGAGCAATGTTAAGAGACGGCCAGTTGATGCAAGATAGACGCGGGCGCTATTGCCTGCTGGAACGCATCAATTTACAACGTGGTACCGTCCAAGGTCACCCAGATGGGTTTGGCTTTTTTATTCCCGACGAAGACGGGGATGACATGGTCTTATCTGCTAAAGAAATGCGTGCTGTTATGCACGGTGACGTGGTTCTCGCCTATCAGACAGGCGTTGATCGCAGAGGGCGGCCAGAAGGAAAAATTCACGAGGTCATCGAACATGCAAATGCTAGCGTAGTAGGGCGATTTTTTTCTGAGCATGGCGTAAGTTTTGTTGTTCCTGACAGTAAACGTTTGACACAAGATATTTCTATTCCTCCAGAGTCGGTTTTAAGTGCAAAAAATGGTCAGATTGTGCTGGTTGAGCTAGTAGCTTACCCTAGTAAACGTACTCAGGCGGTTGGTAAAATTATTCATATCCTAGGTGAGCATATGGCACCAGGAATGGAGATTGATGTGGCTATTCTAGCGCACGGTCTTCCTGCTAGCTGGCCCGATGACGTTTCCATGGCCGTTGCTAAGATTCCCCAACGCGTTGAAGAGGAGCAGTTATCGAAGCGGACGGATCTTCGCCATTTGCCGTTTGTTACTATCGATGGTGAAGACGCTAAAGATTTTGATGATGCCGTGTATTGTTATCCAAAATCAAACGGCTATCAGCTTTATGTTGCCATTGCTGACGTGAGCCATTATGTGGCCGTAGGCTCTCCCCTAGATAAAGAAGGTGCAAGGCGTGGGAACTCGGTCTACTTTCCTGGGAGAGTTGTGCCGATGTTACCTGAGGCACTGTCCAATGGTATCTGCTCGTTGAACCCGCATGTTGATCGCCTCTGTATGGTTGTTGAAATGGCTATTGACGAAGAGGGTAAAATTACCCGTTCGCGTTTCTATCGTGGCGTTATCCATTCCAAAGCACGTCTAACTTATACACAAGTAAGTCAATGGTTAATTGATGGACGCACTGATGCCGAGCATGCAGAGCTACTGCCTATGCTGCAGTCTTTACACACCCTCTATGGCATCTTACATGAAACGCGCAAAGAACGCGGAGCTATGGATTTTGATACCACCGAAACACGGATTGAATTCGATGAAAATAGAAAAATTCAGTGTATTGTTCCAGTAATTCGTAATGATGCACATCGTTTAATTGAAGAATGTATGTTGGCTGCGAATGTAGCGACAGCACGGTTTTTAGAGCGTGCAAAAATTCCAACACTTTATCGCGTTCATGCAGCGCCCGAAGAAGATAAAATTATAGGGCTCCGAAAGTTTTTAGGTGAACTAGGCTTGCAGCTAAGTGGTGGTAAACAACCAAGTCCAAAAGACTTTCAACGCACGTTAGCCTCTATTGGCGACCGGCCAGAAAAACACCTGATTGAAACGGTGATGTTGCGCTCATTAAAACAAGCCCAATACATTGAATCAAATGACGGTCATTTTGGCTTGGCATATTCAGCCTACACTCATTTTACATCACCAATTCGACGCTACCCCGATTTATTAATTCACCGCGCTGTTGGCTTTTTGATTGATAATCAGCCAGTTGAAGAGTTTACTTACACTGAAGACGATATGAACCGACTAGGTAAGCACTGCTCTGCTACCGAGCGGCGTGCAGATGAAGCTACTCGGGAAGTGGTTGCCTGGCTAAAATGTGAATACATGCAAGATAAACTTGGGCAAGTGTTTCGCGGCAGAATTTCAGCCGTCACAGGCTTTGGTATTTTTGTTGAACTTGATGATGTGTATGTAGAGGGTTTGGTTCATGTAACATCGCTTAAGAATGATTATTATGCTTTTGATGCAGTTAAGCACCGCTTGGTGGGTGAGCGCGGAGGGCATGTGTATCGCTTAGGGGATAAAATGACGGTGTTAGTAGCACGTGTTGATTTGGATGAGCGAAAGATTGATTTTGAGCCTGCAGATGATGAGGGTAGCGATGACTGAGCAGTATGTTTACGGAGTCCATGCGGTTACGTCATTGCTCGCTAATCGTCACCGACCGATTAAAGTGGTTTACATAAGCCAAGATCGTATTGATACGCGCATGCAAGATATATTACAGCTGGCACAGCAGAATAATATCCCTGTCGAGCGCCTTTCTGCTCAAAAAATGAATCAACGTTTTGCTGATGCTGTTCATCAAGGGGTAGTGGCTAGTGCTGGCAAATTACCCGAATATGTTGAGGCCGACCTTGAGCGCTTATTAGCGTCAAGCAAACAACCCTGCCTTATTCTTATTCTCGATGGTGTTACAGATCCGCATAATCTAGGGGCCTGTTTACGCAGTGCAGATGCTGCGGGGGTAGATTTTGTTATCATCCCAAAAGATAAAAATGCAAGCATAACGCCCGTAGTGAGTAAGGTTGCATGTGGAGCAGCAGAATCCGTGCCTTTAGTGCGAGTAACCAATTTAGCGCGAGCAATGGAAAATATTAAGCAACAAGGCGTTTGGATATACGGCGCAGCCGGTGAGGCAACTGCATCAGTTTATAACCTTGATTGTAAAGCATCGATAGCATTGGTGATGGGCGCGGAAGATAAAGGCATGCGTCATTTAACCAGACAGCAATGCGACGGGCTTTTCTCCCTGCCAATGCTGGGAACGGTAACCAGCTTAAACGTGTCAGTGGCTACAGGAATCTGTCTATACGAAGTACTGCGTCAACGCTCTTAAAAAAATGTAGCGGGAACTGCCCATCCCGCTTCGCTCCATACGGGCCACGATGGTGTTTTATCCAAAAAATGTAGCCCGTATGGAGCGAAGCGGAATGCGGGAACACCCGCTATTATTTCCCAACAAACTGATTAACCGTTTTAACCAATCTTTCCACCAAAATATCAATTTCTTTTTCACTAATGATCAAGGGCGGCAAAAGCCTAATAACCGACTCCGCCGTGACATTTAAAAGAAGCTGATTTTCTAACCCAATCAGTTTTATATCCATAGCAGGCCTGTCTAATTCAATACCCAGCATATAGCCTTTCCCACGAATGCTTTTTACATTCGGATGTTCGCTGAGTTCGTGCATCAGCTTCTCTTTAAGGACAACGCTATACTTAGCTACCTTTTCACATAATTTATCACGCTCAATGACGTCCAAAACCGTTAGCGCTGTAGCACAGGCCAAAGGGTTCCCACCGAACGTCGAACCATGATTGCCTGGTTTAAATAGATTGCAAGCGAGCTTACGCATTAAGCAAACACCAATCGGCATGCCATTGCCGAGACTTTTGGCAGTTGTCACTATATCTGGCTGTATCCCGACATCCATGTAGGCAAATAGTTTCCCCGTACGCCCGTTACCAGTTTGAACTTCATCAAGAATGAGCAGCCATTCATGCTGTTCGCAAAGCGTGGCTAAGGCTCTTAAATAGGTTGGATCTGCAACTAAAATCCCTCCCTCACCTTGAATGGGTTCCAACATAATAGCTACAACATCTTCACGGTTAGCCGCAATCGTACGAATAGCTTCAATATTGTTAAACGGAGCACGAATGAAACCGGGTACGAGGGGTTCAAAGCCCGCTTGTACTTTGCGACTACCAGATGCGGTAAGTGTTGCCATGGTGCGGCCATGGAATGCCCCCTCCATAACAATGACAGACGGCGTTTCGATGCCCTTTTTATGCCCATAAAGACGAGAAAGCTTGATTGCTGCTTCGTTAGCTTCCCCTCCAGAATTTCCGAAAAATACCTGCTCCATCCCCGTTAAAGCCGTTAACCTATCTGCAAGCAGCTCTTGCTCTTTAATATGAAAGCCATTGGAGGTGTGTAGCAATTTGGCGGCTTGCTGTTGTATTGTTCGTGTTACATCTGGGTGTGCGTGCCCTAGACCACACACAGCTATACCACTGAAGCTATCGAGATATGCTTTCCCTTTGTCATCATACAACCAAACGCCTTCGCCATGGGTGAAGGATATGGGTAAGGGATTGTAGGTTGTAATGAGGGCCATGGACATTCCTTATCTTAGATTACTGGCAACAAATTCCCAGTTTACCAATTCCCAAAAGGCGCTCATATAGTTTGGGCGAGAATTACGGTAATCGATGTAATAAGCATGTTCCCAGACATCGCATGTCATTAGCGCTTTTAAATCACTGGTCATGGGTAGCCCGGCATTACTTGTGCTGATAATTTTTAAATGATCACTTTTATCTTCTACTAGCCAGGCCCAGCCGGAACCAAACGTTGATATAGCAGCTTGGGTAAATTGCTCTTTGAATGCATCAAAAGAACCAAATGATTTAACTATAGCATCCGCTAGTTTTCCAGTTGGTTCGCCGCCACCGTTAGGGCTTAGGCAATTCCAATAAAATGTATGATTCCAAACTTGAGCTGCATTATTGAACATGCCGCCAGATGATTTTTTAATCACATCTTCTAAAGACATCGTTGCAAATTCAGTATCGGCAACTAATTTATTCAAGTTTGTGACATAAGTACTATGGTGTTTACCATAATGGTATTCTAATGTTTCTTTAGAAATATGGGGTGCTAAAGCATCCATTGCGTAAGGTAATGGGGGTAGTGTAAAGGACATAAAAATCTCCTGGGAGCGGTTGTGTTATAGGAACTCTTTAAATTTGTAGGCTTAGTGTAACAGGATAAAAAACAGTTTCAATGCTATACCAAGGCTAGTTTTTCAGAGAGCCATCTGGTCTTGCAAAGAACAAATTGTATATAAATAATGGGCATAACAGTTGCCATATGCCGTGATTTTCGGGATAATTAAGGTTTACTGCTGATTAAAAAGGTGCACACGTGGACACTATCGATAAGATTAAAAAACAAATTGCTGAAAATGCTATACTTTTATACATGAAAGGCAGCCCAAAAATGCCGCAATGTGGGTTTTCTGCACGTGCAATACAATGTATCGATGCCTGTGGTGTGGATTTTGCCTACGTAGACATTCTCGCCAACCCAGATATCCGCCAAACATTGCCGCAATATGCTGACTGGCCAACTTTCCCCCAATTATATGTCAAAGGGGAGTTGATTGGCGGCTCCGATATTATTGCTGAAATGTATGAGCAAGGCGAATTAGAACTTTTACTGCGAGAAGCCGCGGCTGCATAGATTTGTTGCGAAGCCCAACGATCGATGTATGATACACCGCTGCTATTCGATTTCACAAAGCCAAATTTTGGAGATAAATATGAGTGTTTTAGTTGGGCGAAAGGCCCCTGATTTTACAGTGCCAGCAGTCTTAGGTTCTGGTCAAATAATTGATAATTTCAATTTGCACGATAGTTTGAAAGATAAATATGGTTTGGTATTTTTCTACCCACTGGATTTTACGTTTGTTTGCCCCTCTGAGTTAATTGCTCTAGATCACCGCATGGATGATTTTAATAGTCGTGGTGTTGAAGTGGTTGCAGTATCTATCGATTCACATTTTTCTCATAATGCTTACCGCAACACATCTATTAAAGATGGCGGTATTGGCCCAGTAAAATATACCATCGCTGCTGACATGACCCACACCATTTGCCAATCTTATGGCGTAGAACACCCAGTTGCTGGTGTTGCGTTCCGTGCCGCATTTGTAATTGATAAAAATGGCGTAGTGCGCTCACAAATGGTTAACGACCTTCCAATTGGTCGTAATATCGATGAACTATTGCGAGTTATTGACGCAGTACAATTCTTCGAAGAAAACGGCGAAGTATGCCCAGCAGGCTGGCAAAAAGGCAAAGCAGGCATGAAAGCCTCTCCTAAAGGCGTTGCAGCTTACCTAGCAGAGCATGCAGGTTCATTGTAGCCTTTATGAAGTAGAGATCGTGGGTGGGTAAAGGAGCGAAAGCGACGGACCCACCCAGGCTATCAAAAAATGTAGCTCGTATGGAGCGCAGCGGAATGCGGGATCACTACCCCCCGGCTGTTTCAATCATATTGAAACATGCAATTCCCTCCAAGTATTCATCATCACACAAAACAAATCAGCAGTTTTCTCAGCATCATAAATTGCCGAATGTGCCTCATTAAGATCAAACGGAATTCCAGCAGCCTTTACTGCCTTTGCCAACACAGTTTGACCATAAATTAATCCACCAAGCGTTGCCGTATCAAAACAGGTAAAAGCATGAAAAGGTGACTTCAATCCAGTTCGTTTAACCGCTTCTTTAATAAAAAGCAGATCAAACCAAGCATTGTGCCCAACCAGCACCGCGCGTTGGCAATGACTTTGCTTTAATGCACTATTAATTGGGGCAAATAAGTTCTGTAAAGCCAATTTTTCATCTAACGCAAAACGCAGAGGCTGGTATGGATCAATTTGATTAAAGGCTAATGAATCCGGATCCAATACAGCGTTTTCAAATGGCAGCACATGTTCAAAATGAGTCGCCCCACGAGTAAAATACCCATCATCATTAAGTGTAAGCAACACAATGCATACTTCCAAAAGTGCATTTTTGTGCGGTTCCACGCCAGCCGTTTCGACATCAACCACTACGGGTAAAAAACCTCGAAAACGCTGTTTAATATGCTTACAATCACGTGGGTTCATTGATACTCCATTGGAGAGTACTTCCTGCAGCAATAGGTACTACTTGCTCACGGCCAAAAGGCAGAACTGGTGGAATAATTTGAGGCTGCTCAATAAGCTCTATACAATCTTTTGTAATCGGCAGGTGATAAAATTGCGCTCCAAAACGACTCATAAAATCATTTAGTTGTGGAAGCTTACCGAGGCTGTCAAAAAGTTGTGTGTACATTGCCACGGCAAAAGGTGCGGAGTAAATACCAGCACAACCACAAGCGCTCTCTTTACTCTTTTGTGAGTGAGGTGCGCTATCCGTTCCCGCAAAAAATTTAGGATTCCCACTAACCGCAGCTTCTTGTACCGCAATTTGATCGTGTTCATGCTTCAAAATAGGCAAACAATAATAATGAGGCTTAACTCCACCCACCAACAGTTGGTTGCGGTTATAAAGTAGGTGATGAGGAGTAATAGTTGCAGCAACAGTATCAGGGGCTTGCATGACAAATTCAACTGCTGCCCGGGTCGAAATGTGCTCCAGCACTATACGCAACTTCGGAAAGTCCCGTGTTAGTGCTATGAGATGCTCCTCAATAAACATACGTTCTCGAGCAAAAATATCCCCATGGGTGACTTCACCATGAATTTGCAATACTAGGTCTTGCTCCTGCATGATTTCTAGCAGCGGATAAAGCGCACGTATTGAACGAGCACCTTCCTCTGAATTGGTAGTTGCACCTGCGGGGTAAAATTTAGCACCCAGTACGTATGGGTGCTGCTTCATTTGTTGTAAATCATCAGGAGGTACATTGGCATTAAGATACAAGGTCATGTAAGGAATAAAAGCATCTTTAGGATTTAGAGCGCCAAGAATACGTTTCCGATAAGCATTAACAGCCTCAAGCGTGGTCAACGCCGGTTGCAGATTAGGCATGATAAGCGCACGAGCAAAATGCTTTGCTGTAGCCAAGACCGTGTGTTGTAATGCGTCCTGATCACGAAGATGAACATGCCAATCATCTGGACGGTTTATTTGTAGAGTGCGCATTATCAAGTCCCAATGTTACATGCGGGAAGAATAACACAAATTGAATAGCATTCTGAGTTGTTTTTGTTTCAATAAACGTATAAATT
Organism: uncultured Legionella sp.; assembly: GCA_964648115.1. Classification (GTDB taxonomy): domain Bacteria; phylum Pseudomonadota; class Gammaproteobacteria; order Legionellales; family Legionellaceae; genus CAZYME01. The sequence continues at coordinate 25,691 of CAZYME010000031.1, forward strand.
AAGGTGGAAAATACCAGCATGGAACAAAAATTCCAGCTATTTATCTCTTATTAATAAGCATTAACATATTGATTTGGATAAATAATAGTGAATTTACAACATTGCTGTTGACAATAAGAAAACGAGGCTGGATAATCATCCCATGTACGTTTTCGTATTAGAGCGATGATGGCGTACTGAAAAAGTCAATACAACGTTGTAGCTTGACGATAAAACGGAAATTTAATAATAAAAAAAGTGGAGAAAAGTATGTTAAATTTGAAAAAAACAGCCGTAGCTGTTCTTGCTTTTGGTAGCAGCGCTGTATTTGCTGGCACCATGGGCCCTGTATGTACTCCTGGAAGTGTAACTGTTCCATGCCCACGCACAGCTTGGGATTTTGGTGCACAAGCTTTATACCTGCAAACCAGCGCTAGTGGCCTTGATTATATTGGTAGCGTCGTTAATGCTGCTGGAGCTGAAACTTTCCCACAGATAAATAATCGTTGGGGTTGGGGATTCCAAATTGAAGGATCTTACCACTTCAATACTGGTAATGATCTTGATTTGAATTGGTATCATCTTGATGTGTCAAAAAACAGAACCGATTTATTGGGTGTTGGCCAACTATTTACAGATACATATGGAAACATATGGGCGCCAAATAGTGGTGTTAGCATGAATGGTAGCAATAAATGGGATGCTGTTAACCTCGAATTTGGCCAACATGTTGACATGGGTGAGTTTGTAAACATGCGTTTTCATGGTGGTGTTGAATATGCTCGTGTAAGCAATTCAGCTACTTTGAGAGGTTCTCTTTCTGCTTCAACAGGGATACCAGTGGGTAGTAGCCAGGTAATTCAATCTACGATTACGTACAATGGATTTGGACCACGTGTAGGTGCTGATCTAGGGTATGGGTGGAATAATGGTTTATCTGCTTATGCAAAAGGCGCTATGTCAATGTTAGTTGGCCAAAGCAAATTTAATCGCACTAATACTATGCCTGTAGCTGTTGGTACAGGTCCTGCGGGCGCACTTAGTGCCGCAAGTGGTGTGTTCTCTGCGTCAGGTAGTAGAACTACAGTTAATCCTGAGCTAGAAGCTAAGTTGGGTGCAACATACACATATGCTATGGCGCAAGGTGACTTGTCGCTGGACATCGGTTGGATGTGGGTTAACTATTTTAACGTGCTACATCATGTTCCAACAGGTCGAGGTTTTGTTACCGCTTCAGACTTTGGTGTACAAGGACCTTTCGTTGGTCTGAAATGGGTTGGCAACGTTGCTTAATCTGTTTTAACGACGTAGTTTTTAAAAACCACCAGCTTGCTGGTGGTTTTTTTTCGTCTCGAATTTATCAAGCAGATTTCACCCATTAAATTTAGTAAAGTAACGTGAATGCCTAGATTGTGATCATAGTGCGCGCTATAATCGCCTCAAAGAAAAAAAATAGGCAGGAGCGCATTTCGTGAAACACACCGTCATTATTTTGGCCTCTATTCTTAGTGGTATTCCCTTGGTTGTTGTTGCTGATGAGCAAAAAGATTTGCAGCGTGAAGTGCAGACTCTGCAGCAGCAAACACTGAAGTTACAAGCACAGTTGAATCAATTGCAAAAGCAGTTGGTTAAGCAACCGGCGGCTACAAAAATGGACACATCAACTTCTGCAAAACCTGTTGCGAGGGTGCAAAAACGAAAATTCGCCAAGCCTTCACAAAGTAGTACTCAATCACATACTACTTCAACGTCTCCTGTACCTACCCAACCGGCCTTAACTACTGCTACAACTAAAGCAACGGGAGGGGTGCATAGTAGTACTGTGACAGTACATCGTTTAGATAACGACCCTGAGTCACTCGAATTTTACCCTACTGCATTGGTAGCTGATGAACACATTGTAACCTACATAGCTGGAACGCCTATTGTTGCGTCACCGTATTTAGGTAGCCGACCGGCATTTGACGGGTCAGATTATATTGTCAATATTTCCAGTATTAACCGTGATATTCGTTTGATGCAGCAGCGTCGGCGTTTGTACCGTGCTTATGAAAAAATCGGTTATCCTATTCCTCACCAACCTATTATTGCAATAAGTGGTAAAGTAGAGCCTCTCGCCACACTTGGTTCAGGGGATGCATTTTTCTCAACTCCCACAGGTGATTTAACTTTGGGCTCCAGTGAGCTAGATATCGCCGCTATTCTTAACGATAAAATAGAAGCATACATAGGCCTTTCAGCGGATACATCAGCACCAGCTTTGGGTGGCCAGCGTCTGTCAAATGCTGCGGTTGATTTGAATATGGGATTCGTAAACATTGGTGATCTCGATGAAACGCCATTTTATATGACTGCTGGTCAACTATTTGTGCCTTTTGGACGCTATTCCACGTCTATGGTGAGTGCTCCCTTGACGATGATTATGTCGCGCACAAAAGCACGGCCGGTGATATTAGGGTATAAGTCTAGAAATGAGTCAGGCCCATTTGCGGCAATTTATGGATTTAAGAGTGATACAACGCTAAATTCTACAGCGGTTGGTGGTGTGAACTTAGGCTATGTTTTTGACACAGGCTATACTACAGGTGAACTCGGTGCGAGCTATATTAGCGCTATCAATAACGCAGGCGGTATGCAATTTACAGGCTCCACACCGGCTGTTAACACCGGTACTTTTGGTGGTTTCTCATCTTTCACTAACGGTAATGAAGCGGTTAAAAAAATACCGGCTTTTGGTGTGCATAGCTATCTTAGTGTGGATCGTTATAATTTTACGGCTGAATGGGTAGGTGCAACCGGTCAGTTTAGGCCTGAGGATTTAAGCTTTAATGGTAGGGGGGCCAGACCACAAGCTGCACAACTCGAAGCTTCTGTTACGTTTAAAACATTTGATAAACCGGCTTCGGTTGGGCTTGGCTATCAATGGACAAAGGACACGTTGGCTTTAAACTTACCAAAGCAACGTATCAGCGGAGTTTTTAATATCTCCATATGGAAAGATACTGTGGAAAGCTTGGAGTATCGCCATGATTTTAATTACGCTACTAATCAATATGCAAATGGTGCGGCCCCTGTTGGCCAAGTTAATGCTAATACGTTTGGCCCAGGTGGCTCAACAGATACGCTATTGGCCCAAATTGGGGTTTATTTCTAATATCTTTATGGCTCGATTAAAGCCTTAATAAAAATAGCTAATAATCCGTCTTTGCGAGCGTCAGCGAAGCAATCCAGAGCAGAACATCAATTGAAAATCGCTCTGGATTGCTTCGCTAACGCTCGCACAGACGATGTTTTTAAGGTTGTTTTTTAAATGGTTAAAGTCGAGTATGATATATT
>CAZYME010000032.1:0-28281 GCA_964648115.1 uncultured Legionella sp.
CCTTCCGGCGTGCTGCGTATTCTACTCATTTGTGACCCCTTGTCAAACACTTTTTCGTATTTATGAGTAACTATTTGGTTTTAATATCTATGCGTGTCAAAATGAAAATGGAGCTTGCTCTAACACTATAGGGAAATCAATGATGACTGCCACATCAAAGCTCTTTGCACTCATGGGAATTAGCCTATTAAGTTTCACAGGTTTTTTAGACGCAACAATTGTCAGCACCGCCTTACCTAGCATTCAGGCTACATTACACATGACCGTTACTGAACTGCAGTGGGTAATGAATGCCTTTTTTTTAGGTGTTAGTGCCTTTATGGCAAGCATGGGCAGGATTGCCGACATGTATGGTCGCCGAAAGGTATTTTATATTGGAACAATTATTTTTGGTTTGGCATCTTTTGGCGCAGGCATTGCAACTCAAGCTATTTCGCTAATTTTTTTCAGAGCTATTCAAGGCATTATGGTGGCTATTACCATCCCTGTGGGCATAGCCTTGATTCACACTGTGTTTAATAAAGATGAATCATCCAAAGCGATGGGGGTTTTTGGTGCTATTACTGGAGCTGGATTAGCATTGGGTCCAGTGGTAGGTGGTGCTTTGGTTACTGCTTTTGGTTGGCCATTTGTATTTTTTGTAAATATTCCATTTATTATACTTGGCTTCATGATGTGTTTCTTCACACTAAATGAATCACACAGCGCAACAGAAATGCGCTTGGATTATTTTGGGATATTGTTTTTAGTATTAACAATAGGTTCTTTTGTCTTTGCAATTGTGGAAGCAAATAACTATGGCTGGGGATCACCTCTTATAAAAGCTAGCTTTATTATATCTGCAGTATCCTTAGTATTATTATTTATTAGTGAGGCAAAAGCATCTCACCCTATCATAGCTGGGTCTTTATTTAAAAATGGACCATTTATAGCCTCTATACTATTTACTTTTGTAGGCGGTGGCCTGATGTCTGTGATCTTGTTTATCGATCCGCTTTATTTAAGCCTAATTTTAAATAAAACCACATGGATGACGGGCGTACTTCTTTTTATTATGCCTCTTGTTGTGATGGCGTCGTCTCCTATCATTGGTCATTTGAATCAAAAATATGGCCCACTACAAATAATGGTATTTGGCGCTCTATTTTATTTTATTGCAGCGATTAGCCAGACTTATTTTACAGTTAATTTAAACTATTTTTTACTTGTACCTGCTTTTGTAATTTTTGGTTTGGGATGGGCTATTGTTAATCAATCACCTGCTGTGGCAATAGGGCAATCTATTCATGAAGATCACCTGAGCGTAGCGATGGGAGTTTTATTTAGTTTTTATAATATTGGTGCCGCGGTCATGTTAGCTGTAGGGGTGACTTTATTTCACTCACAAGCCATGCAGAGTTTGTTACAAGGTTTGTCCGAGAAAAATGTCTTAGTGAATGGGACACAGCAAGATTTATTAGCTCATTTTGTTAGTCAACCAGACGATATGAATCAGGTTATCCAGCAATTAAATATTACCCAACCTGGTATTCAAGATACATTCGAGCAAGCGTTTATGGCCGGTATGCACACGATGTATTTGCCATTGATCATGCTTGCAGTAATGGCTTTTGTAGCTCTTATGTTTGGGATGAAGAAATGTGCTCTTAATGATGGGTAATCAGTAAAACTATGACGATTAAAGATTGAACCAACATCAGGATAACGTGGGTCGTTAGTGGTTACTTTAATTTCTCGTAACGATAAAAGGTTATGTCATATTGATTTTTTTCATCGTGAGGTCTTTCTACGGCTTCTTTGCAGTGCCATATTTTTTTATCTAGCTCTGTGAAAAAAACATCGGCATCAAATTGTGCATGTATCAGGGTTAAATATATTCGATTTGCGAGTGGTAGCGCTTGGGCATATACATTAGCACCGCCAATTACCATTACCTCTGGTGCTGCTTTTGTTAATGCTAACGCTTCATCAAGCGATTTCACAACTGTCACATCATTAATTTTTAAAGGATGTTTGCTTAGTACTATGTTTAAACGCCCAGGCAGTGCTTTGCCAATTGACTCATGGGTTTTTCTTCCCATAATAATGGGCTTTCCCAGGGTTAATGCTTTGAAGTGCTGTAAATCTGCGGGTAGGTGGTAAAGCAGCTTGTTTTCTTTTCCTAGGCCACGGTGTTCGTCGATAGCTGCTATCAGACTAATTATGCTCATAAAAATTTTCTCGTCTTTTCACCATTGCTGCGGCCATTTCTACAGCGGCGTGTAAACTGCCCGGGTCAGCTAAACCTTTGCCGGCCAACTCAAGTGCCGTGCCGTGATCAACTGAAGTACGAATAATGGGTAGCCCTAATGTTACATTAACCGCCTTACCAAAACCTGCATATTTTAAAACGGGCAATCCTTGATCATGGTACATGGCAACGAAGGCATCGCAAGCTTTTGCATTGAATGAGGTAAACATGGTATCAGCTGGCATCGGGCCATGCACATTGATTCCTTGTTTTTTAAGCTTTGCTAGCGCGGGGGAGATAATATCAATCTCTTCTCGTCCTAAATATCCAGCTTCGCCGGCATGAGGGTTTAACCCAGCAACATAAATTTGTGGATTATCAATGCCAAAATCAAGCTGAAGGGCTGCGTGTAATTGAGTGATCACTTCATAAATCAAAGCCTGGGTTACAGCACCAGCAACATCTTTTAAAGGTAAATGTGTAGTTACTAATGCAACTTTCATCACATCACAGGCCAGCATCATAACGACTTGAGCGCTTTGGCAACGCTCTGCAAAAAATTCCGTATGGCCTGTAAAGACGACCCCAGCCTGATTAATAACCGCTTTGTTGACAGGAGCTGTGATCACCGCAGAAAACTCGCCAGACATACACCGATCTACCGCGATGGTTAACATTTCCATGACGTAACAGGCATTTTTTGGGTTCAACTTGCCTGCAACAACCTCTGCTTGGCATGGGACAGGTAATACAGTTAAGTGATTAGGCTTTTTTGTTATAACAACATCCCGCTCATAATCTTCTAAAATGATAGGTTTCCCCAACTGTCTAGCACGCTCTGCCAGCAGCAATTTATCACCCAAGACGACGACAGGAAATTCTAACTCGGGCAGGGTCAAACAAAGGTCAGGACCTACCCCAGCTGGTTCTCCACTGCTGACAAGCAGTGGTTTCATGCTAAGGCCTTATCCAGAATATTAATGTACGCGTCTGTACGTAAATGCTGCTGCCAATTCTGCACAGCTTCGCTAAATTTACGTTGATGTAAAAATTGTCTCACTTGCTGTTGCTGAAAAGACTTAGAATCATCTACAGTTTTACGTTCTAATACTTCAATCAAATGCCACCCAAAAGGAGACTTCACTGGTTTGCTAACAACGTGCAAAGGTAGAGCATTCATTGCTTCTGCGAAAGGTGGTACTAATTCATCAGCTGTGACCCATCCCAAATCTCCGCCTTTAACTGCACTGGCAGCATCGAGGGAGTATAGCTTCGCCATCTTGGCAAAATCCTTACCTGATTTTAATTGCTCATACAAATTGTTAACTTGTTTATTCGCTTCAATGGTGGTCATGTTTACATCTTGCTTTAGTAAAATATGACGTACGTGCGTTTTAACAACTTGGTGATGTCCATCATTGCCACCAATGGCAACGAGTTTAATAAGTTGAAATCCGTTACCGGTACGTATTGGCCCTACCACTTCATCAACCTTCATGTCAGTTACTTTCACAGCAAATACCTCTGGTAACTCTGCCAAATGGCGCTCGCCCAAATCACCACCCTCTAATGCATATTCACCGCTGGATTCCGCAATAGCCATACGATTAAAATCGTCACCCTGTTTAATTTTGGTTAATAGAGTAAGGGCTTTTTCTTTTGCTTTATTCACTTGTTCTGTAGTTGGTTCTTCGGGTAATGGGATAACTATATTTTGCAGGTGATAGGTTTGTTGGGATTTTTCGTTATGATCAGCAGTCTTGAGGTAATCTTCTACTTGTTGTGTTGAAACGACAATATCCTTGCCTACAGCTTTTTGTTGTAGTCGATTCAGCAGCATTTCCTTGCGGATATTTTCTCTATACTCTTCCCAACCTATGCCTTGTTTAATGATTTCTTCGCGCAATTGTGTCAAAGAGATTTTATTATTTTGAGCAATTTTTGTAATGGCTTCATTCAACTCAGTATTGTCGATCGTAAGGTCATTGCGTTTTGCTAGTTGCACCTGTAATTCCACATCAATTAGGTGCTGTAACACTTGCTTGCGCAACACGTCTTCAGGGGGCAGCTGCATATTTTTGGCAGTAATTTGTTTACGTAATGCTTCTACTTGGGCCTCAAGTTCGCTAGAGGTGATAACATTATCATTAATGATAGCAACTACTTTATCCAAAGGTGCGGCTTCAGCAACAACAAGTGTCGATAGCAATACCAAAAAGATTAATATTCGTTGTAGCATGCCGTTGTCCTCTCATCTAAAATAATATGGGATAAAAAATTGCTTATAAATGCTGCAATTTAGGCCATTTTTCATCCAAATACAAGCCTTAAAAGATATTTCGGTAACCTGGCAAATAAGTGCTTATTGTACTTGCAGGATCAGTAGAAGCTACGGAGCCTAATCCTTTTAGCAATATTTGGAAATAAACGTTGTTATTATACTGCGGAGCCAGGGTAGTTGGGGATAGATTTTTAAATATTCGCCCGCCCATTAGTCGCATTGCCCAGCAACAAGTATCGTATTGCACGCCTAAAAAGCCCATCATGCCATAGCCTTCACTGATATTGTAGCTATAAGCACCCAAGGTACTCCAGCGCTCACTCATTGGCCACGCATACGCAGCGGTAGCTTGGTTCAACGGTTTATTCTGTAAGTTATTATTCCCTATTTGTACAAGATTGCCACTAGCAAGATAGGAATAACCAAAGCTAAGAATATGATTTACTTCTGGCTCATAATGAATATTAATATTTCCATTATCCGTGGCACGGGCGTACCCATCATATACATAATCACCATTCACCGACCAAGATTGATTTAGATGGTACATAAGACGTGAGGCAACAGGCGACCACCTGGAGACAGGCGATAAATAACCCAGCATGAGAGGATTATCAACGCAGATGCCATTTGGCTCGTAACAAAGTTGCACTTGCCTTTCGTCAAAATAGTGGATTTGTCCGACTGCAAGGCTGATTTTTTCCTGTCCTGTATCATCTGATAATAACCGTGATTTCAGTGCGTAAGAAATCTGGTTTGTATCTCCGATGCGGTCGAAACCTGAGAACCGATTATCACGGAATAGTTGATCCATATTAAAAATCATATATCCCGAATCATATACTGGGATAGTTGTTTGGTTTCGGAAGGGAACATATAAATAATATACATGGGGTTCTAATGTTTGGGTCATCCCCTTACCCATCCACGCAGTAGAACGCTCAAACGTCAAACCACCATCTATACCATACCGGGGGACAGTGCGATTAAATCTGTTGCTATTCGATAGATCAGCGTAACGAACGTCGTAATAATTTTCGACCAATTGTAGCGATGGTTTAATATAACCCCACGGTTTTACATAGGGTAAAGAAAGTGCGGGGTTTAAATGAAAACGAGGCCCCTCCGGTTGATTAAATGTTTGGGTTGACCAATAGTAGTTGCTAGGCCCTTGTGGTTGGTTTAAGTCTTGGCCTGGCCAATAAAAATTATCAAATTGTCCCAACATATTGAAATTTGCCCCCAGAGGCAAATCATTATAATTACCTCGGGCAAGGAGTTGTGGTAAGCGCTGATAGGCATCTACAATGGTGGATTGATTAATAGGATGCAAGGTTTGATAACTTTGCACCATTCCACCAAATAACCAATGATCCGTCGTGTAAGTAAGATCTCCCTGCCGCAATAATTGGTTTTCAGTCATAATTGCCAGGTTGCTACTGAAATCTTGTAGATAGTAATCATCAGAGACCTGTTGATAATTGATGTTCATATGTAAATTGCTGGTGAACGCTGTATTTTGATGCAATGATGCTGACCATCGATTCGTGGATAGACCGCTCAGACTAGGGTATTGATTCCGGTTGTCTTTCAAGAATTTATTAAACGCTTTGTCTTGTGGTAAAAAAGTAGCTCCGACGATACCTGTGGAACGATCCGTCAAAAATCTGAAGTCACCACCCAACATTAGCCCCCTTCGTGTGTATATATGAGGCACAATAGTCGCATCATAATTAGGTGCTAAATTCAAATAATAGGGCAAAGCAAGATCAACACCCCCAATATTAGAAAAACCATATGTGGGCATTAAAAACCCAGACTTTCGTTTTTTTGATGTGGGGAAACTTAAATAAGGGGTATACAAGAGTGGTAAACCACCAACTCGCAGCGTAGCATTTCTAGCCACACCTCTCTCAGCAACACTATCAAACGTAATTTTGCTGGCTTCAATTTGCCAAGCCTTATCTTGTGGGGCACAGGTAGTATAAGTTGCATCACGTAACAAATAATTTTTATCAGCAAAACGCTGGATTAAACTTGCACGTCCCCAAGATGGTAAAACAGCACCGTCGTGATTATTGCGAAAACGATACAACACATCTTCAACCAAACCCGATTTATCTTGTGGGTAAAGCGTCGCTTTTCTAGCAATCATTAACCGATCCGGCTCCATAAATCGCACTTCACCGAGCAGCTCAATTTTTGTTACTTTATTGGTTTTTGCATCACGGTAAATATAAGCAGTTTGCGCATTTACGATTTGCTGGTCCTGACTCACTCCAACATTGCCTTTAAACAAAGAACGCCCCTCGGCATAAAGAGACGCCTCATCGGCTACAACACGAATTTCTTCATCAGGGAGGGGGGTAATGTCTAATGGTTGGTAAGAGCCACGGCAAAGTGGAACAGACATATCCTCTTGCCAGCCTAGACATTGCGCAAATTTCGCACGCATTAAACTGGTCAGCGGGACATTGCGAGCCATTACACAGGCTTGCACAGGGATCATTACATCCGCTGCATAGGAGGTCGCATAGTAGATGATACCCGTAATTAAACCCAGTGCTGCCAGGCCACTACCTACTAGCGTGTAATAAGACTTAATTTTCACCGCCACTAAAATACCTTATGATACAGCGTAATTGCTCACCTAATGGGTGTTAACGTAGGTTGGGTCACTGACCCAACAATTACGTCTTCTTTTGCATTATTTATGAGTTGTTGGGTCAATGACCCAACCTACATCCTTAAGTTAACTGCTCAGGCGTTTTCAAAAGATGAGGAATAGTCTACTCTATTGCGAAAATTCAGGGAAATAAAATTGGAATATCATGCATACACGGCAAAATATACTTCATCAATGGCTCAATAACGTACTGGACGAAAAGCCTTTTACCCTGCTTCCGTTGGCCGGGGATGCGAGTTTTAGACGTTATTTTCGTTTAGAGAGTGGTGGTTTAACACGTGTGGTAATGGATGCACCTCCTGAGAAGGAGGCTATTGCTCCTTTTGTTGATGTTGCTAATAAACTTGCGTCTAGAGGTATTCATACACCTGCAATACATGCTGTTGACCCCATCAATGGATTTATCCTTTTGGAAGATTTAGGCGATCAACTGTTGCTAAATATTCTATCTCGCGATAATGCAAATACCTTTTATACAGCTGCTATTGCAACACTTTTGCAATTACAGCAATGTCCGACAGATACTCCTCCAGAATTGCCCCATTTCGACAAAGCGTTTATGTTAAAAGAAATGTCTTTATTTCGTGAATGGTTTTTACACGCTTATTTGGGGCTCCAACTCAACCCTAATGAAGAACATGTTTTAGAGGAAACGTTCAACTGGCTTACCACTGAGATTGCCGCGCAACCTCAAGTGTTTATCCATCGTGACTACCACTCTCGCAATTTAATCGTAGTTGATAACAATAAACCTCATGACATAGGTGTGATTGATTTTCAAGACGCGATGAGGGGACCTTTTACCTATGATTTAGTTTCCTTACTAAAAGATTGCTATATACAATGGCCAAGGGAACAAGTTCTTCATTGGCTTACCCACTTTTACCATCAGCTGCCAGTTCAACACCATTATTCCTTAGAGGAGTTTACGCGTGCTTTTGATTTATGCGGAATACAACGCCATCTGAAGGTATTAGGGGTTTTTTGCCGGCTGCATTTACGTGATAACAAACCAAGTTATTTGCGCGATCTTCCTTTAACATTTAATTATCTTAAAGCATGCGCAGAAAGCTATAACGAATTACAACCCTTTTATCGCTTCCTAGAACAGAAAGTTTGCCTTCCATTTGCAGAAAAAGTGCCATCATGAAAGTTGCTATGATATTAGCCGCTGGCAGGGGGGAACGCTTACGTCCTATAACGGATTCACGGCCTAAAGCTTTGTGTACTGTACATGGTATACCTCTCATTGAATATCACGTGGCAAATCTTGCATTATCAGGATTTGAGCGTTTGGTTATTAATCATGCTTATTTAGGCGGGCAAATTCGCCACTATTTAGGCACCGGCGCACGTTGGGGGGTTGAGATTTGTTACTCACCAGAGGCGCCCGGCGGGCTTGAAACAGGTGGGGGGATCGTTAATGCTTTACCTCTGTTAGGAGATAAACCTTTTTTAACAGTTAATGCGGATATTGTTACAGATTATAATTTTGCATTATTGAAATTACCGAGTCATAGTCTGGTGCACTTAGTATTAGTTAATAAACCACCCTATTTGCCCCAAGCAGATTTTGGATTGTCTAAAACATCTCAGCTTGAGAATACGAACCTGGAATTTACTTTTGCTGGCATTGGATGTTACCACCCTGAGCTCTTCGAGGGTTATAAATTGGGGCGCTATTCGGTTACCCCGATACTGCGCGAATTAGCTGAAGAAGGGCGTGCTAGTGGTGAAATTTATACGGGGAAATGGCTAGATATTGGTTCACCTGAGCGGTTAGATTGGGCCAATACTGGAAAGCCTTAGATGTAATCCCCATTTCGTGGTTGAAGACTGTAACCTGAATGGAGGCGAAGCCGTAATCCGGGGGATTGGTGCACAGAAAACCCGGATTACGCTGCGCTCCATCGAGGCTACGAATTTGTTTCTTTAAATTTTGACGTCATTGCGTAAACACTTACTATCCAATTGGGGCGATTTGCTCTGGCTCTGCTGCTTGGTCTTGACCAGCTACATTGGCCGCATAGTCGTGTCCATGTACTATCAGCTGGGCTTGATTGTTAGCCTTTTGCACATACTGTGCAAATCCATGTTTCTGGTCAACAAACATCTTAGCTATTGCCTCAGGATCAGCTCGCTCTGGCTTACCATTCTGACCTTTTTTGATTTTATCAAGTTCTGTTTGATCAAAAACGTAAAGCACGCCTTTCTGATTCACAACCTGGTATTTTGCTGCTTCATCCTTAGATTCCGGGTTCTTATCGCTAGCAAGCCAGGCAAGGAGCTGCTTATTCATTGATGCTTCAGCAGATGCATCAAGCGGCTTGCCGTCTACTGAAAAAGCTTTTATCAGGTTGGATTCTTTACTAATGGCAAAATCCACTATGATCGGTTTTTCAACATTAATCTCAGCAGCACTGGCCTTCGCCAAACCTTCCTGAAGGCGTTGAAATCCTGTAAGCGGAACCCTACCTAGCCAACAATCACCACCGGCCTGCATTAGCTCGGCAAAATTAGCATTTTCCCTAAATATATCTAATGCCTTCTTATAACCAGCATCATTTATCAATCCGGATTTGACCAGAATCTCTTTAAGATTATCATGAGCATACCAAGCCGCTTCAGGCGTCGTAACTACGTCTTTGGTATCATTTAATGCTTTCGTCGTTGGTTTATTAACTTTGGACTTGCTTTCTCGGACTACCTTCATGCTCAATCTCTCTAAAAAGATACTATTTAGGTAAAATTATAACAAATTGATGCTAGATAATCAGCTATCTCGCGTTAAGTAAGCGTTAAAAGAGCGTAAAACTCGTCCTTTAAGTGGTGAGCCATGGGCCCATTGCCTTCTTTAATCCATTGGATTCTTAACCTTATCCGTGACCGATGCAAACGTTTTCTTTTTCATAGATTCAAATGTAAATTCGTCTACTTGTATTGCGTCCCAACGCGCGCGCTCAACCATTACGATATCATCCATTTCCTGTTGAGATAACTGCCCTGACGCAACTTTTTCTGTTAGCTTTTCTTTTAAACTCACAAATGAGTAGCGCTTCAAGTCGCTAATTTTTTTATAAAGATCCGCATATTTCAAGATTAACTGTAGCGCGTGTTCCATTTTATCTACAGGTTGGCTTGGATCACCACTTAAGTATATCGATTTTATCATGCTGGTTCGATAAAGATTATTTTGCGTCATTGATTGTGACAACTTATGTCCCAATTTATCGCTAGGGTAGCGCATGCTCTGGCCCCAAGGGAAAGCTAGGAGGCGAATGATAAAACCAAGTGAGCGAGCTGGAAAGTTCTGGCAAAAAGCAATGAGGGATTTTTGTGCATGATAAAAACAATACGACACAGCCCACCTAGCATGCAGCTGTTGATCAGCGTTCTCCTCATGTTGCTGACACTGACGCAGCGCCGCCATTGCCATGTAAAGATACGACATGCCATCGGCAAGCCTAGCTGAGAGCCGTTCTTTGCGTTTTAAATTCCCGCCTAAGTAAATTAATGATAAATCAGCTAACCACGCAAAAGCATAACTCATACGGGCCAGACGCTGGTATTCCCTTTTTAATGCGCTATGGGGTGTGGAAATAAACAAACCACCTGTCCAGGCAGAACAGACGGTCTTAGCAAAACTATGTAGAAAATAATTGATATGTTGCCAAATAAGCTTCCTAAAAGCAGCTTTGTCTTCTTTGGCAACCGCATAAAATTCTTTGCGCACGTAGGGATGGCAAGCCATAGAACCTTGCCCAAAAATTAATAAATTACGCGACATAATGTTAGCACCCTCCACGGTAACGGAAATGGGGATGCCTTGATAATAATTCGTCAAATAATTGCGTGGCCCTACTACAACTGTCCGCCCTGCATGCACATCCATTGCGCTATTAACCACAATACGGCCCAATTCGGTATTGAAGTATTTGGTAATCGCCGACGCAACTGAAGGTTTTTTATGCTCATTCACAGCAGCAACTGTTAGTAAACGGGTAGCATTTGTGAGATAGGTTAAACCTGCGATTTCAGCTAGCTTCTCCTCTATCCCTTCGAATTGAGCAATTTCAACATTAAATTGGCGTCGTACACGGGCAAATGCACCTGCAGTGGCATAAGAAACACTAGAAGATGCAGCTCCTAATGCTGGCAATGAAATAGAACGGCCAATAGATAGGCACTCAACTAGCATTTGCCAACCACGCCCTGCTTTTTCCTGACCACCAATAATACTTGTAATCGGCACAAAGATGTTTTCACCACGAATCGTACCATTCATAAAGGGCTGATCTGCTGGCAAATGCCGGTTACCAATCTCAAGATTTTCACTATCTCGAGAAATAAGTAAGCAGGTAATACCTTCTCCACCTACGCCTTGTAACAATCCGTCTGGATCTTTTAATTTGACAGCTAATCCTATCAGTGTGGCAACTGGTGATAAAGTAATCCAGCGTTTATCTAATCTGAGCGTCAGGCCAAGTACCGATTTGCCATCAATTTTTTTCTTCATGACAACTGCTTCTGATTTTATCGAGGTGGCATCGCTACCAGCATCAGGCTCGGTTAGAGCAAAACAAGGAATATCAATACCTTTGGCAAGTCGTGGTAGATAGTATTTTTTTTGTTCTTCAGTCCCATAATGTTGTAATAACTCACCTGGCCCCAATGAGTTGGGCACCATAACCGTAACGGCTGCAACCCCTGAGCGGCTAGCAATTTTTACTACTACATCAGAGTGCGCTCGTGCAGAAAAACCCTTACCACCATATTTTTTCTCGATGACTAAACCGAAAAAGCCTTTTTCTTTTAGGTAATCCCAAACATCAGCTGGCAAATCCCCTGCTTGGCTTATTTCCCATTCATTCAGCATCGAACAAAGCTCTTCCGTTTCATGATCAAGAAATTTTTGTTCTTCCTCACTGAGCGAAGTTGAAATGCTAGCTAATCTTGCCCAATCCGGTGCACCTCTGAAAATATCTTCCTCTAGCCAGGTGTCCCCTGCATTTAAGGCCTCTTCTTCTGTTTTGGATAATTTTGGAACCGATTTAACTGCACGCTGATATAAAAAATTACCTATCATTAGGCGAACGGGTTGGACACGTAAAATCATTATGATTGCGGCAACCACAGACCAGATCAAAATTCCTGCTAGCCACGGCACGCCAATAAAAAAAGTAGCAACTAACAAATAAATGACACTACCGACCTCCCAAACCAAGGGATTCATCGCCCGGTAAAGAACAATCAGTGTAAATACAACGTATAATAAAAAAACAACGGTAGCCATATTAATCCTTTATTTAACAATTGCCGACAGTATATACCGGTTACTATTTATTTTGCGATATGAAAAAATGAGATCGAATGCTTGCATTGGCAAGCAGAATGCCCTAGCGTTAAATTTTCTAATGCCATTAGATCGCTATGAACAAACGTTTCGTCTGGAATTTTGAAATTAATACTGGTAAATCATTAGAAATACCATTGGTTGAAAATTTCGTTCCAAGTTTAAATCACTGGGAGTCACGTTTTTTTTGGCCGGAAGAGAGCATTGTTACCTTGCATGGTTTAAGCGATGATTTTCTGCAATTATCGCATTACCAAATTAAGCATAGGCATGACACTTATTATCTACTGCCCAATGCCGATTACAACCTGAAAACTCGACACGACCAATTATTTTACAAACCTATCTTGATGAAAAAACTGCAAGCAATAGCGTATGGCAAGAAACTTAAGCTTGAAGATGAGGCGGCGAATTTAGAATTTCCGGGATATGAAGATAAAGGTGTTGCAGACCTTATTACTCATATCAAAACCCAAGGAAGAAAGATCAGTGTTGAAAAAGAAGCGTTAATTTACCGTTTTGAAACAATACCTGCTATCAAACTCGAGCTAGCTAGACTTTACGTTGCTAACAAGACCTATTTGAGTGCGAGCATTGAATCACGCTCCTACTCATTAGTAGAGTCAATGAGCCGCCAATTGCTAGGAGATTTACCAACCTCTGACTATGTTACTTTCCTTGGAGAGATTTCGAGATGAGACCATCATGCAAACACTTTTCTCTATCATTCTAAGTTTCGGAAAAATCGGTCTCATTTCATTGGGCGGCGGAAACTCCATGCTGCAAATGCTGGAGTATGAAGCCGTTACCTACCGCCATTGGATAGGGCAAGAAGAGTTTATTCGCATGGTTGGCAGCACTTTTTTGTTCCCAGGATTGACTGCCGTCAAACTTGCAGCCCTTATTGGTTATAAGGCAGCCGGGATGCTTGGTTTAGTGTTAGCTGTTGCATGTTTAAATTTACCCGGTTTAATTTTAGCCGTGTTTGGTTACAAGTGGCTCACTAGCAATAATGGGCCAATAACGCACAAAATCTTAGTTTCAGTACAATACGGTGCATTAGCGCTACTCGCAGCAGCCTCATTCTCGATCGCTCAGGGTGTTATTGCAACCTACTATTCGTTCTCTATGATTAGTGCTTGTGTATTATTTTTTTTAGCGCTAGCCTTCTTACAGCTATCACCTTTTTGGGGATTGATAGCCTTTATTAGCATTTGTTTTTTTCTAGTACGATAGGAGACTAGCTTGACCACCTCGCTGGATAACCCAGACTACTATATAAATCGTGAGTTTACGGCTCTCGCTTTTAATGAGCGCGTTTTGCAGCTCGCTAATGATGAACGCATTCCTATTCTTGAGCGTATGCGTTTTCTCTGCATTTGTAGCAGCAACTTAGACGAATTTTTTGAAATTCGGGTTGCGGGATTACGAGAAAGAATTGCAGTTTCATCAAGAAAACTGAGCATTGATGGTCTCTCACCTGATGAAGTATTAACCCAGCTTAGTAAAAAGACGCATTTACTTATCGATGAGCTATATTCCATCTTCAACAAAAAATTATTACCTAGCATGCAAAAGGAAGATATCCACTTTTATAATGCCAAAGATTGGACCGACGACATTCATCTATGGGCAAAACACTTTTTTAAAAACGAAGTACTGCCTATTGTCAGCCCTATCGCACTTGATTTAGCTCATCCTTTTCCACGTCTGTTTAATAAAAGTTTAAATTTCATCGTTTCTTTGAGCGGTACGGACGCATTTGATCGGAATATCAATTATGCTGTTATCCATGCTCCTCGATCCATACCGCGGATCATTCGGTTGCCATCAGAACTTTGTGAAAACGGAAATTATTTCGTATATTTGTCCTCTATTATTGAAACGCATATCCATAGCTTTTTCCCAGGGATGGAAATTGGGGGTTGCTATGCATTTCGGCTAACCCGTAATAGCGATTTAGCTTTACGAGATGAAGAGGTTGAAGATTTGGCAGCAGCGGTGCAACGTGAATTGTTTTCCCGTGATTATGGGCTTGTGGTTCGCCTCGAAATTGATAAGCACTGTCCTGACACCATCACTGACTTCCTGTTGCAAAAATACCATTTACGTCATGAAGAAGTTTATTATTGCGATGGGCCAGTTAATTTGCAGCGTTATTTAAGTGCCATCAATAAAATTAACCGACCTGATTTGAATTACCCGGCATTTACCCCTCAATATCCAACTTTTCCAAAACATAAAAATAATTTATTTAGTATTCTTGATGAGCAAGACATTCTGCTACACCACCCTTATCAAAGTTATGACGTAGTGATTGATTTTGTCCGTGAAGCAGCAGCCGATCCAAATGTTCTCGCGATAAAACAGACTCTCTATCGCACACATTTCAATTCAATCATGGTGCAAGCCTTGGTAGAGGCGGCTCAATCTGGGAAAGAAGTGACCGCGGTCATTGAACTGCGTGCACGCTTCGATGAAGAATCAAATTTAAAACTTGCTAATCGTTTACACGAAGCTGGTGTCCTTGTTCTTTATGGTGTTGTAGGTTTCAAAACCCACGCTAAAATGACGTTAGTCGTACGGCGGACGCTTGGGAAACTAAAACGGTATGTACATCTAGGCACGGGGAACTACCACGAAGAAACAGCAAAACGTTACACGGATTTAGGATTACTAACTGCACATCCTACTATTACCGCAGATACTCAGATTATCTTCCAGCAGCTCACAGGTCTCGGTAAAGCCATAAAGCTAAAGGAGCTTTGTCACTCACCATTCACCTTGCAAAAAAACTTGTTGCAACTAATTGAGCAATGCAGTCTTGCAGCAACAGAGGGTCAAGAAGCAGAGATTATGATTAAAGTGAATGGCCTTACTGATCTCACGATGATCCAAGCACTCTATTCAGCATCACAAGCTGGGGTCAAAATTAGCCTTATAGTACGAGGGGTATGCTGCCTACGACCTGGTATTCGTGGGATATCTGATAACATTCGGGTAGTGTCTATTGTAGGGCGTTTTCTTGAGCACCATCGTGTGTATTATTTCCACTACGGCGAGCAAGAGCATTATTATTGTTCAAGCGCGGACCTCATGGAGCGTAATTTATATACCCGCATTGAGGTGCTATTTCCGATTTTAAATGAAGCATGTCGTAAACGGATTAAAAATGAAATTTTTAAAAATTATTTAAAAGATAACCGTGATGCTTGGGAAATGAAAAGCAATGGGACCTATAAACCGATGAGAAATGGGGCTCATAGTGCTCAGGAAGCTTTGTTGCAGCTTTATAATGATGGGGAGCAGGTGCAGAATTAAGCAAACACAGAATAAAAAGCTATCGTAGCGGGGATCAAACCGAGGGCCACTCCCGCATTCCGCTTCGCTCCATACGCGCTACATGTTTAAATTAGAAGCGTTTTATTTTTTTTTCCAGCGTCTTCTCGCACAAGACGGGGCACTAGGTAGCCTGGTAATATGCTTTGTAATTCTTGAAAGATAGCTAAAGCATTTTGTATAGGTGTATCAAAATGCGCGGCGCCTTGTACTTTATCTAATACGTGTAAATAATAGGGCAACACTCCACATGAAAGTAACCGTTCGCTTAATTCTGCTAAAATTTTTGCATTATCGTTTATACCAGCCAATAACACCGATTGATTTAACAAATGACAGCCAACCTCTCGTAATTCCGCACAAACGCGAGCTACATTGGTATCCAGCTCTTGTGCATGATTACTATGCAAGACCACCACTTTATGCAGGCGATTATTGGCTAGCAAGCTGAGGAAGCTTTCGTTAATCCTCTCAGGCAAAACCACAGGAATACGCGTATGAAACCGTAATGTATGAAGATGAGGAATAAGGGCCAGTTGTCTCAATAAAGGTTCCAGTACCGCATCTGTTGCCAAAAGAGGGTCGCCACCACTTAAAATTACTTCATGTATCTCAGGATCATTAGCGATATAATCAATCACCGGCTGCCACCCATCTCGACCGGGATTGTTTTTCTGATATGGAAAGTGCCGCCTAAAACAATAACGGCAATTTACCGCACAGGCCCCCGCAGCAGTTAATAAAACGCGCCCATGATATTTATGCATAAGGCCTGGCAGATGATTTACTGCCCCCTCGGCCAGCGGATCTGAACCAAAATCCTCAGCAATGCGTAGCTCTTTATCAACAGCCAGCACTTGCAATAATAGCGGATCCTCAGGGTTGCCAGGCTGCATACGAGCGGCAAAATCACGAGGCACGCGGGTTTTAAATTGCTTTTCTGCCAAATCATTCGCCAAAGAAGTTGGCAAATTTAGAAAGGAAAGTAATTCAGCTGCCGAAGAAAAACCTTCTGCTAAATTTTTTTGCCAACTAGGGATTGATTCTCGCATTCATTATTCAGACTTGATAAACTGCACGGACTTTAACGAAATTGCGGCAAAATCTCAACCATGGGATATTTTCATTGTCCGAGGAGTATAAATGGCAAACTATAACACCAATGAATTAAAGAATGGTTTAAAAATCATGGTTGATGATGCTCCATGCAACATCGTTGATTGTGAATTTGTTAAACCAGGAAAAGGGCAAGCCTTTACCCGTTTGAAAATTCGTAACCTTAAAACCGGGCGTGTTGTTGAGCGTACATACAAAGCACACGAAACATTTCCTTCAGCAGATGTGGTAGATATAGAAATGCAATATCTCTATAACGATGGAGAATTGTGGCACTTTATGGTTACAGAAAATTTTGAACAATATGCAGCGAATGCTGCTGCTGTTGAAGAAGCGGCGCAATGGCTGAAAGAACAAGACCTGTGTGTTGTCACACTTTGGAATAACGAACCCTTGCTCGTCGTACCTCCGATCTTCGTGATACTGGCGATCACAGAAACAGATCCTGGCCTTAAGGGAGATACTTCTGGTGGCGGCGGCAAACCAGCAAAATTAGAAACGGGTGCCGTAGTTAGAGTCCCTTTGTTTGTTCAAACTGGGGAATTAATTAAGGTCGATACGCGTAAGGGCGAATACATTTCACGCGCGAAAGAGTAGAGATATCATGCTCCTGCCTATGTTCCGCAGCATGTATGCGGAGCGTAAGCGTGGGGCTATCAATTACACTATCTATATCCGCGATAACCATAGCGATACCCTGGTGCATAGAAACTAGAAGCCCACCCGCCATATCCAAGATAGGTTCCATCTCCAATATCATCGTTACCCGTTCCATACTGGTAGCCCACTGTATAACCAGTGTACCCGGTATTATATTCCGTATACCCTGTTGTTGGGACACTAGGAGCTGTGGTAATTGTGCAATTGCTAAGTAGTACTGCCGAGAAAACAATAGAAGGAACTGAAATTAGTTTTTTCATGATCACATCCTTGTATCCGTATACAAAGAGTATGAAATATGATCTTAGATTAAGCAAATTGGAGGCCAAGATAAATTTTGGAGGCTAGGAGGTGGTTTAAGCGTGTTTCAACATTTTGACTTGGGCTGCTAATTGGCTATACCCTGCCTCAACATTAACATAATTTCTAGTTGCTAAATACACTGACAAAGAACCATCATCTGTAGCCTCAGAGGCTTGCCAAATACTATTAAAATTTAATTTTTTCAAGCGCACGTAATCGCTCTTTTGAGTCACCAGATAAAAATTTCGAGAAGAGAGGCCTTGATTAAAATTTAATGCGCGGGCATCAGAAGCTAAATTTCGGCCGGGAAAATAATTCTTGAGTGAGTAGAATTCGTTGTTGTGCACAGCAATAATTTTACCTTTAGGTAATAGTGCTTTAATTTTGTTGGCTAATTTCTTTACTTCGGCATGCGCAGACGGCGTATAGTTACCAAATCGCATCAATGATTTTTTAATGCCCCTATCTGTAAAAATACGATTGGGATCAAATTCATACCGTTTATTACGGCTGTGAAAAACCACGTTACGTCGACCTAAGTGTACTAGTGTTAATATGCTACCCCCTTCAGCTTTTATAACAGCTTTTGCTGCTTGGAGCGCAGTAGTTTCATTTTGGTGCAAGTGAACAAAAGCCTTGCCTTTCCCATGTTGCTGTTTTTGAATAATGACAATTGAACTACCTATTTTTACAAGATAGCTACTTGCATAAACTGGATTCAGGCCTAAAAACAATAACAACAAAGCATAGATACGCGTCATGAGCAAAATTCAACATTAAGATTAAATTTTGCTCATTTTACCTGAATTTAGCTTAAACAGCAACTGAAGTAGCTTGGAGGTAGTGGAGGTATAGGCAATGACTCCCTGCGTATCTGAGCCGCATCTTACATTCACTGTGGTGACTTATGAAATACATTAGGTTCCCTGAAAGAGCAGGTATACACACAGCATCTCAAAGCAATCTCCATATCTGTATTTATATTTTGGTTCATCCAGAGTAAATCATCGCCCATATGATTAATAATAGACCACAATTGTCGCTTGTAGCAGGAATTGAGGCATAAAATTCTACAGAGGCAAAATCACATAAAGCTGGTATCATTGTTTATGGGCAGAGCGTGGCCATGTTAAATAAGCAAAGGATTAATGCTATGAGACGACTGGTATTCTGGATCTTACTGTTGGTGTTACCCCTATCCCATGCAAAACCCCTGTTAATTGGCACCACCAGCCAAAATCCACCTTTTAACTCTATAGCAGATCAGAAAGATCATTTTTATGGCTTTGATATTGATATCATGGGGGAGATTTGTGGGCGCCTTAAATTAGAATGTAGATTTACACCTGTTCTCTTCAATGATTTATTTACGGAATTAGCGGCCAACAAAATTGATCTGGCCATAGCAGCCATTATTATTACTCCCAATAGGCAGCAACAATTTCTTTTTAGTCTTCCTTATCTAAAAAGTACCGCTCAATTTTTGGCCAAACAAGAGTCTATGCTAAGTACTCCTGAGAATATAATAAATAAAAAGGTAGGTGCTCGTCTGGGAACCCCTTTTGCTGATCTTGCACGAGAGATATACCAAAATAAAATTACTATTGTAGAGTACCCAGATATTGCTGAACTTTTAAATGGGCTAAACAATAACAAAGTCGACACTATACTTATGGATGCTGAGGCTGCAAAAAATTGGGTTTCAAATAATAGTAACTTATATAAACTCGTGGGCACACAAATCCCCGTAGGCAATGGTTATGGGATAATGGCAAACCCAGATCAAGGTAAGTTAATAGCACAAATAAACCAGATTCTACTTAATATAGAAGCTGATGGAACGTACCTTAAGATATACAGTCGCTATTTTGCTAACTAAAATGTGGCACTTCGTTGTAATAGGTCACGGGGTATAAAATTTCGCATGCCACCTGACCTGTTACACTTCGTTAAGGATAAAACCCTCTTGTCCGCAGGATTCAGTGTTACGAAGACCATACGTCTCCGAATAACTGGATACCGCGGACAAGCCGCGGTACGTCCGGGCTCTGAGTGTCAAGAAAAACTTAAGGTGAATTGTAAGACGTAGGGAGGTTGGGCTAATCTCGAAAATTATTAAATTGCAAAGGCAATTCAATATCAGATTTTTTTAGAAGGGCGATGCATTCTTGTAAATCATCACGGTTTTTTCCTGTGACACGTACCTTATCGCCTTGAATAGAGGCTTGTGCTTTGATTTTATTATCTTTTATGAGTTTGACAATCTCTTTTGCGACCGGTTGATCAATACCCTGCTTAAATGTCATTGTCAGAGAATAGAACTTACCGCTGTGAACAGGCTTATCTTCAATATCAACACCGGAAGAGCTTACCCCACGTTTTGTGCAGTGATTGCGAAATAAATCCTCTAATTGCCGAACTTGGAAATCCGATTCGCTTTTCAATGTCACGGATAAATCACTTAATTCAAGACTTGCTACGACGCCACGGAAATCGAAACGAGTGCTTACTTCACGAGTTGCATTCTCCACAGCATGGCGCAATTCAACTTCATTAACTTCAGAAACAATATCAAAAGAAGGCATGGGTTTCTCGACTTAAGTACGTGTAGTGAGAATTATACTTTGCAACTTATAAAGCACGCAATTGAATACTTAAGTCAGAATCTACTATCACCAAATGATTAGGAGGGACATCATGCCATTCCGTGTGGAAAGGAGTCAGTTTTTCAGATGTAATCAAGAGGCTACCTGGTTTGCCATCAGTGGGCAGCATATGGTAGCGCCCATCTTTCGCGATAAACCCCTTCCCTACTGAATAGTGCATTGTTTCGGGAGTGATTTTTTTATCGCTACAATAGCGGGTCGCCCATATTTGTTTACCATTGGTAAGACAAACATTGAAATAAGAAGGTTCAGAGGCGGCATCACTATATTTTTCTACCAATTGACCAATTTTTTTTAGCGTTGCTTCTAGGACATCGGCAACTACAGATATTTTTGTTAAATCCTTGCCTTTAGATAACTGCAAAAACAAAGCAAATAAATGCTCTGAATCTGTTTCTCCTTGAATCCAATTATAAATATCATCATCCAACAAGTGGCGTAAATGGCGTTTAATTGCGATAAAATTCGCAATCCCACCATTGTGCATCAGCATCCAATCCTCATGAATGAAGGGGTGGCAGTTGTACCGTGTCACACCACCAGCACTCGCAGCGCGAACATGTGCAAAAAAACAAGGTGACTTAATTTTAGCAGTCAAGTGCAACAGATTACTATCATTCCAAGCCGGAGATATGGAAGTAAATAAGGCTGGAGCCGGGCTAATATCTGGAGCGTACCATCCTACGCCAAACCCATCGCCATTAGTGGGGATGGTGGATTCTCGCGCATGTAGGCTCTGCATTACAATGGAATTACGTGGTTTAACCAGCACATCCTCTAATAAAACTTCATACCCTAAATAAGCCACTAATCGACACATAGCAACTCCTTGTTATTTCGAATAATTATAGCCTATCAATGCTAAACTGCCGATATAAACCGCCAAATAGTGCGCCATGAATACAATCTGATCAATTAATTTCATATGATGACGCCCCCCTTTTTTTGAAGTTGCTAAAAGTAAAAGTGTTTTTTTAATGAAACATCAAGCTCTCTTAATGCTCCATTAAGCATTCGTGGCATATAATATATATATTACACAGCAAAGTCGTGTTTACCATGCGATTAGAAACGTTATTAGCTCTACTAGCAGAAGAAAGACTGAAACGAGGCCAAGATGCCCTTGGCAAACAGCCTATTTCCAAGGAAGAGGTTAATACAATACGTTTTAAAGGAATTTCTGACGATGAAATGGCTGAGTATGTGGTTCCTCGCCTAGTTCAATGGGAAATCGACGGTGATTTTTCAAAACAAAACCTTAACGCATTCCTTCAGACATCTTCAGATATCCACCTATCACCAGACCCAGTACGTCATGAGGTTGATAAAACTACTGAACAACGTCGAATGGACAGCCTTTCTAGACTGCTTAAAGTCGCTAATACCATTACACCCTGTATAGCCATAGCGTTTTATAAGGGAGAGCTAATCATTGCCTCAAACTCGCCTAGAGATAAAACAGAACTTGAACTAACAGATTACCTGTCTAAGAAAATGGTAATTATTCAAAATTTTCTATCAGCACTTGCTAAAGATGTGAGTTACGAACCGGGTGCAGCTAAAATTAGCATTCAGTTTTCAACACGCGCAAAATTGTTGGCACATCAAGCGGTTAAGCTTCTGATGTCTGAAGACTGCGGCGGCGTAGGTGAAATATTACCCTCTAAAGCTCACCGTAAATATACCAGTACAAAAGAACATTTAAAAAATGCATTGTTTAAGCTGGGGCAATCCTATTTACTTGGTTTATACACTAATGGTGCACAAGGATTTAGCCGGGAAGATATACGAGCTTTATCTTCCCGCGCCATCACCGTTATTACTCCAAATGTTGAGGAACTTGGAACCCTAGAGCTCCACGCTGAGCAAGCTATTCTCCATTATTTAAACGAGACTTATAACTTTGAAAAGGAAGCCTCAGTATCTAAGGTTAATATCGGGATATCAAAATTATGTTGCCAAGCGTGTTACGCAGTCTTGAATAGATCTGAAAAAGTTGCATTTCGCGGTAGCCATGACATGGAGTTCCCTAATGTTCTTGACATAGGTACAGGTGTTGCTTTTGCGGGTATCAGGACCAAAAAAACTGCTGACCCTTACCCATCAGATAGTGAGAGTGAATGTGAGTTTTTTGAGCCAGAAGATGAAACAGGTGAAGATGCGATATTTGCTGTACCTTCATTAGAAGACCTTCTAAAAACTAGTCGTGTTCCCAGCCGCACATCAGGTGAAAAACATAGGCTATTTAAGCCTTGCCAAGACAAAGTGGATGAGACTGCATCTGCATCAAAACTGGGGCAACCCCTACCACCCTGAAGAATTTATGTTTTGATTATATTTTGGATCCCTCACTTTATCTTCCAATTAGCCTTAAGTTTTTTTGACAACGGAAGGCCTGCGGCTTGACCGCAGGATCCAGTGATGTGAAGACCAGACGTCTCCGAATAACTGGATACCGCGGACAAGCCGCGGTACGTCGGGGCTCTGAGTGTCAAGAAAAACTTAAGGCTAATTGGAAGCACTTTGTTCGGGATGACGTGCCTTTGTGAACACAGAACAAAGAAGTACTAAGCTGGCCCGGCTTGATGTGTGGGTTGCTTCTCAGCTTCTAATAGCAAGGAAGCTAGTAAGGTATTCTCGATAAATTTCTCCGCGGCCTTTGGCTCCGTAAATCCTCGTGAATTTAACTTTGCAATAGTTTCTCTATTTATTGCGCTCCCCTTCTCTTGTGCTTGCGTTTCCTGAATTTGAGCCCGGGTTAAACATTCCTGCGCTTCTATATAAGCTCTGATCTGCCCTTTTGTATTAGATGCTTGTCGCGCTAGTAAAGCCATTTCAAAATAGGCTTCCGCCAATAAAATTAATGAGGCTATTTTATATTCAGGTACATCACTTTTAAGAGATTTATATACTTGTGCTATTTCTTTTAATAATTTACGCAACGCTTGGGCAGTCACTTCAAACGCGCTTCCTGCCTTTGATTCTTGTATTGATAATAATTGATTTTTGCACGCTAGAATATCTGCTTCACCAGTTTGTGGAGCTTCATGTGGTGAAGCCTTGGGGTTAACAATGCGAGCCATAAGTTATCTTAATAAAAAAAACCACCAATATTGTAGCACAAATTTTAAGCATTCTTCAACTAACAATAACACGGAAAATTAACACCACTTTCATTCATGGGCCCATTTCTGCAAACGTACAAGCAGTAGTTTTGCAGTTTATTTATCAAATATACATTTTTATGTAACCGCATTCGTAGCCTGGTTGGCGCGTTGGCGACAGCCGGGAACAGTGGTGAGGAAAACCCGGATGTCCGCCTTGCGGCCATCCAGGCTAGAAACATATTATTTTAGCTTTTCACCCATTATATAGGTGTGCTCGATAGTACGATCATCTGCCACGATTTCTATGGCAAATAAGGTATCTCTTAGCGTTTTACTACGGCTTTCTCTCAGCGCTAAAATAGGTGTGCTTTGCAGATTCAGTACAACGAAATCTGCCTCTTTTCCTGGCAAGAAACTCCCAATGTATTTGTCTAGATCCAGTGCCCGCGCGCCTCCCAATGTCGCCAGGTAATAATTTTCAAATGGATCTAATGGCTTAACATCATTCGGGTTTTTAGCAAAAGCTTTCCTTAATTGAGTTACCTTGTACGCCTCATTCATGGTTTGAGGAATAGACAGGGTGGTTCCTGCGGCATAATCTGTGCCCAAGGCGACTTTGGTATGATTTTTGTTAGCTAGACCAATATTAAATAACCCGCTGCCAAGGAACAAATTAGATGTGGGGCAGAACACTGCTGCGGCATCTTTTTTGGCGAGCAATGCAAAATCTTGATCATCAATCCAAATACTATGTGCAAAAGTAGAGTGATTGGTAACTAGGCCGTAGTAGTTATATACGTCTAAGTAGTCGCCTTTTCCAGGAAACATTTGCTGAACCATGTTAACCGACTCTATATTTTCCGCTAAGTGGGTCTGAACATGGATCCCTGGATATTCTTTAACTAATCGGGTAGCAACTGCTATTTCATCTTCACTGAGTAAATAAGCTGAACGCGGGGTTACTGAGTAATTCAAACGCCCCTTGTTGTTCCATTTATCAATAAGCTCTTTAGTGTTGGCATAGGCCTGCTGTGGCGTGATTGAGGCATAGCTAGGTGTGTTTTTATCCATAAATGCGCTGCCAGCAATCATGCGCATGTTACGTGCTTGGGCTGCTGTGAACAGTGCATCAGCAGATTGCGGGGCAATTGTAGCGAACACCTGCGCCGTTGTTGTGCCGTTGTTGATAAGTTGGTCTATAAATAAGTTTGCGATTTTAAATGCATATTGGTAATCGCTAAATTTTCGTTCGGTGGGAATAGTATATTTTTCAAGCCAATCAACTAATTGATCACCATATGATGCGACCATTTCCATTTGAGCGTAATGAACATGGGCATCAACAAAGCCTGGTGTAATAAATTTGCCTGAGTAATCTACGATCGTAGTGTTGGCATATTTGCTTTTTAATGCCGAATAATCCCCTGCTTCTAAGATTTTTCCATCTTGAACATACAGGACTCCATCTTTATGGTACCTATAAGCATTTTGTGAGAAAACCGGGTTATCGGTAAAATAAAAAACTTGACCCCGATATCCTGTGATTTCTCCGGCAGCCATAGCGTTAACCGATATTAACGACAAGCCTCCCAGAACTATCATTTTAGAAAAATTCCATTTCATCCTTATCTCCTTGATTAATATCATAAATTACTAATGTGTTAATTCACTTCCTACGCAATGATGGCAGTCGAATAAACCCTCAGGATCGACTTGTTTTTTAATGGCTAACAGGCGCGAATAATTTTCTCCCCAAAAAGTTTGCTGCCAATCTGGCTCGAAATAATCAGCTTCGTTTACATAAGTTCCTGCGCCAGGAGTAATATCGTAAATAAACTGCGCCGCTTTCTGAGCAGTTTTAGCAGCAGCCTCTGCCTTTGCTTGATCCGGACGTAAACCTTTTATATCGGGGAAAACATATTGTTGTACGTCAGACAGCATCACTAATGCCGCAGCTTTGGCAACGCCTGGGTGCATAGCAGTGTCTTTTTGTCTCGAAAGCGCTTCTTCCGATGCGCCAGCCAGGCCTATATTAAATATGATTGGAACATTAATAAGCCTTGAGGCATTAAATAAAGCATCGGCAAACTCCTGGCTATGTGCCTTATCAAATAACGTTAGTGGTAGATAGCGGGATTTATAGTAATTGATGTAGGTCAATACCTCGCTCTGATCTTCGCGCCACCAAAATTCCTCAACAGGGATTTGCTTGTTGTTGCTAACCATAATTGACTGGGGAAAGTATTTCTTTCGGTAATCATAGTCCCAGAATTTCCTTGCGGGAATAACGGTTGTTTGCATACGCAAATTATATTGCTCGGGCCTCGCTTTGACCCAATTTACAAAATCTTGCCACGTTGCTTCGACCTGCTCTTTATTTAACCCCTGAAAAAGAAATTCCAACGTCATTTTGTTAGTAGGTGTGAGTATGAGCGCCTCTCCCCAATGTTCATTGCTGAGTTTTTCTCGATAAAAATCAATAAATTGTGTAATAAGCAATTTAAAATCCTGTGGGGATTTTGCCTGAATTTCACCATTAACCATGCCAAAATTTTCTGGAAGTTCGTGTGTTTTCACCGTAATTTTACTTACGATAGCAAATGTTCCCCCCCCGCCACCTTTCAATGCCCAAAATAAATCAGAATTTTGACAACGATTCACTGTCAGTATGCGGCCATCGGCAGTAACGACCTCGGCCTGCAAAATACTCGCCGATCCGGTGCCAAATTTTTTAGAAAAACTGCCATAGCCCCCCCCTTGAATGAAGCCTCCTGCGACTCCAACTGTGGCACATCCTCCACCTTGCACAAAGCGCCCGTGCTCAACCGTCACTGCTCTATACGCTTCAATCCACCGCGTACCCGCACCCATAGTCACTGCAGGCTGACCTTTATCTACTTCACATCCAGACGCTTTAAAGTGGTCATCGATAGTGATATTACGCATGTTATGCGTCCATATTAATAAGGAGTTAGGGGCACTCGAGCGGCCTAAGTAATCATGGCCTGTGCCTTTGATCACCAATTTCAAATGATGCTGTTTAGCAAACAGGACGGCCTGTGAAATGTCATTGCTATTTTCAGCAGCCACGGCAAATGCGCTAGGTGAGTATTGCCAAGCCTTTAGCCAACCCGTCATCTGAGTTGCGCCCGGCTGCGATTGAAGATAAAAGGGATTTTTAGCCTTTTCCAGCTCTTGTTTACAAACCTTGCTGTTACTGTCTTTTTTGCAAGCCGCAATGGGCGAAACGGTTTTTATTAATCGGCCGCCCACACTATCGCTTAAAGCCCGCCAATCTTTTTCTGTAGGCCAACACGATTGTGTGGGCGTACAGTAATGTCGACTATCTTGCTGCGGGTTTTTCGCAAAAATAGGGGTACTTATCAATAGGAACAAAAAGAAACACCATTTATTCTTCACCAAAATCTTCTCCTTAATAGATTTTTAATACTGATATTTTTGTAATGGGATTAATTTTTGCAAATTTTTACGATTAATTTTATTTCGATTTGTTAGGGGCAGATAATCAACATACCACAGGTAATGAGGAACTTTGTAGTCGCTGAGATGCTTCACAATAAAATGATAAATTTCATCTGATATTTCTTGGTTAATATGCGTTGCGACAATGTACGCAACCAATTGATTTGATGATTTTTCCCTATCAAAAAATGCATCACATGCGGCATCAAGTACCGCCGGGTGCAGCTTTAAAACATTTTCCACCTCAACCGGTGATAAGCGAAATCCACCGTCTATTTTTAAAACCATATCCGCTCGTCCATGGTATAGAATAAAAAAGCAGCGTCATTTGCGTGGGTTTTAGTTTGCATTGCATGAAAAGGGGTACGATTGAAGCCCCGTCATCGTACGATATACATCATGAAACATGCCTGCCTTGCGTGATATCACGATGGACACCCTCATCATCAATTAACAAGATAGCCGTTCTATTTTCACACGTTTTGATATGCCTACCCAAAACAAACTCGGCTATATTCAACTCCATCAGAATTCCTTGTTAATAGGGTCTGTTGACAACTCACCTATTTGTTAATCGTAGCAAAGATCGAGATAGTATGGTGTTGTAGAAACTAGAATTTAATCTGGGATTTGTGTTTATACGCGCTTCTGTGGGCTATTTAAGATACGTTTATTTAAAGACTTAATTGTGTTAATTATATAGCCCAATTGATACTAGGAGCACTTTAGATGCCAACAGGAGTAACGGAGCAAATCAACGGAGCCCTAACAGGCTTTCGGTTTTTTTCCGCAGACAACACATTTTTAGAGGAGTGTAATTTTCCCGAAGTAACCGATGTAGCAACAAGGATCATTGCCACCTCTCGCAGGATGATGGCAACAGCTCGGGATCAAAGTATTAAACGTCAATGGCAAACTATTATACAACAAGTCTCTGGGATTGTTCGTTCTCTTTCGTTTATTGCTGAGCAAGCAGAAGTAGATGTCGAGGCCCCTCAAGAACCCCCAATTTCAGGAAAGTTGTCGCCTCTGAATTAAATTAATTCCAGGTGGCGGA
>CAZYME010000033.1:0-23929 GCA_964648115.1 uncultured Legionella sp.
TCCAGGAGATCTCTGGATGCCGTGGACAAGCCACGGTACGTAGGCACTTTAGAGAGTTTGAGAATATGAGTTTTCAACACGCCCTATATATAGTCTAGGAGGCTTTCATGTTTGCGACATTTTTATTTCTATCTTTAGCGATCGTTGCTTATCTTGTAGGATCGATTTGTTCAGCAGTGATTGTCTGTCGCTTGTTTGACTTGCCAGATCCTCGCACTGCAGGCTCTCGAAATCCCGGGGCTACAAATGTTTTGCGCCTAGCGGGCAAACAATACGCCATCATGGTTCTATTAGGCGATATGCTAAAAGGTTTGTTACCAGTCTTGCTAGGTAAAATGTTGGGTGCAGGGCCTGTCATGCTGGGTTTCGTCTGTCTTGCTGCAGTCCTCGGTCATATATACCCGATATTCTTTGGCTTTAAAGGGGGTAAAGGTGTAGCTACTGCGATTGGAGCCTTACTGGGCCTCCATTTTATTCTAGGCGTGGTGGTCATTGCTACCTGGTTATTAGTTGCCAATTTCTCTCGCTATTCCTCTTTAGCTTCCATCATTTCTATCATACTAGCACCGTTTTATTCGCTTTTTGCTGTTAGAGGCCTTGATCCTTTTTTACCGATTTTTTTTATTACCCTCGTTATACTTTACCAACATCGCGAGAACATTACGCGACTAATGGATGGAACAGAGGGGAAAATCAACTTCCAGCCTAAAACTCAAAACGCAACCGTCGTTCAGAAAACAAAAACATCAAAAAAAGCGACCACGGTAACCCTGCCAAAAAAAGCCACCGCGAAAAAAACAACTCTGAAAAAAACAGCCCCGAAAAAAACTACGCAGAAAGTCGCTGTTGAAAAAAAACCTGCTAGAGCAAAAAAGACTACTTCGAAAAAATAAGGCTACAAGACAGGGGGGAGGCAAAAACCTCCACAACTAACCCTTATGCCCCCACCGCCATTAAGTTAAGAGACCTTGTCATTCTCGCGAAAGCGGAATCCATCCCTGACTTGCGCTAGGAGCCATGGGAGAAATGGATCCCCGCCCTCGCGGGGATGACAGTCTTTCCTTAACTTCATGGCAGTGCCTCATACCCCCCCAAATCAATAACCCTATCAGCCATCTGAATAGTTTCCTGACGATGTGCAATAATAACTTGCGTAATATCAAGCTGCTTTAAGGACTGATTAATACTTTTCTCATTCTCTACATCTAGATGACTAGTAGCTTCATCTAAAAATAATATTTTAGGTTGTTTATACAAGGCCCTAGCCAATAATATTCGTTGCTTTTGCCCACCCGACAAAGTAGATCCCATATCCCCCACTAACGTTTCATATCCCATAGGAAATTTACATATTGTCTCGTGGATACAGGCCAATTTCGCTACTTCATAAACACGCTCTATATCCACTTGTTCATCAAAAAATGAAATATTATCCATAATAGAACCAGAGAGGAGAGCATCATCCTGCATAACTGAGGCCGTAAAATCACGATAGTTTTTTAAACCAAAATCCTTGATAGGTATATTATCGATATAAATTTCACCTTCCGTCTTTTCAAGCAACCCCATCATGACCTTCAATAACGTAGATTTTCCACATCCAGAAGGGCCGATAAGGGCAACTTTTTCACCTGCATGAATGTGTACCGATATATTTCTCAAAATAGCGCTCTCGTTATCGTTATATTTAAAAACAATATTTTCCAACGATAACGCTCCT
Source organism: uncultured Legionella sp. (assembly GCA_964648115.1). Lineage (GTDB taxonomy): Bacteria > Pseudomonadota > Gammaproteobacteria > Legionellales > Legionellaceae > CAZYME01. Next base: position 1,721 of record CAZYME010000033.1, read on the forward strand.
TTAATTTGACTTACCGCCACCCGACCGCCACCAATCTCCTCCGGTTGCTGAAATAAAATATCGCTCAAGCGATTTAGCTGAATTGAAATTAGCTTGTAATCAAATATATTTTGTATAAACGAAGCGGTTTTATTCACCAACAATAATCGATACGAAAGAAATGCGACCAGCATACCAACAGAAAATTTATTTGATAAAACCAGGGAGGCGCCCACGCAAACAACCAAAATATGTTCTATATGAAATAAGAGTTGGTTAGCCGCTTGATAAACCACATGCATTTTAGATACATGGATATCAGCATTTAATGAGTCAATATAGCAATTTCTCCATGCACCAAACCGCACCCGCTCTTTTAGAAATGACTTGATAGGAATGATGCCTTGTAGCGTTTCTAGAAACACTGTCATGGCCTTAGCATGCTGCTGCACAGAAGCTTCGGTATGCTTCCTTAACTGATGATAAGACGAATAACGAAATCCCAAACAAATAAACAACGCGATTGCGACAAGCCCCGTTAACAGCTGGCTATAAACTGCCATGATAATAAAATTGATAAAAATCATGAGCCCATCTAAGGCTGTATTTACAAAATCCGTGCTTATTTTTCTCTGAATATGGTCAATCGCCTGAAATTTTGACTGCAGATCCCCTTTATGCCGTTTTTCAAAAAATTCCAACGGTAATTTTAGAATATGTTTTACAACATTTGACGAAAACTGCTCCGTTAGATTATTTGTGAAATAAATTACCAAATTTCCACGTATATATTCTGTGAATACCTGAATAATAACCAACATCGAAAAACCAACTGCAATAACATACAGATTACTAAGCTCACTAAAACCTATTACATCATCTGTTACATATTGAATAAAAAGTGGATTAAATAAACTCAAAATTTCAATAGATAGCGACAACAAAATCAGTAAAACAATAAATTTGTTTACCCCACGAATCGTTTTAAATAAATGGTATAAAGTCAGCTTTTGCTGACTATAAATCTCTTTAAAATCATTCGATTTTTCAACTTCCAACACAATGCCTGTGAATGATTTTGAAAACTCCTCCAAACTGCAGTTCCTCACCCCCAAAGCTGGATCATGGATAACAACGCTGTTCTTTTTAACTTTTTTCAACACAACAAAATGATTTAAATTCCAGTGCAAAAGTGCCGGACATTTGATCAAATGCAACTCTTCCAATGGTACTTGTAATGGGCGCGTCACAAATCCAAGACTTTCAAACAATTGATTTATATCTAACAAAGTAATCCCTCTACTTGAGGTACTACTCATGCTCCTGATGCTATATAGGTCAAGACGATGCCCCCAATAATTACTAATCATCGCAACACATGCATGCCCACACTCAGCGCGCTCATCTTGAAGAATCATAGGTAATTTTGGCGATCGATTAAAGCAAAGCTTGGCAACACTTGATGTCATACAAATACCCCACCATAAAAACTATAGAGTGGGTCTAGAATCCACTGCCATATCTTCCGCTTTGAACCGACAATCACAGCAGAGATTGTCATACCATGCTGAATTTTTTTATCCTTCCCATAAACCGTAACAAATTGCTTATCTAACAGGGCATTGATTTTGTAATAAGGCTCTCCAATACGGATAGGTTTTTCTTCCTCATCATCGGTCAAAATACTTCTACTTATCTGGTGAATGCTTGCTTTAGATGCGCCAAAACGGGCATATGGATATGCATCATAATGAATAATTACTTGGTTGTTGTGATGTAAAAATCCCGATTGCCGTACAGGTATAAATAACTCAGCCATTAAGTCTGCATGACTAGGTAATATCTTTACCAAAGGCTTGGTCAGATTGGTGTTCTGCCCTTCTTGATAAATTACACTAGAAATAATTCCATCAATTGGTGAGCGGATAACATAAGATTTATTATGTTTATTGTTAATGATTTCAATATCAACAGCGTTTATCTGATTATCAAGTGCAACCAGTTCATCATGTTTAGCATGATAGGTGGCCAAGGGAATATATTTTTTTACTAATAAAGATTTTAACGCCTGCATATGCCTTTTTTTATGAATTTTTTCATCTTCAAGCGATTGCTTCTTCTTTTCTAAGTGAGCTAACACCCCATTCTGGCTTTTTTTGCCAAATCCCTCATCTGATGTGTCAATCAAAAATAACCTATCGCCTTTTTTTACTTTATCACCTTGATGAATAAAACATTTCTCAATAACGCCATTTTTATTCGGATAAACACGAGCAACTCCTTTTGTAGACTCAAGGTAACCTTTTACAATAAATTTCTCAGAAAACTCACCAAATACTAAAAACAGAAGCACTAGCCCGACCAGCACCGAAAACACACTCGTTAAAACCGTATAATGCACAGGAGTATTAACCAAAACCGAACCATAATTCCGATTCCTTCTACTCTCAAACACCTCAGGTCGAAACAAACCCTGTTCACTCATAACATCATCCCTACTGAGCAATAAAAGTAGGTTGGGTCATCGACCGAATGGCGCTGCCTTAAGGAAATCCAGGCTAAAAATAGCCCGTCTTTGCGAGCGTAGCGAAGCAATCCAGCGGCCCTAATGTCGCTTAGATAAAGACACTGGATTGCTTCGCTACGCTCGCAAAGACGATTATCTTCCTTAAGTAAGTGCCATTAGGCCATTGACCCAACAAGCGCACGAATGCCTGTAGCCTGGATGGAGCGCCGCGTAAACCGGGATTATGGAGCCCCAATCTCCCGGATTACGCTACAATCCATCCAAGCTACAAAACAACCTAAGCCATCTGGCTCTGAGCCGAAGCAACCCACTTTTTCCAAGCAGCCACATTTGCCGATCCAAAATCTTTACCACTAATTTTCTTTAAAATGATATAAGCAAAATCATGATTATTAGGCTGCTTCAACTCCATCAAAGCCAAAAGCTTACCCCCTCCCTCTTTAATAACAATTTTCTTCGATTTCACGTTATCTACAGCAGTATTCAAAACATACAAAGCCTTATTCCTGTCAGTAACGTAGGGTGAATCCAAAGCATCCAAAAATGGCCTAACATCAAAATCATTAATCTTTGATTTATCTACAGTTGACCCAATCACCCGCATCACATCATTCCTAACACCCTCATTTTTATCAGCTACCGATGGCGCCAACACGGATAAAATTTCATGCGGATTCTTAAAATACCCCACTAAAAATGCAGCAGAAGCACGTCGCTCTGCATTTTTATCATGGCGTAGCGTCTCAAGAATTAATTTTTTATCTTTAATGGCACCCTCATTAAACATTGCTAAATAGGGTTTTAATTTAGGATTATCAAAACCTCCCAGGCAATGATATGCAGAACACTTAGGTATAGGACTTATTTCATGTCGCATGAACATGTGCATAATGGTGTATGTATACTTTGTCATTGCATCTACCACATCGGGTTTATGATCACCTTTTTTTTCAGGACTCTGCTCCTCTACGGGGGTTCTCAATGGCATAGCGCTCACAAAACGCATTCTCTCCGGATGCTGCTTGTCAATAATTTCGATGGTTGTAGCATAACTATTATCAGGATAAAAAACTGTTTGAAAATCAACAAAATTAAATCCATTTTTCTTGGTTATTTCTTGTAGTAAGCCATATTTTTTTTCTAGCAATTTTTTTAACGGTGCACTCAAATCCGCATCTGGATCCTGCTTCACCGTCTCTTTAATAATCGCTGGCTCCATTTCAGCCACCTCTTTTGCATACTTCTTAAGAATTTTATTTGCATCATTTTGGCTCAAGCCATATACATCTACTGTACCTGCAAAACCGATACCCATAGAAAGCGTTAAACTGCTTATTACTAACAATCCTTTATTCACAATCCACCTCATGCGTTGTATGTTTTAGCGTTATTTAAATCAACATGACGCTGTAAATTTTGCGTCATCATTCCCACCATATTCTTTCTATATCCATCAATCGAGTGCCTCGCCTCCTTTGCCTCCCAGTGAAATTTTTTAGATTTTGAAAGGAGAAACTGAATGAAAATATCCAACATTTTAAATTCCGAGTTATATTCCTCCACCCATAAAAACTGCCCTTGTTCATTGATTTCAAGGAATATGTAGTCATGATCTTCGCTGACGATAAAATCAAGCGATCCAAAAACCAAACCCATTTTCTGCATGAATTTTCGAATCTTAGTTTCAAGACTGCTTGGCAGCACATAAGGCTCTATACTCATCTGCCCGTCCGGAATTGCACGCCAATCAATTTTACCCTCAGCATGACTCTGAGAATTTAATTTTGCGGCAACTAAATAATCACCAAAACATGTGATTCTAAGCTCGTACTTTTTCTTGATTTCTTTTTGAAAAATGCCAGGGGAAATTTGTAATAATTTATTGGGGGGTAGTTCTAAAAATGATATTTTAGAAGTGTAGGATATCTTTACCCGCTCCTCTTCAAACCAAAAGTTTGAACATAATGGTTTATAGATAACCCCATCTCCCTCATGTTTTAAAAGAAAATAGCGTATATCCTGCGGGTCATTAGAGCATAACGTCGTTGGAATGGTCATATCACATTCAGCGGCTATTTTAAGCTGAAGTAACTTTGAATTAGCTCGGGTGGCGGCTTCCTTTGGATTAATCCACCAAGCATTTGGGGCCATATTATTCGTTAGTGACTCATAAAATAACGTATTTTCTCTAACAACAAACTTATAATCACCAGGATGCGATATATCTTTAGGCAAATAAGGTTTACGCGCCCGACGCCACCAAACAACATCGTAATCATTATCTACGACCGAATCATACTTATCCGTGCTTCGCCATTGATACGTATCATTATCAATCAAAACTGAGTTTTTTAGCTTTGTCGGCTGATCCGCCGTAAATAAAAACCGCACATCATGCCCCATGTTTTCTAACGCAATTTTGGTAAGAATTGCATGCGTATCATCAGGCTCCGTTGGAATTAAAAACTTCATGTTCTCCCTCACAGTAAATATATTATTTGTTTCTCTTTGAGAAATATTAATCCTTTAAATCCTGTCGCTTTATTACAAAAAAACGACAGGATTTACTCAACCCTAGTTATCAAAAGTGGGATCACAGACAACATCAAGACCACGCTGATTTGCCGCTGATGGTCTACACGTAGCGTGGACAGTTGTATGTGTACCACCAGCGATATTGGATAGAGCATCCATTCCAATCAATTTAGCTTTACTGTATGCCAGGACTCGCTCTTTTTTACTTTCCATGTTTGCTCCTTAGTTAAAAATCAACACTGACATCAATAAAGACATCCATTGCGCCGGTAGACCCTGACGGTCGTAATGTTTCATGATGGGACCAATTAGAGCCACCCGAAACTTCCGTTAGCTCACTGAAATCAATAACCTTCGCACGACTATAAGCCAAGACCCGTTCCTTATTTTCCATGCTTCTACTCCTTTGTTTTTTTAAAACTTAACTTTTAAAATCCGTTTATCGTTAAGTTAGAGGTTGCTTCTTCCTGAAATTTAATGAGGGCTTATTTTTTCAATAAGTCGTTAAAGACTTAAATTTGATTTATAAGCCTCGATTTAACCAAATAGATAGGAACATCTGTAAGAAAGGGAACGTAGAGGAGTCTGCTATTAAATTTTTCTTGTTCTTTAAGTATTTTATTGCTGTTATAAGCCATTTAATCACCTCTGCAACTATTACAGAACAATGAATGCACGATGATCTTTATTCCAGCAATTATAATATGCTATAGTCAAAACCGGCATTCATTGCCTACCTAATAGCTGGGAGCTTCCCGTCGCCAAACAGTAACTCCCAGCTACCTATCAAAATTTTTTAACAACCAAGATACTATTTATATATACTCATGAATTTTTTGTATGTAGCATTACAAATGCTACACTCTAAAGTGTTAGGATGAAATTAACACTCTAAAGTGTTAATGTCAACTCACCTGGTTATTTTTCCTTAGCCTACTTAACTTGGGGAATTAACCATAAGTATATGGGCACATGAAAAACCTTAGTCTTAACCTCAAAAATTTACTCAATAACGAGAGGATCAGTGAAAATGAACTGGCACGCCGAACTGGTATTTCTCAACAAATCATTAACAGAATTTTATCTGGTGAAAATAAAAATCCCAAAATAGCCACATTGAGCCCTCTTGCCCATTATTTCATGGTATCAATTAGTCAATTAATTGGTGAGGAACCATCCGCTACCAAGAAAAAAAACCATATTAATCAGTCTGGTTGGCAAGAAATCCCTCTCATCGAGTGGGATGCGCTAGCACAATTTTCATCCAAGGATTTTTTATTAAGGCAAAATAAAACTCAACTAATAGATTTTCAGCCTACGGAAGGTATGTTTGCTATAAAAATGCAAGACAGCTCGATGGAGCCAAAATTCTCTGATGGGACTTTGCTTATCTTTGATTTAGATCAACACCCTGTTAATGGGGATTTTATTTTACTTAGGTCCCCCAGCGATATAGTGACAGTCAGGCAATTTTTTATTAAAGCCAATGTGGCCTATAAGAAATGCCTAAACCCTCGATACAAAAATTATGAGATAAGCCGCATAGATGAAAACTCAGAATATCTTGGTACATTAGTGCAATCTAGGACAGATTACGTTACTCGCTGAGCTTAAATGGATTAATAGTAGGATCAATGCAGATATCAGCTTCTGTTCTTTTAAGAACGAATACGAGAAAATTAGCTGGCAACACAGCAATAGCTCCATAAAAAATTTTGAATACAAAAGCACTTGTCATAATAAATATAATATTTTTTACCGGCATCATTCCTAAAAAAGAAATCATACCTGCTATGAAAGTTGCAGCTCCTTCGCTAATTGTTGAAGCTGATAAGCTGCGGACCCAAAATAAACGGCCCCCCATTTTAAATTTCCACTTTGTAAGAAGATAAACATTTAAAAATGTGCTGACCAAATACCCGATAACTCCCGCATTAGTAAAGCGAAGTACGTGACCCAATACTTGATTATAGGCCTCAGTATTATTCCAATAACTTGGGGCAGGCAGCAGATTAACCCCGGTTAATAAAAAAGCAAACAAATAACCACAGCCTATTGATTCCCACATTAGTTTTTTTGAGGCATAAGGACCATAAATTTCCGAGAACACATTCATCAAAAAAAACGAAAATGTATAAATCAAAGTTGAGCCTGGCTCTGGAATAGGGCCTAAGAGCACCACCCTATAAGCAACTATAGTTGCAGCTAATAAAATAGTGGTATACAGCATTGCTAGAACTCTCATGTATTTAAAATTTTCTTTGTTCTGGCTACACGAGACAATCTTCGCCACGACTTGTTCCTCGATTTTTTTAGTAGTTAACATTAATTTCCAATACCCTGTAAATCTTCAACTGTTTGCTCTTGGATTGCTGTACTAACAACATTGATTAAATCCCCTTGGCTCAATTTACCTAACAACTCCATATTACAATATAGTTCTTTCGCTGATTTTCTGTATTCCCTATTATTTTTTAGTTCTTTTATGATAAAAATCGTCTTGCCTTTTAAAAATTCCTGTCCCGCAATACTGTATGTTGGTAAATAGTGGCCAGCATACTTTATTTGCATTAGAGCATAAAAAGTAATAGCTCTCGCATCAAAGGGGGAGAACTCTCCGAAAATAACATCTTCAATAATAAGCTCTTTCGGGAAATACCGAATAATTTGATTTTTAATCCCACTAATCATTACCCAAAGAATTATCTCACTGGTTTTTTCATCTGTCTCCATTCCCACAATCTTGCAGCGATATTTTTTGTACTCTTTAATAGTTCCCTTATATTGACTAGATATGTAACTATACCAATAAGTGACTATATTTGGCTTGATCCAGTCCATATTTTGATTCCTTAATACTCATTAAAAACCTGCTGTATCTTAAACTTATCCTGGGTTTTATTGAGGACAATAGATAATAAAATTCTAGCTTTTTGAGGGCTCAATGAGCCTCCTGCAATAAAACCATGCAAATCGTCAAAATTAGGCTCCACGTTCACAATACCCTGCCCAGTGCGTGAGCAACGGACAACAGTAATACCGTTTTTACTAGCCCGAATTAATGCCTTGGTTACGATATCTGGCTGATAGCCCTTACCTACTCCAGCGCTAATTATTCCTTTAGCATTATTTTTTATAACAGCATCGACAAGCAGGCTATCCATACCTAAGTGTCCATATATAAGATAAATTGGGAGCTGTCTGGTAGCATCTTGGATGTCAAATTCGCTGAGAAAAGTATGTTTATATTGGGGTAATTGTTGAATATAGATACTGTTTCCTTGAATAAACCCAATTAGACCCAAGCCATTGGATGAAAAATCTCCTAAAACAGAAGGATTTAATTTTGCGGCGTATCTAGCATTTATAATATAATCATTAAATGTAAGGATAACCCCGAGAGATGTGGTTTTATCACTACTCGCAAGTAAAATTGCATTATATAAATTTCTGCTTCCATCAAAACCTAGGGAATTATTCGGCCTATTAGAACCAGTAAATACTATAGATTTTTTTGTTTTAACTACCAAATTTATAAAATAAGCTGTTTCTTCAATACAATTTGTCCCCTGCGTAACAACAATTCCATCTATGTTATTATCATTTGCCAAACTGTTGATTTTTTTTGCAATATTGACCAAGTCCGATTGGGATATTTCATGACTAATTTTTTGTAAAAATTGTTCACTGATGATAGTTAATTGTTCATTTACTGGGAGGCCCAATAAGAGCTCTTTTATATTAGAAGATGGGTGCTTATAAAATTCCGCTGTGGGATGCTTTGCTACAGAAGATAATGTACCGCCTAAAGCAAGAATATAGACACAAGGTTTCTTAATTTTTTTTATTTCGCACTTAGTGCTGTTTTCCATAAAAACAACCCGTTGAATCTCGCGATCTCGCTGGGGGGTAATATAAAGGCTGTTGATTAATGAAGCAACTTAATTCTTATGCCTAATTATTTTTTGCTCACTTATTTCCTCTTAGGAAAAACAACGACCCAGCGATTCCCGCCATAAAAAATCTCAAGCAAAAAAAAGGACTTTAGGGACGTTGCCTATTCACTCAACGGCCATCTCGCCCTTACATCTATAGCCAAACTGGAGTCACGTTCACCCTGGAGAAGATGCATGCAACCCGCATATGCAACCATTGCACCGTTGTCAGTGCAAAATTGATGCTGAGGGAAATAAATGTTGCCTTGTAAATCCGCCATTAAAGCACTCAGCCCCTCACGTAAGGCACGATTCGCACCAACACCTCCCGCTACCACCAGGTTTCGACTTGCAGTTTGCTTAAGTGCTCGTCGACACTTTATGAGTAATGTCTCCACAACCGCATCCTGAAAGGCCTTCGCAATCGATGCACGTGCTGCATCATCTTTTTGGCTGTTCTGCCATACCGTGAGCACATGCGTTTTCAACCCGCTGAAGCTAAAATTTAACCCTGGTCTATCTGTCATCGGGCGCGGGAAAGGTGGTAAAGTCTGCTCTAGCTCAGATTGATCAGCAAGCTTGGCTAGTTCGGCGCCTCCTGGATAAGGTAAACCCATCAGTTTCGCAGTCTTATCGAACGCTTCACCCACAGCATCATCTAATGTATCGCCTAATATTTCATATTGACCCAAACCATGCGCCTCAATCAATTGTGTATGTCCGCCTGAAACCAACAACGCAATAAAAGGAAACTCAAGTGAAGGAGCTTCAAGCTTAGCAGCTAATATATGCGCTTCGAGATGATGCACAGCCATCGCAGGAATATTAAGCGCAAATGCCAAACTCTTTGCAAAACAGGCTCCTGCAAGTAAAGCTCCAACCAATCCAGGCCCTGCAGTGTAAGCAATAGCATCGAGTTGTGATTTATTCATCCCAGCCTGGTGCAAGGCTTCATCAACCAAGGGTACTAAATATTTCACATGATCTCGCGATGCAAGCTCAGGCACCACTCCGCCAAAGCGACGGTGTGTCATTACTTGTGAATATAGCGCATGCGCCAGAAGGCCTTGCTTGTCATCATAAATAGCTATGCCAGTTTCATCACAAGAAGACTCTATGCCCAATACTCGCATAACATACACCCACACTAAGAAAGCTAAAAATTAGCCTAAATTTGGGTCTGTTGACAATTCATATTCTCAAATTCTCTAAAGTGCCTACGTACCGTGGCTTGTCCACGGTATCCAGAGATCTCCTGGGTGGCGCGGACAAGCCGCGCCACGTAGGCCTTATAGAGCAATTGTCTACAGACCCTAACCATTGTACTTCAAATTATCTACTCTGATAGTTTAAAAAACGCCCCCACGGGAAAGTAGATTTAAAAACTTGCTATCAAGCCGCGGCAAGTAGGCGTCGGGGATGCCCCCTCTCACGACCAAGTAATTATTTACTGGAAAATAAAAATTCTCTCCCAATCAGATATTTTTAAGCGTTAGAATCTAAATCGTCTGCTACTAAGTATGTTTTGCCCATGATCATCAGGAAGTCGGGCATGCGCACCCTTGAAAAAACCTGTACGCATTTGTCTAGAAGGTACTGAAGGAGCTTCCTTCGGAATATTATGGTGTGCTAGAGCAGCGTGAGGTCCATAATTTACCATTATCTCTATAACGGAATGAGGGGCCAATTCAACTTTTTCAGCGGCTTGGATAACCTTACCTGCCTTCAACCCACCCCTTCCATAGATAGAAGCGATTTCGAATTTACTATGCAACGAGTGATTCGCCTTGCTAGCTAAATCATCGGGGTCTGCAATGATGACGCTAGAGTTTCGACCAGATTCAAGCGTAATGACATGGCTAACAGGGAGATTGTTTTTCTTCACATCATCGCTTGAGACTATCTGGCCCTTGTAGAATGCAATCATATCCCCTTTCTTTATGACTCTTTTACAGTTGGTATTGTTCATGAGAAATAGACCATCATTAGCTCCAGGTATAGTGCTGTTACCTACTGTCAAATTATCGGCGTATTTCATAAGGGATTCCACTAACTCTGGTCGTAATCCACAAAGTAATGCTTCTGAGCTTTCCCCATAAGGACCAGGCCTAACATGTGTTCTTTGGTCGGAATCCCTGTTTATTCTCCTTCGTTTACTAGGGGGCTCAATTTGCTCGCTTGGTTGATGTTTGCGTTTATGAGATTCCGCATCAGAAGATGTATCCATTAAGTCATCTGTCGATTGCTTTCTTTCAGTATAAACCAAGTGCGTTGTTCTATTGGTAAGCAATCTAGCTAAAGCAATGAGCGCCATATAGGGAACCATACTTAAATATATGTGGTCTTGCTTGGATAAGGTATCTAGATTTGCGGGTTTATGCTTTATTAGGACCCTATCGATAGGTTTTTCATCATCCATCAGTGGATCCATATCACATATAATCACCTCTAGCTCACCTCTACAGTAGACCATTTCATTTCCGCCTGTATCGGTTTTTCTGATTTTGAGCGGCGCTTTCCCCATGAATGATCTAAGGATCGGATTTAAGTTATGAAGGATTTGAAATCTATTCAAATTGTAAGGAGGTGCCTCTAAGGTCAACAAATATTCATGAATTATCTTGTATGGTTCAGGGAAGCTTAGAAAACGAGCACTAACCGCTTGCTGCATTTTTTGCCTACGCCCGGTCTTAAACTGTGGGGCTGTTCTTATATAGGGTCCCTTTGCATTTTTAAAGTTAGCATCTTCAGTTTCTAGTTTTTTTTGCAAATCTCCTTTGCGCAAATTAAGCTCTACCAAAGTATCGTTTAATGCGATTAATTTTGATGTCATTAATGGGCCTGTGATGCCAAATCTTTTATAGCTTGCTAGCTTAGCTATCTTGCTTTCTTCGCTTAATTCTTGTGAACGTATGATCCTCACAAATTTATCATATTTACGTTGTGTAACTTCAATCTGCTCATTAGTAGAAGCTATTTTCGCGACAATATCTTTTAATTCTTTTCTGTTAGGCGCCGTATTTTCTGTATATAAATCTGTTCGCTTTTTTTCAAGTACTGACATCTGACTAGACATATTTTCTGTTTCTTGATTTTGCCAGTAAGCCAAAGTAGCCAAGGATAATTCAAGGGCGTGCAAACCTTTATCAGTTAATGTTTTGCTAAGCTTAGTATGGGTTACCCTAGCAAGATCTAAGGTTACAGGTGGTTGAATTTGAAACCCATAATCACCAAGCTCTTTTGTACGTTTATCATTTTCCTTCTGTTGATTTGAGTCAACATAAACACTTCTGCCTGTTTTTTCACAAAACAACTCAAAATCATCATTTTTTACATAGATAATGGTTCCAATATTTGAAAAAAGAGGGGGTAAACCATGATCAGCACAGGAATTATTGAGAGCATCTAGGGATTTTGAGTTAGTTTGGACAACAGAAAAATGAATATAATAAGGATCACCTGAGTCATATGGTGAAAAAGCTAGTTCTGTTCTTCGTATAATCCCTAAATTGTTAAACGTTATAGAGCAGGCCTTTAACCAAACTTGGTACTGGTCGTTTGCAAAAGATAAAGTGCTATCACAGTGCCGGGGATTTAATTCCTGCATTGTGCTGGACTGTTTTTGTATGGCTCTTTTCATTGTTAAGGCTTCTTGTGCCGAGGGAAAAGTTACTTTGTATCCTAGCCCGTCTACTTGCTGCTGCCATTCTATCATCATTGCCTTTGAGCGGTTGGTTAACTTGCCATTATCCTTACGAGACAGATTATGTGATATGGTGTCAAAACGGATTAATCCCTCCTCTACTAACCTAGAAACTCTGCTCCGTTCCAACTCTTCCTTTTCTGGATCATAGGTTGGGAATGAATTTACGAGGCGTTGCCATTTAGCAAAATCATCATTATCAATAGCAACAAGGAATGAAGGAGTCCCCTCCGGGTTTTGAATGCCATGAAATATTGATTTGCTTTTTAATTTCTCGAATCGATAATCTCTCGACATCTGAGCATTCAATTGACATGCAACATATGAGGGTAAGTCAGCTGGTGGTAGCTCAAGGACTTGGTATGAATAGCTCTTACCTTGGTGTCTAACACTAACCTGGGTGAGGTAATAATAATCGGTCATTCTTTGTTCTAGCTTTGGCATGTTTAATTCTACTCAGTATTAATGTTAGGGTTACGTTGTTAAGGTCCGTTCTTGTCCATCTTCATCTTCATCGCCGCTTTCATCAGAAGAAGAGCATTCTAAGGTCTCTAATAATTCCGCGTCACTCACACTCTCAAAAAAATCACTAAATTCTGCCCATGCAATATCTCCTGAAGAGACCTGCACTTTATCTTCCTTTGCAAACGAAACAAATCGGGTTATTTGTCCCTGAAGTGCTGGAGTACAATCCTTTGAAAGGAGGTTGAGTAACTCCACTAGGGAGGCACCCTTGTTAACTGAGCTCAGTGCATTAGCTAATATTTCATCACTAACAGATTCAAATACCTTTAATATGAAAGCTATTGTAGATCTAATATAAAATTCCCACTTCTCGATTGGAGGTTCACTCTCATCCTTATAATAACTTGACCATAAATACCATGTTCGCGAAATAAAAGGCTTAAAGTTAAATTGTTGAACTGTCTCAGGACTTGGGAAATCTTCAATCACTCCGAAGGGATCAAAAGCAAAGAAGTTACCTTGTGGTAAAGTCACACATAAAAGAATCCTTTCAGGATTAATAATGTTTTGCCAAACTTGGCATGCAGCAGATTTTGGCCCTATGAGGTGATATGTGCGTGTTTCGGAAGGTTTTAAAATATCATTCCATGGCGCCATTAAATCCTTTGCATCATTTTTACTCTTGCCTCGCAAGGTTCGCCGGCGTTTCAAATCAGGCTCCTGATCGTGAGAGAAAAATGTTTGAGCCCGCTTTCTCGTACCCGACCTGCCTTTCAGTTCGGTTTCGCCCCCCTGGTCCACACCACAGGGGTGAAATTTGAAATTCGGGTTGTTGATATAATCTTGTAAAGGATCTATTTCAGTTCGATTTTGCATTTCTTCGAATACCTAGGTTAGAAAATAGTTAATACATGCCTTTATAATTCGTTATTTAAGGAGGGCTTTCATTCGGATAAAAAACACATGGTGAGGTAGGCTTAGACCTCCTCGAGCTCCACTTTAAGCATTTTTATAAAAATATATTGTCACCCTAATTTCAGGCAATTGTACCTATTTTTTACTTTAAAGATCAATATTTGGGCACCTAAAGATTTTTGTTACCCCAGAATGTGGGTAAGTTTGGTTTTATTCACTCAAAATAAGATGCCACTATCTGCTGAATGCCTTGACTGGGACGGTTACCTATTAATTATAAATATCAGGTCGTATGATATTAGCTAGGAATTTACCTTTTACAGCATGGAGCACTTATGGAAGATAGACGCGAGACAAGCACCGCTGTACAAAACAGCCCTGAAGAAAAACTCCAAGAAAGTTTAGCGCAGTACTCCTTCCGCATACGGGAGCTTTTCCTTAAGATAATCAAAATTAAAGCTGCGATTCTCGCTGAAGAAGCAGTGCTCGATCCAAAATTTGATGCGGCCATTATTGCAGCACAGACTGATTACAATGGTATCCTGCAAAGTATTTTTACAGAGACCGTAAAATCCGTAAAAACTGTCCAAGGCCTTTCAGGCGCAGCCGGCCTCGTGGTTGGATTTATTGAAACCTCCCTCAGCTCAATGTCAAAAGTCACTGAAGTGCAAAAGCGTGTTGCTACAACGCTTGAGGCTCAAGAAAAGCAGGCCCCATTAATTAAAATGCAACAGCTGGATAGCCTCTACGACGAAATTACAGCGCATGAGAAAGAAATAGATAATAAACTTGAAGCCTTTCTTAATACCATTCTTCCTAGCATTTCTCACTTAACTCCGGAAAACATTCAGACAGCCAAACAGCAAGCCACCGATCTCTATCGTGAGTGCCTTCGGGAGAGCCAAAGTATAAAAAAAGAAGTTCAAATAGCCTCGCAAAAAATTGATGATCTTCTGACAACAAGTGGGATAGACGTTGAAAGACATCTCGCTCGTGACATCATGAGCATCCACCTCACAAGAGGCTTATATAGTGCTTCAGTCGTAGGCCCCGGAGCACTGCTAGCAGGAGTCGGGCATCACTTTAGGAAAACGAGAATTCGTGACACTTTCCGAGGCTCTGCCTTTTATAGATTACGCTCATTAAATGAACCCTCAGCTTTTGAATGGGAGTGTTTAAGAGCTGTGCTAAAACGTCACCCGATAACTGATTTTGATGCAACCAACCCCGAATATTACTCGTTCATGAAAAAGCTACAAATGATACTGTATTTAATTAGGAAACCAGAACGCACGTTGTGTGAAAACCTTAACCTTTGTTCAGCATTAGTCTTAAATTATGCAGACAAAGCTGCATTAAAAGAAGCTGATTTGAATCAGCAGCTCCCGGTTTCACAGCGTTTTTTTTCTAAGTCCCCTTATGCGAATAACAAACATCTTGCCCTTAAAGATACCTTAGCCACCCTGTTAGCCTATACGAAATATGAAGAAAACAAACAGGAACCTATTACCAAATTGCAAAAGCTAGCTGCCCGTGTTATTGATTTTTATGTAACCTATCTTATAGAGCAGTTTTTAGGACATCCCCTATTTCAAAGCTGGGTTGAAACCCACCGGACTTTAGAGGGAGAAAGAGAGCTTTTGGCGCTAGTAGTAAAAATTATCAACAATGAGCTGGGAGATAAAACAGCATCTGATTATTACAAATCTTTTTTATGTGGCATGAGCATTTTTTGTAGTGATATCGGTAAACTCGGTATGATGCAGCTAGAATTCAGTAGCGACGCAAAACTTACTTTGAATTTTTCAGGGTGTCTTAGTAGCTCAGGCGAGATAGAAAAGCAGGAGATCATATACCCTGGGATACAAGAGGCTAACCCAACCAGGTTATTGACCATAACAGTATAAAGAGCCAATTTGTACCCATAGTGGTTCCTTCGCCCTGCGAGGGGAGAAGGTGCCCGACAGGGCGGATGAAGGGTGATTAAAATAATTTATAACAAAATTGTATTTTTTATTTAATCTACCCTCACCTGCCCTGTCGGGCATCCTCTCCCATCAATGGTAGAGGAGCCTACGATTTTCTATCTGCGTAAAGACCATAGCAATTTTGACATGGCCCCTATTTAAGCCTATAACTTTGCCTATAGACTACTAAATTCTTGATAATGACTTGACGATTGAAGAGATGAGCACTAGAATTGCCCCCTTATTGTGATTTAAATATAACCAGAGGACTGTTGAATGCCTACCGTTCGCGTGAAAGAAGGCGAAAATCCTGAATATGCATTGCGTCGTTTCAAACGCTCTTGCGAAAAAGCGGGAATATTAACTGAGTTACGTCGTCGTGAATTTTACGAAAAACCAACTGCTGAGCGAAAGCGTAAGCAAGCTGCTGCAGTAAAGCGTCACTTAAAAAAATTGTCTCGTGATACATCTGCTAAACGTACTGTCAAACACCGACGTAAATAAGTATGACAATCAAAGAGCGAATCAGCAACGATCTTAAAGATGCCATGCGCGCCAGAGATCAGCATAAGCTAGATGCTCTGCGCTTAATAACGGCTGCAATTAAGCAAATAGAAGTTGATGAACGTATTGATGTTGATGAAGCGAGAATGCTCGTTATTTTGGACAAACTCGCAAAACAACGCAACGAGTCAATAGCTCAATTTTCTTCAGCTGGCCGTGATGACCTAGTTAAACAAGAGCAATTCGAGCTAGACATTATCCATCAATACATGCCAGAGCCGCTCAGTGATGCTGAAATAGCAACGCTTGTCGAACAAGCTTTCATTGACGTTGATGCCAAAGTAATGAGTGATATGGGCAAAGTAATGGCGCAATTAAAACCGCTGATGCAAGGGCGTGCCGATATGGCTAAAGTCAGCGCAATGATTAAAGCCAAACTGAGTTAACGCAGCGTGCATAGCGGTCTTATCCCTCGGCCCTTTATTGACGAACTACTTAACCGAACTGATATCGTTGAATTCATCGACGGCTATGTGCCCCTAAAAAAACAGGGCACTAGCCACATCGCCTGCTGCCCTTTTCACAGCGAAAAGACCCCCTCCTTTAATGTAATCGCTAAGAAACAGTTTTATCATTGCTTTGGCTGCGGAACTAGCGGCAACGCTATTAGCTTTGCGATGAATTATTTACACATGAGTTTTTCCGATGCTATAGAAACCTTAGCAGCGCGCTTAGGGCTGAAAGTTCCTCGGGAAGGTCAGACAGAAAAAAGCCAGCAATCATTAAGTCTCTATCAATTCTTAAGCCGCGTCTCGCAATTTTATCAACAAACGTTGAAGACAGCGGGACAAGCAGCAATAAGCTATTTAAAGCAACGTGAAGTAACTGGTGAAATTGCACGATTGTATCAGTTAGGCTACGCACCCCCAGGATGGCAAACGCTAGAAGCACAATTCAAACAAAATAAGCATGAGCTTATAGCTACAGGAATGCTTATCTCTAAGGAAGATGGCAAAACATACGATCGCTATCGTCAACGAGTTATGTTCCCTATTCACGATAGACATGGGCGCATCATTGGCTTTGGCGGGCGTGCCATCGAAGCAACACAAAAACCTAAATACCTCAACTCTCCGGAAACAGCGGTTTTTCAAAAAAGTCGCGAATTATATGGACTCCATCAGGTACTTCAACAACACAACACCATTGCAAATGTGCTTATTGTGGAAGGATATATGGATGTTATTGCTTTGGCTCAGCACGGTATTACCAATGCGGTCGCTACATTGGGAACAGCAACAAGCACATATCATATTCAACTTTTAAGCAAATATACCAAACAGCTTATTTTTTGCTTTGACGGTGATGCTGCTGGAAGACAGGCAGCTTGGCGAGCTCTAGAAAGCAGTCTTTCGCATCTAAATGCGGGTCTTGACGCAAGTTTTATCTTTTTACCGGAAGGCCATGACCCGGACAGCCTCGTTCGTGAAGAGGGAAAAGAGCCCTTTCTCCAACGATTACAAAACGCGACCCCTTTACATCGCTTTTTTATCGACACCCTAACGCAGGACATCGATAACACTGGCCTAGCTGGTAAAAGCCAATTGGTGAATGCAGCGAAACCCTACTTAATTAAGATGTCAGACGGGCCCTATAAACAATTATTAATTAATGAACTTGCTCGTTTAACGCGTATCGAATCGCATCGTATTCATCAATTAATTGAAGAAAAGTCGACTGATAAAGCAATCGATACAAACAAACATATTACACGCTCCCCTGTTCGCATTGCCATTGCAATACTCTTACAACACCCGGAAACCTATATTGCCTGCCAAAGCCTGCTATCTCCAACCATGTTAGACTCTCAAAAACAACGTGTATTAAAAGCACTAATGCAACAAATATCTGAAAATCCTACCATCAACACAGCTAAGCTGATTGAATCATGGCGCGAATCGCCTATATTTGAAGCACTATCTAAACTAGCCGCGTGGGATCACCAAGTTCCTGAACATGCCTTAACCAAAGAATTTATCGATATCGTGCTTTTTTTAGAAAAACAAAACCGAGAAAATATGATTCAACAGTTGCTGAAAAAGACTCAAAACGAGGGTTTGAACGAAACTGAACGTCTCAACCTACAAAAAATGCTAAAGCAACGGCATCAAAATATAGACACCAAAACACATTCAGAATAAACTGGCATGTTTACCTCGTCCAGTTTATAATTGTATCATTTTTCTGCCTTTAAACTCCCCTATAAGTATTTATGACTATGAATGAACAAGAACAGCAACGCTCGCAGATAACTAAAGTCATTAGCTTAGGAAAAGATCAAAATTACCTAACATATGCCCAAATAAACGATCTGCTACCGAATATCGTAGATACCGAACATTTTGATGTCATCATCAGCATGCTAGAAGGTATGAATATTAAGGTCTTCGAACAACCTCCCGGTGATGATGAATTAGCACTGCTTGGGAACACTGAAGAAGCACCTGAAGACGTTGAAGAGGCAGCCGCGGTTCTTGCTTCCGTTGATAAAGAAACGGGGCGAACAACTGATCCTGTTCGTATGTACATGCGTGAAATGGGTACAGTAGAGCTGTTAACCCGCGAAGGCGAAATACGCATTGCGAAGCGCATAGAAGAAGGTATTTACCAAGTACTACGATCTCTTGCAAGCTATCCAGAAACCGTGCAGCTTGTTCTAGAAGATTATGCCCGAGTACTAGCAGAAGAAATGCGCCTCAATGAAATTATTAGCGGCTTCTCTGATTCAGATGAAGAAGCTCCACCAGCCAGTATTGGCTCTATGCTGGAAGATATACAAGAAGATAGCGCAGATGGTACCGCCGGCGTTATCGGTGAGGAAGATGTTGATGATGGTGAAGGTGGCATCGCGGAAGTTGATGATGGTCCTAAACTAGAACAAGCTAAAGCTTATTTTGATGATTTAGAAGACGCTTTTACTAAAGCAATGGCATCGTTGAAAGAACAAGGGCGAACCTCGAAAAAGACCGTGGAACTGCTTGCTATTATGTCTGAGTCTTTCTTAAAGCTAAAACTCACATCAAGGCAAGTCGACAAATTGACACGTCACTTCCGTCAACTACGTAACCATATACGTGAGTTTGAGCGCAATATCATGCGGCTTTGCATAGAAAAAGCACGTATACCACGTAAATTATTTATTGATACTTTCCCAGGACAAGAGACTGACCTCACCTGGTTAGAAACCCTGATCGGTAAGCACGATAAAAAACTTGATCTAGACCGTATTAGCGAATATACCGAAGAAATTAAGCATCTTCAGGCTAGACTTGCAGTTTTTGAGCAAGAATATGGTTTAACCATCAGCGAAATTAAAGATATTAATCGTCAAATGTCGATTGGCGAAGCGAAAGCCCGCCGTGCTAAAAAAGAAATGGTCGAGGCAAACTTACGCTTGGTTATTTCGATCGCAAAAAAATACACCAACCGTGGTTTACAATTCCTGGATTTAATTCAGGAAGGTAACATTGGTTTGATGAAGGCCGTGGATAAATTTGAGTACCGTCGTGGCTACAAGTTTTCAACCTACGCCACTTGGTGGATAAGACAGGCGATCACCCGTTCTATTGCCGATCAGGCCCGTACTATTCGTATCCCAGTTCACATGATCGAAACGATTAACAAGCTGAACCGTATTTCGCGGCAAATTCTTCAGGAAACTGGGCGTGAAGCCACTCCAGAAGAGTTAGCAGAAAAAATGGAGTTAAGTGAAGACAAGATTCGTAAAGTATTAAAAATTGCGAAAGAGCCTATTTCCATGGAAACGCCAGTTGGTGACGACGATGACTCGCATTTAGGTGATTTCATCGAAGACAACAATATTGAATCACCCATTGAACGAGCCACCGCAGAAGGTTTGCGTGAAGCAACCCTTGAGATCCTCGAAACACTTACGCCTAGAGAAGCCAAAGTATTACGCATGCGATTTGGTATTGAAATGAATACCGACCATACTCTGGAAGAAGTCGGGAAGCAATTCGACGTAACCCGTGAGCGCATTCGCCAAATCGAAGCAAAAGCACTCCGTAAACTACGCCACCCCTCCCGCTCAGAAAAACTGCGTAGTTTCTTAGAAGGCGATGAGAGCTAAAAATTAAAACATGTAGCCCGTATGGAGCAAAGCGAAATGCGGGGAACCACTATGGGCTACCTTACACACCCAAAAATACGAACAAAAACCCACAAAAACTATGGTCTTAAACACAATTAACTATTACAATACCCAGCGCGGGGCCTATAGCTCAGTTGGTTAGAGCAGCGGACTCATAATCCGTTGGTCCTAGGTTCAAGTCCTAGTGGGCCCACCAATTTAAACCTTTAAAATCAATACGTTACACTTGACTCCTTTATCACCGTAAAAGTCCTTGCGTGACTTTTACGTGAGCTGTCTTTCAAAAGTTATAACGCAACTGCTTCAGAAGCCTGTTTGCCGACGGGTTTCTGATATTGTGGATTACGTAATAAAGTGAGTACCACCCCACTTTTTTGTCTTTCACATATTGCATTAGCTGCTTCATACAGGTTCTGCAATTCTGCTGACGAATAATGTGTGGTAATCCGCCCTGAACGATGGCCAAGCAAGTCCTGTCGATCTTCAAAACTTACCCCTGTCGCACGTAATCGTCTACCAAAGGTATGCTTTAGATCATGCACCCGAACTTTTGGAAGGCTTGCCTTGATCCTAGCTTGCCGCCAACCAGTTGATAACATCCTAGCTAAGGGTTTGCCTTTGAAGCTAAAGACATGCGTTAGATGCTTTCCTCGTTCAGCTTCAACGACATCGCGAGCAGTATCATTACAAACGACTAAGCGCTCCTCACCATTTTTTACCAATTCAGCCGGAACAATGAACACCAAAATATGCGGCAACTCTGGAATTTTGATTTCCCACTCCCAGCGCAACCCACATATTTCCTGATCTCTACACCCAGTATTCACGGCAAATAAGGCCATTTTTTCTAGATGCTGAGGCAGTGCCTTGAATAATAGGTGTTGCTCCTCCCAATTCAACGGATAAGGTTTACGCAGATCATGCTCAGGCAAAAGTTTAATTTTTGGAGCATTGGCAATCCATGTCAGCCCATATTCATCCATCCATTCACTAGCAGCAAGATTCAAGATTCGACGAACTACTTGTAAACCATGATTAATGGTACGAGTAGTTACTCCATCACGTCGTCGGCCATCAATGAATGGCTGTAATGCCCCCACATGAATAGATTCCAACGTCATATTGCCGATGTACTTAACTAGTTCGCGTAATCGACCTGCATCATCATGTAAACTTCGCTTATGCTGATTCTCTAGCAAAAACTTGGTCGCCGCCTCGATAAATGTTCTTTTAGGCCTTACCCCATACACAGTGGCTTGCCTTACTTCCTCAAGCCGCCTTGCGAGGTATTTTTCTGCTTCTTCGAGGTCACTAGAACCAGTGCTTTCACAAAGTCTGCGTCCGAAAACCTTTTTGTCAATGACCCAGAATTCTCCGCGCTTTTGTAGCCCTGGTGTGCGTTTTCGTCCCATTTTTTTGTACTCCTTTTATCAGTCGCTGCGGGACGACCACTACATTAAACCTATAGGCCATGCCTTCTTATGCTCAGCTATAAATGAATATTTTAT
>CAZYME010000034.1:0-23837 GCA_964648115.1 uncultured Legionella sp.
GCTAGTACGCTACCAGGCTGCGCTACGCCCCGACTGGAGAGGAATAATAACGTCTCTTTACTTAAATGACAAGATTCAATGGAAAGTTAACCAAAAGCATTAATCCCCGTGATATGACGCCCCAATACCAACGTGTGAACATTGTCCGTCCCTTCATAGGTAAATACTGACTCCAAATTCAACATATGGCGAATCACCGGGTATTCCAGGCTAATACCATTCGCACCTAATAAATTCCGACAACCGCGCGCGATTTTGAGTGCTTCGCGGCAGGCATTGCCCTTAGCCAGCGAAATCATTACGGGTGTTTCGCGCCCCGCATCTTTTAGACGACCAATTTGTAAATTCATACACTGTGCTTTCACAATCTCGGTATACATGTCAGCCAAATCTTTTTGAATCAATTGAAAACTAGCAAGTGGTTTATCAAATTGTTTGCGCTCTAATAAATAATCGCGCGTGGCATCAAAACACGCCATCGCGGCACCTATTGCACCCCATGCAATACCGTATCTTGCCTGGCTTAAACAACTTAATGCGGCACCCAATCCCTTTTCAGTACCTGATAGCAGGTTTTCATCGGGAACAAATACATCCTCGAATATTAATTCACCCGTGATTGACGCGCGCAATGACATTTTTAATTTGATTTCTCTACTGCTAAATCCTTTAAACGCCTTTTCGACTATAAACCCACGGATCCCTTTTTCTGTTTGTGCCCAAACAATTGCAATATCGGCGATCGTTGCATTAGTAATCCACATCTTTGCGCCATTTAACCGCCACCCCCCGTCTACCTTTTTTGCATTGGTGCGCATACTGCCTGGGTCAGATCCTGAGTCAGGCTCAGTCAAACCAAAACAACCTATCACTTCACCTGCAGCCATCTTTGGTAAAAATCGTTTTTTTTGTGCTTCGTTGCCGTAACGAAAAATAGGATACATGCATAATGAACTTTGCACAGAGACAAAACTACGTATTCCGCTATCACCTCGCTCTAATTCTTGGCATACCAAACCATATGCCACATAAGAAGCATCTGCACCACCATATTGCGCAGGTAAGGTTAATCCTAATAAACCCAATTCCGCTGATTTTTTTATCAGCGCAGGAGGAAACGTTGCATGCTCAAATGACTCAGGCATGAGTGGAACGACATCTTGGCTAACAAAGCGCGCCACGCTATCACGTATCATGCGCTCATCATCTTGCAATTGTTCATCAAGAAATAGTAAGTCGTCCACGTTCCTTCTCCTTTATTGTCTTAACCGCTTCAATAATCTTATCTCGACTCGGTAATAAATACTGCCATGCATTTCCCAAGGGAATAAAACAATCTTCACCTGTAATTCGTTTGATTTTTAAGCGCGGCGATGCGTGCTCCACCAGAAGAGTCATCAAACCCTCACTCAAAGAGCCACTACGACGGCCTTCATCTACAATCAACACATGCTTAGCTTCACCAATTTCCCGTAATATAGCATCTACAGGAAGAGGACTCAGCCAATGCAAATCAACTACTTTTACTTCAATGCCGTGCTGTTCGCTTAGTATTTTTTCCGCTTGTCGTGATAAATAATAACCATTAGCATAAGTAAGGATCACCACATCGCCTTGGCCATAACTGCTTACCTCACCGAAAGCAATGCTCTCGTCTAATGGCGGATAATCAAACAACCAACCATTATCACCAGGCTCATGCAGGTCTTTTGTCATGTACAACGCAATGGGCTCCAAGAAAACTACAACACGCCCTTCTTGTTGAGCCATCCTCATACATGTGCGTAATATTTTAGCAGCATCAGGCCCGTTTGATGGGCAGGCGACTATCACGCCTGGCAGATCACGCAGTACGGCTATCGAATTATCATTGTGAAAATGGCCCCCAAATCCTTTTTGATAAGCAAGACCCGCAATACGAATCACCATTGGGTTTTGATACTGCCCATTAGAAAAAAAGGATAAAGTTGAAGCCTCACCCCGTAATTGATCTTCAGCATTATGCAAATAAGCTAAAAACTGAATCTCTGGTACAGGAAGAAAACCATTATGAGCCATTCCAACCGCGCTACCTAAAATGGTTGTTTCATCAAGAATAGTGTTGAAAACACGCCGTTGACCAAAGCGCGCCTGCAAATCAGCAGTGACTCGATAAACCCCACCTTTTTTCCCTACATCTTCCCCAAAAACCAACATGTTAGGATATTGCGTCAATAAGTCCGTCAAAGCAAAATTGATTTGCTGACACAAGTTACGCTTCATAGAAAGTTGGGCATAATTGGCCCCGAAAACCGCTTTACGCCGCTCTTCATCTGGCAGGAAATACACATCTTCATTACGATACTTCGGTAGCAAAGACGACATTATTTCATCGGCACTACTTAATTGAGGGCAATTAAGCACCTCAATAGCTTTGGCTTTAATCAATGCGCGGTTATCTTCATACAAATCCACTATTCCTTGCAGCGACATCCACCCTGCGCGATAAAGAAGCGCAGCGGTGTGTAAAAGAGGATCTTCTGCTTCAATGCGTTCAATCTCAGTCAAACTACGATATTGTGATTCAATATCAGAACCAGCATGCCCCAATAAACGCACACAGCGCATATGTAAGAAAACCACTTGCCTCTTCATACGTGCTATCTGAGAAGCCTCGATGGCTTTAGCATAACAATCAGCAATATTTAAACCATCACAAGCAATATAATTAAAGCCAGGACGGTTTTTAACTGATGACTCGATCCAGTTCTCGGAGGTAGGCACTGAAATACCAATCCCATTGTCCTCACAGATTAGCACTAAGGGCAAAGGATACTGTTGCTCTGCAATCCATGAACAAGCATTTAGAGTAGCTTGTGCAGCAGCATGGTTTACGGATGCATCTCCAAAAGAACATAGAATAACTGAATCGGATGGTAATTTACTGCGAATCCGTAATTCTTTAGCGCGTGTTATCGAGACCGCGGCGCCCAAAGACTTGGGTAAGTGTGAGGCGATGGTTGATGTTTGTGGTGGAATAGTTAAAGGTACGCTACCAAACACCTTGTGTCGCCCACCTGCGATAGGATCAGCTGCTGCGGCCACCAATGATAGTAGGATATCACGTACCCCATCGGTACCTTTTACTTGTTTTGCACGCTGCAAATAGAATGCACCACTGCGATAATGCAAAAATGCCATGTCGGTATATTTAAATACATGACCAAACACAGCGTTACCTTCATGACCGCTGCTCCCAATGGTGTAATAAGACAAACCCTTGTCCTTGAGCTGACGAGCTATCAAATCTAGTAGACGTGATTTAATTTGGGAGTCAAATAAGTCAATGGCTGTTTTTTTATCTAGTCCAGCCATTGCTGGGGTAGTGATACTTTTAGCTTGCGGAAAATTCGCATGTTTAACACGCTTTAAAAATTGCTCATTAACCACGCTGGCTCTATCCAACATCATGACACCGGTATATTGACCAATTACAAGGGAGATCAGTATAGTAAAAGGACTTTGCAAAGTACAAGCTATACTAAAGATTTAAAGTGCGGTTAAATTTATTTAGTCTCGTGTAGGAAAACCCGGATATCCTTCGGCCATCCAGGCTCCGGGACTTAATTTAATTGGATTAAACATGAAATGGATAGCACTTTTACTTATACCACTACTATCAGCCTGTATTTGCACGCAAACTGAGGTTTTAGAATCTCCCCAAGTTAGGGCAACCTCTCCCAAATGTAAAAGTGCATTTATGAGGCAAGCACCGTCGATCGATGTGACAACTACGACGATTAAATTTTATTAATTGATTACAGATCCCATAAGAAATCTGCATTAACACCTACTTACCAGGATTAATAGTGGCTACATTATCATCCCTCTCAGCTTGTTTATCTGCATTACGCATAAGAAGTAGGCTGGCGCTGAGCGTTAGCGAAGCCCAGCAAGCTCGTGATCATCTCTGCTGGGCTTCATTTCATTCAGCACCAGCCTACAGTTTGGCTTATCTTAGCGCCATTCAGCCCTGGCTCCTGGAAATAAGGTAATTAGCTATGTCATTCAATATTATTGATATTTCAACGGTACCAAGCAAAACGTGGGGGGATAATTGCTTTGCCTGGACATTATTAGACAGTGCTGGCATGACAGTGCTACAAGAAGAAATGCCGCCAAATACCGCCGATGAAATGCATTATCATGAACATTCAGAACAATTTGTTTATGTATTAGAGGATGAAGTAACTATTGATGTCGGGGAAGATAGGGTGATACTTGCCAAACATCAGGGCTCTGCATACCTGTGATGACCCCTCATCGTGTTATAAATGCCAGCAACAATCTGAATCGATTCTTACTCGTTTCAAATGGCTCTCATAGAAATGATAGAGTTTTGGTCTAAAAAAAGGGTCGCATGCGTTTGACGGCAGCGCGCTCTTCTAATTCTTCAGAAGTCTTTGTTACAAAATGCCCTAGAGAATAATTTGGTTGTGGTTTATATAAAGAGGGCATTTGTTGTAATACATCTTCTGTTTTTTTTATCAGCGAGTCCAATGTTAAATTGATGATTTTATTTTTGTTAACAAGTTCGTAAAGTATTTGGGATTGTGCAAGCCCATATAGCATTGCCTGTTGAAATTGCAACACAGATCCTTTTAATGCGGCAATACGGTCAAATGTAAGACCAATAGCTTCAAACGTAAGAACTTCGGTTACAGTCTTTTCTAGCTTAGTAATTGCATTTAAAAAAAGACTTTGTTTGAAAATAATAGCGTTCATTTGTTTAATTATTTTACATACCTTTTCCGGTTTTTTTTGAGACTGCTCTCTTTGTTGTTTCTGATGACGTCGAGCAATACGCAATAGATGCTCAAGTAGTTGATTCAATGCATGTAAAACTTGCTTTAGATCATCACTCCCTAAAGCATATTTCATACGCTCGAGGTTTGTCGCCTCAGAGTGTTGGGGTTGAATACCAAGAAGATAAAGCAAGTGTTTGTCAAGTTTAAGTAGCGATATTAAGGCATCTTGATTGCTTAAACGGTATTCAAGAATTAACTGAATACTTGTGATTTGCTCTTCTGGTGAAAGTAATTCTGCCTCTGATTCTTTTACCAAGTCACTCAATTGATCCTGTGAGTCATCTAATGATTTTGATGCATGTGTAATTAGGTCATTCCAATTATTTAAAAAGTCAGGATTCATAATTTACCCTTAAAATTTGGGATTCCTTAAACCAAAACATGGCAAAAATAAATGCACAAAAAATACCCAACCCAAATGCCAATGCAAAATTAATTGGTTGGCCAGCATAAACGTAACAGACCAATCCTGTGAATAAAGAGGTTAATAAAGCTCGTGAGCTCATAATAAAAGAATTTGCGGGCCCATGAAGGATGGGAATGATAGATAGTGAGTCAGCAAAAATAACAGGGTAACACATTGCAAAACCGATGCTAAATAGAGACATTAATATGGTTGTCAGATAGGCAGAATATACCTCTTCATAGCTAAAAATGATAAGCATAAGTGCGGATAGTACAGTCAGCATGACGCCATATTGTGCGGTTTTATAGGGGCCCAATAATGCTATAATTTTGGATGAAAAAATGCTTGTTAAGGTAAAAAATAAGACGATAATAGTCTGATGCCCGACAAAAGCATAAATCGGTAAGTCGAAGGTTCCCATATATATAAACGCACTGGTTGCCATGTAAGCCATGTAAGCAGCAAATAGTAAGTTAGGGATCATAGCGGCCGCGATAAAACGCGAGTTTGTGACCAATTGCTTATAATCATCATACATAGTGGTCAAATTAAATCTTACCAACTGATTTTTTGATTCAGGTAATTTCCACAGTAGTAAGAGCCACGTAATTGCTGAAAATAATGCCACGAGAGCGTAACTTCCTCGCCACCCAATAGCTTGGTTAATAAAACCACCTAACGCAGGTGCGCCAGCTAGAACAATTGCCAACGCAGCATTCATAACTCCAAACAGTCTAATTGCTTTGTTGTTATCATATAAATCCACAATTATTGTATAAACTAAAACGACTGAAGTGCTTGCACCCACACCTTGAACGAACCGAGAAGCCAATAGAAAATAGATTGAGGGCGCATAAGTACACCCCACAGCTCCTAGGAAAAGGATAGCATTCCCAGCCAGCATGATTTTCCGTCTTCCATATGTATCAGATAAAGGGCCCATAACAAGGGCGCCTATAAAAAACCCTAGAAAATTATAGGTAATGGTAGACTGGATAATGCTGTCAGATACGCCAAAAAAACCAGCTATATCAAGAAAGCTAGGCACAGATAAGTCAATCTCAACACATGCGCAGACCAAGGAAAGTAACAATAGTATTGGTAAAAAATTTTTCCACATCATTCTCTCTCCATTTTACGTCGTTCCATAAATTAATTTTTGGCGTTTTAGGAAATTTAAAACCTTACAGAACCAAGTACACAGGCTCCTTTCTTTTTTCAAAATTGCTGATATTTTCTAGCGTAATTTGAGCAATATTATGCACAGCTTCTTGCGTAAAAAATCCTTGATGACCCGTAATAAGCACATTAGGAAACGTTTGTAATCGGCAAAATATATCATCATTAATGATATCGCTGGAACGATCCTCAAAGAATAAATTATCTTCCTCTTCGTAAACATCTATTCCCAAATAGCCTAGTTTTTTTGATTTTAGAGCATTAATAACCGCTTTTGTGTCTATTAATTTTCCTCTACCTGTATTTATTAACATGGCTCCATCTTGCATCTGAGCTAATGTCTTCTCGTTGATAATGTATTGAGTTTCTTGATTTAACGGGCAGTGCAAGCTAATGATACGGGAGCTTGCTAATAGCTCTGTTAAGCTGACATATTGTACACCTAACTTTATGCAATTTTTATTTTTCACAATATCATAAGCTAATATATTACATCCAAATCCCTTCAAAATGTTCGCTAAAACACACCCGATTTGACCAGTTCCTATTATACCAACCGTTTTTTGATACAAGTCAAAACCCATTAATCCCGTTAAAGAAAAATCACCTTCTTTAACACGATTATGTGCGCGAGGGATTTTTCGGTTCAGAGATAAAATCAGTGCAACGGCGTGCTCAGCGACAGCATGGGGGGAGTATGCAGGAACTCGACAAACGCGTATTCCCTTTTCTTGCGCATATGCACAATCGACATGATTATAACCCGCGGATCTTAAGGCAATAAGTTGGATGCCTCGTTTGTGTAGTCCATCAATTACAACACGATTAATTTTGTCATTAACAAAGCAGCAAGCAACATCAGCCTGTGGAACTGCATTCAGGCTTTCCTCATTTAAATGGTAGTTAAAATAGGTGATTTGATGTTGATGATCTTGGTTTATTTGGTCAAAAATATCCGGCTCAAATTGTTGGGTGCTGAAAAAAAGAATTTTCATATGCTATCGTTGCCATGTAAACCTCAAAATATACCACAAACATAGGAGCCTCCGTTACCTAAGTCCCATTTTCCACATTGATTAGAATCCAGGCTTGTTGTGAGTGAGGCTAGGGTCTGTTGACAATTGCTCTATAAAGCCTACGTGGCGGGGCTTGACCGCACCATCCAGGAGATCTCTGGATACCGTGGACAAGCCACGGTAGGTAGGCACTTTAGAGAATTCTAGAAAATGAATTGTCAACAGACCCTAGATGCAGAATCATTTCATCTTGGTTAACAATGCCGAAACTTCATCCGCGGGTACCGCGGGAGAGAAATAAGGGCCTTCGCCATACAAACATCCGAGCTGTTTGATTTTTTTCATGGTCTTCTGATCGGGGATTCCGCCAGCAAGCACGATTAAATTCATTGCACCTGCTAATTGAATAGCTGCACGGACAACATTCAATTTTTTCTCGTCAGTTACCATGTTCTGTACAAATGACTCATCAATTTTGATTTCGTTAATCGGGAAGTTCGTAAGGTAAATAAAAGAAGAATAACCACTACAAAAATCACTGATCACAATTTTAACGCCTAGACCCGCTAGTTCTTTAAGCACTGGGAGGGAACGAGTTTGATCACTTAAACAAGCTTTTTCTGTTAATGCCAATTTCAAATACTCTGCTGGAAATTGATTATCTTTTAATAAACCTTCAATGAAAATTGGTAGATCTAAATCAGTAGCATCTAGTAGATTAACGATGACATAAACTTTGTGTCCAGCTTGATGCCATACCGCGAGTTGCTGCACTGCAGTTTCCAACATGCGTGCCGTTAGCTTCCTAACCAAAGCTGTACCCTCGACCAACGGTAGTAATTGATCTGCATTCATCTGCCCGTACTCAGCCTTATCAAGATGGATAGAGGTCTCGACCCCTATGATTTTTTCAGTTTTTAATTCCAGACAAGGTTGATACCAAATATCTATTTCTTCGCTATCAATAGCATCGTTCAATTCCTTTAATTTACCATCTGCCTCTTTGATTTTTTTACCTATGCCAGCATGATAAATAGCATAGGGCAAGCCATCTTTCTCTGCATAAAATAGACTAGAGCTTGCATGATGGATTAGAGTACTATCATTTTCTCCATGCACAGGATAAAGAGAAACCCCAAGTGTAGTTGTTATATTTACACTGTTACCATCGAGCATGAAATTAGCTGACGTTGCGGCCAACAATTGCGTTAGAATATTTTCAATATGATGATCTTTTCTTAATCTGGGAATCAAGATAGCAAACTCTGCCCCTTGCAAGCGGGCCACCATATTCATGCCCATATATGCCTGTAACAAATAGGGCTCCAATAAGATGGATTTTAATTTTTCTGCAAATTGAACTAATAGAGTGTTGGCATTAAAACGACCATGTTTATAATTGATGTCTTTGAAGGCGTTAATATGCAAAATAATCACGGCAAGTTCTTCTCCCTTGCCTATTTGTTTAATCCCTTGATTGATCCTTTGCGCTAACAAACGTTGATTCGGTAAGCCTGTAAGATAATCATGATTTGTTTCATATTGGAGTTTTAATTCTAAATCACTACTTTTATTTTCAAGCTCACGGGTTTTATCTTCAAGAATTGTCTCTACCGTGCTCACCAATTCGTAACAGAATGACTGCCCCCAGTAAGCATATAGAAATGGCGTTAAATCAAGCGCCCATAAGGCAGGGTTGGTTTTTTGGGCAAGGATCATGCCATGAAAATGGATAAATCCGGTTAATTTGTAAGAAACCAGGATAGTTGCAATTATAATGCTCAACAGGGAGATTATCAGACCTAGTATTGCATATCTGTTAACGTGGTCTTTTAAAACCGCTGAGCGTATAACTAAATGTCGTTTGATAGCCATCTGCCGAATCACTTTAATGTATGCATGTACAGAGAGTCGGCAGTTTTAGCTATAACTTTAGGGTTAATGCGTTTTATTACCCAAAGACAGTTTAAACGACCTCGACTTCTTCTGCTTGCGGACCTTTTTGACCTTGTCCAGCTTTAAACATCACAGCCGCACCCTCTTGTAACGTTTTAAAACCACTGCCTTGTATAGCACTAAAATGGACGAAATAATCTTTACCGTTGCTTTCAATGAAACCAAAACCCTTGCCTTCATTAAACCATTTAACCGTACCGCGTACTTTCTCTGACATTATTACTGCTCCTTAGCATTTAAAATTCTAACTGTAATATTTACTATTTGTAAATTTTTGTTATCTACAAGACTATTCTGATACTGGACAAATCATTCTGTCAAGTAACGATTCAATATTAATCGTTTTCACTATAACCACAACCTTCATGGGGACAAATAATTTGCCGACCAGAACGTTTGGTTTCTTTCACGGTTAATATTGGCCACGCGCATTTGGGGCATTGTTTATCTAATGGCTCGTTCCATAATGCATAGTCACATTTCGGATAAGCCCCACATGAATAAAAAATCTTTCCTTTGCGTGATTTACGTTTAAGAATCATTGCATCATGACATTTTGGACAAGTCACACCCGTATCTGCCGGTTTTTCCAATGGCTCAATAAACTTACAATCAGGATAGTTACTACAACCTATAAAGCGCCCATAACGACCTGTTTTAATGTGTAATGCACCTTTACATTCAGGACACGCGCGGCCCTCAACCACTTCAGTTGCTGGTTTCTCACCCGATTGTGACCCTAGATCCTGCGTATAATCACATTCAGGGTATCCAGTACAACCAATAAAACGCCCACGTTTACCCAAACGAATTGCTAATGGTTTTTCACACTTAGGACACTTATCCTCTAATAATTCCGTGGTGACATCTTTACGCTGCACCTGCTCATCAATCGTATTGATTTGCTGAATGAATGGTTGCCAGAATTCCTCCAGCACAGGAACCCACTCTTTCTCTCCTCGTGCAATAGCATCCAACGTATCTTCAAGTTGTGCCGTAAATTTATAATCAACATAACGAGTGAAATAGTCTGTTAAAAAATGGCTAACAATACGACCAACATCTGTAGGCAAGAAACGTTTTTTATCGACAATAACATATTCTCGCTCTTGCAGTGTGTGGATAATTGAAGCATATGTTGAGGGTCTGCCAATATCAAACTCTTCCAGCGCCTTCACTAAGGACGCTTCTGAATAACGCGGCGGCGGTTCCGTAAAATGCTGACTGGCGAGAATATCGTGCAATGTTATTTTGTCACCCACTGCCAGAGTCGGCAGTAAAACAGCGTTTTGATCGTCATCATCTTTTGAATCATCTCGGCCTTCTTCATATACCGTGAGAAAACCAGGAAAAACAATGGTCGAGCCATTCGCACGAAAAATATTCCCCTCACCACAATGCATATCAACAGCAACCGTATTGAGAAGCGCTTCTGCCATTTGACAAGCAAGAGTGCGCTTCCATATCAAACTATATAGCTTGAATTGATCCGCTGTAAGTGAGCGCTCCACCATTTCCGGGTGTCGCTTTATAGAAGTAGGACGTATAGCTTCGTGCGCTTCTTGAGCATTTTTGGACTTGGTTTTAAAAACTCGAACATCTTTCGAGCAATTTTCCTCACCATATCGCTCACATATGTATTCTCTGATTTCTTGGACAGCTTCCGCAGCGAGATGAACAGAATCCGTACGCATATAAGATATGAGACCCATCGTACCAGAACCAATATCTATCCCTTCATACAACTGCTGAGCCACCATCATGGTCTTGCGGGCAGTAAAACCTAATTTTCTTGCAGCTTCCTGTTGTAATGTTGACGTGATAAAGGGGGCTGATGGATTACGTTTACGCTGTTTTTTATCAATATTACTAACAACAAGTATGCCTTGCGCTTGTTTTAACAGATCAGCTTTAATTTGATGTGCTTGCGGCTCCTGATTAACCGTAAATTGCTCTAATTTTTCCTGTTTATAATGCGTCAAGCGTGCTTCAAAGGGGGTTGCTTCAGACTGGCATTGAGCAATCAATCGCCAGTATTCCTGAGGAATAAATTTCTCTATTTCTTCTTCACGCTCAACAATAAGACGAAGCGCTGGACTCTGTACGCGTCCCGCAGACAAACCACGCCTAATTTTTTTCCACAATAACGGAGAAAGGTTAAACCCTACTAAGTAATCCAGAGCTCGCCTAGCTTGTTGCGCATTCACCAAATCCATTGCAATCTCGCGTGGATTGGCGATAGCCTCGCTAACGGCGGCTTTAGTAATTTCATTGAAGAAAATACGTTTGACCTCTTTATCCTTAATCAAATTCCTGGACTTTAGTAACTCGTATATATGCCAGGAAATGGCCTCTCCTTCGCGATCCGGGTCAGTCGCTAGCAGGAGGGCATCAGCTTTTTTGATGGCTTTGGCAATTACTTCAATATGGCGGGCATTTTTTTCAATGGGGCTGTACGTCATGGCAAATTGTCGATCGGGATCAACAGAGCCTTTACGAGGTGGCAGATCACGTACGTGCCCATAAGAAGCAAATACTTCATAATCGTCACCTAGATATTTTTGAATAGTCTTCGCTTTCGCAGGTGATTCAACGACTACAAGGTACTTACTCATGTGTTACCTTTCCTAATAATTACAGCAAAATTTCCGGTCAATGCAACTGCAATTTATCTTCCTTGTGATATAGCACAAGATCAAGAAAAGCGAGTTGCTCAGCATCCAAGCCCGTGGCAAGCGTGCTTCGGATAGTCCATTTTGTTTCCTGCAAAGTAACAAAACGTGACTCGGAAAAAATAAGCTGATTGATGATTAACTCCAATAAATCTGGAGAAAGAACGCCCCAGGATGCCACTCGCATTAAAAATTGATAGCTTGCTTTGGTGAGTTTCCTTTGTTCAAGCTCAGTAAAAACTCGTATGGAGTCCTCGTCTGCAGATTTAATAAATGCGGTTTTTGTCCCTGTAATGGAGGATGCATGAGTATCAACTTGTTTTTCGTTATCTGTGTCGTTATTGTCTACGGACAAACGGCTTTCTTTTAACTGGCTCAACGTTTTTTCGAATAAATTCAACAACATCTCAAACAAGTTATCTTTCATGTTGTACACCTCATGTAACCACCAGATATTGCTTTAACAATGCCTTGTAATTCTAATTCAGCTAAATTACAAACCACCTCTTCGATACTTAGACCGCTACGGGTAATAATTTGATCAACCGTAGTTACTTCAAATCCAATGCACTTTACTAGGTTTTTATTCTCTGTTGCAAGGGTAAATGCAAACTCGAGTGACCTTTGCTCGCATTCTATATCTAATTCTTCTAATACATCCGCACTGGTAGTCACTAATTTAGCCCCTTGTTGCAACAAGTGATGGCAACCCATTGCCTCTGGATTATAAATAGATCCAGGGATAGCAAGAACATCTCGATTTTGCTCCAGCGCCAATCGTGCTGTTATCAACGAACCGCTTCGAATTGCAGCTTCAACAACCAGTGTGCACAATGATAAACCACTTATTATACGATTTCTAAGGGGGAAATGTCCAGCAATAGGTGGACTTTGCAGCGGAAATTCGCTCAATAACAATCCATTTTCACCTATTTTCTCGGCTAGCTTCACATGTCGACGCGGATAAATATAATCAATGCCGGTACCCATAACAGCAATGGTTTTTCCCTGCGCCTCTATACATCCGCTATGGGCTTGAGCATCAATACCGAGGGCTAATCCGCTGACAATCGTAATATGCTTCTTCGCCAACTCAAAGGCGAAACGCCAGGCGGTCTCGCTACCAGTTACAGAGGGCTTACGGCTACCTACAATAGCAACAGTTGGCTGCCGGAAACAGGATACATCTCCTATGGCATAAAGTACGGAAGGCGGATCAGGAATTTCCTGCAATAACCTGGGGTAGTCCGCATTGCCAAGCGTTAGCAAAAAATGGTTCGGAGCTTCTTGCCAACGTAAATCTGCCTCAATCTCCTTCCAATCAAATTTCTTGATTGCAGCAGCGATTACAGCGGGCACACCCGCCTTTTCTATCTGGTGAGCAGATAACTGAAATAGTTCCTCAAGCCTCGGCCAACGTTTCAATAATTTTGCGACGGTACGGGGGCCAATAGGATTAATACGATTTAACGCAAGAAGGTAATCTTTGTTATTCATGGGTTAGTCACAGTATCCAATTTTGTAATAGCCCGAATGGAGCGTACGACCAATGCATAACTGGTTTGGGAAAATATACGGAAGACCATCACTTCCCCAATACGCTCTGGAGGCAATGTCACACATTGTCTTTGACAAGGCCCCTGCTGTTTGTAACGGAACAACTTATTTGGGACTTGCCGTGGTCTACTATATACACCAAGCACATCACCCGGCTGCAAGCCTGCATCATGTCCTCTATTTAGCACAGCGACAAGTCCAACGCCGCCTTGCGTATAATCACCCGCCAAATCGATAATCAAACCACGAATAGATGTATTTGGTGCTTTGGGTTCAAAATAAAAATTAAATGCAGGGACGGTATTGGGCATAACACGATCTTGTAAACGTACTCCTTGCATAATATCCGTTATCATAATAGTCGCTGGATTTCCATTCCGCACCAATTCAGCATAGCCAACCAAAGAAGCTTTATAACCTAAAAATTTTTGTGTGGTCGGATCATGGTATACCCCGCAACGCCGATAAATCCCGTATGTTTTGATCTCGCCAGGAGGAGGCGGGTTTGGGCATAAATTTTCTACATACACCTCATCACCTTGGCCAGCCATCAAGTGCTCGTTCATGAACGCGATAATAGCAGGCGCATTTTCTAACGCGTCTCTGTCCAAAATTAAAGAGCCATTTAGGAATGCCCTAATATCTTCAATCGGGATGGGAAGGACTGGGTCCTCTGGAGGCAGTGGTCTGGTATGAGGAGATAGCTTGACGGTGCCGTTCGATAAAACTCTCAAATAGGGTTTTTGGTTTTGGTAGCGCAACGCAATAATTGCACCCGCATACAAGCGATTGGGGTTTTGAATTTGGGGATTGGCATGCCATAACGCCTTCCACTCCCAAGGATTTTTTAGATAACGATTTGCAATACCCCACAGCGTATCCCCGCGTTGAACCACATAACGAGCAGGAGCATCTGGTCGAAGCGTAAAAGGATACCCAGGAATAGCTACTATCAAGCAAAAAAGTAATAGCACATATCGCATTTAAACGTCCTAATCCTTGGAGATAATGTAGGTTGGCTTTCGTACAAATTATTAGCGCCTTGCAGCCATGTACGATATTAGGGATAATAGCACGCATTTATTATTTTGAAACAGACCGAAAATGGCTATTCGTAAGATTATTTACTTACCCGATCCTCGCTTAAGACTTATCACAAAACCCGTTGAAACCTTTGATGATGATTTACAAGAATTGATCGAAGATATGTTTGATACGATGTATGACGCCAATGGCGTAGGGCTTGCGGCTCCACAAATAGCAGTCAATCTTCGTCTCTCTGTCGTCGATGTTATCGGTGATAAAAAGCAGCAACTTGTATTGGCGAACCCTGAAATTATTGCCTCTCATGGCGAGTTTGAATATCAAGAGGGGTGTCTGTCTGTCCCTGGGGCTTATGATAGGGTAATCCGCGCTGAAAAAGTCACTGTCAAAGCCCAAGATCGTTTTGGTAAACCCTTTGAAATGACGGCAGATGGCTTATTGGGCGAATGCTTTCAACACGAAATTGATCACTTAAACGGTAAATTATTCGTTGATTTACTGTCACCTATCAAACGCGCAATGGCTAGAAAAAAAGTGGATAAATTTAAACGTCATAACGGGCACAAGTGAACATTGTATTCGCTGGAACACCCGCTTTTACTCTACCCTGCCTAGAGGCTTTGGCTACATCTCACCATAAATTACAAGCCGTCTACACACAACCCGACCGCCCTGCGGGACGGGGGCGTAAATTGCAAGCTTCCGCTGTTAAAGAATGGGCTCAAATGCACCAATTACCCGTTCATCAACCGCTTAATTTTAAAGAAAAAGAATCAATTGATCAGCTATCCGCCTATGAACCGGATGTGCTAGTAGTGATTGCATATGGCTTGATTTTGCCCCGTGCTGTCCTCGATTTACCACGATTAGGATGCATCAATGTTCATGCCTCACTCCTGCCTCGCTGGCGTGGTGCATCACCTATTCAGCATGCGATATTAGAGGGTGATGCTGAAACCGGAGTCACCATCATGCAAATGGATGCTGGAATGGATACCGGAGCCATGTTAACCCGTGTATCTTGCACAATTGATAACAACACCGCAGAGCAGTTACACGATCGTTTAGCACAAATGGCTGCGGCTCCATTGCTTGCAACTCTCGATGCTTTGGCATCCGGGCAAGCACAAGCAAGTGCGCAAGATAACAACTTGGCGACCTACGCGCCCAAAATCAAAAAAGAAGATGCCGCTGTCAACTGGCATCAGTCTGCCGAGGTAATCGATTGCCAAATCAGGGCATTTAACCCGTGGCCCATTGCTTACACACATACCACTGATTCGACCCTCCGTTTGCACCAAGCACGCCCCGTCCCTTTTGTGCATCAAGAAAAACCGGGGACAATATTGTCTATTGATAAAAAGGGCATCCTTATTGCAGCAGGTGAACACGCCATATTAGTAGAGCGCATCCAATTTCCGGGCGCAAAAATCATGGCAGTAGCAGATTGGCTACATGCGGAGCGTGGCCAGCTATATGCCGGCATGGTTTTACAATGAAAAAAAACGAACGATTGCAAGCATTACGGACTCTAACTGCTGTATTACAAGATCAGACACCTCTCACGCATCTTATGTCCTCTGCAGCAGATCTCTCACCATTAAGTAAAGAAATATGCTTTGGTGTGTGCCGCCATTACTTTCGTTTAGCGGCTATTGCGGATCAACTGCTAAGTAAGCGCCCGAAAGCCGTGGAAGTTTGGGCCTGTTTACTAATGGGTCTTTATCAACTGCATTACTTACGTATCCCTGATTATGCCGTTGTGAAAGAAACGGTCGCTTTATTAGAGCAGATAAAAAAAACCTGGGCCAAAGGCTTGGTAAATGCGATATTACGTACATATTGCCGCGAGCAGGAAAAGCTGTTAGCTGGTTTACAAGACAACCCTGCCTTCCTCTATGGCCACCCAAAGTGGCTAATCAAACGTTTGCAAAAAGCATGGCCCAATAATTGGCAAGCTATTTTGCAAGCCAATGATCTTCATCCGCCAATGAGCTTGCGCGTTAATGCTAGGAATACTTCCTCTACAGTGTATCTGCACCGCCTACAAGAAACGGGCATCGACGCATATCCACATCAACACGCACCACAGGGTATTTCTTTAACAACCCCTTGTGATGTATATGCCCTACCTGGATTCTCAGCTGGCGATGTGTCGGTTCAGGATGAAGCGGCACAATTGGCTGTTTCTCTTTTGGCTTTAAAACCAGGATTACGACTTCTTGATGCTTGTGCCGCTCCAGGCGGTAAAACATGCCATATTTTGGAAATGGAGGCTTCGTTGTCGGCTTGTGTAGCAATAGACATTGATCACAAGCGCTTGGCGCGCGTACAAGAAAATTTAAACCGTTTAAATTTACAAGCTACTTTATTAAAAGGCGATGGTGTACATCCAGAGACTTGGTGGGATGGGGTCTTATTTGACCGCATTCTTCTCGATGCCCCCTGCTCGGCCACAGGAGTAATTAGGCGTCATCCTGATATTAAACTGTTACGAACGGAGGCTGATATTACGGCGGTTATCCAATTACAACAAGAGTTGCTCCACGCTTTATGGCCACTCCTGGCACCAGGTGGAATTATGTTATACGCAACCTGCTCCATCATGCCCGAAGAAAACGAGCAACAAATTAGCCGTTTTATCGCCAACAAGCCCGATTGCAAATTCTTAGCACAAGAGCAACCATGGGGGCATGCCACTGAACATGGCTGGCAAATTTTGCCTGGTGACAACAATATGGACGGATTTTTTTACAGCCTCTTAACGAAAGCATAAACACACAATCTTTTATTTTCTAAACATAATGACATATAATTAAGCATATTATTAACTTGAGGCTTGATTATTATGCGTCTGATACCCACAAAATGTTTTCTTGCTCTTTTATTGTGTAGCGCCGGAGCTAATGCTGCGCCCATATTTAGCCCCTATGCAGATATATCTATTAATACCCATTGGAGTTCGGAATTCCAAGATATGGAGCCCATGGATCTAGGCACAATTGCCACTAATAACAATATTAAAGGCTTTCATTTAGCTTTTATTACAGACAGTGGTAGCTGCCAGCCAGCTTGGGCTAGCCAGGCAGATTATAGCCTTGCAAATAAATGGGGCCAGCGCTTAACCGACAACCTGGCAAAATTAGGTGTAGAAACGACAGTGGCTTTCGGGGGAGCAAGTGGTAACGATCTCTCCATGAATTGTAACCCTAGCCAGCTTGTTGATACATTCAACCAGACAGTAAGCACTTATAAAGCAAAAAAGCTTGATTTTGATATTGAAAATGGAACAGCCAACGTACCAAAATTGATGACTGCCCTAACCACATTCCAACAGCAAAATCCCAATATTAAAATCAGTTTCACACTACCTGTCTTACCAGAGGGATTAACACCTGAAGGGAAGGATGTTGTTTCTCAAGCGAAACAAGCCAAACTAAATTTTACTGTTAATATTATGGCGATGGACTATGGCGACGCTTACCCAGGGGATATGGGTGATTATGCAAAACAAGCTTCAACCGCGTTGCATGATTATTTAAAAACCATTTATCCACAAAGTAGCGACGAAGAGCTTTGGCAAAAAGTAGAGCTCACCCCCATGATTGGCGTTAACGACGTTAATAAAGAACAGTTTACTTTGCAAAATGCTAGTGCAGTCAGAACGTTTGCTTTTGACCATAATATCGGCGGTTATTCGATGTGGTCTATGACACGAGACAAACCTTGTGATAGTAAATGGGCAAGCCCTACGTGTAGTGGAAATAATTTGCAAAAAAATGATTATGACTTTACGCGGGCTTTTTTAGGAGCTAAGTGAAGTAAGGAATACTTTATATATCCCCCTCTCCCTCAAGGGGAGAGGGGATTTTTTGTTTTAATTGATTATAATCAAAACAAATTGTCCCCTCGCCCCCTTGGGGAGAGGGTTAGGGAGAGGGGGTCCTCGGTGCCAGGGGGGATCAAACCGCCTGGCCATTCCCGCATTCCGCTTCGCTCCATACGGGCTACATTGATCTGTTCCTCTTGACCACAACCCTCCTCAGCGCTACATTGACCGCATGAAAGAATTCAAATTACTACCCATCGAATGGTTACAGCGCGGCCATTATCAACCCCGGAAAGCCTTTGATAAGGATGCGCTGCAAGACCTTGCCAATTCCATTCTTGCTCAAGGGTTGATTGAGCCTTTAATTGTGCGTGAAATTACTAACCAACGTTATGAAATTATCGCTGGTGAACGACGATGGCGAGCCGCGGGAATTGCGGGACTCACCGAAGTACCCTGCTTGATTGGCACCTACACTGATGAACAAACAGCAGCTGTAACACTGATTGAAAATATTCAACGACAAGACTTAAATTTGCTTGAAGAAGCCGGTGGCTATCAACGCTTACATACAGAATTTCACTTCAGCCAGGAAGAAATTGCCACACTAGTGGGCAAATCCCGTAGCCATATTGCTAATATTTTACGCTTACTCACCTTATGCGAGTTTGTGCAAAGTAGACTGCGCGCGGGCCAATTATCCCTAGGCCACGCACGTGCGCTAGTCGGCCTCACACCACATCAACAAGAGACGCTGGCTAAGCAAATCCATGAAGAGGAGTGGTCAGTTCGTCGCCTCGAAGAAGAGGTACGGCTAAGCAAACCACCCTCAAGCCAATCCACACAGCCCGCTCAAATCCCCGATATCATGCATTTACAAACTCACATTGCCGAGCAAATGGGTACACCTGTGCAAATTGTTACCGATAATGAACAAGGCGGTTGGTTAAAAATAAAATTTTTTGATAATGATACCCTCACAGGACTTCTAGAGAAGATGGGCTTGCGCTATGATTAACGGTTCAGTTTAGGCGCAAAGGATCATAAATCAATGAAAAGGATTTTGTTAAGCACATTAGTATGGGCTCTTGGTTCCGTCGCTATGGCGACAAACCTTCAAAACAACGTTGATAAGATCATTAATCAAGTCGACCCCAATATTAATATGGGCATAGTCGTCGTAGATTTAAATACCGGCGAAACGCTCTATCAACGAAATGCTACTCGCGCTTTCGTCCCCGCAAGCAACATGAAATTATTTTCAGATGCTGCTGCATTAATGGCGTTAGGGCCGGACTACCGCTTTCAAAGCCAACTTACTACCGACGCATCTGTACTCGATCAGGGCGTTCTTAAAGGCTCTCTCTACCTTCATTTATCAGGGGACCCTTCTTTAACACAAGAAAATTTAGACCAGCTGCTAGCTCAGCTACGATTATGGGGCGTTAACCGTATACAAGGTAACGTAGTGTTGGTCAGCAATAACAGCGTTGTTAATGCTTACGCACCAGGACGAACCCCATCCGACAACAAATACAGCTATGGAGCACCTGTAGCCCCTGTCGTACTTGATGAAAACCGTTTAAATGTAACCGTTAATCCTTCCTACCGCGCAGGCACAGCCGCTTCTGTAGAGCTAGATAACCAAAATACAACTTTATTTTTAGACAACCAGGTCAAGACTGCCGCCAAAGCCGCAGGCTGTGGTGTGAGTTTTACCATGGATGATGACAACCATCTTACCGTTCGTGGCTGTGTAGGCGTTGGGCAATGGGCAATCCAACAACGCTTACCTATTCGTAATCCATTCCGCTATGCCCAAGATCAAGTCAGAGGGCGACTAGCTAGTTTGGGCATCAAACTTGATGGACAAGTAGTGTTAGGCAGAGCCCCCTCTTCATCACTATTGCTGTCATCACATGCATCAAAACCCATTACGCAATTAATGGCTGATACATTAAAACCTTCTGATAACTTATATGCAGACAGTTTATTTTTACACGCAGCGGCCAAACTAAATGGCTCACCATTAAACTGGCAACAAGCTCAACCCGTGGTGAAGAATTTCTTGCAACAACAAACAGGAATCAGTTTGCAAAATGCTGTATTAACGGACGGATCTGGCCTGTCTCGCCAAGATCTGCTCACCCCGCAACAAACCGTTGAGTTGCTGCGTTTTTTACATAATAGATTCCCGCTCGCCTACGAATATATAGCAGCCTTGCCTATAGCAGGCTACGATGGAACATTACGTCGACGATTCCGCAAACCATCGCAGCAAGGTTTATTGCGCGCGAAAACAGGTACCATGACTGGTGTGATGAGTTTGTCAGGTTATTTATATACTGCAAATGCACATACCTTGGCATTTGCTATCTACATTAATAAAAGACCAGGGACGAAACCTGCTGTATCAGGTCGTTATCGGCCTATGGTCGATACATTATGTGATTTTTTCTTGCGGCAGAAACCTGATAGCCGTCAAGCTGCACAGTCACCCAAACCATACGCCCGCGTTGCTTTTCAACAACAACCAACACAGGGGGATAAGCAGCGTACTAAATATGCTAAATGGCGACAGTTGGAGTCTTCTGTCAAAAGAGCTCTACAGGGTCAACCCGTTACAGTATTGTTCAGAGGGGATCAGCTAGTACTGAATGATAACGATGCAGATATCAATAAGGTATGGGCAGTCTTGCAAAATCTAAGAAAAAAATATGCTTTTACCGTTGCTTTGCATAGCAAATCAGCACCCGCTGGCAATAAAAACCAGCCTATGCTTCTGTGGGTAAAATCAAACAGTCAAAATCCGCAAGGCAAAAGAACATGGACTTTACGTGAGTCGGTGGGCTAGTCACACCATGGTTTTTATATCAATGTAGCCTGTATGGAGCGAAGCGGAATGCGGGAATGGCCCGGCAGATCCCCGCATTCCGCTTCGCTCCATACGGGCTAGGATAGTGTTTTAAAGCCCTGAAAATACCCGACTGCGAGCTAGGCAACCTAGATACTCCTGGAAATCCAAGATGGCGTGTAGCCTGCACATTAATATTATTTTTTATACAGTCATTGTGTAATCAAAACATAATATGTACAATGCAAACGCATAATTAACTTTGTGGAGCTAAAATGGCTAATCCAGTTAAGATTCTTGGTATAGGTATTACGTACTTAGGGCTAGGAGCCATGTTTTTAATGGCGATCATAGGATCCTTCTCACTTGATTTATTACTTGTCTATTTTGTATCTAAGTTCGGTAACAACCGAGGCTCGTTTCTGAATAACTTTATTATCTCAATGTTCCTTTGGAACATTATGTTGTCAAACCGTAGTTCGCTCTATGAAAATGTCGGTTTTTCACTACTCGCCTCTCCAATTATAAGTGGCTTGAGCGTAGGGCTTTCATTCGCTTTAGGCGCCCCAGAATTTGGTCTTGCAATATTAGCAGGTTGGGGTGGAGCTGCCGCTATTCTTATTATTGGGCTGACAGTGTACTCTACCGGAAATTTGCTTGGGTCTTTATTCAGCTGGATGACGACTCCACGCTACAACGCAGAAGCCAGATTTTCTGAGGCCAATGACTCACTTATAGCTGCAGCCAGAGAGTTAAACAACTTGCGTGATTCCAGTAATGGCAACGTTTATGGTGGCGTACAACAGAGTGCCAGCGCTTCTCGTGCGGCCAATCAAGAGAGCTGGGAGACACAAGTGAGCTTTGGATCACCTATAGCTGCTCCGAGACGTGATGAATCAGCACCGGCATATAAATTAGTTGATGATAACGCTGTGCCAGGATATGAAAATCCCCCCGGATACGATGATCAGGTGGTCCCATCAGCACCCCCAGCATATGGCCACAACAATTAAATCTTAATCCTCGGCTGCTGCTTGTAGCCGAGGGTTCTACTCTAGCCTGGATAAGCGCAGCGCTGAGTGATCCGGGATTTATGGTGCTGCTATCTCCCGGATTACGGCTTCACCTCCATCCAGGCTAAACGTCCTTAACATGATGCTGCAGAATATTAAGCTTTTCTCGCACGTGATCTAACTCGTCAAGTAACTCCATGACTAAAACCACACCTGGCGTGTTTATACCCAGATCCTGCTGTAATCGACATGCTGATTGAATACGAACGAATGTATGCCGATCAACATCCGGGGTCTTATGTCGTGATTGTGAAGAAGAGAATAAACCATGCTCCATCATATCCA
This sequence comes from uncultured Legionella sp., assembly GCA_964648115.1. Taxonomy (GTDB): domain Bacteria; phylum Pseudomonadota; class Gammaproteobacteria; order Legionellales; family Legionellaceae; genus CAZYME01. The sequence continues at coordinate 22,719 of CAZYME010000034.1, forward strand.
CCAACATATCCTCAGAAATATTGCACTTCTGGCAGACCTCCACAAATGAAATTGTAGTGTTTTCATCCATCAACATACCCGCTACGATTGTCTGATCCGCCATGTTCATACTCCCATTTTTTCACGAGGATTAAATGGCATTTCTTCTGCCATTTTTTTATAGAATGCCTTAGCTGCTTCTGTAGTGGGTTGAGGAATAATAATTTTTAAGAGAATATATTGATCCCCCGGTGTCGAGCCCGGCAAGCCGCGTTTTTTTAACCGTAGAGTTTGCCCGCCCTGCGAACCAGGTGGAATTTTTAAGTCCACTTTGCCACCTAGTGTTGGCACGAGGACTGTACTGCCCAAAGCAGCCTCCCAGGGAGCTATAGGCAACGTAATATAAACATCATTGCCCATTACATCAAATATAGGATGCTTCTCTACTTGAACCGTTAAGTACAAATCTCCTGAGGCAGCACCAGCTCGCCCAGGTCCACCCTTTCCTGCTAGGCGAATTTGCTGCCCTGATTTAACGCCTGCAGGGATTTTTACTTTGAGTGTCTGGCGCCCAGCTTGTGCATGAGGAAGGTGTAGCTCTTTTACGGCTCCCTGGTAAGCCTCCTCTAAACTGATACTGACATTACCATGAAAATCTGGCCCAGATTGTCGTTGCTGACGAAAATGGGGCGCTGCACCAAATAAAGACTCAAAAAAATCATGGCTATATTGATAATTAGAATTATCATTCTCCCCTGCAAACCCTTGGGAAGCAGCCTGAGCTCTCTGCCCTTGCTCCCAATCTCTTCCATATTGATCATAGACTTTACGTTTCTCAGGATCCTTCAAAACTTCATATGCCTCACCCACTTCCTTAAATTTTTCCTCAGCCTGTGGTTCTTTACTAATATCCGGATGATATTTACGTGCCAACCTTCGATATGCCGTTTTTATATCTTTAGCAGAAGCATCTCGGTTAACGCCCATCACCTTATAGTAATCTTTATAATCCATGGATAGCCCTTATCTGTTTGCCATTCTCATAAAACTTAACAACCGCCTATTCAATAGGTGCAACAATTGTGGTCCCTTCGCCCCGCGAGGGGAGAAGGTGCCCGACAGGGCGGATGAGGGGTGATC
>CAZYME010000035.1:0-21285 GCA_964648115.1 uncultured Legionella sp.
AGGGAACGGCATGATAATGTCCTTTTATAATGAAACAAAACTGGGTTTGTTTACCCAACCCGAGTAATTGGCAGAATATTAACAACGTGATCCAAAATAATCAATGGTGGGCATTATATTCTCGAATTCATGAGTAAAATTAGATGGTTATCTTTCCAAAGAAACATACTTAGGTGTTATTCTTTTGCCATGCCAGATGAGGTAAGCCTTGGCCTCTTCTGGAAAACTTGGGGTTGACTTACCCGATACAGAGGATGCGCTGTATCAATTGTACCAGCAGGTTTTGGATGTAAACGGGGAAACGATATCCACACTTACCGAGTGGCTTAGCAAGTACAGCAAAAAATAAGACTAATTTTACAACAGGATTACTAGATTAAAGCGGAAAGGATGTTTTCTGCCAACTGCTAGAACCCATGCTGTAAAACAATTTTTACAGATTTCCCACAGGGTTATCCCCGGTAAATGTGGATAATATATTTCCTCGTATTTTGGCCACCTGCCTTCGATTTATTTTGTTTTGCCCAGACCTATAACTGAGCGAGATAAGTCTCTTCGGAACGAAGATTAACTTTAACGTCCTGAATTGCAACCAATAATTTTTTCATTTCGGCACCCTGCTTATAGGCTTTAGTTTTAGATGAGCGAGGTTCCCCATGAAAACGATTTTCGAATGGTATGTGCGAATCTGCTCTGATTGTTGTTTCATCCTCTGGCATAAAGGAATGTGCGACATGTGCCTCCTCTATTTTTTGCTAATGATGTTTTTGAACAGCAAGCTCTTCATTTTTTCGAAACAATTGGCCAACATCCCAATGATTGTAGAAGCCCTTAGGTGTTTTCCATTGTTTTAGGCGCTATAACTTAGCAATGATGTTCACACGATGGTGTGGGTTATCTATGCCTGGCCACTTTTATTTGTTCGGTGGCTTCAACAGATAGTTATTACATTAATTACTAACGTCTAAAACCCATTCGTGATTTTCGTCTGGAACAAAAATTGAGGTGGGTGAATAACCATAAAATGTGCTGGAACGGGTATGGACTATCCAACCGTGTGGTACAGACATTCTATACAGAGGTTCATTACTCGGCCCCTGAATTTCTTCCCAGGGTGAATTTGGCTTGCTAGCAAAACACAGAGTAGGCAGCATTAATAGAATAATCAGCCATTTTTTCATAAATTCACCCATAAAATTAACAATATTATTTGTTTATATTTTACGCGGTTTTATAATAAATTCGACAACAAATATTTGACACCTTTCCAGAGCTTAATCACTATGCTTGCTTTCAAAACAACAAGCGATTGGTTTTGAATCAGAGTAAGGCGTTTCTGGTAAAAAACGGTTGCTATAGCATTTTGATATATCAAAGGTCTCATCAATAATATTTAATATGTTTGGTATAAAGCCCAACTTTATCCCAATCTCTGTCAACATTGTGCAATGGACGAGAAAAAGTATAGTGGATCGATTAAATATAGCAACCAATGCTTTTACCTCTCATCTAATAACTTCTTCATTTTTTCCGTCGCATTAGTTAACTCTGAAGCAATTGGAGGCTCCATCGCGGAATGGCCTGCTGCGTCGACAAAAACCAGCTCAGATGAAGGCCAGAGATCGTGGAGTTTGTAAGCGTTTTTGGCGCGGGTCACTGTGTCATAACGGCCATTCACGATGATTAAAGGGAGATGGTTAATTTTTTGGATATCATCAAACAATTGATTGTCTTTTATGAAAAAATTATTGGCGCTGTAGTGTGCGAATATGCGGGAAACACCAATAACTAACGCATCATCCTCCATAAATCGCTTGAGTTGTTCGGGCGAAATCTTCAGAAAAGAGCAGATAATATCGTATTTGAAGAATGAGCGTGCCGCAGGTATTGAAATACGTGGGTCAGGACTCATCAGTAACTTATGATAAGCACCCATCAAATCGCCCTGTTCATCCTTGGGTATAAAATCATTATATTGCTGCCATGCATCTGGAAATGTATCGCGCATGCCGTACCATATATTTGCATTGTCACTTTTCTGCCCGGAAAATATGCCTCTAAGTATGAACCCTCGAACTCTTTCTGGATAAGTCTCACCGTATGCAATAGCAAGAGTGCTTCCCCATGAACCACCAAAAATTAACCATTTATCAATGTTCAAACTATTTCTTAACTGTTCTAAATCATTGATAAGATCCTGTGTTGTATTATCCCTGAGCTCACCAAACGGTTTGGAGCGTTTAGCCCCACGTTGATCCAATAAAATCACTCTCCAAAAAACCGGATCAAAAAATTTCATTTCATCACTGCATCCAGCACCAGGTCCACCATGTAAAACAATCACCGGTACCCCTTCCGGGTTACCATATTCCGCATACCATAGTTCATGTATTGGAGATACTCTCAGATATCCTTCGTGAAACGGTTTGCTAACTGGAAATGTCAACATTTTGGATGGCATAGATGCGTGCCCTGTTTTAATTTGGATTAAAAAAATCAGCAAACTTAATCCAACAAATAAGCAAAATAAATAAGATGTTTTTATCATACTGATAACTCGTAAAAAGTTAATAGAATGGTTATAGCTAGAATTATAACCGGTTGCAATAAAGGGTTTCCATTAAGGATGGTGAGCAACCAGGGTTGTCCCATCTAAACGTCGTCGTTGCGAACAAAGTGAAGCAATCCAGCGTCATTTGTTTTAAATAAAGTCACTGGATTGCTTCGCTAGCGCTCGCAACGACGCCTTATTGAGCAATAAAAAAACTACTAGAACCCTCGTTGTTCAAAAAGTTTAGATGGGACAGCCCTGGGTGAGCAACCTCTTTTACGTAATCGGCGCTTTTAACCACGTTAATAATGCTTCCGCACATTCCTTTGGCTTTTCTAGGGTAAGCATGTGGCCACATTTCTTCAGTGTTATAAAGCTTGATTTGTGAGTTTGATCAGCGATCAATTTTGAACCGCTAAAAAACTCTGTATCCTCTTCACCGACGATAACCGTAGTAGGCACCTTAATGGTGGGCAAAATGTCTTCACAAGATACCCTTTGCATCATCGCTTCTTGCTGAGGAATAAATGCTTCCATGTTGCGTTTAAACATACTTTTAACCAACGGCTGTATTTTGGGAGAATATGCGTACAATTCCGCTAAATATTCAGCCATCTCGTCCTTTGAGATGGTAGAATATAGTTGTAAACATTCTTGACGTAACTGTGTTTTTTCTGCGGAATCCAAACTTGCAGAGCTGGCCAAAATGCATAACTTCGTAACGCGTTGGGCATGCTCTCTCATAAGTTCCAGTGCTAACCAGCCTCCCATCGAATGACCTGCGAGATAAAATGTTGGCGGGCTTTCATCAAGGATATATTTAATCACTGCCTCAGCATTCTGAAGCTTCGCCACATCAGGGATAATGATATTTGCGTAGCGCTGTAGTATAGCGACTTGGTCTCGCCAAACAGTATCATCACACAGCAGGCCAGGAATCAATATCAACGTTGGTTTGTTCATGCAGTCATCCTTATATGTGATGAGGTATGCAGAAGCCCCTGCATTTTATTTAGTATTCTCCGCTGCATTAACTCTAATCAGCATATTGTCATGGCGTGAATACTCACAGTGATAGTTTACCATCATTAGGCTACGATCGTAATCACGCGGCTCTTAGCCTGGAATCAAGGGGGCGACGTGTTGCAGTATCCAATTGTTATTGATGAGGCGCAGAAGGTGCCGGCCTTATTAGATGAAATTCATTGGTTAATTGAGAACACTAAAGCCTATTTTATTTTATGCGGTTCGAATGCGCGCAAGTTAAAACGGGGTGCAGCAAATTTATTGGGTGGGCGAGCTTGGCGATTTGAATTTTTCCCACTGGTATCGGCAGAGATTCCCGAGTTTAATTTACTGCAAGCATTGAATATCGGCATGTTACCAAAATATTATCCGCAAAATAATGCCCAACGACTATACCGAAAGTTTATGTATTTGATGTTGGTGTTGCAGGATTTATTGCGAAACGTCAGATTGCAGAGCTCAAGGGAGATATGGCAGGTGCCGCTTTTGAGCATTTCCATTTTTTGGAATTAACGGCTTACAAAGGTTTAAAAGAAAAAGACATTGCGATTCGTTACTGGCGCACAAAGACAGGATTAGAAGTTGATTTTATTTTAGGAGAGGGAGATCTTGCTATTGATGTTAAGATCAATCAACACGTTGAAGCCCGTGACTTATCGGGCTTGTTTGCTTTTGCTGAAGAACACAAACCCCGGCGCGCCTTGGTTGTGAGTCAAGATAAGAAGAAGCGTGTTTTAACAAAAGAAGATCTGACTATTGAAATTTATCCTTGGCAGGAATTTTTAGTGGCCTTATGGCGGGGAGAATTTATTTAATAAAAAATAAGGCGCAGTGCTTATTCGTGTAAGTGGGGTTTTACAACATCTCCATTCCCCTCTATATCATCTCCGCTAGATGACCTCGGGGGTTTCATGAAAGTTAGGCAATTTTTGAATTGTGGAATTTTATCATTTTCAGATGGGGGGGGCACAGGTTTTATATGCGTCAATGCATCTTTGTAGTCCTGAGTACTCTGACCAAGATCTTCCTCTGCATCAGAACATATATCCTCTCCAAGTCGACTTTCCTGGCAGTTCTGGTGCTCTAAGCCAGGTGATTTTTTGTCACTTGATACCAGTTGGACAGGCTTTTCATAGTCTCGCATTTCAGGCCTCATCTTATCCCCTACTTTTTTGACGAGGTTGACTTCCTCCATGACTTCTTTCAGCCTCGCGAACGCTTCTTTATAGTCTTTCAATTCCTGAGTTACACCATGCTCCCACCTAACATCATTACTAGAGTTCTTTTGCAGTAAGGCCTGAGTAGCCTCTAGTGTGGCGGATACCTCCTTTGATTTTTCTTCTATCTGTCCAGCTCTAGTGTCTATTGCTTTATAGGTTTGCAATTGCGCTCTATACGCTTTATATGTTCCAAATTTGCTCGAATCAGGCTTGGTAATAGCATACTCAACAATTTCTTTGTCTTTAATTTGAGCCTTAACTAGGCATTGTAATTCCTGCAACTGCTCTTGCAATACACTAAGAGATACCTTTTCAGTATCAATAATATCTCGTGTTGGATGAGCCCTGGCGAGGTGACGAACAGTTTTAGCACCTTCAATAGCTGGTTCAGCAAACTTGCTAAATATATCAGATACTCTTTTATAGAGAACATCAGCCATTACTGACTTGACCATTCCTATTCCCAAACATTTTAAGCCCGTTAAAATGTTTACACCTGTGCTTTTGCCGTGGAACTCATCCCTGCGGTCTATTACTTCGTTCACTACTGTATAAATTACTCGCGTAGCAAGAATGGCAGCGGCAAGCCATAACCCACCTGTAACTATATTAGCAGCAGTTGCTCCAGCGACACCTATTGCTCCCAATATTGCTGGTAAAATACCCTTCGAAGCTATCACTATACCGATGGCCACCCAGACAGATACTGCCTTATGTGTACTAAATATCGCTCTACCCATTTTATACAACAGGTTCGTTTTGGTTGATTTAGCAACTTCAGCTGCTAAAACGGTGCGGCCCAGCTGTTTTGGCTCTTTTTTATCTGAATCAGCTTTCAATCGGTCATCACGATCTCTGATATTTCTATCGACTAAATTTGACACCACATCCAATTTTGTCCGCAACTCTGACAATTTGATTTCAGCAGCGCGCTGTGTTGCTGGCAGCAGTGCTTCAGCACGTGTGGCTGTCCTAGCATCAGCAGGATCAGTAGTATTAATACCCGCATCAGCCCTTTCTAGGCTGGTTAAAACAGTTTCTAAAACACCTAATGCTTTTTTTTGTAACTTACTTGCGTGATCTTTACTGACTTGCTTAGATGCTTCAAATTGCATAAGCATCAAGCGATTATATATGGTCATCGTTACCAGTGCTGTCTCATTAGGAGCATTAAAGTCAATTTTAGCCATTAAAAATTGTAGTTCTCGCTCCAGTTCACTGGTCTCTTTAGAATCTTTAGCAGCCGCATCATTGCGCCTAAGCATGTCATCGAGTTTTGCAAATTCACTACTAAATTCTTGAATAGTATTATTCTGCACTACTGGTTCTTTGCCGTCTAAAAAACCCTTAAATAAGTACTTAATGCAATCTTCTTTGTTTAGGATAGGGTTGGCTTCTTGGATAGCGCGGTACTGTAAGTAAAATCCTGAGAAAGAGTCGCGCTCACCTTCTTTCATCTTAGATCGTACTGCTGGATCTGATGAAACATATGCAAAAGCTTTTTGCTCAAGGATTCTTTGTACCTCAATATTCAACATTGGGCATATATAATCTGTTACTGATTCTTTTAACATTTGTTGTTGCTTACCCATAAAATCTGTTACCGGAGCAATAATGGGCTGCATAAAATCAGTAACAGGCTGTAAAACCGCCCCTAATTGTTTTTGAACGCTTTCACGCGTTAATATCCCCACAGCAATCTCAGCAATAAGCGCCTGTGGGAATGCGAGTGACAGAGCGGTACCAGCTATATAGTATGTTGCCAAAGGTTGCACAACATAATCCCTCCCCCAACCCACCAGCGTTTCAGCCGCTTTGTCTGCTACCCTCTCCGCTTTTAACAAAACAGGACCACCCAATGCAGGCATCAATTCTGGCGGCGGAGGTGTTGTATCGAATCTTTTATCAAATGCATGTTTTGCTTGGATAATCCCTTGCAGGTATTCATTACTATTCAATGCATATGCTAATACTCTCTCTGCCGGACCAGCGCCGTCCATTGCAGCTTTTGGTACTGACCAAGCACCGAACATAAGCTGCTTAGCCATATTTTTTGCAGAGGTCATGTTTAATAAATCAGTAGCGACTTCTCCACTGGTGATTTTCCGTATCTGTTCAGCAAGTTTCCCGCCTGGCTTCATCTCCTCCAGTACTCTTGTATTACATTGTTGTAATGCTTGAAGATATGCAATTTTAGAGTCGCACAAACTTTTTAATGGATCGTTTGGACACAAGGCCCTCAAGCTTTGACATGCCTCCAACTGCTTCTCGAGACCTTCTGAAATATGGCGACAGATAGGCGCAGCTTTATCGAGCATCACTTGCACCTGTTGACGTGCCTTTTCTTTTGGTGTGAATGCTTGTTCTATTTTTACTGAGGAAAGAACTGGAACCACCTCTTTAGTTATATCCTCAACGTTTTGAACGATAGGAAACGTTATATTGGCGGGTGGTACTTTAGGAAACTCCTTTAACAATGTTAATTCAGTATCGGATAAAATATAACCCGCCTGCAATTTGCTGTAAATTTGTCTTAATTGAACATTTTCACTATTAATATCAAGTATTTTTTCTAACAAAGGGCAAAATTGTTTTTTCTCGTAAGCTGCTAAACTCTTTTCTAGAGATGATCGTACGTATATTTCAATAAAATCAACAAGTTGTTGATCCGCACTCTGGTGATGCAAAGCTTCTGTTAACTCATCTAAAATTGAAGTTATCTCTTCAGCTTCACCAGCCTGCCTTTGCAAGTTATTTAATCTATGCACCAAATAGAGCATGCCGTCAAAGCGTTTCCCTTGATCTTCTGCTGCTTCAAACATGGTACGCAGCTCGTTTAAAGGTCTACTCAGCGTTACAGGAACCAATTTTCTCTTAAGCGCCACATAATCCCCATAGTTGGCCTGGGAAATACCGTTCTTTTGCATATACGCTTGGAAAAAATCCTCTTCCAATGATTGACTACCACTAGCTGCTGCAAGCTCATGAAAAATTAGGTAGGCTTCGGCTAATTGGGGCTCTATAGCACCGACAGGTCTTATAGTGTTCCAAAATACGGTTTCAGGAGTCTGGGGTCTCATCCTCTCTTTAATGGAAGCGGGCACAAATGCAGCCGCGGCAATTACAACCCTATCCCTGATGTTTATAAGTGTTTGTTTATTAACGAGGAATCCCGTCCAACGATTAACGGTCATACTGGGTAATAGATACTCAGCCGTGGATGCTGCTTTACTAACGGCTGGTCCTGCACTAGTCACAACCTGAGCTGCTACGTCTACAGCTTTGTCTGCAGCTGCTCCTGCGACTGTTTTTACGCTATCAGGTGTATAATCATATGCCACTGATCCTATAGTACCTAATACCTGTCCTGCTCCTTTTGCGACATAATCGACTGCAGCAGCAGCTTGTCTAACTCCATATTTAGCTGCCTGGTGATAGCCTTGATAATAGTCACTGTATGGTTTTAGGAATTTAGGAACCAGTTCTTCTGGCAAGCCGTGTAGCATATCGCCAATTTGGTCAAGCGCACTGAGTACATTTAGATAGTCTACCCCTTCCTCCGTCACAGTTTCAGTGCTCATAAAGGTACTGGCCGCTTGTAACGCATCCTCAGCAGGCTTTATCAGTGTGTCGTAACAAATCTTGCCCAATGAATCAAACCGAATACCCATAGACTCAAAAAAATATTTCCGTGCGCTTGATTTTTTTGGATCCCCATCTGGAAACATCATTTTCTTTTGTTGCTCAAGCTCCCTATCATTATCAATAATCTTGTTAACGTAAGGGAGTAAATCACTTATAGCCTCTAGGGTAATCCTATCAACCGGAAGATCTGGCATAATAACCTTGCTCGCCACTTTTACAGCTTTAAGAAGATTCTTTGCTGTCCAGGCCTTCCAGCTACTCCCTTCTTGGCTTTTTTGAATAGTATCCAATAATGAAGCCAGTACTTGAGCGTTTTGTCGAGGGGTGTAGTTATGCCCAAGGTTTTGACTCATCACAGTCATCATTCTTTCTAAAGCAAAGGGAAATGCTACCAATGAATCCAAATAGGCCGCATTACTAGCTAATGCAGCTTGATATTCTAGTAACTCTGTATTTTGTTGATCTGATATTAATTTTATATTTATCCTGTCGAGTTCTGCTCTATTGTTATTGTGCATTTGAACCAGGTGGGGGAGGAAATAATCTCTAATCAGGCGCTGTGTGGAGGAACGGTCAGTTTGCGACGTTTTTCCATCTTTTTTAACATCAGATACAATCTGTCCTACAAACAAGCCAATTTTTTGATGTAGTTCTACTAATGCCGCTGCTCTGGGTCCGCCCAATGTATCTAGACTGACTGTTTCGTCAGTATCAAAATTGAATTGAATGACATCGTCACAGAATTTTTCCCATTCTAAATGTTGCGTGATCACTAGACGTTTTAAGGCAATTTCTATATCAAAATCAGACTTGGTCCCGTCTGGATCAAGTACAAGTCTACATTTTTCTTTGATGTATGCTTGCAGTGCTTCATTAGTCTGAATCACGCTCATGATTATAAAAATGCCCACAATGTATATTTATAGTGCAATTATAGACCTAAATCCTTAACAATTCATTAGTTCTAATGTGGTACTTCGAGACGTCGCTCTCGCTTCTCCTCAGCACGAACGGATCTATACAAATATTTTCAACAACACCCCGCCCCGCGAGAGGCGTCTATTGAGAACTCATAACATTTGTAATAGAGTTATCCCCGCTTCTGTCCAACCTGAGCGATTATGGAAATTCTTTGCTTTTTTGCAGGGATAGCGTTTTATTATTTAAAAAACTTGTATCCCCTATATTTTCTATGCGCACTACTCTTTTTCAGACCAAAGCTGACTTTGATTTTTTGGTTTCTGAGCGCTATTCTGTGGAGTATTTTTCATCAATGGGTAATAGCCGATGAAGGCATGCCATTGACACATTTGATCAAAAAGGCTGAGTTGCAAGGCTATGTGACCTCCATTCCAACACGCTCCCCAACTAAAACACAATTTCAATTTTTTGCTGAGCGATTAGACGGGCATCCTGTTAAAGCCAACCTATCATTGTCTTGCTATGACCAATGCCCTGAAATCCATGCAGGGCAGCACTGGCAACTGCAAGCAAAATTGAAAAAACCCGTTAATTTAGCCAATCCAGGCGGATTTGATTATGTTGGCTGGTTAAGCTCACGCCACATCCAATGGGTGGGTAACGTGTATCGCGCCACCTTTCAGCCGCTTAAATTAAAAAACACCTCCCCTTCTTTATTAACACTCCGTGAACAATTGGCGGCCACTCTCGAAAAACTTGATCCAGATGAAGAAACATTGGGCGTTTTTGAAGCCTTAACGTTAGGGCTAAACACTCACGTTGATAAAGCCCAGTGGGATTTATTTCGTCGAACAGGAACGACTCATTTGATTGATATCTCAGGGGAGCATATAGCGCTTGTCGCCGGACTTACTTATTGGCTATTAAAATGGGGATGGAAACATATGGGAGCGTTCTGCCTACGTTATCCAGCACCCAAAATTGCCAGCGCAGGAGCCATTTTTGTTTCAATTGTCTATGCACTAATTGCCGGGTTTGCTGTTCCCACACAACGATCGCTCGTGACATGTTGCTTGATGCTATTTCGTCACTTTTGCAGTCAACGCTTGAGCACTTGGCAAGCATGGCGCTATGCCTTATTGGCGGTATTGGTTTTTGAACCACACTCTGTATTCATGCTGGGTTTTTATTTTTCATTTATTGCTGTGACGATTTTGATCATGATAAACCAACGCGTCAATACTACTGGAATTCGCAAAATGTTATCCCTGCAGTTTGCATGCATGTTTGGTTTAATGCCTTTGTCGTTATATTGGTTTTCTTATGGGTCTATAAATGGTTTAGCAGCAAATCTAATAGCAATCCCTTGGGTGGGCTTTATCATTGTCCCTTTGGCTCTTATTATTGCTTTTTTAAGCCCTTGGGTGGTCATACCTGGAAGTGTGGCAATACTGAAGTGGTCTATTTCCTGTTTATTAATCTGCCTTAAATACATCGACTCTTTTGAGATGCTAAATTTTAATTTTACATTTACTGAGGCTCTTCCGGCTCTAGCACTTATGGCTGTGATGGCAATTTTTATATTTCTGCCTTTAAAGCTATTTTTCCCTGCTGCTAGCGTATTGATGATAGCTAGCTTTTTTCCCAACTTTGAGACAGTAAAACCTGGTGAGGCAAGAGTAGATGTGTTAGATGTTGGGCAAGGATTATCGGTGGTTGTAAGAACAGCTAAGCATATACTTATTTATGACACAGGGATGAAATTTTATCAGGCCGGTGATATGGGGAAGTTGGCTATTATTCCCTATTTGAATAAATTAGGTGTTTCAAAATTAGATAAAGTTGTTATCAGCCATCCAGATCTTGATCATCGAGGTGGGTTAGATTCGTTAGAAGAAAAATATACTATCAAGGAATTGATCGTCGATGACCCACGTTTTTATAAACGCGGGGTATCCTGTCATGAATATCCAGCGTGGGACTGGGATGGCGTATCCTTCCGATTTTTTGCTATATCTCCAGACTTGCCACGAAAAAATAATAAATCATGTATTTTACAGATTACAACGCCTGCTGGTCATATGTTATTGAGTGGTGATATTGAAAAAACGGCTGAGAATTATTTAATTAAAACGTATGGTAGTGAACTTGCTTCTGATGTTTTGCTGGTGCCTCATCATGGTAGTAAAACTTCCTCCTCTGAGGCATTTTTAAGGCAAGTGGCCCCTCGCTATGCGATTGCGTCATATGGATTTGATAACAGGTATCATTTTCCACACCCAGAAGCGATGCGCGCTTATCGGCAACAGCATATTCCTGTGTTTAATACGTTGACGTGTGGGATGATTCGTGTGGATCTCAAAAGGTCAGATTTTATAGTAACTCCGTCATCTCGAACGTAGTGAGGAGGCACAGGGCCATTCCATCAAAATCATACTGCAAGGCCATTCCCGCATTCCGCTGCGCTCCATACGGGCTACATTGATATCAAAACCACTTATTATAAATCATCTAGCCCGTATGGAGCGCAGCGGGACTTCATTAACTCAACGGCAGCGTAAAACGAAATGCGGCCCCGCCGTTTTCGCCGTTTTCTACCCAGATCTTACCCCCATGAATAGAAATGATTTTATGGCAAATCGCTAAACCCAACCCCAATCCGCGTTCTGTCATAACCTGTTTGCCTCGATAAAATTTTTCAAATAGCTTATTCATTTCTTCGGGAGCAACACCTGGTCCACTGTCTTCTACGCTTACAATAGCTGCTTCTAGATCAACATATGCTGAAATAGTAATCGGTGATTCAGGGGGAGTGAATTTGATGGCATTATCAACTAAATTAATAAGTACTTCTTGAATCAACCCCTCATTCACCGGTAGTGGCGGCATATTATCCTGCACATGTGTAAAGACAGGCCTATCTTTTAGTGATTTAGAAGATGTTTTAATCACAAAATCGATGATTTCTTGCAATAAAGCAGGCGATTTTGATAATTTTATATCCTGAAACTCTAACTGTATGATTCGTGAAATATTATTGTTTAATTGATTAAGTTTCTCTATTTCATAATCAATATCTTTCCCGGTTTTTCTTATATTGTCCTCTTTGATTTCTCTTAGGCTGGTCGCCGCCCTGATAATAACTTTTAAAGGCGTATGCAAATCATTAGCAATGGCTTCCAACAAGGTAATTCGCGCACGCTCTGTTTTGATCTTTATTTCTTTTTTTCTGGATTTCTCATGCGAACGGTCAACTTCTATTGCCAGGGCTACTTGATGGACACAGGACTCCAAAAGATCCAATTGTTCTGGTGTGAATAATTGCTGTGTTTTTGGTTGTATTCTTAACAGCCCAATTGCCCCCTGTGCTGTTAATAATGGTAAATATAATGCCTTTGAAAAAGAAAGTGTGTCGGTACCCAAGCCGGCTGCTTGGCCCATTTCATACACCCATTGGGCAATGCTTTGTTCTTTTGCGTCTAATACCTGATGAGAATTCTCACTACCAAGAATCTTAAGCTCTGTTTTATTTGGTAATAAAGCGATGGCATCACAGTTAAACTCCTCAGCAATATAACGCGTTCCTAATGCTACTAGCTGATCAACCCCACGGGTCTTTGTCAGCTGTCGGCTAAGTGTATATAAGGCTGTAGTTTGATGTTGAATGAGACGGGCTGCGGCATCTTGACGGCGACTCAATATAGTTAAATAACTTATGATTTCAGCCACTACCAACATTACAAACAAGGTAAAATAATATTCACTATCGGCTACCGCAAAACTATACACAGGAGAAACAAAGAAAAAATCATACGCCATAACGCTAAGAATCGAGGCTAAAATAGAGGCGCCTACTTGCCCAAATCGGGCAACAACCACCACACCTAATAAATAAACCATCACTAAATTACTAGCGCCTACTAGTGGATACAGCAAAAGATTAAACAGTGTAGTAAAGGACACAATGACCATCATAAGAACATAGGATTTCCAAGAGCTTACCCGCGGAAAACGCCCCTTTGGCGTGCGAGGGCCGCTAGAATTCCCAGTCATTATATAAACGTCAATTTCTCCAGTATGACGTAAAATTTCATCTGCCAGATTTCTATGAAACCAACCTCGCCAACGCGTGACAATACGCTTCCAAACCATAATTTGCGTTACATTTTGCTCATGCGCACAATTTAAGATTTCTTTTACAATATCAAAGCCAGTAAGAACGTGCGTAACCGCACCCAACTGTTCTGCCAAGCGTAAATTTTGAATAGCGCTATTGCGTTGTCGTGTCGATGACTGAAGCTGCGGGGTATCGACATATACTGCAATCCACTCTGCTTGTAAGCTGGTAGCAATTCGTTTTGCAGCACGAATCAGCTTCAAAGATTCCATCCTAGGACCAACACAAACAAGAATTTTGTCTTTTGTTGGCCAAATCTGTGTTATGCCTTCACTTTGCCGATACAGCAAAACATCAGTACCAACTCGCTCTGCCGTGATACGTAATGCTAGCTCACGCAGTGCAATCAAATTACCCTTCCGGAAAAAGTGCTCTGTTGCAAGTTCAGCTTGACGTGGGATATAAATCTTTCCATCTTGTAGGCGCTTCAATAATTCTTCTGGCGGCAAATCAACCAACTCTATGGTATTTGCTCTCTCTATCATTGAATCGGGTACAGTTTCTCTAATTGGCGCTTGAATGATTTGAGTAACAGTATCTTTTAAGCTCTCGATATGCTGAACATTGAGAGTGGTGTATACGTCAATCCCACGGTCCAACAGCTCCTGAATATCTTGCCATCGCTTTGCATGACGTAGGCCAGGAGCGTTTGAATGCGCCATCTCATCAATTAAAATGAGACCTGGATCACGCTCTAAGGCGGCATCAAGATCCAACTCTAATGATGTGGTCCCACGATAATTAACGCTTTGTCGCAGTAGAATTTCGAATTTTTTTAATACTGATTCAATGTCTTCTCGACCATGCGATTCTGCAATACCTACTAGAACGTCCAGCCCCTGAACACGCTTTTCGAGAGCATCGTGCAGCATCGTATATGTTTTACCAACTCCCGGAGCTGCTCCCAGGTATATTTTAAGTTTACCGCGGTTTTGCTTGCGCTCTTCTTCCTCGGTGCGCTTAAGAAACTCCTCTGGATTTGGGCGCTTGTCTGTCATTTCAGCTCATCCAATGCGATATTTAGCTGTAAAACATTAACGCGCGGCTCACCTAACAGGCCCCAGGTTCGATTTTTTATTTGTCTGGACACCAGTTGTTGAATCATTATTTCTGGCATATTGCGTTCCTTTGCAACACGCGATACCTGGTAAAATGCCGCAGCCGGGCTAATTTCAGGATCAAGTCCACTTGCAGATGCAGTCACTAAGTCAACAGGAATTAACTTATGATTGGGGGTATCAAATTGTTTGAGATACTTCACTCTTTCTTGCACCGTTGCCAAAAAATTGGGATCAGACGGACCGCTGTTTGAGCCAGCAGAGGCTGCACCATTATAAGGATAAGGATGGGTTGCTGAAGGCCGCCCCCAGAAGTAATTAGTAGAAGAAAAAGCCTGTCCAATAAAAACCGAGCCAATTGCTTTACCATTTTTCTCAATCATGCTCCCATTGGCCTGTTTTGGAAAAAAAAGCTGGGCTAAGGCTGTTACTGTAAGTGGATAAATTAAGCCCGTTAATAAGGCCAGTACAAGAAGCAGAATAATAGCAGTTTTTATTTGACTAACGGTTTCTGTAAACATGATTAATATGCTCCCAAGAGCATATCTATAAGCTTAATCCCAAGAAATGGTATGATCAAACCTCCTAATCCATATATAAAAACATTGCTTCTTAAAAGCCTGGCAGCGTCTACGTGGTGATATTTTACCCCCCGCAGCGCTAGTGGGATAAGAAATACAATAATCAAAGCATTAAAAATAACAGCCGATAAAATAGCACTTTGATGGGTTCTAAGATGCATAATATTTAAAGCATTTAATGCAGGATAGGTCCCTGCAAAAGCCGCTGGCAAGATTGCAAAATATTTTGCCACATCATTGGACAAACTAAATGTTGTGAGCGCCCCCCTGGTCATTAACAGTTGTTTTCCAATTTCAACTACTTCAATTAATTTAGTGGGATTTGAATCCAAATCAATTAAATTCCCGGCCTCTTTTGCTGCCTGTGTTCCTGTATTCATTGCAACAGCTACATCAGCCTGTGCAAGAGCCGGAGCGTCATTTGTACCATCCCCGGCCATAGCAACCAAATGCCCTTTTGTTTGTAAATTGCGAATTAATTTTAGTTTGTCTTCTGGCTTTGCATTTGCAAAAAAATCATCCACTCCAGCTTCTGCAGCAATTGCCGCAGCCGTTAAAGGGTTATCACCTGTCACCATTATGGTTTTGATACCCATTTGACGTAATTCAGCAAACCGTTCACGTATACCACCTTTTACAATGTCTTTCAGATGAATCACGCCTAATATTTTTTTACCTTCAGCAACAACCAGCGCCGTTCCACCTTTTCTAGAAATCATGTCCACGTCTTTTTGTACCGACTCTGGGAAAATACCGCCTATTTTAGTGATGTATTCTTCAATCGATTGTGATGCGCCTTTACGAACTTGCCGGCCTGGTAAATTCGCGCCGCTCATTCTCGTTTCCGCTGTAAACGGAATAAAGGTTGCCTCAAGCTTATTCATTTCGTAGCCATGTAAGCCAAATGTTTTAGCCAATACAACAATACTCCGCCCCTCCGGTGTTTCATCTGCAAGAGAAGCAAGTTGGGCTGCTTCTGCTAACTGCTCTATTAGAACACCCTCTGCTGGGATAAATTTAATGGCTTCGCGATTTCCAAGTGTAATGGTGCCGGTTTTATCTAATAGTAAAACATCCACATCACCCGCCGCTTCCACTGCGTGTCCAGACATAGCAATGACGTTAGCTTGAATCATTCTATCCATGCCGGCAATACCAATGGCTGAAAGTAACCCGCCTATCGTAGTGGGAGCTAGGCAAATAAATAAGGCTACGAGTGCTGTAATTGACACAACACTTCCAGCATTTGCAGCCGAGACACTGTAAATTGAGAAAGGAAGTAGCGTTGCACAAACCCACAAAAAAACGATAGTAAGCGCCGCGAGCAAAATTGTTAGGGCAAGTTCATTGGGCGTTTTTTGGCGTTTAGCTCCTTCAACCAGGCTAATCATGTGATCTAAAAATGTTTCTCCCGGATTCGATGTGATTCGCACAATAAGCCAATCTGAAATAACTTGCGTACCTCCAGTAACTGCACTGCGATCTCCACCACTTTCTCGAATCACCGGAGCGCTTTCACCGGTAACAGCACTTTCATTAACTGAGGCGATACCTTCAACAATTTCTCCATCGCTTGGTATAAAGTCTCCAGCCTCAACCAACACGAAATCCCCTGTACGTAAGATGGCCGATTCGACTATCGTAATCCGGGCATTTTTAGAAGGTTTAGCTAGTTTTTTTGCTTGAATTTCACCTCTAGCCTTTCTTAACGCTTGTGCCTGTGCTTTTCCTCGGCCCTCTGCCATGCTTTCAGCAAAATTAGCAAAAAATAACGTGAACCAAAGCCATAAAGTAATGGCTAAAATAAACTTCATATCCCCTGGTTCGTCATTGAAAAACCCCTGAACAAAAAGCACGGATGTTAATATTGCACTAACATAAACAGCAAACATAACTGGATTACGCCATTGGTATTTGGGTATTAATTTTGTAAATGAATCACGAATAGCACCCAGGATGATCTTCATATCCCATATTGAATGAGCGCTGATTTTAGAACTCATATTATCTCCCCATGGCCAGCTGTTCAGCAATCGGCCCTAAAGCAAGTGCTGGAAGAAATGATAGCGCGCCTAAGAGAAGCGTCACACAGACCAGCAAAATAATAAAAAGAGGCGTATCAGTTTCCAATGTCCCTGCTGTCTTTGCTATCACTTTTTTTTGTACTAGCGAACCTGCAATAGCTAGAACAGGAATTGCAATCCAATAGCGCCCTATTAACATAATGGCACCACCTAATAAATTATAGAAAGGGGTATTTGCATGCAATCCAGCGAAAGCGCTTCCATTGTTATTAGCCATTGATGTAAAAGCATAGAGCATTTCCGTAAAACCATGTGGCCCAGGATTTGCAGTTGAACTCACTCCTGATTTGGTAACAGCGGCAATTGCTGTAGAGAACAACACAATCAGGGGCATAATCAATACAGCAATGGATGCCATTTTCATCTCAAACGGCTGAATTTTTTTCCCAAGATATTCGGGGGTACGCCCTACCATGAGACCTGCGACAAACACCGTAATCATGACTAGTATTAACATCCCAGATAAACCTGATCCCACACCGCCAAAAACAACCTCGCCTAGTTGCATCAACCATAAGGGCATCAGCCCCCCAAGTGGAGTGTAAGAGTCATGTGTGGAATTGGTAGAGCCATTGGAGGATGCGGAAGTAGCCGCGGCCCAGAGTGCGGAGCTCACAATCCCAAAACGAGTTTCTTTTCCCTCCATATTGCCCCCAGGATAACTCCGACTTATGGCCTTAGTATCAACGCCCATTTCAGTAAATGCTGGGGTGCTTACTTGTTCAGATATTACCCCCATCATTAGAAATGGGATAAAGATAATAACCATCGCAGCTAAGATTGCCCAACCTTGTCGGGTATCTTTCACCATCATGCCAAACGTGTAACAAAATGCCGCAGGGATTAGTAAAATTGCTATCATTTCTAAAAAGTTGGTTAGAGGCGTTGGGTTTTCGAAAGGATGTGCAGCATTTGCATTAAAAAACCCACCGCCATTTGTTCCTAGCTGCTTAATCGCTACTTGAGATGCAACAGGCCCCATTGGAATAATTTGTTGGGCCACTTCCTGCGTTCCTGTATTGATGGGCTCTGTCAAACTTACTGTTTGATTTGCCTGCAAATTTTGGATAACACCTTGAGAAACGAGAACTAATGCGAAAATAAAAGCTAATGGCAGTAAAATATAAAGTACACCACGTACTGTATCAACCCAAAAATTCCCAAGTGTTTTACGCTCATGTTTTGCCAGTCCTCTTATTAAGGCAACCAATAGAGACATGCCGGTCGCTGCAGAAAGAAAATTTTGTGTGGTCAACGCGAGCATTTGAGTGAAGTAACTCATGACTGTTTCACCACTATACGCTTGCCAATTTGTGTTCGTGGTAAAGCTCGCCGCTGTGTTAAACGCTAGATCAGACGAAGGGGATGAGAGATTTTGTGGGTTAAAAGGAAGATAAAACTGTAATCGTTGGATAATATAAACGGCTAATAACCCGAATACATTAAACAACAGCATTGCAGATAAATACCGCTTCCAATCCATGTTTTGAGTAGGTTGAATGCGACAAAGTCGGTAGATAATCCTTTCAAGGAAGCTTTCTCCTGCAAAGAAATTTCCTTCGTATACTTGGGCCATATACCAACCCAACGGCTTCACAAGCACTAGTAGGACAATAAGATATGAGACTATTTGAAATATACCAACTTCAGTGATCATGGAGTCCTTTCCAATCAAGCGATACGTCCTAGAAAAGCTCTGGCTTAAATAATACAAATAATAAGTAGATAAGAAGCCCGAGCGTGGTGATTCCACATACTATGTAAATACCCATTATTCGCTCCGCGATAATGTGTCAAAAAAATTTATTAATCCAAAGGAAAGACAGAAAAACAGTAGTGTAGCCCCAACCAATATAAAATCAAACATACTTCTCTCCCTTTTCGATGGTTTCCTATGCTACCATAAATTTTTTTCGAGCTAGTACATCATGGCAGTAAACATTAAGTCCCCTGAACAAATTGAGAAAATGCGCATTGCTGGGCGGCTAGCAAGTGATGTGCTCGATATGGTTAGCCCGTATGTACAAGAGGGCATTACCACTGACGAGCTAAATACCCTGTGCCACAATTTTATCGTCCATGAGCAACAAGCCATCCCTGCTCCTCTCAATTACAACGGCTTTCCAAAGTCGATATGCACTTCTATAAATCACGTGGTATGCCATGGCATACCTGGAAAAGATACCTTAAAAAATGGGGATATCATAAATATTGATGTGACCGTTATCAAAAATGGTTACCACGGTGACACGAGTAGAATGTTTTTTGTGGGCATACCATCAGACGAAGCTAAACATGTTGTGACTATTGCTCATGAATGTCTGCATATTGGTATAGCATGTGTTAAACCTGGCATAAGATTGGGTGACATTGGCTATGCTATTCAGCACCATGCTGAGAAAAACCGTTGTTCAGTTGTACGCGAGTATTGTGGTCATGGTATTGGTCTAAATATGCACGAAGAACCAGAGGTGCTGCATTATGGTACGCCAGGAACCGGCGAGATATTGTGTGCTGGTATGATATTCACCATAGAACCTATGATCAATTTTGGTAAATATCATACCCGTTTACTACCGGATAATTGGACGGTGATTACTAAAGACCGTAGTTTATCTGCACAATGGGAGCATACGATGTTAGTTACGGACGATGGGGTTGAGATTTTAACGCTGGGAGAGACAACCCCCGCATAGTGAATTTTAGGTTCCTCTACCATTGATGGGAGAGGATGCCCGACAGAGCAGGAGAGGGTAGATCAAATTAAAAAAATACATTTTGTAATTTTTGAACACCCCTCATCCGCCCTGTCGGGCACCTTCTCCCCTCGCGGGGCGAAGGACTACATAGAGAGGCTGAACTACTATCTAAAAACTCCCCTTCTCCTCATCCCTCAATGTCAAAACTTCAAACCCATTTTTTGTAACTAAGATAGTATGTTCCCACTGCGCGGACAGCATTCTATCTTTAGTTATTGCAATGCTCCAACCATCCTTTTCTATGTGTTTCACATCCGCCTTGCCTTGATTAATCATGGGCTCAATGGTGAAAGTCATTCCCTCTTGTAAAACAGCGCCTGTTCCTGGTTTTCCGTAATGCATCACCTGGGGATCTTCATGCATTTTTTGACCAATACCATGGCCACAATATTCACGCACCACAGAGTAATGATTTTTTTCGGCATGTTGCTGTATAGCATGGCCAATATCACCTAAGGTTACCCCTGGCTTTACGACCGATATACCTTTATATAAACACTGTTGTGTTACATCAACTAGGCGCTGGGCGTGAACTGCAGTGGCGCCAATGCAAAACATTTTGCTGCTATCACCATAATATCCATCATGAATTACGGTCACATCGACATTCACAATGTCACCTTTTTTTAAGATTTGTTTAACAGATGGCATGCCATGGCAGATAACATGATTAAGAGAGGTATTAACTGAATAAGGATAGCCGTATTGGCCCTTGCTACCTGGGGTAGCTTTCAGGGTATCCACAATATAACGCTCGCAAAACTCATCCACTTGCATAGTCGTCATACCAGGTTTGATAAATTCGCTAACCGCCTCGAGTACTCGAGCCGTTAAACGACCTGCAACCCGCATTTTTTCAATTTCTTCAGGTGATTTAACCGTTACCATTATTTACTCGTTTTATAAAGGCTAGCTTTTTTGAGGAGGCTCCTGCGGGCTTGGAAGCACATAGTCGCTTGCTGCTTTTGATATTAAAAACCTTGGCTCATAAATACGGTTATGAATCATACTCATTGAGCTCCACGCAAACACCAGCGGTAACACTATGAATATAGTCACACAAACAGAAATTAGTAGCCAATCTTGAAACTGCATCCTGGTCGCTTTCTTCCTGAAAGCTCTATCGTCGTTCATTATACATCCATGCATTAAAACACACCGCGTATTATAGTTAAGCAAGCATTAATCGTCAAATTCTGATAAACCCTCGAGTTGCCTCAAAATAAATGTTACCCAAACTAGGAAAAATTTGATTCGTTGCCT
>CAZYME010000036.1:0-20017 GCA_964648115.1 uncultured Legionella sp.
CATCGATAAGAATGATGTCTCTTGCTTTAATGCGAGGAAAAATATTTTTTAGAGCGCGGCGCTGGTTTTATTGTGGAGGCTAGGCGCAGGGGATGAATTGTATACACGCTCTATAAGTTTCAAGCTAACTGTATAAAATATAGAAGAGTCCTTTCTTTATTTTATCTTGGTTGTAGGATAGTTAAGAAACGCCTAGATCATGAGCTCTCTATACTTGCTCACGTAAACCAATTTGTTTTTTTAGTTAGCACAGCCCCATGATAATATGGGGGATATTTTATGAGGGGATCCCTCAGCCCTCTCCCGTGCTAGGAGCTCGAGATGGATTTCGATGATTGGGAGAAGCGGTAGAGACAGCATTCAAGCTGTATCTTAAAAAAAGCTAAATCTGTTCCGGGTCGCGCTCGGTTAAACTAACCTTATCTACCCATTCAACAATGATGATTACCATAATGTGCAGCACCTTTCCTTCCATAAGGATCTTTAGCTCCGCCTTTGCATTTGCTTTGGGCTTGGGCAAAGAAACGAAACGCCTGACATGCGTTGCCAGCTATCACAACTATTGGTTTTTTTTGATCATGATGTGTATTAAGCTCTTCAATGAAATCTACCGGATTCATCTTTTGCTCTATCTCAGCTCGCTCTCTAACCAACAGTTCAATTTGTTTATCAATAAATCCCAGCACTCCCTTGTTTTTCTTTAGTAACATTGATTTTATAACCTCCAATCTTTCTAAAAACAAGGTAAGCTCTTTGGTTGTATCATCCCGAGGCTCCCATAGATTTTTTGGAGAAACAGTATCTAATTGCTGCTTTGTTATCTTTATTAGCTTATCTATAGCAATCTGAGCATCCCTCACACTAGCAGTATTGCCACGTAAATCATATCTAAGACTAGTAGATAAAAAACTCTCTAAACTTTTCAACGCTTTGATTTTAATAAGCTCTTCACGAGACACAGTTGTTTTAAGGTATTCAAATGGAAGGCCTTGAAAAAAATTTTCGCAAGCTGAAGGTTCAAGCTCTGTTGCGCAAAGAAGAGGACTCTTGGCTCCATGAGCTAAACTTCTAACGCACGCAATCGAGTCTTCATCAATATTTGAAGCACCAAAAACATGAAATTGGCTAGAATCGGGCGGTGAACCGTCCAAAAATAATCTATCACAAGGAGGTAACATGCCTTGGGGGTTTATAGAGGGGACATCTAAGTTCACTCTACCCGGATCTCGCACCAGAGACATAAATGCCAGTAAAAGTAACATTGGTGGAGTGGGAGCTGGGGAGCGCTCAATAGCTTGAATAGATTTTCTTTTTGACTCTTTATCTTTTAACCCCCCCTCTTTACCCGGCTGGCTAGCTTTATTTAAGGTTTTTTTCGGCTCAGCTTTTTCTTTCGCTTGGCTATCTTGACCATAGAAAGGAAGATTTAATGACTCCCTTATGCTTTCAAGCGTTTCATCTTGAGTCATAGGACCATATTCACGTAGATCTTTTGCCATAACAATGCCTTATAGATATATTTGCACATATTGTATCAAAAATTGCACAGAAAATCTATTATTTTTGCATAATTTAAGGTGAATTTATTTTAAAAACTGATCAATCAGTTCGGATTTTTTCGGCAATTTAGCTTAGATTTTACAGAGTTTAAATAAAACTCTACCGTTCGTTGGGAAAGGTGAATTATCTCCCCTGTTTCGCTTGCAGACTTTCCTCGAATAAGATAAGAAAGAACCTGAAGCTCCCGCTGCGTTAAATAGATATTTTTGGCTTTTAATTTTGCTAAAAAATCATCATCCAAAACCATTTGCTGTGGTTTCAGTAATCCTAATTGAGCAATTTCTGCTATTGCAGCAGCAAAAGGCTGATCATCTAATAATACAGAACATCCAAATAAACCAATTACTTTGTCACGTGTGTCATAGAGAGGCGTTTTTACTGTATAGAATTGACGATTAGTTCCATCTTTGCAAACCACCGGATCATCAACGATTTTTGTTTGGCTAGTTTTTACCACCGCTTTATCCGTATGTATGAGACGCCTTGCATCTTCTTCTGGCAATATATCAAACATTGTTTTCCCAATGCCATCTTTGACGGAAACAAACCCTAGAGTTTCAACCGTAGGTTCATTAATTAATTGAATATGGCTGTTAACATCAAGAACGTAAACATTAAAAGGCAGTGTTTTGAGGCGGCCTAGGCTGTTTTTATCGCTAAAAGGGGATAAATTGCCAACCTGACCAGGCCGCAGTAGTTTAACACCTCGGTGAAAGCGAGATATTAATAACTCATCACTTGTATCAATTAAATGATTATTAGTCGCGCCGACTGCTCAATAATTATACCTCATGTATTAAAAACACATCAAAACAGTTTAGTCTAGTAATAGTTAGGTCACCTGTTGGTTTTGGGGGCAATTTTTCTAAACGAGATCAGATCTTATCGTCAATGACCATCTGTCACATTCTCTCTCCCCAACCCTCATCCTGCGAAGGACATTATCATACTATTCAAACTCCTAGCGCGGGAGAGGGAGCAGTTCGAAGTAATCCTATAGAAAATTGTACAAATTAAGAGCTATTACTATCGTGGTAAAAGATGAATTGGGTCTGATTCTACAAAAGGTGAGTTACCATAGGGGCCTATGTTAAAAGCCCTACCTCCAGCTACATATTTTAAGTAATCTATATGATGCATGAGTTTCTCAACACTGTATCTGAATAAATTTAGAATCGTATTTATAAGCTGCACACAACGAGATCCATACACCGCTCTGGATTGATGGCCATGCGCCTCAGTCTGGAACCATAAATCATTCCCTACTTTGCCAAACAAGAATTCATTGAAAATCCCCGGAGCTTGAATTGAACAATCAGGTGTACCACTATTAAAAAAATCGCGTGCTTGTTGATCTTGTCCAGGATGAGTAGCTAAAAATTCAGCAATTTTTAGCTCTCGATAGTGCGAACTGAAACGATAGTGGCTAACTTCTAAGTTACTTATCACATCAAAAAGAGGGGCTCCGCCCTTTATTACTACATGTCCACCCTTTGCTATTTCTCTAGAAAGTCTTGTTATTGAAAAAAAATTGTGCTGATTACTATTGTCGACTTCATAATTCGACACACAATGACGAATAAATGAAAGCATTAAACGTGTTTTAACTAAACTATCTCGTGCAAAATTTCTTACCTCTTCATCTGGTCTACCAAAAAAATCCACCCTCGCACATAATTCAAAAATATACGCTACATTGGCTATTAAATTATCCTTTATTTGCATATCTTCAACTGGAGGCAGGCTGGCATTGGAAGTATGATCTTCGCTGACGTCCAAAGTAAATAACGTATCTATTTCATCCATTATAGAACGATAAAACTCTCCGAGATCAGATTCTGATTGGCCTTTCCAATACTCCAACTTATTAGGTGTCATATCCATTAACTAGCTCCTATAATCAAAATTTAGAGGGTGTCCTGAAAGGGTAATATCAGCAGCGTCGCGATTACTTTGGTTAAATTAAACTCTTCTGATTTTAAGACTACCCTGATTTAATTTGATGAACAAGCGTTACTAAA
This sequence comes from uncultured Legionella sp., assembly GCA_964648115.1. Taxonomy (GTDB): domain Bacteria; phylum Pseudomonadota; class Gammaproteobacteria; order Legionellales; family Legionellaceae; genus CAZYME01. The sequence continues at coordinate 3,582 of CAZYME010000036.1, forward strand.
GTGATTTGACTGTTAAGCAATGGACTATTATTCAACCGTTGATCCCTGAGGAGCCACACAAAATTACACTTTAAGTTTTCTTCTGTTAGCTATACTCAATATTTGGAGCCATTCTGTTTTAACAAGCAGGAGACATCGGATGCCAACAAAAGAAGATGTACAAATAATAATTGATAAGTGTCGTGAAACTGCTAAAGATGGGCTAAAAAATGGAATCAAAGGAAATATTCAAGAACTAAAAGTAGATTTTTTGCCTCCAACCAATTTTCTGGGTGGACAAGACAACCCCGCTATCTTTGTTAACCGCCATACCTACAATTTATTAGGAAAGTATCATCCTTCGTGGGTGATGAACCATACCATAGCTATAAAAGAAAGCCTTTTAGATAAGCCTCCAATACTCCTAGTTGGTGTGATGGTTCACGAAACAGGGCATGCTTTTAATGTAGCTGCAGAAATAGACAATACCGAAGCAAACGCATATTTATTTGAAATTGAAGTCCTTGTTTTATGGAGCAAGACAGCAAGTCCAGCACTTCTTGGCTGCTCAAAATTCGAATTATTAGATTTTTTAAAATCTAGGCTTCCCTATTATCGTAAGGAGATAAAAGCCAATCACGTTTTGGCAGATTTAGTAAGAGAGATTGAGCAAAATACCATTTTAAATAGCATTGGGAGTGAAGATGATGAAGGAGAAGGTTCACCAAAATCACTCTCCATATCGCTCTTAGAGACTCAAAATCCCCCGACATTTTTTAAAAGCTTGGTCGTTCAATCACTGAAGCCAGGACTCAGTGAGCAAGATTTTTTTTACTCAACCTCAACTACAGCCTCCCATTATGAATAAGCTAAAATTCTCTAAAGTGCCTCCATACCGTGGCTTGTCCACGGTAGAGAGATCTCCTGAATGGCGCGGTCAAGCCGCGCCACGTAGGCCTTATAGAGCAATTTTCAACAGAACCTAGTGATTAATCAGCAATTCCTGCCGTAAAACCAATGATAAGTCGCATATTGAAATAATTATTGAATATTGCTAATAATAAAAACCCTACTATCCGATCTATTACCCTCCCTTGCAAAGGAGTGCCCTGATGAAGACTCGAAAAGAAACGGATAGCATGGGAAGCATCGATGTGGATGCTAGTAAATATTGGGGTGCGCAAACACAGCGCTCAGTGATTCATTTTGCAATTGGTAACGATAAAATGCCGATCGAAATGATCCACTCAATGGCCATTTTAAAAAAAGCAGCCGCCATGGCAAGTGTTGAAAGACGCTCTTTTAGATAAATCCAAACAATGGGAAGACATAGTAAAGATTGGACGGACTCATATGCAAGATGCCGTTCCTTTAACGTTGGGGCAAGAGTTTTCTGGCTATGCAACCCTGATCAGTGACAACTTAGCTCGATTTAATATGGTGTTAGCCGATGTGTATAAATTGGCCATGATTTATAATATTGTACAGTCAATTAATATGATGTCGGATAGCTGCATAAATTTCACCAAATATCTACTTAAAGGAACGGAGCCAAATAGGTCTAAAATTGATCAATATCTCAATGAATCACTGATGCTCGTTACTGCGCTGAGTCCGGTAATCGGTTATGACAAGGCATCGCATATTGCTCATTACGCGGCTGATCATTACTGCACATTAAAAGAGGCAAATGCGAAATTTAAAGTTGTTCAAGCTGATAAGTTTGAACAACTCATCGATCCTTATAAGATGGCTCATCCTGATAAAAAGTAATTGCCTTCAAAAAAAACACTATACATTAAAACGAAAGTGCATTACATCGCCATCACACACAATGTAGTCTTTCCCTTCAAGACGTAATTTGCCAGCCTCTTTAGCGCCCTGCTCGCCTTTACATTGAATAAATGCATCATAGGCAATAACTTCAGCTCGAATGAAACCTTTTTCAAAATCAGTATGGATAACACCTGCAGCTTGGGGTGCTGTGGCACCGCGTTTTACGGTCCAAGCACGAACTTCCTTAACACCTGCAGTAAAATAAGTTTGCAGACCTAACAAGTCATATCCAGCACGAATCACGCGATTTAGACCCGGTTCGGAAAGGCCCAAATCGGCCATAAATTCTTTGCGATCTGCATCCTCTAATTCCACTAACTCAGATTCAGTCGCTGCACACAATGCAACAACACTGGCCTTCTCTGTCGCAGCCAAAGCACGCACTTTTTCCAGTAAGGGATTATTTTCGTAACCATCATCACCAATATTAGCGATATAAAGTACAGGTTTTGCTGTTAAGAGGAATAATCTCCGGCTTGCAATTGTCTCATCGAGTGAAAGCTCCAGTGTTCGCACAGGATACCCTGCATCCAAGTGAGCCTTTAATTTTTCCAACATTTGCTTTTCAAGCAAGGCCTCTTTATTACCGCTTTTACTTAATTTTCCAGCTTTGTTTAAGGCTTTTTCCACGGTATCCATATCAGCCAATGCTAATTCAGTATTGATGACCTCAATATCATCAATTGGATCCACACGCCCTTGGACATGAATAACATCAGAATGCTCAAAACACCTCACAACATGGGCAATTGCATCTGTTTCACGGATATTTGCCAGAAATTGATTACCCAAACCTTCGCCACTAGCAGCACCTTTGACCAACCCGGCAATATCAACAAATTGCATAACAGCAGGCACGGTTTGTTGTGGATGCACAATCTCACTTAAGGCATCTAAACGAGGATCGGGGACGGTAACCATACCAACATTAGGCTCGATCGTGCAGAAAGGATAATTAGCAGCTTCAATCCCTGCTTTTGTTAACGCATTGAACAAAGTTGACTTTCCCACATTTGGTAAACCTACAATCCCGCATTTAAATCCCATGGTGTTACCTCGTAGAAATTATGTTGTTTTATTCCCTACCCATTCAACTGGCTCATCGCGACCTCAATACGATCCGATAAAACAGTGGGCATGATTTCAATACCTCGATCAATAGCTTCTTCTATCAATTGCCGATCATGCTGGGAGGGTTTACCCAATACATAATCTAATACCAGCTCTTTGTGGCCTGGATGATCAATGCCCACGCGTATGCGGTGAAAAGCCGTACTACCTAATTGATTTATAATATCGCGTAACCCATTATGCCCTCCATGACCACCACCCGTTTTAAGCTTGATACGCCCAACAGGAAGATCTAACTCATCATGAATAACGACTATTTCATTGGGTTCAATACGATAAAATTGGCATACAGTATACACTGCCAAGCCACTGTGGTTCATAAACGGTAAAGGCAGAATTGCTTTACAGGCTACATTATTGATATCTAGATTGGCTAATTCACTGTGTAATTTTTTATCACTCTTAAACGTTGCTTGATATCGCGCGGCTAATGCCTCTACAAACCAACCACCAGCGTTATGGCGTGTATGTGCATACGCTGAGCCGGGATTACGTAACCCAACAATCAATTTAATGGCCATTGGCGATCATCTTAAAAGGATAGATCCCCACTCACGTGGGGATTATAGATTCAATTACTCAGGATTTTTTTCTGAGTTTTCTTTAGAACTCTCTTCAGCAGCTATCTCAGTCACAGCTTCTTCAACAGCTTCTTCAGCAGATTCAGCAGAAGCTTCTAAAGCAGCAGCTTCTTCTGCGGCTTCAGCGGCCTCATCTTCAGCGCTAACTTTACGTACATGGATGCTAACAACAGAATGATCATGGCCACTTACTGCCGGATCAATTGCCAATTCCACGCCCTTAGGTAACTTCAGATCTGACAAATGCAACACGTCATCTAGCGCCATACCAGCCAAATCAACCTCAATAAATTCAGGTAAGTTTTGTGCTTGGCAACGAACTTCAACGTGCACCATTGTATGGTTAACCATACCGCCTTCTTTAACCCCTGGTGCGTCTTCTTCATTAATGAAATGCAGAGGAATCATTTTCACTAATACGTCTTTAGCAGAAACACGTTGCAAGTCCATGTGTAGAATCACAGGCTTATAAGGATGACGTTGCAAATCTTTAAGAATAACGCGCTCTACTTTGCCACTAACATTTAAATCAAAAATACTAGAGTAAATACTTTCTGTTTCAAGTGCCTTCAAAACTTTATTATGTAATAAATGAATTGATTGTGGCTCTTTGCTCCCACCGTATAAAACAGCAGGGACTTTGTTCTCAAGACGACGCAGGCGGCGGCTCGCACCTCTCCCTGTATCAGTTCTTGCTTCAGCTTCTAAGGTAATTGTCGACATCAATAGACTCCTAAATAAAAAACTATATCCTTGCGACCAAGATATAGAACGGTGGCGTATTGTACATTAAATTAAAATCAACTTGAAGTCGTCGCTGATATTTTATAGAATACGCTCCTTTGTTAAACGAGTTAGGGTCGTTACGATCCTCATGGCCAAGCAGGCAAGTTGGAGAAGAGTTATGTATGCGGTAATTAAAACCGGCGGTAAGCAGTACCGTGTTAAAGAAGGTGATGTACTTAAATTAGAGGAACTAACCGCAGAGGTTGGTAGTACCTATGAATTTACAGAAGTACTAATGTTAACCAACGGTGATAAAATTACCTGTGGCACCCCCTTCATTGCTAAAGCTATCGTTAAAGCTGAAATAATAGCGCATGCTCGCCATAAAAAAATTAAAATCATCAAATTTCGACGTCGTAAGCACCATATGAAACAAATGGGGCATCGACAAAATTACACGCAGGTTAAAATTACTGCAATCAGTAAGTAAGAGGGTATAGCAATGGCTCATAAGAAAGCAGGTGGTAGTACTCGTAACGGCCGTGACTCGAATCCAAAGTATCTTGGTGTTAAGCGTTATGGTGGCCAACTCGTTAAAGCAGGTGAAATAATCGTTCGCCAAAGAGGCACACGTTTTCATGCTGGTGAAGGTGTAGGTTTAGGACGTGATCATACTCTGTATGCTCTCACCGCAGGACTTGTAAAATTCACCACCAAAGGCGCTAAGAATCGCCAGTTTGTTGGAATTGATCCTGTTGTTTTAGAACAACAGGAAGGGTAACTGTATTAAAATGTCATGTTGGGCTGCGCGAGCTTAGCCCAACCTACATGTTTTATTTGCTCAAAATTTCTTAATCTCACCTCCTACCATGATTTTATTCACCCCAGGTTTATTATGCGATTCGTCGATGAAGCAATTATCAAAATAGAAGCTGGCAATGGTGGGCATGGTTGTCTTAGTTTTCGACGCGAAAAATTTATCCCTTTTGGCGGCCCTGATGGCGGCGATGGCGGCGATGGTGGCAGCATATACCTTGAGGCAGATAAGGGGCTCAATACGCTAGTTGATTTTCGTTACCAGCGCCATTACAAAGCTGAAAATGGCCAATGCGGGAGCGGTGGCAATTGTACTGGAAAAAAAGGCGATGATTTAATCATTCATGTTCCTGTTGGCACTATGGTCTACGATATTGATACCGGCGAACTGCTAGGTGACATCAAAGAGGCAGGCGAGCGGCTCTTGGTTGCCCAATGCGGTTACCATGGCTTAGGTAACACACGCTACAAAAGCAGTGTCAATCGCGCTCCAAGGCAAACTAGCCAGGGGAGCCCAGGAGAAGCTAGACACTTGCGATTAGAATTACGCGTTTTAGCTGATGTAGGTTTACTAGGATTACCCAATGCTGGTAAGTCAACTCTGATTCGTGCTGTCTCAAGCGCTAAGCCAAAGGTAGCTGATTACCCATTTACTACCTTACACCCAGGGCTTGGCGTAGTAAGTGTAGCTTCCCACAAAAGTTTTATTATGGCAGATATTCCCGGCCTCATTGAGGGTGCATCAACAGGCGCAGGTTTGGGGCATCGATTCTTAAAACATTTATCACGTACTTGCGTTTTATTACATGTGATCGATATAGCACCATTAGATGGCAGCGATCCAATTGAATCTGCGAAAGTGATCATCAACGAATTGGCTGCCTACAGCCCTGATTTACTCAACAAGCCACGCTGGCTAGTGCTGAATAAAATAGACATGCTACCCGATGAAGAAGTACGTCAACAAACGATAAAAAATATTATTGACGCCTTACAATGGAAAGAAAAATATTTTGCGGTTTCTGCAATTCGTAGCGAAGGTACACAGCAGTTGTGTTACTCATTGATGCAATTGATCGATGAGATGAAGGATGCGGAAGCTTAGCCATTCTGCAGCATAATCAACTACCAAAGGGCTACGGTAAGGTATTTGATGTGTTTCGCTACCATGCTCTATGTCATTGTGATATTTAATCGTAATGCCAGTTACCGCCCCAGATTGTTGCTCCCAATACTCTTTCAAACCACTAAGATGAAAGTTTAACTTACTCTTGCTACTACTACCTTGAAAATTCAGCCAGCGATGCGTGCTCGGCCGTTGTAACAAAGTTTGCAGCATGCCCCCAGTTGCACCATCAACAATCACAATAGGTTGCTGCATCTGTTCTATCCTCTCGCATAAACGCTCAGACGCTTTTTGCTCAGGAGACGCAATGATATGAGAAGAAATAAGCGGCTCAATAATTTGTTTAACCTTGTTCACTTCTTTATTAGGACACCGCACTTTAAATTCAAGGTAAGGTGTTTCCAAACGATACCCTGTTTCACAATCGACTTTGGCTAGAGCCGTATCAAGGATTTCTGCAATTTCCCCTTCTGCAACACCAAATAACCGCCATTTGAATAAGTGTTTATCTGTATGTTGCGCTTTTTGCAAGATAGGTAAAACATGCTCATTAAACATGGGCAGACATTCGCGGGGTGGGCCAGGTAACAAAACAAATAATTTATCTTGTGCACTACAATAGCATCCCATTGCTGTGCCGTGCGGATTCGGTAATAAAATTGCATTAGGTGGAAACAATGCCTGTTGACGATTTCCAGGATTAAAACTAAGTTTGGCACGTGCCAAGCGTGCTTGAACATGTGTAACAGCTTCTGGGAACTCAACCAATGATGTGTTTAAAAATCGTGCTAGAGCAAAACGTGTCCGGTCATCAGACGTTGGACCTAAGCCACCAATTGAAATAACAATGTCATGTTTTTGAGATAAGAACTCAAGACAAGCCAACATTTCTTGCTCATTATCACTACAAGCAAGGTGCAAGCCAATAGGCAAACCTTCTGAGGTTAATGCGTGGGCTATAGCGTGACTATTTGTGTTTAGCGTATCACCATGAACAATCTCATCACCGGTAGCCATGATTGCAATAGTCATTGTGCGCATCCAATGAAGAATTAGTCTCTTGATGTATTAAATCAAGAGACTTAAGAAATAAGCAAGTATCCCCCCCCGACGTCCCGCGACTTGTTCGCCGGACGCCGAGTTAGGGAATAACTTAATTACAGCAAAATTACTCCTGGCTTGGAGCAGCAGCAGGAGCAGCGCCTTGCTCTTCAGCAGGTTTTACTGTTTCTGGTGCAGCTGCAGGTTCTGCTTGTGCTGCTGGCTCAGTTGTTGAAGTTGCTTCTGGTTTGATATCAGTTTGCTTTGGCGCTTGTTGTCCACAGCCGGCCAATACAGTAGCCATTGCACCAACTACGATTAATGTTACTAAACGGTTCATACCCTTCTCCCTAGTTATTATTTTTAATGCTATTCGTGCGCAGTCCCTTACTGACTTGCCTTCGAGCATTTGTTAGAATGCTGCTCAAGTTTATCATACTCTATTTACATGTCCACAAACCATACCCCCATGATGCAACAATACTTACGCATCAAAGCTGGCTACCCAGACATGTTGCTATTATACCGCATGGGCGATTTCTATGAACTATTTTTTGATGACGCCAAACGTGCCGCCCACTTACTTGATTTAACGTTAACACATCGCGGACAATCTGCTGGCAAACCCATCCCTATGGCAGGGGTTCCCTATCATGCCGTGGAAAATTATTTAGCTCGTTTAATAAAGAAAGGCGAATCTATCGCTATCTGCGAACAAATCGGCGATCCTGCGGCCAGTAAAGGCCCTGTAGAACGGGAGGTCGTGCGTATAATTACACCCGGCACCGTGACAGACGAAGCTCTTCTTGAAGCTAAGCGCGACAATATATTACTGGCTGTATATCAACATGGACACCAGTTTGGCCTTGCATGGGTTGATTTAAGTTGCGGCCGCTTTCATTTACTACAAATCAATGATGAGGCTCAACTTGCTGCTGAAATTACCCGTTTACAACCTGCAGAAATGTTGTTGCAAGAATCATTCTCCCTCACGTCTTTGCGAAAAGATTATGTTATAAAAATTAGGCCAGCATGGGATTTTGAAATAAAACGTGCACATGGCTTACTGTGTGAACAATTCCAGGTTAATGATTTAAAAGCATTTGGGGAGCAAGAATACCCTCTAGCATTTTCAGCTGCGGGATGCTTGCTAGCCTACCTCCACACTACCCAACGACAAACTCTCCCACATTTAAGCGCTATCACACTAGAACAATGTAATGATTATTTACAGCTAGATGCTGCAACACAACGCCATTTAGAGTTATTTGAAAACAATCATGGTGGGAGTGATAACACCTTATTAGACATTATTGATCATACAGCAACTGCCATGGGAAGCCGCTTACTCAAACGATGGTTAGGTAGACCACTTCGTAATCGCACACAACTTGAAGCGCGCCAAAATGCAATTCTCGAGCTTATCAAAACACAACAAGATGCTGGCCTTCACACATTACTTAGGCAAGTTTGTGATGTACAGCGTATTATCACTCGTATCGCATTAAAATCAGCACGTCCTCGCGATTTACTTCAGCTTCGCATCACATTAGGATTGCTTCCTGAGCTCCATAACGTTCTTACAACCTATTCAGCTGAATTAATCAAGGAATTAAGATGCCATCTATCTCCCCTTCCTCTTCTACATGATTTATTAAAAACTGCTTTGGTTGATAACCCTCCTGTTCTTATTCGCGATGGCGGCGTTATCGCATCAGGCTTTGACGAGGACCTTGATGAATTACGTGGGCTTAGTGATAACGCCACTGAACAACTACGCGCATTAGAACGCGAGGAAAAACAACGCTCTGGCTTATCGTCATTAAAGTTTGGGTTTAATCGCGTTCATGGTTATTACATTGAATTATCACGCGCTCAATCAGAAAAGGTCCCTTTAAATTATCAGCGCAAACAAACGCTAAAAAATGCTGAACGTTATATCACCCCTGAACTAAAAGCGTTTGAGGAAAAAGTGTTATCCGCGGAGGTAAAGGCCTTAGCGCGTGAAAAATGGTTATATGAAAATATATTAAATGAACTTCACCAATCCATTGCTGAGCTTACTCAACTTGGTGAGGCACTTAGTTTAATTGATGTATTAAACAACCTGGCAGAACGCGGGCAAAGCTTAAATTGGCATTGCCCTGAATTGGTTGAGGAAGCAGGAATTCACATACACAAGGGCCGACATCCAGTTATAGAGCATATTTTACAAGAGCAATTCATTGCCAATGATTTATCCCTTAAACCATCTCAACATACCCTTTTAGTTACGGGCCCCAATATGGGTGGGAAATCGACTTACATGCGTCAAAATGCTTTGATTGTATTACTCGCGCATATTGGCAGTTTTGTTCCCGCACAGCTGGTGCGCGTAGGCCCCATTGATAAAATTTTTACGCGTATAGGAGCCAGCGATGATTTAAGCGCAGGTCGTTCTACATTTATGGTGGAAATGACGGAAACAGCGCATATTTTAAGACAAGCCACAGCGCAAAGTTTAGTGTTGATAGATGAAATTGGCCGAGGAACAAGCACCTACGATGGCATGGCTTTGGCCTATGCATGTTGCGTATATCTTGCTAACACGATCAAAGCGTATACCTTATTTTCCACGCATTATTTTGAATTAACCACGTTACCCAAAGAGTTTACCTGTATTCGTAACGTGCACTTAAAGGCTACCTTAGCTAATAACCGTATTGCATTCTTATACAAAGTAGAAGAAGGACATGCCAGCCGTAGCTATGGATTAGAGGTAGCGGCGCTAGCGGGTATTCCTTCCGATGTCTTACAGCTTGCCCACCAGCATTTAAAACAACAATCACCCACTGATTACCAAACATCTGAACCCTTAGCTACCCCTCCTTCTGTGGTCCTACGTGAACTTTCAAACATTGATCCTGATAATTTATCAGCTCGTGAAGCGCTAGAGATTATTTATCGCTTGAAGGCTCTAGATACTATCAGTGAATAAGTTTTAAATATTACAGATTTTATTTGGTTTACACAAAAACCATATTGCCATATAATAGATCAGATTGAATTTTAATTGAGGATTAAAACATGGGTGTATTTTTAGATCTCGCAGGTCCATTGGCACGGCTCGTTGAAGATGATAGGGAGCGTTCGGGGCCAGCTTTTTTTAGGCCTTATCGATCTGCGAGCGACGCTGCTACAGGCGTAGCCTCTATCATTACAGCCCCTTTTCTTTTTCCAGCGGGATCAATAGCCTGCTTCGTTATTGCTGGTTATGAGCTATTAAATACTATTTGGAATACATTAACTGGTGATTTTTCTAATGCTAAAAAGAGTTTAAAAGAATCTGCCAAATGTTTTGGTCTCTTTCTTATTACTGCTCTACTAGCACCTTGCAGCCCATTGATCAATTTGATCGATGTAATAGGCAGTATAGTTAATACCGCTCGAGGCCAGCAAGCAAACACTTTCGCGCAATAGACAAAGAATTAACGTAGGTTAGCGCCCTTGGCCTAACCTATTTTTAATTATTGCCATGCCGCTTCCTATCTTGAAATACCAACGTGATTTTTCTTAATTTTTCTACTATACTCTGACTAGTTCGACTAGTTAGGTGAAATTATGAAAACATGGCCATTACAAGATGCTAAAGCCCATCTGAGTGAATTAGTAAAAAAAGCCTCTTCTGGTGCACCTCAGGAAATTACATTGAGAGGAAAACCCGCCGTAGTAGTTTTATCAACGCAACAATATGAAAAACTAAAACGACGTAAGCAAAAACTTGTAGCCTTTTTAAGGCAGTCCCCCTTAGTAGGTATAGACGTTGTGTTTAAACGTGATAAAAATCCTATGCGAGACATTGAATTATGAGTTATTTGCTTGATACCAATGTTTTATCGGAGCTAGTAAAACAAACACCGAGCCCATCCGTTTTAAGCTGGGTAGATAGCGTCGACAATGAGGCATTATATATAAGTGTAATAACAATAGGGGAAATCAGAAAAGGCGTGGCTGGGATTCAAAATGTCGAGCGACAAGATAAAATTTCTCATTGGCTAGAGGTTGAGTTACCAGCTTATTTTGAAGATCGAATTTTGATTATTGATGCTAAAATAGCTGACAGGTGGGGACGGTTGCAAAGCAAAAATCAGGGGTATATTTTACCTGCTATAGATGGACTTATTGCTGCAACTGCACATGTTTTTGGTCTAACCTTAGTGACTTGCAACACAAAAGATTTTATTCACACTCCGATTAAGATAATTAATCCTTGGGTAGACTAGCACCTGTTTATCCCCCAACGCTACCAAGCATGTGAACCAGTAGCGCCCCCTTTAGTGGTCTTGTCCAAAGTTTCAAAAAATAAATCCTGATAATTTATCAGCTCGTGAAGCGCTAGAGATTATTTATCGCTTGAAGGCTCTAGAGACTATCAGTGAATAAGTTTTAAATATTACAGATTTTATTTGGTTTACACAAAATCCATATTGCCATATAATGGCACACATTGAATTTTAATTGGAGGTTAAACATGACTGATATTTCAGATGTGATAATAGATCTTGCGGGCCCACTAGCCCGGTACGTAGATGATAATGCACCTCGTCGAGGTCCAGCTTTTTTTAGACCCTATAAATCTGCAGGCGACGTTGCTTTAGGAGTAGCCTCTATCGTTGCTGCCCCTGTCGTTTTTCCAGTGGCTTCCGTAGGTTTTCTTCTTGTTGCTGGTTATCAGCTATTACAAGCCATTGCAAACACCCTAACCGGTCATTTTTCTAATGCTATAGAAAACCTACTAGATTCTGGAGCATATCTTTTCTGCTCTCTTTCGTCTGTTTTGGTAGCGCCGGTGAGCCCATTGGTTAATTTAATTGACTTGATAGGCAGTATAGTTACCACTTCTACTTCTCCTGCAGCTATCAGACCCGCTTAAAACTATTAATGCATCCTAATTAGGTAATGCATCCTAATTAGGTTTGTGGCCCTTGGCTCCAAACCATTTAATTATTGCACCAAGTCCAACATCTCCTGCAAATGCTTAACCGTTTCAACCTCTATTCCGACAGGTTGCTTTGGGGCGTTTGCATAAGGGATGATCGCTCGTTTAAAACCATGCTTGGCTGCTTCCTTCAAACGCTCCTGACCACTTTGCACAGGCCTTATTTCTCCCGCAAGTCCTATTTCACCAAAAATAATGGTATCACTTGGAAAAATTCGATTACGCAAGCTGGAAACTACAGCGGCCAGCAGAGCTAAATCACTGCCTGTTTCAGTTACTTTGACTCCACCAACAACGTTAATAAACACATCTTGATCAAAAGTAGCAATACCACCATGGCGATGCAATACAGCAAGTAAAATAGCTAGGCGATTGTGCTCAAGACCCGCTGTCACACGCTTTGGTTGCGGACCAGCAGCCTCATCTACTAATGCCTGTATCTCCACTAACATAGAGCGTGTTCCTTCCCATGTCACCATCACAGCACTACCGGGTACCGGCTCAGGTTGTCGTGACAGGAAAATGGCCGAAGGATTAGAAACCTCCTTTAAGCCACGATCGGTCATTGCAAATACACCTAACTCGTTTACCGCGCCAAAACGGTTTTTAATCGCGCGAATAACACGAAAACGACTATCACTTTGCCCTTCAAAATACAGCACACAATCTACCATGTGCTCTAATACTCTGGGTCCTGCTAATGCCCCATCTTTGGTGACATGACCCACAAGAAACACCGCGGTTTGGGTCATTTTGGCAAAACGGACCAACTGAGCCGCTGCTTCACGCACCTGACTCACACCACCTGGTGCAGAATTAATGGTATCGGTAAAAATAGTTTGTACAGAATCAATCACAATAACCCGGGGAACTTCTTTTTGAGCATGCGCAATAATGGTTTCTACTTGCGTCTCAGCTAGTAAACGCAAACCCGCGAGAGGCAACTGCAAACGTTTGGCACGCATGGCAACTTGTTGCAATGACTCCTCACCGGTGACGTATAATATCTTTTGTTGCAATGATAAATTGGCTAGTGTCTGTAACAGGAGCGTTGATTTACCAATACCCGGATCACCACCGATTAAAACCACCGATCCATCCACTAAACCGCCGCCCAAAACACGATTTAATTCCGACAATCCGCAATCCATACGGACTTCACAATCTAACACAACATCTTCTACAAATGTCACAGCAGAACGTTGATTAGCATAGTTACCTAAACGAGAATTTTTACTAACAGGGACAACATTCTCCTCACTAATTGCATTCCACACGCCACATTGCGCGCACTGCCCAGCCCACTGTGAAAATATTGCAGCACACTGATTACAAATAAATCGGGTTTTGGTTTTCATTTCATTAGTCCAGCCAGATTTTGTGGGCGCACGTCTCATATAGATAGAAAATCGTAGGCTCCTCGCCCATTGATGGGAGAGGATGCCCGACAGGGCAGGTGAGGGTAGATCAAATAACAAATACCTTTTTGTTATAAATTATTTTAATCACCCCTCATCCGCACTGTCGGGCACCTTCTCCCCTCGCGGGGAGAAGGAACTGTGTTGTGCATATTTGAGAGTTGCACCCAGGTCTTGTTAAAAAATAGCAATCGCCATAAACTTCCCCACTAGCATACATCATAGGGCAAGTAGACTAAAATGAATCCTAACGTTTTTCAGTGGGCTATCGTTGGAGCTGGCCCCGCAGGGATTGCAGCTGTTGGAAAACTATTGGATGCGGGTATAGAGCCGAAGAGCATCCTTTGGGTAGATCCAGAGTTTAACGTTGGTGATTTGGGCTGTTGTTGGAAAAACGTATCCAGCAATACTACTGTCAAGTTGTTCATTAGTTTTTTACAAGCAGCTGATGCTTTTTTATATAATCAAGCCCCAGATTTTCAATTAAATCACTTACCCCCAGAGTCCACGTGCGCATTGAGCTCGGTTGTTGAACCCTTACAATGGATTTCCGATCACCTCTGTAAAAAAATCCACATGGAAAAAACCATGATCACAAACATGTCATTAGCTGATCGTGTCTGGACTTTACAAAGCGATGCAGGTACGTATCTTGCCAAAAATGTGGTTCTTGCTACAGGCGCGCTACCTCTGGATCTAGTGCACCAAAATGTCTCCACCATTCCTTTTAACGTTGCCATTGATAAAATTCAGCTAAAAGACGCGGTAAATCCCAATAAAACCTATGCAGTTTTTGGTTCTTCACATTCCGCTATCATTATCATTAAATACTTGGTTGATATAGGAGTTAAAAAAATCATTAACTTCTACCGCTCTCCCTGCCGTTACGCGATTAATATGGGGGATTGGATCTTATTTGATAACACAGGATTAAAAGGGAATACTGCCGCATGGGCTAGAGAATATATTGATGGTACACTTCCGAAAAATCTAGTGCGCCATATAAGCAATCCTGCCAATATTGCGAAATATTTACCCGAGTGCGATAAGGCAATATACGCCGTTGGTTTAAAGCGCCGCGATACGATAACTATTGGCGAGTATGAACATAAGCAATATAATCCCCACGTCGGTATTATTGCACCTGGATTATTTGGTTTGGGGATTGCATATCCCGAAATAAAGCCGGACCCATTTGGTAGCATAGAGTCACAGGTAGGCATGTGGAAATTCATGGTCTATCTCAATAAAGTATTACCGATTTGGTTTAAATATCATGTTTAGAGGGCAATAAAATTGACGAAACCTATTCATTTTGAAAAGTCGATGGCTGAATTACAAGATATTGTCATGCAACTAGAAAAAGGTGAATTACCGTTAGAAGACTCTCTGAAACAATTTGAGCAAGGCATTACTATCGCTCGTAAATGCCAAGAAATTTTAAATCAAGCAGAACAAAAAATCGAAATGCTCTCCGCTGTAAAAGCGCCCAATAATGATGAAGTCTCTGATGAATAATAAAACCATTAATAGCTACTTGCTACACCACGAGAAAGTCTTAAATGATTTACTAGATAATGCGGTTATTCCTGCCCCAAGGATTAAAGAGGCCATAGCCCACTCTTTATTTCCAGGAGGAAAACGTTTACGCCCTATTTTAGTGTATTTATGTGGCGAAATAATGGATATCAACCAACAGGCCCTGGATATTATTGCAGCCAGCGTAGAATTAACACATTGTTATTCGCTCGTGCATGACGATCTCCCGGCCATGGATAATGACGATTTTCGCCGCGGCAAGCCCAGTTGCCACCGTGCTTTTGATGAAGCCACTGCCATTTTAGTCGGCGATGGGATGCAAGCATTGGCTATTGATATTTTGTTAAGTCACCTACCACGCTCACTCAGCATGAAACAAGTTGTTGATGTAACCCATGAGCTTGTCAAGGCAAGCGGCCCCGCTGGCATGGTAAGCGGCCAAAGTTTAGATCTCTCTGAGTTAGCCAATCCAACCATTAGTGAAGCGCAATTACGCGAAATACACCAACTTAAAACAGGTATGCTCATCTCAGCCTGCATTAATATGGTATTAGCAGCAGGTTCCCCTACGCCCATCGCAGCCAATGCTTTGCGACAATTTGCAAACCATTTAGGCCTTGTCTTCCAAATGCAGGATGATTATTTAGACAAATACGGCAGCAGCGAATTACTCGGCAAAGGACGCTCATCAGATACTGCTAACCAAAAAACCACTTTTGCCACACTGTATACTCAATATGAGTTATCCCAACTAATAACCCAGCATTTTCAAAAAGCCCAAGAAGCGCTGACCCCCGTCATACCACGCGCCAATGATTTACGCGATTTTATAGCGTATTTACATCAACGCATCGAAGCACCCTCTCCGTGTGAGTAGGTCAGTAATAGCTCAATGAGCCTCATAACTTGATGCTTGGAGAAGAGCTTCCCTGTCGCCCAATCTAGCCTGTCGCCTGAACATACTTAAAGAAAGCAATGAGCCACGCTTATCAGCGACAACAGTAGCCCTAGAAGAAGCCTCTGCCGGGGCACGTAGGCGTCGGGGATGAATTGTAAACACGCCCTATATGTCAGGTGATTACAGAGAGTCGATTGCCACGCCAAGCAATCTTTTCTAAATGACAAGAATCTGATATCTTATGTCGCATTAATCAACAGTTAATACTAAAAACCTCTTGACATAAGAAGAGCCACTCACTTACACTTCGACTCTCTTTTTTGGGGCTATAGCTCAGCTGGGAGAGCGCTTGCATGGCATGCAAGAG
>CAZYME010000037.1:0-19428 GCA_964648115.1 uncultured Legionella sp.
ATGGGTGAATTACATCTTGATATTAAGGTGGATATTCTGAAGCGTACTTAAGACGTTGAATTAATAGTAGGTCAACCACAGGTTGCATACCGCGAAACAATCACCAAATCGATTGAAGACAGCTATACACACAAGAAGCAATCAGGTGGTTCTGGTCAATACGGTAAAATCGATTACACCATTTCACCAGGTGAGCCAAACTCTGGATTCACGTTCATCACATCTGTTGTCGGTGGTAACGTTCCTAAAGAATTCTTTCCAGCTATTGAGAAAGGTTTCCGTTCAATGATGGATACCGGAACTTTGGCAGGCTTCCCTGTATTGGACGTGGTAGTTAACCTCACTGACGGTGCTTACCATGCCGTTGACTCTTCAGCCATTGCGTTTGAAATTGCTGCAAAAGGGGCGTTTCGTCAATCTATACCGAAAGCTGGCCCACAGTTGCTTGAACCAATCATGAAGGTTGACGTTTATAGCACAGAAGATAATGTCGGTGACGTTATTGGTGACTTGAACCGTCGACGCGGCATGATCTCTGGCCAAGAACCAAGCGCAACTGGTGTGCGTGTTAAGGCTGATGTTCCTTTATCAGAAATGTTTGGTTACATCAGTACATTACGTACTCTGACTTCTGGTCGTGGTCAATTCTCAATGGAGTTCTCACACTACGCTCCTTGTCCAAACAATGTAGCTGAAGCAGTAATTGCCAAAGAAAAAGAAAGAAAAGCAGCAGCTGCTAAGTAAGATAGCTAAAAACGTTTTAAAGAGCTCTGTCAGCTTTGTTGAGGGCTCTTCACCTGGCGCATATGCGCCAGCTAAAACCTGTAGCCTGGATGGAGCGTAGCGAAATCCGGGATTACGGTGCCTCAATCTCCCGGATTACGGCTTCGCCTCCATCCAGGCTACGGTAACGTGCCCAAATCATTATTCTAAATAACGAGAATTTTTATGAAATCACGCTGCGCATGGGTTAACGAGGATCCGCTGTATATTCAATATCATGATCATGAATGGGGTGTTCCGATTTATGACGAGCGATTGTTATTTGAGTTTTTAATTTTAGAGGGTATGCAGGCGGGATTAAGTTGGTTGACGGTTTTAAAAAAAAGAGAAAACTACCGAAATAGCTTTGATCATTTTGCAGCTGATGTGATTGCCAATTATGATGAAAATAAAATTAATGAGTTAATGGCAAACCCGGGAATTATTCGCAATAAATTAAAAATTCAGGCTGTCATTGCTAATGCAAAAGCTTTCCTGGAAATAAAACGCGAATTAGGTGATTTTTCAGGCTATATCTGGAGCTTTGTAAGTGGTAGGCCTATTAAAAATCATTGGGAAAGCATTAGCCAAGTTCCTGCAAAAACTATAATTTCGGACGCAATGTCAAAAGACTTAAAACAACGTGGATTTAAATTCATTGGAAGCACAATTTGCTATGCATTTATGCAAGCGACAGGGATGGTTAATGACCATACCTTAGATTGTTTTTGTTATAACAATGTGTCCTTATGAAAAATCCTGATGTAATCATTATTGGTGCCGGTGCTGCTGGGTTAATGTGTGCTATTGAAGCAGGCATGAGGGGCAGGCGTGTTTTGGTTCTTGATCATGCTAACAAAGTTGGCAAAAAAATCTTGATGTCGGGGGGAGGGCGCTGTAATTTTACTAACTATGTTGTCGAGCCGCATCATTATATTTCTGCAAACCCACATTTTTGTAAATCAGCTTTAAAACGCTATACACCCTATGATTTCATTGATTTAGTTAAGCGCCACCAAATACCCTTTCATGAAAAAAGTCACGGCCAATTGTTTTGTGATAACAAAGCTTCCGATATTGTCGCGATGCTACTGTCTCTTTGTCAGCAAAACAACGTCTGTGTTCGTCTCCAGACGAAAATTAACCACGTACTAGATAAAGGTGGGCGGTTTGATTTACTCCTTGGCACAGGAGAGACCTTATCATGTGAGGCTTTAGTTATTGCCACAGGTGGGCTATCTATTCCTACCATGGGTGCGAGTCCCTATGGATACCAGTTAGCAGCGCAATTTGGCTTGAATGTACTACCAACTCGCGCAGGTTTAGTGCCATTTACATTACAGCCCGAGGAGAAGGCACATCTAAGCTTGTTATCTGGGGTTTCTGTACCCTGTCAGGTGCAATGTAATGACCAATCATTTACTTTGGATATGCTTTTCACGCATCGCGGGTTGAGTGGCCCTGCAATGTTGCAAATATCCTCCTATTGGAACCCTGGAGAAGAGTTATTGATAGATTTGGATGCAAATAATAAGTGGGCTCATGATCTCCCACAGCGCAAACGCCAAGAGCCCCGTACCCGCTTAAAGCAGTGTTTCTTAGAAGCTTTGCCTAAAAGAGTGGTAAATACCTTTTTTCCAGAAGATTTATTAAATCGCGAATTGCAGCAATTATCAGACCAAGAATTGAAAAAAATTCAGAATACAGTGAAGCAATGGGCTATCAAACCAAATGGCACAGAGGGTTATCGGACAGCCGAAGTAACAATAGGTGGCGTCGATACCAATCTGCTATCTTCACAAACCATGGAGGTTAAATCCATACCGGGGCTTTATTTTATTGGTGAAGTATTAGACGTAACCGGCTGGTTAGGTGGCTATAACTTCCAGTGGGCCTGGTCCTCAGGATGGGCGGCTGGCCAAGTTGTTTAAATAGTAATGGATCGTTGTTTCACTGAGGGTGCCCACATCTAAGATCAGGTCCAGGAGCTGTATCTGCCGCAAGTATACTACTAATTTGATCGCGCCTCTCAGCCGTTCTTAAGCAATTACAATAAGTAACAAAACTGCCCTCCGGATTGAGAGATCTGGCCCTAATTTTTTAAACACGCCTTAATACCATTTGTGCTGTTTCATAGGCAAATTTATCAACCACAGCGGATTGTTGCTGTAAGGCCAAAATCCCTTTTTTACCTAATTTTGATAAGGCCTCGGCTGCATTAATTCTCACCCACCAAGCAGAATCATGTAATTTTTCTTCTAAGAGTGGGATGCTTTTTTCATCACTAACTTCACCAAGCAATTTTGCAACTACAGCCCTTACTTCAGGCTTTGAATCATTTATAAATTGGCACAGACTCTGCCGACTAGTGTTGTCCTGAAATCGCGATAAATATTCAAGTGATGCTATTTTGAGATCCAGATTCTCACTTAAAATATCGGTTTCTGTGCTTTTAAGTGCCTTAGTTGTGCGAGTGAGTAGCATTAAAATTCGATAGCAAAACGTTCTAATGTAAGGATCTTGTTCACTTGTGAGTCTTTCAGTAAAGGTGTTAATGAGAATCTCATTTTCTCGTATATTCTCAGATACAAGAATCTCAGCATACAATGATTGTTGAATACGCCGACCCTGCGCTAATGAATCAATTAACGCGTTAGTTGTTTTTGGGGTGGGATATTTAAAAATAATTCGGGCGCTGTTTAATGACACAATAAAAATTTCGCTGTGCACTAATGTAGCTAGTACCTTCTCATCTTCACCCACGATTCCATATTCATAACAGAGGATAGCAAGATATTTTTTTAACCATTTTGGCGATTTCGCCAATCGTCGTGCTTCTGGCTTTAATACTTTGCTGGAAATATCCGATCTTATTTGAATCCAATTCGACAATAATTGATCTCTCACCTCCAATTTTTTCATGCAGCCAAGTAGTTCTCGTACATTTTTCTTGAAAAATTGAGCTAGTTGAGTGGTAAGTTTGATTTCGTGATTGATAAGTGCATTTAATAACTGTGAAATTTCCTCTATTTTTTTATTTAAACGACGATCGTTAATTTTAAAAATGACACGGAGTACGTAAAATAAAAAAAATGAGATTATTACCACGGCTAATTGAACCAAGCCGACAAATTTAACAATGTGCAATACTTGCTCGATAGTCATGACTTGTGGCCTTGAAAGCGATAATTAAATCCAATATTAATTCCTGAGATCTCCCTAACGCGTGAATTAGGAAACACCCAATGTTGGTAGTCCCCACCTATGCTCAAAAGAAGTCTATGGTTAAAAAGAGGGCATTGTGCGCTCAGCGTGACAAAATTGTTCTTTATCACAATGAAATCAATTGTAGTTAAGTTTGCCAAATCAGGAGTAGTACCTGTGCCAAAGGTTATTTTAGCCAAAGCGTCTTTTGTTCCAAAATACCGAATAAAGGTTCCTGTATACAATATTGACCTTTTTCCATGAGCGGGAACGTAATAATTAGGCCTAAAACTTGCCCAATACTTACTCCACTCTTTACTAATTGATGCTGTATATTGGGTAAATGCAATATTGGGAAGGATATAAGAGTAATTTGCGCCCAATGATAGCTCAACGGGCATACCGAAATAATAAGGTTCGATTCCACCAAAATAGGTTGGAAATAAAAGCGGTTGATTAGCATAGGCTCCGCTTAAACGAACATAAAGGTTTTTGTTAATAACCGGAAATAAATTCACAGCTGCCTGGTTTGAAGTCACTCCTAATCGAGTAGCATCATTAATACTGGCGGAAGCCAAACCCCACGGGGTATCGTGATTATAATACAGGGTGGAATATTGCCAGACTGCATGAAGATCCGAAACATAATCAACTTGTGAATTAATACCTACTTCGTTTAATCCATAAAAATAATGTGGATTTATCTGCGCAATTTCATCCAACAGTGATTTCGCAGTTTTATTTTTTGGATAGAGGGCTAATATTTTTTTATCAAGATAAACAGCACGGGGATATTGGTGCCTTAACGCATAGAGGGTTGCTTTTTGGTTTAGAAAGTCAGGATCATTGGGATACAGTGCCAATGCTTGCTTTATACGTAATCGTGCTTGCTCATCATGTCCAGATGAAAATGCCGTATCTATTAAAGCAAGGCGCGCGGCTTTATTTTTTGGATCTTGCGTTAATAACAATTGAAATTGGCCTTGGGCCTGTTGATATTGTTTCTGAAGTACATAAATACGGCCTAACATGAGTCGAGTATTGGTATCACCAGGATTTTGGTCAAGATATTGGAGTGCAAGTATTTTTGCCTGCTTATAATCCCCACCGTTATATAACTTACTCAATGTATCGAGTTTATTTTGTTCTTGTGTTTTTTTAAAAGAGACTTGAGCAGCGTGCAATCTTGGATCTTTAGGCGCTTTTTTTTGGACCTCTTTAATCAAAATAGCAGCTTCTTTCATATGATTTTGAACCATGGCGATACTGATTAGCCCAAATGTTGCGTCCAAGTAGTTAGGTGATATTGTTAACACTTGATGCAAATAGTCTGCAGCACTGGAGTATTTTTTCTGTTGTGACAATATCAGTCCCACCTGCAGCATGATATCAGTATCTTTAGGGTGCGTTTTTAGGTAGGTTCTACCGAGCTCGCTTGCTGCATCCAGTTTGCCTTTGGCCCTTAATGTTTGAATTTTTTTCAGTGGAGAAGGTTGGGTATTAACCAATGACTGTTTTTTACTAACAGAAAGAGTAGGTACTAACGACAAGAGCTTTTCTGTGGTTTTGGTTGCTTGCTTTTCAATTTTTTGAAATGAAATCTTAATCGCTTTGACTCGTGCGTCGTTGGGCGCTTGCTCGATTACTTGTGTTATTAATAAAGAGGCTTCTGGCAATTTATTTTCTGCGATTTTAACATTGATTAATCCAAGTTTGGCATCCAAATAATCGGGTGAAATAATTAAAACATGGGTTAAATACTGATTTGCTGCCGACAATTCATTTTTTTGATAAAACATCAATCCAACTAAAAGCATGACGTCAGCATCTTTGGGATGCTCTTTTAAATACGCTTCACCCTGCGCTATAGCCAAATCAATCTTCCCTAATGCCCGTAGGGCCTGTATTTCTTTATAAGTAGAATTTGAATTAGGGGCGGTAGATACGTTAGGACTTGCCAAAAGCGGCGGATTACTCTGTGCCGAAAAAGAATTGACGGTACTTGCATTAGTATTGAAACTGGACAACATAACTAAAAATAAGAAAAATAGCTTATTTTTCAAGATTAGTTCCCGTTTGTTTACAGCGCTGAGCTAAATCTCGAATAGTGTCTTCAAGAGACCATTTATTGGTATAACTAATTAGAGAGCGTAGTTTTTTCAAACACGGTAAACGGCGCTTAAAATCATCTATTGATTCGCCATAAACCTCCTGGTATGACAGATGTTTTATTACTGATTTACTATGGGTTATTTTTTTAATTAACAAAGCTAAATCAATGATGGAAATTTCTCGATCGTAGCCTAGATTAACGACTTCATTGATAGATTTTGGATTATTGATTAAAAGGTCGAGCATAGTGACGGTGTCGCGTACATCACAGAAACTGCGGGTTTGACTACCATCCCCATGCACGGTGATAGGTTCTCCGCTAATGGCTTGTTGAATAAGGCGCGGAACTACCATGCCGTATGAACCTACTTGATGTGGTCCTATGTTGTTAAATAGACGGACTATTGTAGTTTTGACTGCTTTTTTATTTGCATAAGCATGACAGAATGACTCATCAGCAAATTTACTCACCGCATAGCTCCATAACCCTTGTTTTGTAGATTTATATATTAAATAGTCATCTTCTTGGAGCGGTTGGTTTGTGTTAGCGCCGTAGACAGAGGAGCTTGAAGCAATCATTACCTGTGGGGACCATTTGTTGGTTGCTGCGGCACGTAACACACGTTCACAACCAGCAATGTTAGTTGCCAATACTTCTATAGGATTTTCTATGACACGAAACAAGCCAACCACAGCCGCCATATGATAAATTCTATCAGCCCAGTGCGCTGCTTCCGTTAAACCGTCCCAGGTTAAAATATCTGCGATCTCATACTGAAAATTATTATTTTTGATGCACTCTTTGATATTATCCAGCGAACCAGTACTAAGATTATCGACCACATACACCTGGTCTCCTTTTGACAAATGATATTCTGCAATATGTGAACCAATAAATCCTGCCCCACCAGTAATAAAAACATGCATGTTATTTATCCTTGTGTTAAACGTCACAAACTCTTACCCAACAACCGATTAACCATAAACTGTAAAGTACTATAAAAACAACAAAAAGCTCTGAATTGCCTAAATCCAAACATTTCAAGGGTAACTAGCTTAAGCACTCGGATTAGGTCGGAAAATCGGTGAAAAGTATTGAATGTAAAAAGACTTAAGTAAAATGTTGCTATGGTTAATAACATTATAAAACCCCATGCCAGCAATAAATACCAGCCAATCACAGGCCATACCGCCATGTTTAGTAACAAAACCAAGCTAAGGATAATGTAGGATATAAATTCGATGACTGGAGCAAATATCTCAAAAACCACATAGGCCGGAAAGCTGACTAATCCAACGGTGCCAAATTTAGGGTTAAAGAACATAGAAAGGTGTTTACAAGCACTAAGTAACATTCCACGTTGCCAGCGATTTCGTTGACCCCAATAGGCTTTTAAAGTTTCGGGAACCGTAGTCCAAGCCCTAGCATTAGAAACAAACCGAACATTGGTAGGATATTTCAATTGCCGCATCTTGTGATGAAGTCTAATTGTTATCTCCGCATCATAAGAGTAATTGTTAGCATCAAAGCCACCGAACTCTTTAATTGCTTTCGTTTCAAATAAAGTAAATGCGCCTGGATAGCAGAGAGCGCCAGAAAATTCATTTAAACCAGCACGCCCATAGGTAAACGACCTTAAATATTCAATACATTGTAGGGCTGGAATAAACCCATTAGGCATTTTTTTTGTCATTAGTTGCCCATTCTGAACCTGATTACCATTTAAAATATAAACGCTTCCTCCAGTAGAAATACAGTGTCTGTGCGATAAGAAACCATTTAAAATGTGCAGAATGGCATCGGGCTCAAGCACAGTATCTGCATCAACCGTCATCACAATGGGTGTTGTCGTAGCATTTAATCCGGCATTATGGCAATCGGCTCCATTGCCTGCTGGGCCATGCTCTTTATCAATAACCATCACGTTTTCATAACGTTGAGATTGATAATAATGTCGGATTGCGCTAGTGGGCAAAGTTTGATGAATTACAGGAGGAACCTCAATCAATGATAATTCACTAATAAGAATATCAAGCGTTTCGTCAGTTGAGCCATCATTAACTACAATGATGTGAATGTTTTTATAAGTGCTTTGTAAAATACTATACAAAGAGTTTAATATTCTTTTTTCTTCATTAAATGCTGGAATGATAATGGAAAGTGGAATAGAGCATTTACTCATCAATTGATCTAAATTGCCATATTTCTCTTCCTGATAATTGCCTATTATATCTGGAACAGCAGCCAACATAAGAAACGTATACCAACTAGCAAGGGCTGCAAAATAGATCAGCGTCATGATGCCGATGTATGAAACTACGGTTTCCATTTATTGACTACTCCGTACTCGATACTGTTGAGCTCGTATGCTATTAAAAAGGTCTTACTGTATTAAATAGATTAGGGTCTGTTGACAATTGCCCTATAACCCACGCTACGCCCACGTGCCGCGGTTCATCCGCGGCATCCATGGATCCCGCGTACAAGCCGCGGGACGTAGGAGTAGGAGTGAATTGTCAACAGACCCTACAAATTCCAATAAATTAAATCTTTAAACTGCTTGTAGTCTTCGATAAATAAATTGGGAATATCCATTATGACGGGGCTTTTTTTACATTTAGAGAGAATTTTTTTAAGTCCAACCTCGCGATAAAAATCGTGCCCAACAGCAATGATAACAACAGATAATTCACTCAAATCATCAAACTCATCTAATGTTACATTTTGCACTGCATGGTGCACGAGCGGGTCATGCGCACTGCAATTAAATCCATATTCCCGGAGTTCCTTTATTAGTTTTAGCGTAAGACTATTGCGTAAATCAAGAACGTTTTCTTTGTAAGATATTCCCAAGATACCAATGCGAATATTGCGCGAGTCCAATTTATGTGTTACTAAAAGCTTCAGCATTGATTGGATAATAAATTGCGTCATGCCATCATTGATTTTTCGGGCTGTTAAAATGAGGTCGGGCTGCACTGCATGTTGTTTTGCTTTAAAAGCAAGGTAAAGAGGGTCAATTGAGATACAATGCCCGCCTACAAATCCTGGTTTAAAAGGTATGAAACCCCATTTTGTCTTAGCGCCCTCTATGATTTCATGCATATCAAGATCCAAAGCATGCATGATTTTGGAAAATTCATTCATAAGTGCAATATTGACATCACGTTGAATATTTTCTAATAACTTAATAGATTCTGCAGCTTTGATGCTAGATACTGGATAAATCTTGTCACAGATTGTTTCATATACGCTTTGAATGAATTTGAGTGTCGTTTTATTTTCTGCCGAAACAATTTTAGTAATTGTTTGTAGGGTGTGTTGCTCGTCGCCCGGGTTAATTCGTTCGGGTGAATATCCTACGTTAAAATCTTTACCATGTGTCAACTTACTTATTTTCTCAAGCAACGGAATGCAAATTTCTTCAGTGGTACCTGGATAAACTGTTGACTCAAAAACTACAGTGTCATTTTTTTTAAGCACTACCCCCAAATCTTTTACTGCGCCAATTAAGGGCTCCAAGTTCGGGAATTCATAATAATAAGCGGGTGTTGCGACTGCAACAATATAAAGATTAGCTGACTTTATATCTGCGAGTGTATCGGTAAAAAATATATTGGGATGCGCTAAATCTTCCTTATTAATAAGCTTGTTGCGATCTACGTGTTGTTTTAACTCTTGTATTCGTTGTTTATTATTATCATAAGCGATCACCTTGTTCTTTTTACTAAATGCTATGGCCAACCCCAATCCAACATAGCCTAGACCTACTACCGTATAGGTTTTCATTTGCACTCCCTTATTATAGGCAGTCCGTTCTGCCTTTTAATTGGTTTTGGCAATATAATATAGTATTCACTATATTGAAAAAGTACTCAATGGCAAACCCCGAGTTATCTTCAAGGGTCTTGCAAGAATTTGCAGCAATGGGTGCTGTAAGTTTATCAGCACGCGAAGCATTGGATTTTATTTGCAGGTTAAAAACACTATCCCTGTCTTAATCAGTGGGCTTTGGCAACCGCCCTGGCACATCTTCGCCACGAAGTAACTGTAACTCCTCTTCATAATCACCACATCCTATTTTGAAGTAAGGTTATGCCTCCCTGTAGGATGCAATAGCGTTTCTCCGGAGAGCGGTGGCGTGGTAGGAGGGGCACACTGCCATTAAGTTAAAAGATTTTTGTCATTCCTGCGAAGGCGGGAATCTATCCCTGATTTGGGCTAGGAGCCATGGGAGAAATGGATCCCCGCCTTCGCGGGGACGACAGTCTTTCCTTAACTTAACGGCAGTGGGGGGCACCCTCTACTTTGGGATAGGTACGCGAGTTGCCATCCTCCCTGTAGTGAAGTACCTGGCTTAGAATCAAAGTGATTAAGATCAAGGGTGGTAATAGGGTCCATATATGTCAACAAACTTAATAAATTGTGGGGCGGAACGTAGAGGTTAAGGATTTTTTCATGCGTAGGCCCTAGAGCCTATTTTAGTAAGTATTGTAATGATAAATACTATAAGGCAAGATGATATCTGTTTTATTAGGTGTTATCTTTCGCTATGCTAAAAATATTATTTATGTGTGCATTCATATTGATGGTCACGGGGTGTGCTTCTATTGGCCCGCGACGTGTATTGATAGACCGAGGCACTTACAATAATATTGTTCGTGAAACGGAGCAAGAACAATTATTAACGAATATTGTTAGGCAAAGATATTTAGAGATCACTGAGTATATTCAGGTAGCTAGTTTAACGGCCTCTTATTCGTTGAGTCAGTCGTTGTCGGGTAGTGTGTCTGCTCTGACCTCTACTGGTCCTGCATCCATAACTTCTAGTTTGTCGCCGTCAATAACTTATTCAGATACGCCAACAATTTCTTATATACCACTTAGCAACATTGAGTTTGCAAAATCACTGATGACTCCTGTCACAATGGAAAATTTTCTTTTATTAGCCCATGCTGGTGGGTATGACTCTACGATGTTATTTTCATTACTTTTTGAGCAAATTGGTGACTTGGATGGGGATTTATTGAACCGTAATGGTCTAAATAGGCTAACGCCAGAGTTTATAAAATTTAACCATATTATGGACTTATTTAATGAAATGTATAGAAATGGTTTTTTCCGGGCACCAAGAGCTGTCATTTACGGAAAACACTTAGGTATTATTATTCATTTTAAAAATCATAAGGGAAGCAGTCCTCAAGCCCTTAAACTGCAAAAATTGTTGGGTATTCCAGCCCATAGTAAGTATATTTTATTTATGGAGCATACACTTCTTGAAGCGCTTAAGGAGAAAAATGGAATTTTGGTTTTAGAGGACACGAAGCCTAAATTTCGCAATGTTGTCTTCGTTCGGCTCCGATCAGTGTACTCTGTTATTTATTTGTTAGGTCGAGGTGTGCAAATTCCTTGTAGAGATATCAACGCGCACATGACTCGTGAGCTTTTAAATCCGGATGGTTCGCGATTTGATTGGACTAACAAAATGAAAAATATTTTAACAGTATATTCCAGTAATGAAGCCCCTGAATCGGATTATTTAGTTAAGGTTAACGTACATAATCATTGGTTTTATATAAAAGCGTCAGATCAGGCATCAAAAGATACATTTGATGCAATAATAAGATTATTAACGCTTACGTCATCATCCGCTGCTAATAATAATAGTATGCCTGTATTAACGATACCTGTAACTTCATCTGGCAAATAATAATGCTGCATTTAGATTTCTTTTTAATCATAAGATGAGCTTGCTTTAGGTGTGGGAGTAAAAGATGATTGCACAATAGGATATTTGCTACACTTATAAAGTCATATATTAATAATATTGTGCAATTAAAAGGAGATTTATATGCCAATGAAAAATATTATGGCCGTCTTAGCTAAGAAAGGGGTAATAATAGCAGCCTTTAGTTGCGTTATGCTTGTTCAAATGCCCTTGGCGATGGCCAACAAAACAGAGTGTAGCTCTGGTGCATGCTCATGCGAAGCTCATAAATGTGCCACTTGTGCTGGGAGTTATTGCACAGGAAATCCAGCTATTACATGCAGTGCTCATGGTACCGATATGTCTTGTGGCCAATGGTGTGCTGATTATGGTGATACTGCTGGTCAATGCAAAGGACAAAATGGTGCGTCTGAGTGTTGTACCATTAGTTAAGCGACTTGATATAATCAGGCGGTCTACACAAAAAATACGGTCTGGCGGTTCCGCAAGACCGTATTGATTAAAAGTCCTGTTGCGACATAAATAAATGTCCATTTTATTGCTTTGGTAACATTATTCATAAGGGTGCGATAACTAATCAAATTTTTCCTATTTTGATTAATATTTATTTTGAGACAATATCGCACCATGTGTTTTAATTTAACTCAGTAAAAAAATGAAACATAATTCTACAGGTAATTATTGGCCAATAGCGCTAACCAATCTTAAAAAATTGCACCGGACAAGGGAATGTAATTATGTGTAAATACCACCGAATGTTTTCTGTGTTACTCATGTTATTTAATTCTCATATACTTTTTGCAGACCCAATGAACTGGTATGACAACCTAACTTTTAAAGATCCGAGCTTTTCCTTTGAGTTGGCTCGGACAATGGGATACGCATATTCAGGAGCAGCTGATATTGGAGAAAGTATCAGTACTGCCCGCAGTATCAAAGATGGCGATGTCGATAGCTGGTACCAACACTGGCTAGATACAGCCAATCGCTTATATACTTTTGCCGAGTCTAAGAAAGAAAAAGGCGATACTATTTCTGCAAGCGAAGCTTTTTTTAGAGCATCTAACTATTATCGAACTGCAGGCCTATACATGGTTGCAGAAAAAGATCGCCCAAAGTCAATTTCAGCATATGCTAAGAGCAAAAAAAGCTTCCTTCAGGGGGTAGCCTATTTACCCCATGTTAGAGTCGTAAAAATCCCTTATGAAAATACCACATTACCGGGTTACTTTATTCCATCCTCCTCAAAAAATGCTCCGCTGTTCATTGTTCATTCTGGTTTTGACGGTACGGCTGAAGAAATCTATTTTGAAGTAGGTATCGCAGCACACAAACATGGTTACAATGTCTTACTATTTGAAGGACCAGGGCAAGGGAATGTTATCCGCCAACAACATTTAGTGTTCCGTCCTGATTGGGAACATGTGGTTACCCCTGTTGTAGATTTTGCTATGGGTATACCTAATATAGATAAACACAAAATTGCATTATTAGGCATTAGCATGGGTGGCTATCTTGCTGCTCGAGCTTGTGCGTTTGAGCATAGGATACAGGCCTGTATTGTAAATGGTGGTGTATACGATATTTCCGAAAATATTTACAAAAATACCCCAGCTAACATGCTCTCCTTGCTAAAAACAGATCCTAATAAATTTAATAGCGAGATGGCTGAAGAAATGAAAAAAGACCTGACTGCTCAATGGTTTTTTAATAATGCCATGTGGACGTTCGGTGCTAAATCACCAGCAGAAGTGATGGAGAAAATAAAGTTATATTCGATGAAAGATAGTATCGATAATATAAAGTGCCCAATGTTAGTAATCGATAGTGAAGCAGATATGTTCTATAAAGGCCAACCCGAAAAAGTATACAATAGCCTTAAATCTCCTAAAACACTGCTTAAATTTACGAGAGAACAAACTGCCGAAGCACATTGCCAAATGGGTGCTATCGCGATTTCTAATGAGATGATTCTTGACTGGCTTGATCATACGTTAAAAGATTAGGCTGAGTGATCCGTTAGCGCAATGACGACAACTTCCTTAAATCACTTCCAGTATTGGTTAAACCTGTCGCGTTAGGCTAATATTTCATTTAGCCCTTCAATTACCGTTATTAATTCATCGTCAGTAATTTGCCCTATTTTTTTTCCAAGACGAAAAGTGGAGAGGGTTCTAATTTGGCTTATTTTAACCCATGAACGCTTACCAGTAATTTCATCTTTTAATTTTAGGGTTAATGGAAAACCTGCTTTTTGTGGCTGACTTGTGAGGGCAACAGCGATAACGGTTCCAGATTTTTCGTTAAAAATATCATGACTTAAAATTAAGACAGGGCGCTTTCCAGCTTGTTCATGACCTTGAGTGGGGTCTAAATTTGCCCAAACAATGTCTCCCCTTAAAATTCTGGCCATTCTTCAGCATCCTTCTCTAACCCTTCATCTGCTAATTGTTGCTCCAAAGCGGAGTCAAGCCTCTCACATTCTTGCGCCAAACGAATATGTTCAAATCGTGCCACGGTTTTAGTCACAGCAACTTGAATCGCTTGGCTACGACTTTTAAACGTTTTTTGAGCGACAAGATTGTCTAATTTTTCCAAAAGATGCGAGTCTATTGAAACAGCGATTTTGGCTACGCTCATCATAAACCCCTTAAAATAGTATTACTTTAGTATGACTGAGTATAGCAAGATTTTTATATAAAATAAAATGCTGGATTGAGTAATAGCGAACGTAGCCTGGATGGAGCGCAGCGTAATCCGGGATTTCTGTGCCACGATTTCCCGGATTACGCTGCGCTCCATCCAGGCTACGGTTGTTCTTTAAGTTGACGCTACGTGTGTTAGCGTTTAACGGGGGCTATTAATGCCTCTATTCATTCCCTGGCTCTTTGTTTACTACTGCCGCAGTTTTTTTCTTGGGTTGCTCTAATTTCACAGGAGCAGGAGCCGTGGCCGGGGCAGGGGTAACACGAGCGTTTTGATTCGCTGATTGGCTAGCCTGTGGGGTTGTTGCGCTGGTTTTTTTGCGCAAGTTGGAATTATTAGTATGGGTAGGGCGATTTTGCTGATTACCACTTGGGCGTCTTCTACGGTTCCCTTGATTAGAGGAGGCGCGTTTTTCCGGGTATGAAGACGTTTGTTTAGTAGTAGAGCTGTGGGTATGCTTTGCTAAATCACCGCGTGCACTGGCTACTTCTATCCCAAGCAAATTACTCCACAAACGTTTGAAGAACCCCATTTCCTTTTGTCGGATAGATTGTTGGCTACCGTAAGATTTTACTACAGGCACATCAACTACAGTGTTGGTAGACTCAGTGTGTATAATTTCCAAGTCTGGTTGCTGAATTAGAGAGTAGCTGGGTTTTTTATTCTTGCCCACATTGTCTTCTTTAAGCCTTGAGATGTTATATTGTGGTGATTGCATGTATGGATTGGCAACGATCAATATGTGTACGCCATGCCGTTTTTCAATGTTAAGAATGAAGTCGCGCTTTTCATTAATAATGAACGTCGCCATTTCTACCGGTAGTTGTACGTGTATTTCAGCTGTTTTTTCTTTTAAAGCCTCTTCCTCGATCAGACGAATAATAGACAAACCATGAGATTGAATATTACGAACAGTCCCACGCCCTTCACAGCGGGGGCAAACATCTTGGGCTGTTTCTCCCAAAGATAAGCGTAATCGTTGTCGAGACATTTCAAGCAAGCCGAATCTAGAAATACGGCCGATTTGTATCCGAGCTCTATCCGCTTTTAACGCTTCTTTAAGGCGATTTTCCACATCACGTTGATTTTTGCTGGAACTCATATCAAT
Organism: uncultured Legionella sp.; assembly: GCA_964648115.1. Classification (GTDB taxonomy): domain Bacteria; phylum Pseudomonadota; class Gammaproteobacteria; order Legionellales; family Legionellaceae; genus CAZYME01. The sequence continues at coordinate 15,622 of CAZYME010000037.1, forward strand.
AAAATCAATAACGACTAAGCCACCCAAATCGCGTAGTCGTAATTGCCTCGCAATTTCATCAGCGGCTTCTAAGTTTGTATTGAGCGCTGTTGCTTCAATATCTGAGCCACTTGTGGCTTTGGCAGAGTTGATATCGATAGAAACTAACGCTTCTGTACGGTCAATAACCAAAGCACCGCCAGAAGGCAGTAGAACTTCACGCTGATAAGCCGTTTCAATTTGGCTTTCAATTTGATAGAAATTAAATAACGGTACGGTGTTATTGTATAACTTAAGATTAGGTAGAAAATCAGGTTTGACTTGTTCAATGTACTGTTTGGCTTTGACGTAAGAAATTTGATCATCGATGATAATTTCACCGATTGATTTACGTAAATTATCGCGAATTGAGCGGATAATAACGTCGCCTTCTTGATGAATTAAGCAAGGAGCGAGTTGTCCATTATATGCGGCTTTTATCGCATGCCATTGGTTACAAAGCATATTTAGATCGCCTTGTAACTCTTCTTGGCTTTTACCAACACCCGCTGTACGAATGATGAGGCCCATGTCTTCGTTTAATTCCAGCGCGTTCAGCGTTTCTTTCAACTCATCGCGATCATCCCCTTCGATGCGCCTTGAAATTCCACCAGAGCTAGGGCTATTGGGCATAAGAACGAGAAAGCAGCCAGCCAAGGTGATAAAGGTTGTAAGCGCCGCACCTTTGTTCCCTCGTTCTTCTTTATCAACCTGAATAAGTAACTCTTGGCCTTCACGAATTAATGAAGTGATAGATGGTTTATCATTCTCGCCTTGGTTGGCGCGTTTATTGAAATATTCTGGGGCAATTTCTTTTAGGGGTAAAAAACCTTGACGTTTGGAACCGTATTCAACAAAAACGGCATCTAAACTAGGCTCTCTACGAGTGACAACTGCTTTGTATATATTACCTTTTTTCTTAACTTCAGAAGGACATTCAATATCTAAGTCATATAAATGATTATCTTTCACCAGTGCGACACGAATTTCTTCGCTTTGTGTCGCATTTATTAACATTTTTTCCATCTTCAACCCCATTTAAGGGCGCCATTTGCTTAAGAAATAACTGTAAAGGACTGATAGCACTAGTAACATAACTTGCTTCATTAGGCATTACCAAAAGACACCATATTCTCATTTAAAATATGACGATGCCTAACATTTCCAGCTTATATAACGAGCAATATCATTTTTAAGCATAACCCAAGACCTTTTTAATAATGACAGACCATGCGCATGTTGCCTTTGTGTAGTAAGGCGCATACTGGATTGTATAGCATGTTTTACAATTGCGAATATCTGATGAGTTCGTATTCAATTTGACTCTGGTGTTGGGCAGCTACCTTTCATTATAAACTCAAGGAGCGCATTTTATTTTGTAAACTTCATTCGTTGGCCAGTTTTTTTCCCGGCCGGTAAACTATTTATTCGTTTATACGTTATAATTCTGTCGCGGAATAATGCATTCACGCGGTTTCTAATCATAGCAATAAAAACTACGCGCAGCAAATATAAGGCTTAATTAATGAGTGATGTACGCTATACCGAAATTAACGCAGAGGAAAATGGACAGCGGCTGGATAATTATTTGATGCGTATCCTGAAGGGGGTTCCTAAAAGCCATGTTTACCGCATTATCCGTGGTGGCGAGGTTCGGGTTAATAAAAAACGCGCGCAACCCAGTTCACGCCTATGCGAAGGTGATCAGGTGCGTATTCCTCCAGTCCGTACATCTCAAGATAAAGATGTTCATGTAGGCCCTCAACTTACCCAACGATTGCTAGACAGTGTAATTTATGAGGATGAGTGTTTGTTGGTGGTGAATAAACCTGCAGGCATTGCTGTTCATGGTGGAAGTGGTTTAAGCCTGGGTGTTATTGAGGCCTTGCGCAAAACGCGCACGGATTTGTCCTATCTAGAACTTGTACATCGTTTGGATAAAGATACTTCTGGGTGCCTATTGCTCGCTAAAAAACGCAGTGCTCTGCGCTCAATCCAATCTTTGCTTGAGGCACGCTTGGTAAGCAAGACCTACTGGGCATTGCTTTGCCATCCTTGGCAGGGGAAAAAATCACTGATAGTTGATGCCGCTTTGGAAAAAAACACATTAAAATCCGGGGAGCGGGTTGTGCGTGTAACGGAAAATGGTAAGCTGTCACAAACAAGTATTAAACTGCTGGAAAATTATCAGCAATCATGTTGGGTTGAAGCTAGCCCTAAAACGGGTAGAACCCACCAGATCAGAGTGCACAGTGCTCATCTAGGACACCCTATTGTTGGTGATCATAAATACGGTGGGGATTTACCGATAGATGGTATAGATGCAAAAAAAAGCCGTCTTTATTTGCATGCTAGAGCAATTCAATTTAATCTGAACGATAAAAATTATGCGTTTCAGGCGGAGTTGGATCAGCGCTTTGCTGACACACTGAAACAATTGCGAGCACGGAGTAAAATGCACCATGAATAAGCCGTATCGCTTGGTGGTGTTTGATTGGGAAGGGACGCTTGGAGATACGTTAGGTCAGATTTTACACACGGTTGCAGTCGAGGCAAAACATCTGCAATTCGGTGAGCTTGATGAACGACTAGCAAGACAATACGTTGCCTTAGGTTTGGTCAGGGCTATTAAAAAAATATTTCCCGATTTGTCGATATCTCAGCATGACCAATTAATTCAGGCGGTGCAACATTCGTTGCTAACAGAGCCTAAGGACGTTTTCCTTATTCCTGGTGCCGCGCGTATTGTGCAACAAATCCATGATGCGGGAATGGAGTTAGCCATTGCGACTAATAAAGGGCACCACTCTTTGCAACGTGCTTTACAGGCTGTGGGATTGAGTGCTTTTTTTACCACCACGCGCTCCGCAGGCCAAACACCCGCAAAACCGTGTCCTCAAATGCTTGAGGAAATCATGGACGTATGTGGGGTTACGGCTTCACAAACCCTTATGGTGGGTGACTCTGTGACGGATGTGGAGATGGCGAGACAAATTAATGTTGATGTCATTGGTGTTGATTTCTATCAGCAGGCGGCGGTCGAGCTGCGTGCTGCTGGTGCGCTGGAAGTGTTTGATGATTACCAGCAATTAGCGAAGTATTTAAAACTGCCAGAATAAGGTGTGAAAATATGACTACATTAACCAGTTTACCTAATTTGCTAACTCTTCTGCGTATGCTGCTCATTCCAGTCTTTGTTGGTATTTTCTATTTGCCGTTCTCTTGGGCACATGGAGCTGCAGCAGTTATTTTTGCAACAGCAAGCATTACCGATTGGTTAGATGGATATCTCGCACGCAAGTTAAAACAGATGTCACCCTTTGGTGCGTTTCTTGACCCGGTTGCTGATAAATTGCTTGTCGCTACCAGTTTGTTGTTATTAGTTGGGGCGAAAGATCTGAATTATATTACGTTGCCTGCCATTATTATTGTCGGCCGAGAGATTGTTATTTCAGCCCTCAGAGAGTGGATGGCAGAAATAGGCCGCCGAGCTAGCGTTACTGTCAGTTATATTGGAAAGGTAAAAACAGCTTTACAGATGATCGCTTTGGTTTTGTTGTTGGCTTTTTATCCATCCACCTCTTATTGGGGCGTGCTTGGTTTTATTTTGTTGTATATAGCAGCAATTTTAACAATTTGGTCAATGGTTATTTATATCACTATTGCGTGGCCACAATTAACTGCAAAAACCGAGTGATTTTGTTATTGACAGGGTACCGATTTCCGGTAGAATTGCACCCCGTAGAGACGCGGGAATAGCTCAGTGGTAGAGCACAACCTTGCCAAGGT
>CAZYME010000038.1:0-6285 GCA_964648115.1 uncultured Legionella sp.
TTTATATTGGGTTGGGTGGCGCTTCGCGCAGTTGTTGGGCCTTGGCCCAACCTACGTTTATTTATTATTTTTTGATGACGGCAATATGGTCATTTTTATTTCTTTAATGAGATCCCGCATTTCGCTTCGCTGCATACGGGCTACATGATTTTTGAATACCCCCTCCGGTTTACGCACGATATTTTTCGGCAGCCATAATGTTATTGATAATCATTTTCATTTGGTATAAAGTATCATTACTTTGATTTGCCTTCTTTTCCCTCATGAAAATAAAAAAAATACTTCGCAAATTTACCTTATTATTGCTTACCGTTGGGGCTAGCTTAATTATTGGTTTGTTAAGCTTTGGTGGGATGTTCGCCTTGTGGCCTGTTCTTCCCCTTGCTTTTGCAACGTTCGCGCTTTCCATCGTATATGAAGCGGAAATTTATTGGCAAAATATCAAAGGTGCGTGGAATAAACTATATAAACAGAACTTCCTTCAACGCCAGCTTGCTAAAGATTATTTGAGAGAGAGTTTTCCTGATACAACTGCGTCTGAGACGCATGAGGAACATCAAGCGCATGGTGAAGCCGAAGAGCAAGGTGATCAGCAAGGGCAAGACGATGCACATGAAGAGGAACATTCGGAGGGTGAAGAACCCCACGAGCACGCCCCAGGCATCCCTAAATTTTTCATAGATTACGAAAGGCAACTCGAATTACTCCATGTATTCGGGCATAAGCGTTTGAATAAAGAGAGTCAGGCCCGTAAAAAACGGGTAGAAAAAACCTTGCGTGATATGGAAAAATGGTTTTCTCTACAGTTATTTGCGGCTAATGAATCAGGTACCTCAGAATATGAAACCACGCTGCGTGACTGGCTTAACAACTCTGAGCGGCGTCAAAAGCGCGAAAATACCCTGCAACTGCTTAAAAGTCGCAAAAATAGCTTTTGGTGGGCTAAATATTTCAGCATTTTTGCTGGTATCTTTATGGGCTTGGGAACCACATATTTGCTAGTCGAAACATTTACCATCATCCCCTTGTTCGCCGCTATGTCGATTACTCTGTGGCCTATACTTATTATCCCTATGGCCGCTATTGCCGGCGCCGCTTATGGCCTACTTAGTTACAATGCAATTACGGACATGATAGCGGATGAAACGTTGTCCGAGTGGCTTAAATACTTAGGAATAATGTCGCGAGCTACGAATGACGCCTCGCAAGAGCATAAACCCGTAGACACCGTCTTAAGCCACATAACAGCATGGGTTTTAATTGTATTGGCACTGGGCCTCACGATTTGTACTGCGGGCACCTGGTGGACAGTCGTGAAGGAAACGCGCCCGCTGTTCGCTTGGGTGGCCAAAGTACCCCGCTTTATTATGGGTGTCATCAATCCCATCATTACAGGTCTCTCTGCTTTAGTGTTTAATTTACAAAACACACGTGAATCTTTGGAAGTAATTCTGGGCATGATTGCCGATGCGGGAAAGAATTTTTGGTACTTTATTAAATTAATAAAGGAAGGGTACAGTGAATTACGTAAACATGAAAATATCGCGCAGGTATTTAACCCTTTTCGTATCTTATTATTCCTCACCATAACTCCTTTGCGTGTCCTGCTCTTTCTTGGACATTTAATAAGTATTGGAGTTACCGCTGATCGCATACCAGGTATTCCACAAAAATTCGCTGCATTCTTGGGGTTCATTAGCGAGCTCTTTGAAGATCTGCATTACTTTTTTGGCCATGAGCATGCCCATGAGCATCATCATGAACATGAGCATGGCACTACCACTGCACATAATCATGAGCATGATCACCCTCATGGTGATGATACACACCATGAGCATGAAGAAGAGGCAACTCTGGTAGATGCACAAGAGAATGCTCAAGTAGATGAAGAGGCTCTGGTGCAAGAAGATCAACATGTACAAGATGATCAACAGACACAAGAGCAACAGCGACTTGAGCATAAACGTAAGCATACAAAAACATTGTTGAATGAACGATTAGGTAAGGGGCATAGCCACAATCATGATCTTGACATTCCTACCGCTGCACTTAAAATCATTTTTACCTATGTAATCCCGCTATATTACCTGTCCGCACTCTGGGATTGGGGGTTCAGTAGACGCAACACGGGATCACGCGAAAGCCATACGCCATATCAATTAAGCTACGGTGATGCAGCGGAAAAAATGGGCTTTCGTAAAGAAAAAGAAGTGGCCTTGCCTGAAACGGCATTACGACCATCTCAAGATTGGAAATTAACGCACACGGTTTATCGCATCCAGCGTTATATGGAAAAAGAAAGCCCGACCACTGCAGAGCGAGCTGCATTGGGTACACTACAGCAGGGGCTTCGTGACGGAGCAGCAGATGAAGACACTATTAGACGGCAATTGAACAGAGCAAAAGAACAGCCCGTATACCATGGAGCCCGCTTCTTTGGTGAAGCTCCCACACCCATCTTTTTGCATCAAGAATTGCAGGAGCGTGTGGGCTTGCGGGCTACGGGGTAATAAAAAACCTATGTAGAACTCCTTTGTCAGATAGTGGAATCAGGATCCTCTCCCATTGATGGGAGTTGTTGAATAATTAGCTCCATTCCTCCTCACGGCATTAAGTTAAGAGACTTTGTCATTCCCGCGAAGGCGGGAATCCATCACTGACTCAGGCTAGGTGCCATGGGAGAAATGGATCCCCGCCTTCGCGGGGACGACAGTCTTCGTTAACTTAATGACAGTGAAGCCGTCATCAGCACGAACGGAGCCATTTATTCAACACCGCCCCTCGCGGGGCGAAGGACTGCCCGTGAGCTACGTTTTGGCTCTTAAGTTGACGAATTAAATCACTCCAACAAGTTCTTCAATCCCTCTAAATGAGAACGGGCTAGTGCTTTTGATTTTTCTTCATTGCGCTCGACATTTTTGCCAAACCACTCCAAGCTGTCCTGCGGTAGTTCCTCTAAAAATCGGCTAGGCAAGCATGCCTGCATTTCACCACCGCGCCGGCGCTGCCTAGCTAAGGTTAAACACAGCGTTTTTTGCGCGCGTGTAATGCCAACGTAGGCTAAGCGGCGCTCCTCTTCAATCTGTTCATCGTCTATGCTTACTCTGTGTGGGAGCAGCTCCTCTTCCATTCCGACTAAATATACGGAAGGGAATTCTAGCCCTTTTGAGGCATGTAGGGTCATTAATTGCAGCGTGTCTGGCTCGTGGTCATCGGATTGCTCAAGAATATCTATCAAAATTAATTTACTGACGATATCCGCTAATATACTACCCTGCTCTTTTTCAAAAAGCCGCCCGACCCATTCCAATAGCTCCCAAACATTATCCATGCACTTTTGGGCTTTTATAGGAGAATCCGACTGCTCATAAATATGGGCTTCATATCCGCTATCCTCGACCATGTCACGTAGAACACCCAGCACCGGCTCATTTTGACAGCGTTGTTTAATCGTATGCAGCCATTGTTTAAAAGCATAGAGCGCTGCTCGCGGTTTTTCACCGACTAGCTCTGTCAATGCTAAATGATCACAACAAGCATATAGACTTTGGCCTCGAGTTTGCGCATAGTTACCCAAGGCCTTCAAAGTTGCATCGCCAATACCACGCTTAGGTGTGTTAATCACCCTTAAAAAGGCCGCATCGTCTGCCTCATTGCATAGTAATTTGAGGTAGGCAAAAACATCTCGAACCTCCATCCGTGCGAACCACGATTGCCCACCGCTAATACGGTAAGGGATGCTGTGATGTCGCAACACTTTTTCGAACACACGTGACTGATGATTGCCACGGTATAAAACAGCATAGTCGCCATAAGAAGTACGGTGACGAAGTTTATGGCTAATGAGATCAGCTACGACTTGCTCTGCTTCATCTTGCTCATCCTTGCAACTTAAAACCCGAAGTAACTCGCCATGGCCTAACTCACTCCATAATTTCTTTGTAAACAAATGAGGGTTGTTTCCAATCAGCTGGTTAGCTGCATGAAGAATACGGCCTGTGGAACGGTAATTTTGCTCTAATTTTATCACCATCAGTTTTGGATAATCGTGTTGTAATTGCGCAAGATTCTCAGGTCTTGCTCCGCGCCAAGCGTAAATAGATTGGTCATCGTCTCCAACCACCGTGAAATGTGCGCGGATGCCTACCAGTAGCTTCACTAAGGTATATTGGCTAGTATTGGAATCTTGATATTCATCAATTAATAAATGCCGAATCTTATTTTGCCAGTACTCCAAAATATCTGGGTGCTCGTTTAGCAAGTACACTGGTAATCTAATTAGATCATCAAAATCTACAGCGTTATAGGCTTGTAGCGCTTCTTGATAGAGAGGATAGATAGAGGCAGCTTCCGCACGTAGTGGTGTATCGGCTACACGCGCCTGTACTGCGTCGGGTGCTAATAATTCATTTTTCCAGTGGGAAATTTGTTGTTGTACCTGTAATAAATACTCACGATCGCTAGCTCGGGAGGTCGGTAATAATCCGCGTAGAGTCTGTACGCAGTCTTCACTATCGAAGATAGAAAACCCTGGTTTTAAACCACAACGGTCAACGCTGCGCTTGAGAATACGAAGTCCTAATGTGTGGAATGTAGCGATTTTTAAACCGTGACGAGCTTTTTGAGATAATGTGGACGCAACTCTTGAGCGCATTTCATTGGCAGCTTTATTGGTGAAGGTCACCGCACAAACGCTTTGCGCCGCGTAACCACACTTTTCAATTAGATAAGCAATTTTTTGGGTGATAACACTGGTTTTACCACTACCAGCACCTGCTAATACCAACAAAGGCCCATCAATAAATTTAACGGCGGCCATTTGTTGAGGATTTAGCATAATTTTATACCTTGCAAAAACGCGGAGTATAGCAACTTTGTGCTAAAATTGGCGCTTTCTTTAAGGTGAAGTATAGAATGAAAGAAACTGATACTCTGCAACGCTTCATGTTTGAGCACGCCAGCATTCGTGGTGAAATTGCGCATTTAGATGAAACCTTTAAAACGATAATGCACCAACACCCCTATCCACCAGCGGTCAAAGCCTTGCTCGGCGAAGCATTGATTTCGTGTTTACTGCTTGCTGGGAGTATAAAATTTGAAGGAGACGTGAGTTTGCAGTTTCATGGTGATAAGCGCCTGTCACTGTTATTAGTACAGTGTGATCATGAGCTTCAAATTCGGGCTTTTGCGAAGCATCAAGAAGACACAGGTGATATTGATTATAGTGATGCTTTTTTGCATGGTAAGATGGTTCTGGTTATCAACCAACATAAAAAAACCCAAGCCTATCAAAGTGTAGTGCCTATTCGCTCGACTTCGATGAGTGAAAACCTAACCCATTATTTTGCTCAATCAGAACAAGTTGCGAGCCAGGTGTGGCTTTCTGTAGATGAGAACTCTGCGGCCGGTATGTTGCTCCAGCTGATGCCGGGTCAAGATACACAGCAGCGTGAGGAGTTTTGGGAATATGCTGTAATGTTGGGGCAAACTATCAGTGATCACGAGCTTCTTACGCTAGACAATCAAACCATTTTGCATCGACTTTATCATGAAACTGAATTACGTCTTTATCCAGCTCGTTCTGTTTCTTTTCAGTGCCGCTGTAATCAAGAAAAAATGAAACAAGTGTTAACTGTTTTAGGTGAAGAAGACGTACAACAATTGATACAGGAAAAAGGGCATGTAGAAGTTCGCTGTGACTTTTGTAATCAGCAATATATTTTTGATCCGATTGATATTACTTTGTTGTTTCGGAAGTAAATGGATACACCTTAAGGCCACTGGATTGCTTCGTCACTACGTTCCTCGCAACGACGACCAGAGCCCTTAAGATATTTAGAGCTAGTCCAACAATAATAAGGAAATAATATGCTAGCTAAACAGCCCGCCGTCTATATCATGGCGAATAGGCGTAATGGAGTCATCTACACGTGCGTCACAAGTGATTTGATCAAACGAGTATACCAACACAAACATGCGGATATACCAGGGTTTACTCAAAAATATAAATGTAACCGCCTTGTATATTATGAATTTATTGAAGACATGATAAGTACTATAACTCGAGAAAAACAGCTTAAAGGTGGATCAAGAAAGAGGAAATTAGCTTTGATTGAAAAAATAAATCCGCATTGGGAAGATCTTTACCCAACATTGGTGTAATTATTAGCATTTTTTAAGTCACTGGATTGCTTCGTCGCGAAGCGCCACGCCCCGACAGTCTACAGAAAAGCGGCCCTGGGCGTGGTGCCCACCACCGCCGACTACGTCCTAGACTACATCCGC
>CAZYME010000038.1:6295-18586 GCA_964648115.1 uncultured Legionella sp.
GTAGCGACGAAGCAATCCAGTGACCTATTTATAATACCTGTTACATTCCATTAGTGCATGGAATCCTTTATTGCTACGATTTTTTGCTCACCTCCAACTTGCGGAAGTGGCCCCCCTCGCATAGCCTGCAGGATTTGCTGCATAGTAATAAATTGCGCGCTGAGTTGAGAGTATAAATCCGCCGATTCACTTTCATGTAGCTCGCTTACGGTTAAATAAGCCGCCTGGCCAAGATCGCTAAAATACTCGAGTCTCACATGTCGTTTAACTGCCATTCCAGGGAAAAGACCACAAAATAATAAGCTTTTATCGCCAACATCACGGAGAAGTTCAACTTGCCGCTTACCGGGGACACGCATGGACTCGAGAAAATCCAGCGCGATGACTGATTCAATCAACTGCGTTGTTTGCGAAAAGCGCATCAGTAAAAAAACCAAGTAGCTTTCCGTGTTTTCGTTCAGCACTAAACTAGTGGCTGCTTGAGCTTCGTTCACTAGCGCGTGCCATTGACTCATATCGGTGGGATGTAAAATCAATTTGTTCATAGCTATCCACCTTTCTTAGTAGCTCACTATTAGTGTAGCAAAACTTATACCAAAATGTGGAATACACAAAAAAATCTTTGTTAATTCAAGGCACATAAAGTAAAAAACGCGCTTGATTGGGTTTCATACGAAATTCGTTGTATAATGGCAAAATGCTGAACAATAACCTGCCTTTTGCAAAATCGTGTAGTCCGAATAATTTAAGGTTCATATGATAGAAAAAATCCGCAACATCGCCATCATCGCGCATGTCGATCATGGTAAAACAACATTAGTTGATAAATTACTACAACAAACCGGTACGTTGAGCGAGCGAGGCCCGAAGGTTGAACGCCTTATGGACTCTAACGCGCTTGAAAAAGAGCGTGGGATAACCATTCTTGCTAAAAATACCTGTGTGCATTGGAAAGGGCATCAAATCAATATCGTAGATACCCCAGGGCATGCTGACTTCGGTGGTGAAGTAGAACGTATTCTCTCTATGGTCGATAGCGTGCTATTGCTTGTAGATGCTGTTGATGGCCCCATGCCGCAAACGCGTTTTGTTACTCAAAAAGCTTTTGCTCAAGGCCTAAACCCTATCGTAGTCATCAATAAAATTGACCGCCCGGGTGCAAGACCTGACTGGGTCGTGGATCAAGTGTTTGATCTGTTTGATAATTTGGGTGCAAATGACACGCAGCTAGATTTTCCTATTGTTTATGCATCGGCACTTAATGGATATGCCCAACTTGAACTCAGCGATACCGCTGATAATATGGATGCTTTATTGCAGACTATTGTTGATTGTGTGAGCCCGCCAGATGTCGATGCTGAAGGCCCATTCCAAATGCAAATCAGCTCGTTGGACTATTCATCTTACGTAGGAACGATTGGTATTGGCCGCGTGAGTCGTGGGCATATCACTGCTAAATCCCCTGTTAAGATTATTGATAAAGATGGCAATACCCGCAGTGGTCGCTTGTTACAGTTACTTGGCTTTAAAGGCCTAGAACGTGTGGAAATTCCTGAAGCACGTGCTGGTGATATTATTGCTGTAACGGGAATTGATCTGCTTAATATTTCCGACACGATTTGCGACCCTAATGTTGTTGAAGCATTACCGCCATTAATGGTGGATGAACCGACCATCGGCATGACCTTCCAGGTCAATGATTCACCATTTGCAGGCCAAGAAGGTAAATTTGTTACCAGCCGTAAAATACGCGAAAGGCTTCAAACTGAACTATTGCATAACGTAGCCTTGCGTGTAGAAGACACTGAAGATCCTGATAAATTCAGGGTGTCAGGCCGTGGTGAGTTACATTTGTCGATTCTCATCGAAAATATGCGCCGCGAAGGTTATGAATTAGCGATTTCTAAACCAGAAGTTATTATGAAGCAAGAAGGCGAGTCGCAGCTTGAGCCTTATGAGCGCGTCACCGTTGATATCGAGGAAGGGCATCAAGGCAGTATCATGGAAAAATTGGGTGAGCGCCGTGGTGAGTTGCAAAATATGGTTCCAGACGGCAAAGGTAGAGTCCGTCTTGATTATATGGTCCCTACTCGTGGCTTGATTGGCTTTCACACTGAATTTTTGTCTAGCACCTCAGGCACCGGGTTGATGTATCACGTTTATGATCATTACGGCCCTGCTATTCGGGGGCGCATTGGTAAACGTAGCAGTGGCGTATTAATTGCGAACTGTAACGGCGTTGCTCGTGGTTTCGCTTTGTTCAATCTGCAAGAACGCGGTCGTTTATTCATCGACCCACAAGTAATGTGTTATGAAGGTATGATTGTTGGTATTCATGCGCGAGATAACGATTTGGTCGTGAATGTTACCAAAGAAAAACAATTAACTAATATGCGCGCTTCAGGAACGGATGAAAATATTGTACTGACGCCTGCTATTAAATACTCTTTGGAACAAGCGTTGGAATTTATTGATGATGATGAGCTTGTAGAAGTAACACCGCAATCGATTCGTATCCGTAAAAAAGAGCTGAAAGAGCACGATAGAAAGCGTACTTCTAGAGCTGCGAATAGCGAGGATTAATGCTCCTGGTGTGAATTTGTTGGGCCATGGGCCCAACCTACATTGGAATAATGATCCTCCCCACCAGTGGGAGTCTATGTAGGTTGGGCCCATGGCCCAACAATGCTGCTCCGCACAGGTGAAAATTTATTTTAAATGGATTGCTCCATGACAAATCAAAAATTTAAACGAGTCATCCTGTATGCGCGACAATACCGTGCCAACCATGGCGTCAATGAAACCTTGCAGCGCTTGGTTGATTACTTGCAAGAGCAACAAATCGACACCTTCCTTGACAGTGACACCGCCCTTAATTTTGACATTACTCTCCCCGTCCTTACTCAGGAAGAGATGGGTAAAAAACAGGATTTAATCGTAGTTGTTGGTGGTGATGGTAGTTTGTTATCAGCAGCTCGTATGGCTATTAACGTTAACGTACCCGTAATTGGAATTAACCGCGGTCGTTTGGGCTTTTTAACCGATATATCACCACAAGACATTGAAACGCAATTGGGTGCAGTCTTAGCGGGCGAATACACAGAAGAAAAACGATTTTTGCTACAAACCCGCATTCATGGTGAAGACACAACTTACTTCCAAGGTAACGCGTTAAATGATGTAGTATTAAGCGGCGGTTCCGAAACGCATTTGATTGAATTTGAAGTGTATGTTAATCAACAATTTGTCAGCCATTATCGTTCTGACGGATTAATTGTAGCCACCCCCACCGGCTCTACGGCCTATGCATTATCAGCAGGCGGGCCAATTATGCACCCCCAACTCAATGCCATTGTAATAGTGCCCATGTTTTCGCATAGCTTAAGTTCGCGCCCATTAGTCATTGATGGCGAAGCAGTGGTTGATTTAAGAATTAGTCCAAGCAACGAGAACGATTTACAAATCAGTTGTGACGGGCATGAGTCACGCATAGTAAAACCCGGCCAACACGTTACCATCGAAAAAAATGCTCAGCATTTACGGTTGTTACATCCTCGTGAATATCATTATTATGATACATTACGCATTAAGCTAGGCTGGGGATTTAAACCGGCGCTATCGGAGAATTGATTCTTAGGACGACCTACTATGCTTACCTCCTTACGTATAGAAAATTTCGCCATTGTTTCACAACTTGAGTTGGATTTTTCCCAAGGAATGACTGCATTTACGGGAGAAACCGGCGCTGGTAAATCGATCATGATTGATGCGCTAATGCTGGCATTAGGAGAGCGTAGCGATGCCTCTGTGATTCGAAAAGGTGCTGATAAATGCGACATCAGTGCATGCTTTCATATCGATAAAAATTCTCAACCGGCTGATTGGCTAGCTGAACACGATATTTCAAATGATAGTGATGAAGTAATTTTGCGGCGCGTTATCTATGCGGAGGGGCGCTCTAAATCTTATGTTAATGGCCAACCGTTTCCTTTGCAAAAAATAAAAGAGCTCAGTGAAATGCTGGTGGATATACACGGCCAACATCAACACCAAACACTTTTACAGCATGCCACGCATCGCCAACAGTTAGATCAATACGCTAGCCATCAACAATTGCTGGAGAATGTTAATCAGCAGTATCAACAATGCCAACAAATAAAACATCGCTTACAACAATTGCAAAACCAAGAGTCCACACATGATCAGGCGACACTGCTTCAATTCCAAATTGATGAATTAGAAAATTTAGGCTTGCAGGAAGGTGAAATGCAAACCTTACATGAAGAACATCAGTTGCTGCACCATGCCCGCGAATATATCGAACACGCTCAGCAAATCACCGAACTACTAAATTCTGATGAGCAGCCTAACATCCGTCAAGGTTTACACCATGTTTTACAATTACTCGCCTCTCTTCCACAAGAACAGCACTGTATCAAAAACGCTGGTGAACTTGTCAACAGCGCCCTGATTCAATGCGACGAGGCACTTGATGAGGTAACAAAATTTTCAGAGCGCATGCAACTTGATCCAGAGCGCTTACTTACAGTTGAAGAGCGTATTAGCCAACTGCATCAAGCAGCGCGTAAATATCATGTAGAAGCAAGTCAATTGCCAACCCACGTCCTTTGTTTACAACAAGAGCTGGCACGTTTACAAGATTCAGAGCAAGAACAACAAAAACTGCAGCAGCAATACGACCAATCCTTACAAGCCTACGAAAAAGCAGCTCTAGCATTGCGGTCCTCACGGCAAAAGCATGCGGAAAAACTGGCTGATGAAATTAGTTTAAGCATTCGCCAATTGGGCATGCCTAAAGGGTTCATAAAATTGCAAATTACTCCACTTGATAAAATGCACGCACACGGTTTAGACAAAGTAGAATATATTGTTTGCACTAATCCCGGAATGGCCCCGGACACATTAGCCAAAGTGGTTTCGGGAGGCGAGTTATCGCGTATTGGGCTCGCTATTCATGTCATTACAGCCCAAAGAGGCTCCACACCAACCCTACTCTTTGACGAAGTTGACGTAGGCATCGGAGGCGCAACAGCGGCCTTGGTTGGCCAATTGCTACGTAAATTGGGCGAGCGTTTACAAGTATTTTGTGTA
This sequence comes from uncultured Legionella sp., assembly GCA_964648115.1. Classification (GTDB taxonomy): domain Bacteria; phylum Pseudomonadota; class Gammaproteobacteria; order Legionellales; family Legionellaceae; genus CAZYME01. The sequence goes on from CAZYME010000038.1 coordinate 11,408, forward strand.
ACCCACCAACCCCAAGTCGCCTCCTGCGCTCATCATCACTTTATGGTGGAAAAAGAAAGCGATAACGAGCAAACATTTTCCCATGTCACAGCACTAGCCGAACCAGAAAAAATCAATGAAATTGCCCGGATGTTGGGTGGGTTAACGATTACAGAGCAAACAAGGTCGCATGCAAAAGAGTTACTGGTGCAAAGTCATTAGTAACCATACAGGCAATGACGCCATCAGTTATGAAAATCTAGGGGTATCGTGGGTACTTCTTTGACATCCTTTTGTTCATATTGAGCATACCCAATAGAAATATCCTTGAAATTAATATATTGTCGAAAATCGCTTATTGATTCCGCTTTAGAAAAGAAGCCCTGTCCAGCATTGCGTGTATAATCCCTGTACCAGGGATCACAGATAACCGCTTCTTTATTCCATTCTTCAGGCGTGTCAATTGGAGTCTTAGAATCTCGTCCAACAATGACAAACGTATGATTTTTCACAGAAACCAACTCTATAGGAAAAATGCCTTTCGCTAATAAAAAAAGAAAGGCCACAGCGGCCATCTCTTGACAGTTTCCAGCTTTCGCTCTTTCAGCAACGTCAGCTAATAAACGAATAATAAGAAGGTGCTTTTCTTCCATACTGTGCAAAGGTAATTTAAGAGTTGCCTCTACATGCCGATCAAAATCCTTCTTTTCTCTGATCAAAGCCTCCTCGGCTAACGCCATGGTTTTACCAGATACATTGGGGCGATTAGCTGAGCCAAGCGGACATACCTTGTAAACATGCGCACAAGCGGCCTGCGCGGCCTGCGCGTATTCTATTTTTAGTTGCATCACATCAATAGATAAAAATTTGCAATTTGTAAATAATACCACAACTTTGTACTATTTAAAAACACTTTGTGATGCAAATTAACGATTATGATATTATAGGCCACTATAACCAGGAGGAGCCGCCTCTATGGAATTCCAAACCAGCCGCCCGTATCACCACCAGCCCAACAACGAGTGCCTTTACAGGCTTCAATTTTTTCGCTGCAAATCGCTTTAAAAATATCATTTGCACTAATATCTTTTCCGGCAAAGTTGGTTGGTTCACAAATTCTGGCCGCATATTTTCCAGCTACTCGCACTTGGCCCATTACGTAAATATTATCGCCAACAGGGTAAATAGAATTCTCTTTTTGATGCGAATAACATGCTATATAGCAACCAGGGTTGCCTTTATATAGGTTAACTGTTGGAAGAAAAGCCTCTGTAAAACCAGGTTGAGGGTGATTAAGGACCGTTGTTCCATCCGTGAAAACCGAGTAAGGCTCAGGTAAGAGTGTTTGAGTCGGGATCACCATCTCAGCCATCGCTACTGTTGAAAGGATGAGAAACATCGTGGATACTAAAAACTGTTTTGCTTTCATTCAGGTACTGGCTCCGTTCATGTGATTTGTAGTGTTCTGGGACTTGATTGTATCATTTAAAATGTGAAAAAATCTTGAAAAATTTTGAACAGAACCCCATATAATGCTAATCTCTCTCTGCGGCGGAGTTGGAATAAAATAGTGCGAACAGGCTGGCTCCCCCGAATGATTTATCTATAACTCCAATGCAACCTGAGCACATATATAATTTACAGGAATATTTAATGAGCATAAAAAACATTATTCAATCAATAAAACGTATTTTTCTAGGAACATGCCAGAGTAAAAAAATATCTGGAACGATCAAATTCTTTGATAGAAAAAAACGATTTGGCTTTATTGTCGCAGGAAAGCAAGAATATTTTTTCCATGCTGCCGCAACCAAGCCAGCAGATTTTAAGGCACTGCAAGATGGCGCTGCCGTTCAATTCAATATAGTACAAGGTAAAAAAGGCCCGCAGGCTGATAATGTAGAAATTGTGTGATTTTCTCAATCCTCGTAACACTACGTCCCGCGGCTTGACCGCGGGACGTCGGCGCGAGGAAAGTGAGTAGTTACGAAATTGTTTAGGAAGGCACTTCCTTAGGAGGAGTTAATGGAGCAGGCAGAAATTTCTTCTACGCAGCTAGTTCAGCAGCAAGTATTGCAGTTAAGTACTTATCTTAATACCCGAATTCTTGGGCAGAAAAATCTCATATCACGCTTGCTAATCGCGTTGCTCGCAGACGGCCATTTATTAGTCGAAGGCGCGCCAGGCTTAGCAAAGACCCGAGCTGTCAAAGAATTATCGTTAGTGGTGGAAGGCCATTTTCATCGCATCCAATTTACACCAGATTTATTGCCCGGAGACTTAACAGGTACCGACGTTTATCATCCAGAAGACGGCTCCTTTGTCTTTCAACCCGGCCCTATTTTCCACAACACCGTTTTAGCAGACGAAATTAACCGCGCTCCGGCCAAAGTGCAATCGGCGCTGCTAGAAGCAATGGCAGAGCGTCAGGTAACCATCGGCGGAAAAACCTACCCATTGCCTGAGTTATTTCTTGTAATGGCAACGCAAAATCCTATCGAACAAGAAGGAACCTACCCCTTACCTGAAGCCCAACTTGATCGATTTTTAATGTATGTGAAAATTGGATATCCCGAGGCGCAAGTTGAGCACGATATCTTAACGCTCGCAAGGCGTGAAGCCTTGGCTGCAAATACATTTACCAAAGAAACCACTAAGGATTTAATTACTCCTCTGCCACAAAGCGTATTATTTACAGCTCGCAAACAAGTACTAAATGTTCACACCAGTGAAAATCTAGAAAATTATCTTGTGCAGCTAGTTATCGCAACTCGTAACCCTGGTGCGTATAGCAAGGAGCTGGGACGTTGGTTACGATACGGGGCCAGTCCACGTGCAACTATTGCGCTAGACAGATGCGCTAAAGCCCATGCCTGGCTCGCTGGCCGTGACTATGTGACACCTGAAGACATCCATGTCATTGCCCATGATGTGCTGCGACATCGCGTTTTACTCACCTTTGAAGCTGAAGCTGAAGGGGTGAGCAGCGATGATTTCTTGGATGCGCTCTTGCGACTGGTCGCCTTGCCATGACCAATGGAGTTACTGCGGAGCTCCCCGAATTAATCGCTTTGCAACGTTATGCGCAGACTGTAGGTTACCATCCGGAAGGCCGTGTAACCCAGGCTGGGAATCATTTATCTAAATTACGTGGCCGCGGCATGGACTTTTCAGAGGTGCGTAATTATCAAGCCGGCGATGAAATCAGGCACATGGAATGGCGAGTAACGGCCCGAACCGGCAAACCGCATATCAAATTATACCAAGAAGAACGTGAACGCCCCGTAGTGATTCTGGTAGATTTTAACCCCTCCATGTATTTTGGCACGCGCATAGCTTTTAAGTCTGTTGTAGCAGCACAATTAGCATCGCTGTTAGCCTGGACAGTCATCAAGCAGGGTGATCGCATCGGAGGATTGCTGTTTTCTGCAGCTACACATAATGAATTTACACCCCGCAGCCGTGAGGCTGGCGTTTTACCCTTCTTAGCATCACTAAGCCAATACACTCGTAATATGCCAGAATCCTCTACATCATTAGAAAATAGACCTCTAAGCTATGCGCTGCAGCGCGTTCGACGTGTTGCAAAACCTGGCACTATTTTAGTGTTAATTAGCGATTTTTATAACATGGATAAAGAGAGTGAACAGCATTTAAGCAGGATTCGTAGCCATAATGACATTTTAGCCTATCATCTTTGCGATCCTTTAGAGATAGCGCCTCCGAAACCACAGCAATATGCCATCACGAATGGCCACGACGAAATTCTTCTGGATACGACTGTGAAAGCGGTTAGCCGTGGATATGTAAACTATTGTGAAAAGCGCATCACCACATTACAAACTCAGCTGAAACGCCTGCAAATTCAATACGCACAAGTCACCGCAGAAACTGATTTACCGCTGCTGGTGCGGCAAACTTTTCCGCGGAGAGAGCATGGCTAACAAAAATTTCATGTACCGCTGCTTGATAATTCCTACGTACCGCGGCTTGACCGCGGTATCCAGGAGATCTGTGGATACCACGGTCAAGCCGCAATACGTAAGATTTGTAGGGTGGGCAAATATTTTAGGACGTTTGAAAAAATGAATAATCAAGACGCCCTAACTCAATTACGCGATATCCATATACCAAGCCCTATTGGTTGGTGGCCGCTGGCTCCAGGTTGGTATTTACTAGCAATATTAGTAACTGTATCGCTAATCACCGCTATTATTTTTCTCATTCGCCATTATAAAAATGGCCGTGCGAAACGCCAAGCCTTACGTTTATTAGCGAACTATCAACAACAGTACCAACGCGAGGCCAGTACCCAATTAAGTGCCGCCCGTGTATCAGAGTTACTGAAGCGCGTGGCATTGGTCTATTTTCCGCGTACCAAAGTTGCTAGCCTGCAGGGCGACGAATGGATCCTATTTTTAAATAGCTCAGCAAAAGGGCTACATTTTGAGGAAGTGCGTACAGAGTTGCTTGAAACCCCTTATCAACCCAACGTGTCGCAAGATTTGGGTTTGTTATTCAAAATGGTGCGCGATTGGATCAGTCAAAGGAGAGGCCCATGTTTGAATTAGCGTGGCCCTGGGTTTTAATTCTATTACCTCTACCGTGGTTGATTTGGTTTTGGTTACCTCGCTCGGAGCTAAAACTACCAGCCGCTTTAAAAATCCCGTTTTTCAACGCCATGGTTGGTATTGTCGAAAATGAGAAGCGGCATATCGCAAAACAAAGCAAAATGACGCTGTTGTTTTTAATATGGTCTTTATTACTGTTTGCATTAGCAGGCCCGCGTTGGATAGGTGAACCGCAACCATTTGTACGAGAAGGCTATAACATCATGTTAGTACTGGATATTTCAGGTAGTATGGAAATGAGCGATATGATCTTGCATGGGCGTCCCACTACGCGATTGGCCGTGGTCAAACGTACTGCCGAGCAATTTGTTAAAGATCGAGGCGGCGATAAAATTGGCTTGATCTTATTTGGTAGCCACGCATATTTGCAAACCCCACTTACCCACGACCGTAATAGCGTATTGCTGCGCCTTGAAGACGCGACAGTTGGCTTGGCAGGTAAAACCACATCCATCGGAGATGCTTTAGGGCTAGCTGTGAAGCGTTTGCAAAATGTGCCTGCAAAAGGTCGCATGATTATTTTATTAACGGATGGGGTGAACAACTCTGGGGTGTTAGCTCCTCTAAAAGCCGCGGAACTCGCAAGTGCTGATGGGATTAAAGTCTATACCATTGGTTTAGGCTCAGAAGCTGCTCCACAAATGGGTGGTATGTTGCTTAACATGAATGTAACAGCTGAATTGGATGAAGCAACCTTAAAAGAAATTGCAAAAATGACAGGTGGGCGTTACTTTCGCGCAACTGACGTAGAATCCTTGCAGACCATTTATCAAACGATTAACCAAATTGAAACTATATCCCAAGAGCAAGCCACTCTACGACCTCAAATTGACTATTATCCCTGGCCTTTAGCAATCGCTGTTTTCTTACTTTTATATTGGCTTGGAGATAGAGCTGGTTTACTTGCAGGCTTTAACGCGGCCTCGCGTCGACAGGAGGCCTCCTCGTGATGACTGAGTTTCATTTTATTCGGCCATTATGGTTGCTAACCCTGCTCCCGCTCGTGTTGCTTGGCTGGCGCTTATTTCGACAAACTTCAGTGACCACAGCTTGGAGCAAGGTGTGTGATGCACATTTACTACCCTATTTGATACAAACCAAAGGATACAGCCGGCGTACATTTTCTATGCTACTACTCTTTGTCAGTATACTGCTGATGATTGTCAGCTTAGCAGGCCCTACTTGGTCACGTTTACCTGTGCCTACTTATCAACAAATCCAGCCTCGAGTAGTGGTGTTGGATATGTCTGAGGCAATGCTGCTCAACGATTTGCAACCGGACCGATTGAGCCGCGCTAAATTTAAATTACATGATTTATTTCAACATAAAGATGCTGGGCAATTTGGTTTAGTAGTCTACACAGGCGAGCCTTTTGTTGTCTCACCCCTTACTGATGATGGGCAAACCATTGATGCCCTGCTCTCTTCTCTGACTGCAGATGTAATGCCCGTAGAAGGGCAAGAATTAAGTAGCGCTATAGATCAAGCGCATCAATTGATTGTACAAGCCGGGTTTCAGCAAGGGCACATTTTAGTCCTTACTGCTTCAAGCCCTTCTAGAAATGATATTGAAGCCGCAAAAGCATTGGCTCAGGCTGGAGTTTATACCTCCATCATGCCAGTTACCAAGACAGATACCCCTGCGAACCCCTTGTTTCAGGAGTTTGCTCAAGCGGGGCATGGTGAGGTGATTCCCTTTAGCGATACCTCCACAGACCTGGAGCAATGGCTAAAAACCACCCAGGGCAATCAACAATACACTGCCAATTTACAAAACGACATGCCCATATGGCGCGATCAAGGGCGTTGGTTTCTAATTCCAGCTCTGTTTTTTTTGTTACCAGCATTTCGAAGGGGTTGGCTACCATGAGGATGCTTTATCAACTGGTTATACTGCTATCTCTAACCACACAAGTGCATGCATTTACCTGGCAAGATTTGTGGTCGACGAAGGACCAACAGGGACAAACCCTGATGGAAAAAAAACAATTTAAACAAGCAAATGATACTTTTCTGCGCCCTGACTGGCGAGCTACATCCGCTTATCGTGCTGGTGACTATGAACAAGCAGCTAAGCTCTACCCGTCTACCAAAAGCGAAGACGCTTATTATAATCAAGGCAATGCCTTGGCTCATATGGGCAAGTACGAGCAAGCAATTAATGCTTATGATAAAACCTTAGCGATAAATCCAGATAATCAAGATGCTTTACATAATCGTAAAATCCTAGAAAAATTGCTAAAAAAAGATAAAGAACGCCAGCAGCAGAACCAGGATAAGCAGGAACAAGATAAACAAGATCAGGACAAGCAAGATCAGGACAAGCAAAACCAGGACAAGCAAAACCAGGATAAGCAAAACCAGGATAAGCAAAACCAGGACAAGCAAAACCAAGATAAGCAAAACCAGGATAAGCAAAACCAGGATAAGCAAAATCAAGATAAGCAGGATCAGGATAAGCAAAACCAGGATAAGCAAAACCAGGATAAGCAAAACCAGGATAAGCAAAACCAAGATAAGCAAAACCAAGATAAGCAAAACCAAGATAAGCAAAACCAAGATAAGCAAA
>CAZYME010000039.1:0-18385 GCA_964648115.1 uncultured Legionella sp.
GCCATGAGTCAGAATAGCAATATCTTGCAACATTGCTTTACGACGATCACCAAAGCCAGGCGCTTTAACAGCACATACTTTAACAATACCACGCATGTTGTTAACAACCAGAGTAGCCAATGCTTCGCCTTCAACGTCTTCAGCAATGATCAACAATGGACGCCCTGATTTAGCAACACCTTCGAGTACAGACAACATGTCACGAATACTAGAAATTTTCTTGTCAACCAATAAAATGAATGGTTGTTCAAGTTCAGTAGACATATTTTGTTGATTGTTAATGAAGTATGGGGAAATGTAACCACGGTCAAATTGCATACCTTCAACGACCAATAATTCATTTTCTAGACCATTACCATCTTCAACAGTGATAACGCCCTCTTTACCCACTTTTTCCATTGCCTCAGCAATGATAGAGCCAACAGCTTCATCAGAGTTAGCGGAAATTGTTCCTACTTGCGCGATTGCTTTGCCATCTTTGCAAGGCTTAGACAATGATTGCAAATGTTTAGTAACTGCAAGAACTGCTTTGTCGATACCGCGTTTCAGATCCATAGGATTCATGCCAGCAGCAACTGCTTTATGGCCTTCAACCAGAATTGAACGAGCTAATACAGTTGCGGTAGTTGTACCGTCACCTGCAGTATCAGAAGTTTTAGAAGCAACTTCTTTAACCATTTGAGCGCCCATATTTTTAAAGCGATCTTCAAATTCAATTTCTTTAGCAACAGATACACCGTCTTTCGTTACAGTTGGCGCACCATAAGATTTTTCTAGTACAACGTTACGTCCACGTGGACCCATTGTTACTTGTACTGCGTTTGCTAATGCATTTACACCAGCAAGCATTTGTTGGCGAGCATCGTCACCAAAACGTAATTCTTTAGCCATTATTTATCTCCTTTAATCGATAAAATTACTTCTCAACAACACCCATGATGTCATCTTCGCGCATCACGACCAATTCTTGACCATTTACTTTAACTTCAGTACCAGAGTACTTGCCAAACAGTACTACGTCGCCAACTTTTACAGCTAAAGCACGTAGATCACCGTTGTCTAAAATTTTACCAGCGCCAATAGCGATGATTTCGCCACGCATTGGTTTTTCTGCAGCGCTATCTGGAATTACAATACCACCGGCTGTAGTGCGCTCATCTTCCATACGACGAACAACCACACGATCGTGCAAAGGACGAATCTTCATTCTCGTTTTCTCCTGGTTTGGTTATCACTTGATAATTATTCAGAGTAATGCTCTGACTTCCTAGCGTTCGATGTTATACAAAAAACGCTGATGACAGACATATGGGGGCATCTCAGGTTCTTTCAAGGGGTAATCAAAAATAAATTACTTTATGGTAAGCAGACCCGCGTAGTTCGACGGGAGCCCTTCGCGGGAATGACAAGGTCTCTTAACTTAATGGCAGTGACGGCTACGGGGAGCCCATTGACGAAAATTTCTCTTCATCAAATTGATCTGGATCAAATCTCTGTTCCTCTCTTGTAAAGATATCCAAAAGAAGAGCAGCCTCATCAATAGAAACAGCCCTATTCTCGAGCGGCAGTTGCTGTTGTTTCTCCAGTTCTTCGAGTCTTTTGGTGTACATCTTAATCCTTGCCATTATGTATGTAGTATCTTCATTCTCCCTCTGACATTTCTCCAACATCGATTGAGCTTGGGATAGTTTGAAACCAGTTTGCTCTATTGCCTCTTCTGTCGATAGTTGAGACTCTCCAAATACACCCTCTGCAAGTCTACTCTTTTTCATGGGTGGCTGAGCGTGGCCACCAGCTTTTCGTTTTCTTGCTTCTGATAAAGCTATTTCAGCAGCATCCAACTTTGGAATTTCTTTCAAACGAAATGGCTCTGTTTCAAATCGAATAATTCCACCAAGGAATTTAACTGTGTTTAAAAAATCACATTGTTTAATATTTTCCGCGTAATATTGTCCCAACATATTATTTATCTTGTCCATATTACACCTCTCTAGACAGGACTTAAGCTTAAACAAAAGATTAGACTGATTAATCTGTGTTGATATTACTTTTGTCTTGTCTTCAACGGCATCAATTCCTGTTGTCCCTGAACAAAAAATCCTCAAAGAATCTTGCCATGCTATCTGTTCATTAATAAGCTTCTTCAACTCTATTATGTTCATTTTATAGCCGCCATAATTTCAAAATGAGCAACAATAAACCATAAAACAATAAAATACTACAAAATTTGTTTATTACTCCCCCACCCGGTGTTCAGAATGACGTGGTTTTGCTGTAATTGAATTTTGCTGCTCCTGCCTTGCGCTGAATGTTTCATGCAACCTTCTCAAAACTCGAATATAATGAGGCTTAAATGTTATTAAGGTGCGGATTTGTGATGAATAAACGTTTTTTATTAATATTGCTTTTTATTCCTTTGCTCAGTATGGCAAGCCCCCCACCAGCAAAAGATGTTTTTCAGCTTTCAGTAAAGCAAATTGACCCCAACACATTCACAGCTGATTGGAACATCAAAAAAGGATTCTTTTTATATAAAAATCGTATAAAACTTACCGAAGCCCTTGACAGCAATGTTCACCTAGGGATGATTCGCTTCCCAAATGCGCTTAAACATAAAGATGCTCGAGGAAAAACCTACATTATATATCGTGATCACCTGACACTACCCGTGGCTGTTCTAGGAGAGCATCCTGGCGAAGCATTGTTAGATGTCCATTACCAAGGGTGTTCGGATGAAGGGTTTTGCTACCCTCCACAAACCAGCCAGGTTAAATTAACGGTTGATGATCAACTAGCGCTCACTAATGTCTCTATAGAAAATATGGACAACACTCCTCCAGCAAAAGAAACAGCTCTCAGTGAAAGTGACAAACTGGAAAAATTATTTTCTGCAAACAATTGGGTCATTATTATTTTCAGTTTTTTTGGTTTTGGTTTATTGCTGTCATTTACGCCTTGTATATTACCTATGGTCCCTGTGCTATCCGGTATTATCGTTGGACACGGCAACAATATATCAACCAGCAAAGCTTTCTGCCTATCTTTAAGCTATGTATTAAGTATGTCCGTAACCTATGCTGCTGTTGGCGCAATCGTTGCCTTAATGGGCAGTAATTTACAAATTGCTATGCAATCACCCTGGATTATTAGTTTATTTAGCCTAATTTTTGTATTGCTCGCGCTTTCTATGTTTAACTTCTATGAACTGCGTTTGCCCACTTCCTGGCAAGCTAAATTGGCAAACGTGACACGTAGTCAAAGTGGTGGCCATTACTTAAGCGCTGCGGTAATGGGCTGTTTATCCACATTAATTTTGTCCCCTTGCGTCACAGCTCCATTAATTGGAGCGTTGGGCTACATAGCTCAAACCGGCAATGTAGCTTTAGGCAGTTTATCCTTGTTTTTCTTAAGCCTTGGAATGGGAACGCCTCTTTTATTGATTGGTGCGTCGGCAGGAAAATTATTACCCAAAGCAGGTCATTGGATGAACGCTGTAAAAACCTTTTTTGGCATAATGCTACTCGCTGTTGCTGTTTATCTCATGGAGCGCGTCTTGCCTGGCACATTAATTATGGGATTATGGGCAGGGTTAGCCATTTTCTCTGGTATTTTTATGGGCGCTTTAACCAGAGCCGAGTCTAATCATGATAAATTTTGCCAAGGTTTAGGCATTATGCTTTTGATTTATGGTCTATTGATACTGATTGGCGCAAGCCAAGGCAAAACCAATCCATTACAACCACTCGCAGCAACCAATAAAGTTGAGACCCATAAGGAGACGATAGAAGTTGTAAAAACCTATAACGAACTCCAACAAGCCCTGACTAATGCTAAAGGCAGACCAGTAATGCTAGATTTTTATGCTGATTGGTGCGCCTCATGTAAAGTGATAGATAAAACAACCTTACAGGATGCACAGATCCGGGAAACATTAAGCGATTTTGTTGTATTAAAAGTAGACCTCACAGCAAATAATGCCGAAAGCCGAGCGCTTCTCAACCATTTCGATGTCGTCGCACCACCTACATTTCTTTTTTTTAATGCAGAGGGAGAGGAGTTAAGTAAACTGCGCTTAGTGGGCGAAATATCCACTAGTACTTTTTATGCCAATTTAAACAAGGTATTAGAACGCAAGACATAGCTATTTGATGCCCAATTAGAATTGCTGTTGATCAACATCTACATAAAATATAGAATTTACACGTCCAATAATCAATGAGGTGTTTAAATCATGAAAAAAACTTCGGGTATAGCAATCGCCGCATTTACAGTTCTAATGGCTGGTTGCGCCGCAACCCCTATTGAACCCCAAGCAGCCCGTGTAATCTCATCTACCAACCCAGCACCTAAAAGCTGCAAATATGTTGGGCAAGTCGTAGGGAATCAAGGGAATTTTTTTACTGGTAACTACACTTCTAACAAACATTTAGAAGAAGGCGCAATGAATGACATGCGCAATAAAGCAAGCAAACTAGGCGCCAACTATATCCAACTCATTACCACACGCGCAGGAAACACCGGCTCTGTTGGCGGCTCTGATGGCATGGTAAGTGGTCATATGTCGCAAACCAACGTGACAAATCTAGGTAATGCATATATCTGCCCTCCTAAAGCGATAGGTTTATAAATAACCTCCTACTCCTGTTGACGGGAGAAGGTGCCGACAGGCGGATGAGGGTAGTTAATAAACAATGTTGATCTACCCTCACCTGCCCTGTTGGGCATCCTCTCACATCAATGGGAGAGGAACCTACTATGAAGGTAGATCAAAACAATGGGGATCGGTGTAGCACGGAAGCTTCGTCAAACCAGTACAGTTCCTGAAGTTAAGCTTTGGCAATATCTACGAAGCAGGCGACTTTTAGGTCTAAAATTCAGAAGACAATATCCTGTAGGCCCTTATGTTGTTGATTTCATTTGTTTGAGTCATAAACTGGTTATTGAATTAGACGGTGGACAACATTCGGACAACAAAGATTATGATGACAACCGTACTAAATATTTGGAACATTTTGGTTTTAGGGTGTTGAGATTCTGGAATACGGATGTTTTTGCGCAGTTTGAAGAAATGCTTGAACAAGTGCCTCTGTATATTGAGGGTTGATCTACCTTCGTGTGTTCCTCACCCATCCCTACATAGACAACCACCCTCTTAACCCCGTATAATTCGCACACTTTTTTATCAGATAGAGTGCTATGAATCATAAAGTGGGTTTTGTCAGTTTAGGTTGTCCTAAAGCATTAGTTGATTCTGAGCGGATTATTACTCAATTGCGTGCGCAAGGTTATGATCTTGTATCAAGTTATCAAGACGCAGGTATTGTGGTCATTAATACCTGTGGCTTCATTGACTCTGCAGTCAAAGAATCGTTAGACACCATTCAGGAAGCAATGGCTGAGAATGGTCGTGTTATTGTTACTGGTTGTTTAGGTGCTAAAGCTGAGATGATTCGAGAGGCTTGTCCCGATGTGTTGCACATTAGCGGCGCTCATGCCTACGAAGAAGTAGTACGTGCCGTACACCGTCATCTACCACCACCAGCTGATCCATTTACCCAACTCGTTCCTCCTCAAGGTATTAAACTAACTCCTCGTCATTACGCCTATTTAAAAATTTCCGAAGGCTGTAATCAAAAATGTACTTTTTGTATCATTCCCACCATGCGGGGTAAATTACAAAGTTACCCGATGACACAGGTACTATCCGAAGCCAAACGTTTAAAAGATGCCGGCGTGCAGGAAATATTGGTTATTTCTCAAGACACCAGTGCCTACGGTATCGACACACGTTACCAATCTGTTGAATGGCAAGGCAAAACTGTCAGCACGCGTTTTTATGATTTGTGCGAACAACTTGGTGAATTAGGTATTTGGGTACGATTACATTATGTTTACCCCTACCCTCATGTAGATGAAATCATCCCCTTGATGCGTGACCGACTCATTCTGCCTTATCTGGATATTCCATTACAACACGCCAGTACACGCGTACTTAAAGCCATGAAGCGCCCAGCCAGCAGTGAAAACACATTAGCTCGCATTGCATCTTGGCGTGATATTTGCCCAGACATCACCTTGCGCTCTACGTTTATTGTTGGCTTTCCTGGTGAAACAGAAGATGAATTTGAAGAACTACTATCATTCTTAGAAACTGCTCAACTCGATCGCGTAGGTTGCTTCCAATACTCACCCGTTTCTGGAGCTAAAGCAAATGATCTGGCTGATCCAGTGCCTGCGGATGTCAAAGAAGAGCGTTACCATCGTTTTATGCAAGTACAAGCTGAGATTAGTCGAAATAAATTAGAAGCGAAAATTGGCACCCAACAAACTGTGCTCATCGATAGCATAACCGACGATGAAATTATAGCCCGCAGTATGAGCGATGCACCAGAAATAGATGGCTTAGTTTATCTACCGCTGACAAAAGACAGGCGCATTGGGGAGCTAGTCAATGTGACCATTACAGATAGCGACGATTATGACTTATATGGGGAATAAAACTTGTAAAGAACCGACTCAAGGTGCGATGAACCTATAAAAATAATTGGCTGATGGCTAACACCTCTCGCTGTTGCCTTTCATTTATAATGGGGCCCGGTTGTAACAAATGCTGGTGAAGTGCTTGATGATAATGTTTATATGCACGTTTTAACTTTAGAAATTGAGCACGACTCACCACATTATTGGCCTGCAAATATTGCAATTGTAAAAGCGTATTCGTACAACGTATGAAAGCTGGTTTGGGATGTGCTAACACTAAAAACTGTACCAAAAACTCTAGATCTAGCAACCCCCCTGCGTTGTACTTAATTGGATTGCTATCCGCAGCGCCACCCATTTTTGCCCGCATATTTTTTACCTCTTCACGCAGTTTTTGCTTATCTCTAGGCAATAACAAAATGGCATTTTTTAATTGATAAAAAACCGACTTAATACGCTTATTTGTAGATAACACCCGTGCACGCAAAAACGCTTGATGCTCCCATGTCCATGCGTTAGTGCGTTGATAATCTACAAAGGCGTCAAGATGGCTCACTAAAAGCCCAGCTGAACCAGAGGGCCTCAGCCTAGTATCTACTGAATAGAGTATGCCTGTTTGCAAACGCGTGGTTAGCATGTGCAAAATTTTTTGAGTTAAACGAGTAACTAACCCCTCACCTTCTAGTGGTGCTGTATGCAGAAAAACCAAGTCGACGTCTGAATCATAGTTCATTTCTCGACTGCCTAATTTTCCATAAGCAATGATGGCAAAGCACCGTTTTACCTGCATAATTTCCGGATAACGCATGCTTAACTGCAAACAAGCTCTTTCCAGAACTTCCGTAATAATAACCTCTGCAACATCTGCTAAAAATCGCCCAATGCGTACGGCATCACATTGGCTATATAATTCAGCACGTGCTGCCAATAACCAGCAAGTTAATTTAAATTGACGCAACATATCATCTTGCGCATCCTGCTCCACACAATGGGCTAACCTTGTCTGTAATAAACGCTCCAACTGTGTCTTTGTAAGAGGGCGCCAAGTTTGCTTTTGATCAACCAAGACTTCCAGCAAGAAGGGATGATGAACCAGCAAAGATGTAATAAAAGGACTATGAGCAAACCAGTAGAGCAATTCATGCAATGCCGGTGGGTTCTCGGTAAGCAAAGCTAAATAAGCACTACGCCCAACGATATTCTCTAGCAAGCTCAATACTTGCAGCAGCACAGCATCTGTTTCACTTACTTGGGTCAGCCCACTAAGCAATAACACCATAAAACGATCAAGGCGCATACGCGCAGCTTGAGATAATCGACGACAACGGGGAGAGTGGCGAAAGGCATGGATCAATTGATAGCAACGCTCTGCCTGATCAAAACTCAGGCTCGTCAGAAGATTCACTGCCATGCTTGGCTCTATATGGCCTTGCCACAAACTGGCCAACTGGTTTGCAAGTAAACGTTTTTCATCTTGATAAGCATCCCCGTCAACGTTATGTAATACCGCATGAAATGCATGGCTAATAATGCGCTGGTATTGGTGCAATTTGCTCACGAGAGCATCCCAGCTTTCATAGCCCATCGCCAACACAATCTGGGCCTGCATGATTAAATCCGTAGGCAAAGAATGCGTTTGCTGATCATTTTGCATTTGTAGCGTATTTTCAAGCTTGCGCAAGAATAAATAGGCTTGTTGCATCACGAGTGTGTGTGCGAGCAAACCTTCTTTTTTTAATGCAGCGAGTGCCACCATAGCATTTTGATGCTGTATTTGTGGCAACCGACCTCCTCGCATTAATTGGAAGCATTGAATAATAAATTCAATCTCTCGAATCCCACCCCGTCCGCGTTTTATATCATCTAGCATTGGGTTTAACTGTATTTCACGTTCTATCATCGCTTTCATGCTACGCAACGACTCAATCACACTAAAATCCACATAACGACGGTACACAAACGGTGTAATCAGTCGATGAAACCATTGATTATTCATAGTAAGACTAATCGGGCGGGCTTTCACCATAGCATAGCGCTCCCAATCACGGCCCTGCTCTTGATAATAAGTTTCCATGGCTGCCAAGGTGCAGACTAAAGGCCCACTATCCCCATTGGGGCGCAAACGCAAATCAACGCGAAACACAAAGCCATCTGCGGTCAGGCCCTGTAACAACTGCACCAATTGCTGCACAGCCTTACTAAAATATTGTTCATTACTGATAGATTCTTTGCCATCAGTGTGCCCTGCTGCAGAAAATGCACATATCAAATCAATATCTGAAGAAAAATTAAGCTCCCTTCCACCCAATTTTCCCATCGTTAACACGTAGAATTCTGCTGCTTCGCCTGTATCATGATTAGGTTTGCCATAACGCGGCATTAATTGCTGTTCGCAATAACGAAAGGTATGCAAAATTAGAGCGTCAGCACAATCAGACCAAGATGCCATTGTTTCTTCGGTCTGTGCAAGATTCGCTAACTCGCGTAACAATAGACGCAGAAAATGGTAATGGCGAAAATGACGTAGTGATCGCGCAAAAGCATGCACTGGAATATCTAGAGGAATAAGTGTTACTAATCGCTGATAGTCCTCTCTCATCAAAGCAGGTAGGCAATCATCCTCTTCCAACAGTGTTTTTAAATGACAAAGATTTCTACCTGCATAATCGCTCACACAGAGGAGTTGATGTGCCGTCACATATAAAGGATGCTCCATCTCACCTAAATTTTTGACGAGCACAACACCTTTGGATTGTAAAATATCTGGAATATCAACTGTCGCCATAGTAAAAATAGTCACCTTAAAATATACTGAATTTATAACTATTCACCTAGTTTTAATGTTACCGCACAGACGGAGTCTATGATATGGCCATCTTAGGGAAAAAATGGTGTCTGGCATGCGTGCTTTTAATCGTGAGCATCACCCCTGCGCAGGCGGAAAAACCGTTACGAATAGCCACCACCCAGCTTTTTTATCCTTTTGTCATACAAGCCACAAATCAATTATATGGATTTGACATTGCTATGATGACGTATATTTGCGCTAAAATTCAACGCCAGTGTGATTACAAAATCATGCCATTTGGTCAATTGCTTCCTTCTGTAGCCAACAAAAATACCGATTTAGCAGTAAGCTCTATCACTATCACCGAAGACCGAGCACAGATCGTTAATTTTTCTATACCCTACTTCATGAGCGAAACCCGCTTTCTTGCTCAAACAAAAATGGGCAAAAGCCCGATTAACGCAAAAACCTTATCGGAATATAAAATAGCAACGCTAGAAGGAACCATCATGGATGACGCGGTCAGAAGCTTAGGAGTGGTAAATCCCCAAATTTCCCACTTCGACAGCGAATCCGACATGATTGAAGCGGTAGTCGCAGGAACAGTCGACCTGGCACTTTTAGACGCACCAACAGCCATCTATTGGCAGGAACATTCCGCGGGAACATTATTAGCCGTAGGCAAACCCTTTACCTACGGCTTCGGGTTAGGCATCGCGGTTAACAAAGAAGAGACTGATTTATTAAAACAGATAAACGCAGCTGTTTTAGAATACCAAAACAGTGAAAATTTCAAAGTGGATTATGGGATGTATCTGGAGTATTAAACAACATCGTAGCCCGTATGGAGCGGAGCGGAATGCGGGCTACATTGATCTGTTCCCCTTATCCGAAATTAACACAATTAATGCAGTGTTTGCCCTTGAACCATACAGTTACTTATCACTAAACGGGTAATTTCATCCCCTTGATTTGTGCCGTACATAGTATTGAATCGCTGCGCTAAAGCAAGAACCCATTTGGACAAACGAAAATTCATCCGCTTTTCATTTTGATTAACAACTAATTCAAATAACCCTAGAGCATCGCTATCTTGTTTAGTAGCGTACTCTTCCATAATTAGCTGTGCTATATGCATGTCTTTGTCTTTTGTAGGCCAACTTTTGTTCATCAACGCCTCCTGCCAATAAAAAACTGTACTCAACTAAATAGGTCTGAATCTTATAATTTCAATAGCCTATGAAGCCTTTATTATCTCATATTTAGGCTTTTTTTTCAAAAGAGTGTTTTTTTTTTGATATAAAATTTAATGTTATGTTAATTTTTATCGATTAAACTAATTACAGCGTTTTACCTATTTTGAGAATAGTGTGGACCATATTTTAGATCACATATCATTTAGTGCACTTGAGCATGCTGATCAGGAAGCTGTGCGCCAGCTATTCGATAATACCTACCAATCTGGGAGCAAATTAAAGCTCGACCAGTTGGGATTATTTAAGAAACGAAAATCGTTACCTATATCATCTGATTTCTACAGTAAAAAATTAGAAACAGTAAATGAAGTCTCTTTTCATTACATGGACAGCGCACAAAAAACCGCGATGCAACAGGATCTGCTTTTCACTTTTTATCTTCTATCTGCCCAATATCAACTGACTGAACTCAATCTTTATGGAGCCGATAGTCAACGAGACAAGTTGCGCAATCTAGGTGACCAAATTAAACGCTCAGCACGTCTTATCAAAGAATTGCGAAAGGCCGACCAACCAGAAATGCCTGAGACCATACTTGCCTCAGCTACCGATGATGACTCAGAAAAACACGCCAGGTACTTAGGGCTAACAATGATCGCTCCTCTTGTTGTGGAGGGGGGGCTGATGGAACTTCAGGTTAACGCAGGCTACCTCAATGGCGTGCGTGGCCAATGGTCTCGAACGCGAGGCATTTTTAAATCTATTCTGGCCCAATTATCCGATAAAATTGTCAATAGACAGCAAATGCAACAAAGGGATGCGATACCCACCGTCATAACGGGCTATATAAGTTGGATTTTATACTACACCAATTTTGCTATCGACCTGCATTTATTGTTACGACACACTTTCCGTGGTAAATGGATGAATCAAGCGGAGCGTGATCTTCCTATTTCTACCCGCGAACGATTTCAAGCCCAATGGGACCAACGTAAATTTTCGCTGTTGGGTAATTTAAACTGGGCTATTGGCTACATGGTCTGTTTTTATTGGCTTACAGGCAGTGGCATGGCCGGATACGTAGGCAACCTCTTAACGGTGAGCTGCCTATTGGTTGATATAAGCCTGGCTGCATGGAGATTTTCTGAAGAAAGTAAAGAACATAAAGCAGATTTGGAAAGGTATGGAGAGGATATAAAGACAATACAAAGGATATTCGATACCACCGAAGATAAGGAGCAGAAAAAAATATTACAGTTTCAATTAAACACGGTGGTTGAAGCTGAAAAAAAATGTAAGCTTGATTGGAAGTATAAAAAATATCGATTAATAGCTGATATAACTTATGCGGTTAATCTTACAATAACATTTAGCTTGGTATTTTGCTTCCTCTTCCCTCCTACAATAATTCCTGTAGCCCTTGCAACAACATTAGGGCTCGCAGGATCAGTATTGTATTTTGTACAAAATCTCGTGTATGGAATCGTAGTTAAGAATCTCGATGGCGCCAAAACACGCGAAACAAAGGTGCTAGCAAAAACTGAACTGTCAAAACTTTTGTCTCAATTTGGTGATTTAAAAAGTGTTCCAGAAAATGATCTTGATGGTTCCAAAAAACAAAGATTGTATTTAGAGATGAAGCAATTATCGTCTGAACTTGATTATCAAAAACAATTAGAACATTACCAAATGTTAAAATTAATACGTAAGGTGCTCGTCCAAACGTTTGCTCCTTCGTTGGTGTTTGGTGTGTATATGTTTACTCCGATCGGCCTAAGCATAGCTGTATTGGCGGCAGTAATTGGTCTGGCGATTCTATCTAATTCGCTACTCGCAAAAACTGGGGCCTCTAAGCTACCCACATTAGATAAAACAAAATATGATTCATTTTTGAAATTAGAGGCGCCAACTCAGGATGATTTAAAAAGTGAAGAGAAACCTGTTTCTGCACAGAATAAATCGAGATTTTTTACCGGAACAACTTCTATATCCCAACCTGCACCCCTTTCTCCTATTGAGCTCACAACAGATCTTGATCTTACATAGTGAGGGAACTTACACAAAGCCCAATATTACAGGTGAATAGCCCCACTTCGGGTTAAATTTAGAGGGATTTTACCTTCATAATAGGATTTTTTTATTTGATGTATAATTGCGCAGCATGTTATCATTACGCCATTATTAGCGTTTAAATGGTCTTGATATATGCTCACTCATGAACAAAAAACTGCTATTTTAAATTTGTTAACCGAATCACGACAGGCCTTATCATCAGATCGATTGACTTCGACTCATCGCGCACGAAACTTAAAACGCGCTGTTGGTTTGCTTGAGCTTAGAGAAGAAATTGAGGCTCTATCGGCTATGGTTGACACTGACAATTTTGAAGAAGCATTTAGAGAACGCTGCCGCTTACGTGCGATAGCAAATACGAACACCCCTTTAAGTTTTTTTTCTTCCCCTGATGGAGTATGCAATAACCTCTATTGGAACATCTTATTACAGCTTATCCCAGCCCCCAATAGCATGGGGAAGATGCTAGCTATATTAGCGCCTAATGTTGGACAAATCCTCAGTCCTGACCTTGGATTTCAGAGGAACGAAGGGCGCGTTGAGTACAACGTCACCCTTGTTGAGAAGCCTGTTGTTACTGCGCTTACACAACCTGCATCACAAGAGGAGCTCCCCAAATTTGTTGTCCTCAGGGAGGGGCTGCTATTTAATGTCGATGATATTAGCGCTTACAATTTTGAATTGCACTCTACATTCTATGAGCAATTATCACATCAATATGCTGATACCATAGATAACCTTTATCAACACAATCAAGAGCTAAAAACGTTGCAAAATCAGATGTTACAAATTAGCCAGGGTCAGTCACCACTAGATGCTATCCAGCGCCTCATTTCAGGGCTTGAGCAAAGCGAAACTTTTGCAAACACAGCCTTTACTGACTTTCTAGTTTATTTAGAATCGCTAGCTCCTGAAGACAAAAGACGCTTACAAGCGTTGACCCCATCCGGACACTCAAAATCAATAGAAGCTGTTATTCTGGATTTGCGTGGTGGAGGTTGCACTATAGCTGCTAATACTACTTTGAGTTCAATTATAAACAACTCAGAGAACCATGCTTTTTTAACCTCCAGGAGTTCCACGCTTTCTCCAGAAGACATTAGATCAATAAAAAACCGTTATAAGCGCAACAATCGCCTATCTTCTGCTCACGATGACACAAAAAAACTCGCGATGCCTGAGAGTCTTATTGTAAAATTCATTTCTGATATTACCATTTCAACTCAGTGGGATTGTGCAATAATACTGCAATATTTTCCTCCCTCGCACTATGAGGAGTTGCTTAGGCATACCAGAATTGACACCTATATTAGTGGTTTCCTAAGCCCACTGCCACTTTTTAGAAGAAGTGGGATTATGCTTAACGAACAACAGCAAGCAGCTTTGGAGAGAGCCATCTTTACTAATTATTCAAAATTTGGCAATTTGGTAGAGATCTTAAAATTTGCAATAGAGCAGAATTATAATTACCTAGCTGAACACATATTGTCCTTAAGTGATGCTCAAGGTAATACAGCACTCCACTTGTTGGGACATGGAGCAGAAAACCCTACCGTTTGGGCAGCCAGCATGGCTAAACTACAAGAGAATGCCCGTCTTGCTGCGTTACAAAAAAAGAATAATGCAGGAGATTCTGTGCTTGACTTAATAATAGGTCGGCCAAATCTAGTTAATGCTACTTTAACTTCATTGCCTGAGAATATGCTTCTTGCTGTGTTAACAGAAAGAAGGGGTAGATACTCCTCACTCGTCTCTTCTATTGATTTATCTGCATTACCTACAACACTATCTGTAGAAGCGCGCCATAAAATTCATGAAGACAAGCAATTAGATACATATTGGTTTAGGATTCACTTGGCTACAGACCTCTCTGCGTGTTTTGGCGCAGCGGCACTTGTGGTTGGAATAATACTTTTAGATACGGTACTCGCCCCCATATTGGCAGGATTAGGAGCAGGACTATTAATAGGAGCGACAGGTCTGGCTTGCTATAGCTTTTTTTCTTCAAAATCTCCCGGGAATCCAGTCGTCGCTACTAGCAATAATCGGGTAGCAGATCAACCGACAGCACTGGAAATGGCCGTTGCCCTCTAAGTAGAGCGCAGCCCCCACTGCCATTAAGTTAAGAGATTTTATCATTCCCGCGAGGGCGGGAATCTATCCCTGACTCGGGCTAGTAGCCATGGCTCCCCGCCTTCGCGGGAACGACAGTCTTCCCTTAATTAATGGTAGTGAGCGCAGCCCTACTGCCTTCATATATGCGCAATGTGCTCCTAAGCACGAACGGTTTTAAATATGAACACAAAAATATTTATTCGACAATGCCCATTGATGGGAGAAGGCGCCCGACAGAGTGGATGAGGGGTGATTCGATATTTATAACAAAAGTGGATAAGTTTGCTTTTTATTCAATCAAACTGAACCCACGTCATCACTGAACGCAGTGAAGGATCTCCTGAATTGGTCTCAAATCTAAATTTGAGACTTACAATCCTTCACTGCGTTCAGGATGAGGTACCTGGGAAGTTAAGAATAATCTAAGGATTCTACAAACCTGGCCTATTACCACCAGGAAAAACAGCCGTACTAGAATCATATTTTTCGCCAGAATGCACCCAAAGTGTAAATCCTGAACCAGATAAAACACCTCTACTTCTCAGATAGCGCGTTGTTTCCGAAGATGCATCCAGAACAGTGATAACACCTTTTGTTGGATTACCAGAAAAGATAGAACTTAAACTTGGAGGAATACGGCCAGATGCATTTTCCTCTAGAAGACTTCTTGCAAATGCATCCCTTGTAGAGCCATCCATTGTTTGCATCAAATCAGACAGCTTAGCTGGAGTAACTATATCGGGATATTTTTTTGCCAGAATAGTCACTGCTTTAGCATTACCATTTGAAGCAGCATCAGTTGCTAATGCTTCTACGCGACTAGACGCTAGATTATCTATCTCAAGAGCCAATGCAGCATCGTATCCCTTGTGAATTAAGTCCCTAGGTGATAACCTGCCATCCGGATAATCAGCAATAGGCAAGACCCTGGATGAAGGCGCGCCTGAGCCGAAAAAGAAATTCAAAGCTCTTTTGCGGAACATATAAAATCCCATTCTAATTAAAAAACTACACATTATAACTTACATATCTGTTCGTCACAAGGAGCATCGAATCGCCCCAAGGCAACCGCATGTAAGTTTTGATGCATTTATTTGTTAAAAAATCCGTCTTTGTGAGCCTTGGCGAGGCAATCTAGCCTCATTAAGGTCATTGGATTGCTTCGCCAAGGCTCACAAAGACGGTTAATCACTTTCTAATTCTGCATTTAGATTTATTTTAAACCATAAGATGCGGTTACCCTGCAAATCGTCCTGTCACAACCACTTAAACTTGACTAAAGCTTAATTTTTATGACAAAATATAATTCTTTTTGGTTTTTGGTGGGGCAGCATGCAAAAAATTCGAAGCATAGTTGGGCGAGCTTTAGCTAGCAGCAGCTCCCTCGGCAGGATTGCTGGAAGGGCCCTAGTTGCTCCAGTTGCTCCAGTTGCTCCAGCTGCTCCAGCTGCTCCAGTTGTCCGTGTTGCCCGTGTTGCCCGTGTTGCCCGAGGTGCCCGAGCTGATGCTACTCGCTCCATGCACCTTTCAACTCGTAATGCTGCTACACCTCCTCATCTACCAAATTTACCATCGATATCTGCAATTATTGGATTTTTTGGAACAGCCCTTACCTCTGCATTGGCAATGAATTTTTATACCCAAATCGACTCGGATATAAGAAAAATAGGGCAACTCCGAGTTGAAAATTTGGATCAAATGGTTGAGATAGAAAAGAGAATGATTCAATCAGCCACTGAATTAATGCGTATTGGTGGAAAAAATACAGATGAAGCTGCTGTATTTGCGGAAACCATCAATATCGCGGTAGCAAGGGGTGACGCTCATGCATTCATTATTTACTTAAATAAACTTGTATCATCTGGTCCCATATCTAATACCTATTTGGCTTTGTTGATAAGTTCATGTGCAAATCAAGGCAAAGCATCATTATTGAAAGTATTGGAAGAAAAATATGAAGTTAGTGATTTAATTGAACAAAACCAATTAGCAAAGGATTTATTACAGCATCCGGACCCTGCATATGTTGAACGCTTAACCAACCAATTTTTACAAGGCGTGGGAAGCATTAAAGTCGAAGGTACGCACGCAAAATTAGCACATTTTGCCAGACTAGACGGAAGCCAAGCTTCTGGTCGTGTTGAAAGGCCATTGGTTACAGGAGTTGAGCCGCTTGAGGATATAGGTTTAATGTTATCCTATCTGCGTGAACAACAACGCAAGAAAAATGATATTGAAGATAAATATGCAAACGTTGTCGCTTTAGAGCTTTTTAAAAATCAAGGAAATGATGGTTTGCGTGCATACTTAGAATCTCTTAAAGCAGTGGCGGAAACTGAGGGTACAATTGACAGCACGTTTCTTATCCATGGTGCTCATTTTACATGCGGACAAATTAGAGTGGAAAAACGTGAGGATGGGGAATTTGACGTCCGATTATTTCATATAGACTCATTAGGAGGCGGGCTTGGCAACTTCCCTGGCTATTATATGGTACCAGCTTTTGAAGAAATCTTTCCCCAAAAAACATCGTACTATGTATCCGAGGTTAAGGAGCAGCATGCCAGCAAAGGCTGCTCGGTGTTCTCATTAATGCATGTCAGAGATTTAGTTAATTTTCAATCTGATATTTTTAGTTATATTGGACAATATACTACCGGAACAAAGGAAGCGGTATACTACGGTGAAGATGACTATATAGCACATCCCATTAGCTACAACACTGTTTTACCACCACTTGCTTTTTCTAGAGCTAAACAGTCATTAAGGCGATCTGGATATGAGGACCAAGAGCAAGATGAGCATCAAAAATTTATTCTTGGTTATGCGGGTCTCTTCTTGGAAATCAACCAGAGCCCGCCCAGCCGAAAAGCGGAGGTCAGTGAGCCTATAAATGTATTATCACCCATGACCTTGGAAGATTATATGCGCTTACATATCCGGCCAAATGCCCAGGGAAAAGAACAAAATGACGCTCTTCGGCACGAGATTGCTGAATATGGCTATTCATTTTTACAATGGTTAGTAAAACAAACACCCCAGCAAATACAAGAACATACGAAAGCGTTTACCGTCACAGCATTTGCAGATAAGCACCATCTATCAGCGGAAGAGGATTCTCATCTTACGGGCCATTCCTCCAGCGGATTCAGAAATTAATTCTGCGCCGAGGGATAGGCATTCTTACTGCTTGTGACCAAATAGGCATAGCTACAGCACTCGCTCCCTTATTGGCAGGAGTAGGAGTAGAATTATTACTGGCAGCAACAGCTCTAACTTGCTATAGCTTTTTTTCTTCAAAATCTCCCGGGAATCCAGTCGTCGCTACTAGCAATAATCGGGCAGCAGATCAACCGCCAGCACTGGAAATGGCCGTTGCCCTGTAACTAGAGCGCAGCGCCCCCCGCCTTTATGAACAAGGTGATCCCTTCGCCCCGCGAGGGGAGAAGGTGCCCGACAGGGTGGATGAGGGGTGATCCAATATTTATAACAAAAAGTAATTTTTTTGATTTGATCTACCCTCATCTGCCCTGTCGGGCATCCTCTCCCATCAATTGGCGAGGAACCTACAATTTTTAATCTGTGCAAAAAAAAACAAAATTTTGCCCATATGAGAGTTGTACCCAAATATTGCAGGGCCAGATCATGAGTGATCATTATTTATCTTAATGTCTACGTACCGCGCTTTATGCGCGGTATCCAGAAATTTTGCTAGATTCCTGGATCCTGCGGT
>CAZYME010000040.1:0-17170 GCA_964648115.1 uncultured Legionella sp.
GGCAACGAATCAAATTTTTCCTAGTTTGGGTAACATTTATTTTGAGGCAACTCGGCCTGGTAAAAATCAAAGCAAATTCGCAGGTTATTCTGTATAATAATACCCACTTTTATCAAAACATGAGCACGAAAGAACATGCAACAACAAGCAGAGTTAGCGCCTAAATTCAAACTCAAACGCCTCGTAATGATGCGGGGAGCGCCGGGTGCTGGAAAATCACATGCTACACAAACATTAGAATTCCAACAAAGATCCCTAGATAATACTTTTGGGGTATGCGGGTTGCAAATGGCCCACGCTGGGAGTTGCTTCCAATTCACCTTAAGTTTTTTTTGAAAACACAAGGCCTACGTCCTTTGGACAAGCCGATGTGCTTCGGGGCTCTGAGTGTCAAGAAAAGTTTAAGGTGAATTAGAAGGGGAGTTGCCTGCGGGTTGTAAGCTCCTCGCGGGGCTAAAAGATCACCTTGTGCATATCTGAGATTTGCATCCCTTACCGGGCAGTCTTGTTATACATCCTTATGCGGCATATCTAATCGTTATACCCAATACTCGTTGATTTTATAGCGCACAAATAATTTTAAACAAATTGTTTGTTTATGTACTAAAATGTACAAATAAAAGCACATTATGTGCGTTATAAAAAAGAAGGAACGCTTAAAGAAATGAAAAAAAGCTTGTTTTACAGATTAGGCGCCTTAGTTTATCCACTTCGTTGGTACATTATCGCTTTGTGGGTCATTGCTATTCTAGGATGTATTCCTTTTCTCCCGCATATCATAGCCCCTTTTAAAACCACGGGGTTTATTGATGAGCGCTCTGATAGCGCTGCCACACAGCAATATTTGACCAATAAATTGGGTTTCAGTAATAACAATAAATTTATAATTATTTATCACAGCCCTACACTTTTGGCAACAAATTCATTATATATCAATAAGATAAAGAAATCCTTGGCCGGATTGAAGGATTTCCCTATTAAACATTACATTATTTATCCTGATAGTAATAAAAAACTGATTTCTAAGGATAAACATACGGCCTATGCTGCAGTGATATTCAGGAGTAAAGAGCCGCTCAATGATGAGTTAATAACCAAATTTAAGTCATTAATAAAGAAACCATCTCGAATGACGATTCAAGTGGGTGGTGAGCTCATATTCGTAGATGAAGTGAATAAACAAACAAAAACCGACCTTTATCGGGTGGATTTTATTGCAACACCAGCTGCCATTATTACTTTGATTTTTGTTTTTGGGTCGATTGTCGCTGCTGTCCTTCCTATCATCTTAGGTGGTGGTTGTGCTTTGTTGATATTAACCTCGCTCTATTTTTTAGGTCACGCATTTGCACTTTCAATTTTTACGCTCAACATTGCCTTACTACTAGGGCTGTGTCTTAGCTTAGATTATTCGTTGTTTATCATTAGTCGCTTCTGTGACGAATTACGCAGTAAGCGCTCTATACAAGAAGCCATTGCAATTACTCAGAGTACCGCAGGTAAGGCCATTTTCTTTAGTGGTATTGCTGTTTTTGCAAGTCTCAGTGCTTTGTTGCTATTCCCGATTAATATCTTGTTTTCCGTAGCGGTAGGGGGGTTGGTAGCGGTTTTTGTTGCTGTGTTAACGGCAATCATTGTTTTACCAGCAGTGCTCTCTGTTTTAGGGGGAAATATAAATCTGCTTTCTGTAAGAAGAGCTCGGAAAAAGAAACGGGGTGTTTTTAGCATTTGGCATTGGTTAGCCGAAAAGGTTGTTCACCGTCCTGTTCCTTCCTTTTTCGCTATTCTTGTAGTGTTGTTATGCCTAGGCTATCCATTTTTATCAGCTAAATATGGCGTGTCTGACTTCCGTATTTTTCCTGAGCACTCAGAAGATAGGCAATTTTTTGATACGTATGCTGAAAAATTTAAAGAGCCTCAGTTAACGCCGATTACTATGTTGGTGAGAACGACAGGTAAGTCTATTTTGTCCCGCAGTAACATTTCTAAGTTATACGATTTGGCTGATAGGGTAAAAGATAATCCTTATGTCTCAGAAGTGAATAGTATTGTTACCACAAATCCTCGGTTAACAAAGTATCAATATTATAAATTGTACAATTTACCCAAGCGTTCTATGAATAATGATATCAAAGATTTGCTCATAACCACGACGGGTCATAGTTTTACGACAATGGATGTTATTAGTAAATACCAAGTCAACTCACCAAAAACGAAAGCGCTAATTACTCAATTAGAGGATATAGAGGTAGGTCGGGGTCTTAGCGTACATTTCACAGGTACACCAGTTAGCAATAGAGATGTTTTAGATGGAATCTCTCATATGCTACCTTATGCTCTATTGTGGATTTTGGTTTCCACATATTTCATATTACTAGTTTTACTGCGCTCAGTCTTTTTGCCCATAAAGGCAATTTTAGTCAATTTACTAAGCCTGTCTGCCTGCTATGGGGCGCTTGTTTTGGTGTTCCAAGATGGTTATCTGCATCATCTTCTTAACTTTCAAACCCAGGGCATGTTAGATATTAGTTTGTTGGTTATCATTTTCTGTGCCTTATTCGGGTTTTCAATGGATTACGAGGTGTTTTTATTAACACGGATTAAAGAATCCTATGAATCTAATCATAATAATAAAAAGAGTATTGTGTTTGGTATTGAGAAGAGCTGTCGCATTATTACCAGTGCCGCGGTAATTGTGATTGTGATCTGCGGCTCGTTTTTAATTGCGGATGTATTAATGGTTAAAGCGTTTGGGTTGGGAATAGCTGTGGCGATTATGGTTGATGCATTTTTAATCCGGACTATATTAGTGCCTGCTACGATGACGATTACCAATAAGTGGAATTGGTATTTACCCAAATGGTTAGATAGGATTTTGCCGCATTTGTAGATTTGAAACCCGGATGTCCGATGGCTCCATCCAGGCTACGGTTTAGTTTAAAACCCTCTATAAAACATCCTTTCGATGATCCGCAGCAATAAAAGTGTACATCGTTGGCACAACAAATAACGTAAACGCTGTTCCAATCAACAGGCCTGTAGAAATCACCAAACCAATGTCAAATCGGCTGATTGCGCCAGCTCCACTTGCGATAAGCAAAGGCAGCACACCAAACACCATCGCTGCTGTAGTCATCAAGATAGGTCTTAAACGAATGGAGGCAGCTTCTTCCACAGCGGCTCTTTTGTCGAGGTTCTTATCTCTCTGCAATTGATTTGCGAAGCTTACAATTAAGATGCCATGTTTACTGATAAGGCCTATTAGCGTAATCAGACCAACCTGGGTATAAATATTAATGCTAGCTGCGCCGAGATTTAAAGGAATTAGAGCACCACAAATCGACATAGGCACACTAATAAGTACAATCAAAGGATCACGGAAACTTTCATATTGTGCGGAAAGCACCAGAAAAATAATTAAAACCGCTAAAAAGAAGGCTAAAACAAGCGAGCTTCCCTCCTGAATAAACTGTCTAGATTGTCCGGCATAATCGAAAGAAAATCCCTTAGGTAAAACCTGATTTGCTTGTTGCTCTAAAAATGCAAGGCCTTGGCCTAGTGTTGTTCCTGGCATCATGACCCCTTGGATCGTGGCAGAATTCAACTGTTGGAAGTGTGATACAGCATTAGGCCTTGTGATGGAAAAAGGTGTCGCAATAGTAGAGAGCGGTACCATTGTGCCATTAGCTGTCCGTAGATTGATTTGCCCCAACTGCTCAGGGGTTAAACGAAAACGCCTGTCTAATTGGGGAATAACCTGGTAGCTACGGCCTTCTAAATTGAAAAAATTCACATACCCGCCTGATAATGCACTAGTGACGCTGCTACCCACGGCTTGCATATTAAGTCCGAGATCAGATGCTTTGGCACGATTAATTTGGAGCGTCGTTTCTGGCTGGTTAAATTTCAAACTATTATCCAGGTAAATAAATAACCCGCTATTTTTAGCTTTGGTGATTAAAGCATTGGATACATCTAGTAAGCTCTGGAAATCATTAGTGGTTTTGATTACAAATTGAATGGGTGTACCGCTGCCGCCCCCAGGAAGCGCTGGAGGAATGATTGCAAAAGCTTTAAGGCCTGCAACTTGATCTAATTTGTTTTGCAGGGGCTGCTTCATAGAAAATTGGCTGTTAGAGCGTTTATCCCAAGGTTTTAACACCAGGCCAGAAATGGGTTGTGCGGAATTGATTGTAAAATAATGATCTCCCTCAGGAAAGCTGCGATAAATATCATCAAAGGGTTTTGTAAAGGCCTCAATATAGTTGATAGTTGCATATTGAGGCGCGGTACCCACTACAAAAAAGAACCCTTGGTCTTCTTCGGGTGCTGTCTCTTTTGCGGTGTGATTATATAAATAAGGTAACATCAGTAAAATGAGTGCGGCCAGTATTAATATGAGGCCACGGGTATCGAGTACATTATGCAACGTTTGTTTATAGCGGATTTTAAGCGCGTTGAAATGGTGATCAAGAAACTGAACAAATCGTGTATCGCTAATTTCTGCTGAGAGTAATTTAGAGCACATCATCGGCGAGAGTGTTAGAGCCACAACTCCGGATATAACTACTGCAGAGGCTAGCGTAAAAGCAAACTCTTTAAAGAGCACACCAGTTAAACCTTGCATAAACCCGATTGGCGCATAAACAGCTGCCAAGGTGATGGTCATAGCTATAACCGGCGTAGCAATTTCTCTTGCACCAGCTAATGCAGCTTCGAAGGGTTTTTCTCCCTCCTCTATATGGCGGTGGATGTTTTCAACGACCACGATAGCGTCATCTACTACGAGGCCTATGGCAAGCACGAATGCAAGAAGGGTGAGGAGATTGATGGAGTAACCCAAAACCAGCATCAATGTGCATACACCTACTAAAGATAAAGGAATTGTCACGATTGGAATAAAGACTGAGCGTACAGACCCCAAAAATAGAAAAATAACTACAATCACAATTAAAGCTGCTTCAATTATTGTGCGAACCACTTCATGTATCGATGCCCTAATAAAATTCGTAGCGTCATAAACAATGGTACCCGTCAAAGACGGCGGGAACTGGCGCTGAATAGAAGGAAAAATTTTACGAATATCGTTAATGACAGTTAAGGGGTTAGCCGTTGGTGTAGGCGTTATGCCGATGAAAACGGCTTTTTTACTATCAAATGTTACGCTAGTGTCATAATTTTGTGAGCCCAGTGTAACTTTACCAACGTCGCTTAAACGAATTATTGAGTTTTTATCACTACGTACAATTAACTTACTAAATTCATCAACATTATTTAAAGCGGTTTCAGCCGTTATATGAATGGCGACATATTCACCTTTTGTGCCGCCAGCCGCAGTTAGGAAGTTATTGTTTGCAAGCACTGTGAATACATCAGATGGTGTGATGTGAAGCGCTGCCATTTTAATTGGATCCAGGAAGACTCGCATTGAGTATGTGGCTCCCCCTAAAATAGCGGCTTGTGCCACGCCATCAACCGTTTGCAATTGAGGTTGCACTACACGTGTAGTGTAGTCGGTAATTTGTTGTGGCGTCATATCTTGGCTATCTAAACTTATATAAAGCAAAGCAGTAGATGAGTCAGATGTTTTAACAATGACTGGTTGTTGTGATTCGGGGGGGAGCTGGTTAAGTGTTTGTTG
Source organism: uncultured Legionella sp. (assembly GCA_964648115.1). Classification (GTDB taxonomy): domain Bacteria; phylum Pseudomonadota; class Gammaproteobacteria; order Legionellales; family Legionellaceae; genus CAZYME01. The sequence goes on from CAZYME010000040.1 coordinate 5,642, forward strand.
AACTTTGCTCATCACATCAGTAAATGCAACTTGGGGGTCAAAATTCAGCTTGATGGTGAGCGTGATGGTGCTTAGCCCTTGTGTGCTTGAGGAGGTCATGTAGTCTATGCCTTCAGCACTGGCTACTGCGCTTTCTAGGGGGGTGGTAATAAAACCTGCAATGAGATTGGCATCGGCGCCAGGGTAGGCGGTGGTTACAGTGATGACAGTATTGTTCATGCGAGGGAATTGGCGAATTTGTATGTTAGCAATGGAATTAAGCCCAAACAGGAGGATTAATAAACTAACTACCATAGCAAGCACAGGTCGCTTGATAAAAAGATCCGTAAATTTCATGTGCTACTCACCCAACTCATCGGGGTTCAAAATATCTTTTAATTGCACGGAGTTATTAATTGCCACGGGGGTGCCGTCTTGTAATTTTAATTCGCCAGAGTTAACTACTTGTTGGCCGGGTTTAACCCCTTTTTTAATAACGATGTAATTACCTTGTTGATCCCCTGTGCTTACAAAAGTGCGCTTTACCACTAGGCTGTCTTTATTATCTTTGTCTTGCTCAACGATATACACCGAATTTCCATAAAGACTATATGAAATTGAGGTGGTTGGCAGAACAATGACGTTATGAATAATTGGTTGTTCAACCTCAATCGCTGCAAACATGCCAGGGATAAAATTAAAGGCTTCAACTTTGTTTTTAGCATTCAAAGCGGTGTTACAAGAGACAATAATTTTTCCGTCGCGCTCTCTTCTTTTTACTTTGACCAATGGAGAATGCATAGGATCAGTAATGGCCTCGATAGGGCAATTAGGAAGCGTTGCCTGCACTTCAATATTGTGCGTGCTGGGATCAATTCTTGAGTTAATAGCCGTTATCTTTCCCTCAAAAACTAAATTAGGGTTTTTTTCAACATAAAATGTCACTAATTGACCGGTATGTAAGCGATTTAATAGTTGCTCAGGGAGGTGGAAATTAAGAAATAGAGGGTCCATAGACTGCAAGGTAACGATTTCAGTCTGCCCTGGGGAAATGTATTGCCCAATGTCGACCTTGCGAATGCCTAGTTGGCCAGAAAAAGGAGCGGTAATATGTTTATGCTGAATGCTCGCCTGTGATTTTTCAACTTCGGCTTGGGCTTGAAGTAGTTTGGCTCTTGCCTCATCAACGCTTGATCCAGGGGTGGCACCACGTTTTAACAAATCAGCTTGTCTTTTATAATTTATTTCTTGCAGGGCCAGCTCAGATTGGTTTGATTTTAAGACGGCCTGGTCAACGCTGTCATCTAAATCAATCAGGGGTTTGGTGGCTTCGATGTATTGCCCAGACTGAAATTGAATAGCAACTACCTTTCCTGATACTTGAGAATTAACTTCAACTCCGTTGATTGCGGTGAAGTTACCAACGGCATTAATTTGTGGCTTCCAATCTTGTTGCTTTGCTATCACTGAAGATACTGTGACGGCAGGGGGGGTGTAATGGGCAAAAAAACGTTTTATGAGGAAACCTTTGATAAAATTGAAGGCAATTATCCCACCAAAAAGAATAGCTACGCCTATTAGTATGGTCTTCGCACGTATTTTCATTTAAATCCCTATTTCACCAATTGGCTGGAACGGCCTTGTAATGTTAACACAAATGTATCTATACGCCAGAGTTGGTCGAAGGGGGCACAGGGCAACCGCATCTTATGATTAAAAATAAATCTACATGCAGCATTAAAAGTGATTAACCGTCTTTGCGAGCCTTGCGAAGCAATCCAGTGACCTTAAGGACGCTAGATTGCTTCGCCAAGGCTCGTAAAGACGGATTTTGTAACAAATAAATGCTCAAAATTTAGATACGGTTGCCCCGCCGTGCTTGCAATTGAAATTAAATATAACTATAATTTCAATTGAAATATGCTGGGGTGTAAAATGAAAACTTCAAATAATATGCATCATCAAGAAGAAAATGTTTTGACTAAAGCTATAAGCAATTTGGCAAAATTTTATTCTTTAACTGGAAAGGATTTAAGTAAAATAATTGGTATAAGCGAATCTAGTGCCTCTCGCATTAGTCAAGGGACTAAATTAATTTCACCTCATACTAAGGAGGGTGAAATGGCTCTATTGCTGTTAAGAGTATACCGAAGTCTAAATGCAATGGTTGGAAATAATCATGAAAAGGCTAAATTATGGCTGCATAGTCAGAATAAATACTTTAGAAATACACCAATTGAGGAAATTAAAACTATTCCAGGTTTAATTGGTGTACTTAATTATCTAGATGCAATGCGCGGTAAACTATGAGTATATGGAGTGAATCTGAAGGAATAAAATTAGCTAAAAGCCTTAATTTGGAACCATGGAGGATGGTTGAGGCTCAACATATTTCAAGTTCTCGAGACTTAGTTGAAAGTAGGGAAGAGCACGATCTCTTAGAAGAATTGCTAGAGAAGTCAAAGCCGAGAATAGCAAATAATAAACACTATTTAATCTATACTCCTTTCAGATATCCACCACTTAAGTATGGTTCTAGATTCGCCAATACTTATGAACAATCTCTTTGGTATGGCTCTATAAATCTCCTTACGGCATTAGCAGAAGTTGCCTTTTACCGTCTAAAATTTTTTGCTGATACGTCAGCTGATCTCGAGTATATTGAAATTCCAATGACAGCTTTTAAAGCATATATACAAACAGAAAATGGTATTGATCTAACAACACCTCATTTTAAAAAATACCAAGATAAAATTTCTAATAAAACAAGTTATGTAGATAGTCAGAAGTTGGGTGCAGAGATGAGGGATGCAAATATAGAAGTTTTTATTTTTACTTCAGCAAGAGATAAGACGTTTGGAAAAAATGTGGCCGCATTTACACCTGATGTATTTAAGATGAAGGATAATCAATATATAACAGGTATGCAAAATTGGCGTTGTATCGCGAACCATAATATTATTGAATTTACTCGAGATGAAATTCTGTGTAGAAAACACCACGAATTTTTTAAAGAAGAATTTGAATGAAAGGTTTTCCCGCATATCGGATGATACGGCTATTTTTGAGTCTAAATTAGCATTTAACCTTGTAAAACCATATTTTTCGCGAATCCGTTACTTTTTAATCCTTAAAGCCGACATAATTGCACGCGTTCCGTCGCGTACTAATTGCCGTATAATTTGTCTAAATAAGGTGTTTTTTGTGACAGCCTCTACCAATACGGCTGTACGCGATGTACTTTCTTCTTCTAATGGAGAAGATACCGTAGACTCTGGTTTTTGTGCTCTTAACATATCTTTAGCTGATTTGTTTACCTGTCTTTCCCGATAACGAGATGCTAGGGCAGATGATGCAGCAACTTGTTGTAATTCTGCATCGGTTAATACGCCCATTCGTGATTCAGGTGCTCTTATCATGCATTGAATTAAAGGAGTAGGCTCTCCTTTGCCATCTAGTCCACTGACTAATGCTTCACCTATTCCCAGTGCAGTTAATATTTGTTCTGTTTTATAGTAAGGTGAAATAGGAAAGTTTTGCGCAATGAGCTTCATTGCGGTGCGATCTTTTGCAGTAAATGCACGTAAAGCATGCTGTATTTTTAATCCTAATTGGCTTAGAACATTTTCAGGAATATCATTTGGCGATTGGGTACAGAAAATGAGTCCTACGCCTTTAGAGCGGATTAATTTAACTGTAGTATCCAATAAACTTAATAAAGCTTTACTCGCATGATTAAAAATCAAATGTGACTCATCAATAAATATAACGAGTTTAGGTTTATCGGGATCACCTAACTCAGGCATGACTCGATAAACATCAGACAATAACTTGAGCATCATTGTAGAAAACAATTTAGGTTTATCTTGCATATCCAACAAACGCAAAATAGAAATCACGCCTAAACCTTGCGCATCGGTACGCAATAAATCCATCACATTAAAAGCAGGCTCGCCAAAAAAGTCGCCACCACCCTGTGCTTCTAATTCAACAATTTTACGCATAATGGCGCCTGTAGAAGATGCGGCTACGGCACCATAACTAGCCTCTATTTCAGCTTTTCCAGTTTCGGTTTGTATAAATTGAAGGAGACTTTTTACATCTGCTAAATCAATGAGGGGTAGCTTTTTTTGCTTAGCGTATTGAAACAATAAAGCAATAACGCCTTCTTGCGTATCATTGATTCCCAACATACGAGAAAAAAGCACTGAGCCAAAAGATTCAACGGTTGAACGTAAAGGCGCCCCAATAGATGTCTGGCTTAATGTTAAAAATTCAACAGGAAAACCGCGGGGTGTATGTGGAATATTTAAAGACTGACCACGAGCTTGAAGGGCATCTGTAGCCTGACCCGGCATTGCTAACCCAGATATATCACCCTTTATATCCATAACCAGACTGGGTACGCCAGCTAATGCCAGTTGTTCACATAAGATTTGAATGGTTTTTGTTTTCCCACTACCTGTGGCCCCGGCTATCAGCCCGTGTCGATTAAATGATTTTAAAACCAGATGAACAGGGCCATCTGGAATTAATTGGTCATCAACCATAATTCCGCCTAACTGCAGCGTAGGCTCATTATTTGCTTGATAGGGAAGCCGCAAGTCATCGTACATGAGTGCTTATTCTTAAAGAGATAATAAATTAAGTATAATCCTAAATTATTTTTCTTGCTTTGGTTCAAATATTTTTGAGCGAGTTAATCCTGCAAGAACTCACAAAACTAGTCTATTAGGTAGAGTAAGAGACAGGCTTTCGCGGGATTTTCCGCACCAAATGCCAATAAAAAAAACCCATTGACTAAATTAGGAACTTTGTTAACATCGTTTTTCCATCTTAATTAAAGGAATAACCATGAAATTGAAATCCCTGATTTTTGGTCTTTGCGTAAGCTTGTGTTCGTCTGTTTTTGCAGCTGATAAGACTCCACTGGCTCAAGCACATAATGCTGAAGATCGTGTTCCGCTAAAAACGTCCTACCCTGGGTATTGTGAAATCGAAATTATCAATAACAGCTTTGATGACATCCGTGTCTATGGCGTTTATGATGATGGCGCAACCATGATTCCATTCAATATGTACAGCTTCGAAGCCCCATACTATATTCCTCTTTATTACTATGGATATTGCCACGCAGGCATGAACCTGTATATCGATACCTTTAGTGGTTACCATATTTACGCTGGGTATACAGAAAGAAGAACTACGATTCGTGTTGTGCCTTACCTCGCGAATCAACTAAAAGCAGAAATCAGTAAGAAATAATCGATAAATGCTGTATTACGGATATCCAATTGGATATCCGTAATACACGTTATATAGAGAATTACCTCTAAAAATGATATCTTTGCCTCAGGATGATGAACCACGGAGACATGATGTTAAAGATACTTAAATTATCCATATTGGCTATTATTGCACTCATTGTTGTTGCCTGCGCAGCTACACCTAGTCAAGAAAGCACCGGTCAATACCTGGATAGTTCGGCAATTACGGCCAAAGTAAAGGCTAACCTCATTGATAATCTAGGTGCGAAGGGTTTTTCGGTTAAAGTTAAAACATATAAGGACGTAGTGCAGCTAAGTGGTTTTGTTGACAGTTCTGTCACCAAAAAACGTGCCGGTAATATTGCTGCTAACACAATTGATGTTAGGCGTGTACGTAATGACCTGATTGTTAAATAAACTAATAAGGATTGTTCATGTTTGACGAAAATTACACGATTGCAGGGTTTGACGATGTGTTATGGCAAGCGATTGAGGATGAAGGTCGTCGTCAGGAAGATCATATTGAATTAATTGCTTCAGAAAATTATGTGAGTCCCCGTGTTCTGCAAGCACAGGGTTCGGTGCTAACTAATAAATATGCTGAAGGTTACCCAGGTAAACGTTATTACGGCGGCTGTGAATACGTTGATATTGCTGAGGAATTAGCTATCTCTCGTGCTAAACAACTTTTTTCCGCTGATTATGCGAATGTGCAGCCACATTCTGGCTCGCAAGCGAATGCTGCAACAATGATGGCTTTATTAAATCCAGGCGATGTGGTTTTGGGAATGGCATTACCGCATGGCGGCCATTTAACGCATGGTGCTAGTGTTAGCTTCTCCGGAAAGCTATATCAAGCTGTACAATATGGGCTGGATACTAATACTGGTTTGATTGACTACGATGCAATGGAAGCGCTTGCTGTTGCGCATAAGCCAAAAATGATTATCGCGGGCTTTTCAGCGTATTCACAAGTTGTTGATTGGGCACGTTTTCGTGCTGTGGCTGATAAAGTGGGCGCTTATCTGCTAGTTGATATGGCGCATGTTGCGGGTTTGATAGCCGTTGGTTTGTATCCATCTCCGATTCCTTATGCGGATGTTGTAACCACCACTACGCACAAAACACTGCGTGGCCCACGTGGTGGCTTAATTCTTGCAAAAGCCAATGAGGCTATTGAAAAAAAATTAAATTCAGCTGTGTTCCCTGGTATACAAGGTGGGCCGTTGATGCACGTGATTGCTGCTAAGGCAGTAGCTTTTGCGGAGGCGTTGCAGCCCGAGTTTAAGCAGTATCAGCAACAAGTGATACGTAATGCAAAAACCATGGCTAAAGTACTGCAAGACCGTGGCCATAAAATCGTGTCCGGTGGTACTGAAAACCATCTCATGTTACTTGATTTAATTGATAAAAATATCACAGGAAAAGAAGCTGATAGTGCTTTAGGCCGAGCTAATATCACGGTTAATAAGAATGCTGTTCCTAATGACCCACGCTCACCTTTTGTAACAAGTGGATTGCGGTTAGGGACCCCAGCGGTTACTACCCGTGGATTTAAGGAATTAGAAGTTACCCACTTGACCGGTTGGATGGCTGATGTTTTGGAGGATGTGAATAATGAGGAAACACTCGCGCGCGTTAAAGCGCAGGTGTTACAATTATGCCGTGAATTTCCAGTGTATCGCCGATTGTAGTGATTAAATGTGATTTTTATAAATGTAGGTTGGGTCATTGACCCAAGCTAAATTTATTCTTTCCAGCTAGGAGTAGTATTAGAGTGAGAGCATTACCATGTATTGTCCATTTTGTCAGGTACAAGAAACCAAGGTAATTGATTCACGCTTGGTTGCAGAGGGGGCCCAAGTGCGGCGAAGACGAGAGTGTCTTTCCTGCCATGAGCGTTTTACTACCTTTGAGACCGCTGAGCTCATTATGCCAGCAATTATCAAACGAGATGGTCGGCGCGAGCCTTTCAGTATTGAGAATTTACGCTCTGGTATGTTACGTGCACTGGAAAAGCGTCCTGTTAGTGTTGATGCACTAGAGGAGGCAATTGTGGCAATTATGCAAAAAATTAGGTGTGGCGGGGAACGTGAAGTTGAAGCCCGGCAAGTTGGTGAGTGGGTGATGGAGCAGTTATATCGATTGGATCACGTCGCTTATGTCCGTTTTGCATCGGTATATAAGCGATTTAAAGACATCAGCGAATTTAGACAAACTGTCGATCAAATAGATCAATCATCTTGAGGTAAACGTGGAAAAAGAATCGATTAAGGGTAAACGTCGGGCAAGAAAGCTTGCTGTACAAGCGCTTTATCAATGGCTAATGTCCGGTAGTGATTTATTTGAGATCGAAGCACAATTTCGTGTGGCAAATAATATGGATAAAGTTGATGTAGAGTATTTTTGCCGTTTACTGCATGGTGTGCCTGCAAATCTAAGTAAACTAGAAGAGGCCTTGACCCCTTATATAGATCGAGCTATCGACGGTTTAAACCCCATCGAATTAACGGTTTTGCGTATGAGCGCCTTTGAGTTATTCAACTGCCCAGAAATTCCTTACCGTGTAGTGCTTGATGAGTCCGTCTCCCTTACCAAGGAGTTTGGTTCACAAGATGGTTATCGTTATGTGAATGGAGTACTGAATAATTTAGCGAAAAAAGTCCGATCCGTCGAAATCAATGGATGAGTTTTCTTTAATTAATTGCTTTTTTAAAAATATTTCGCACCACCGAAATGACGTGGTTTTCGGTATTGGTGACGATGCCGCATGTCTTGAAATTCCAAGTGGTATGCAATTATTGGTCAGTTGCGATACCTTAGTTGATGGCATTCATTTTCTCAACTCCTGGGACGCGTATGATATTGCCTGCAAAGCAGTGATGGTCAATGTGAGTGATATTGCAGCAATGGGTGGCACTCCATGTTGGTTAACCTTAGCACTAACCCTCCCGAAACTTGAAGAAAACTGGTTGCAACGATTTTCCCAGGGCCTGCGTGATTCGCTAAATTTCTATAACATCGCTCTGATAGGGGGTGATACCACTCATGGCCCGTTGAGCATGACGTTGACTATTCATGGGCTGGTTCCAGAAGGAAAAGCATTGCGACGAAATGGCGCGGCTCCCGGTGATAAAATTTATGTAAGCGGGGAGTTGGGCGGGGCTGCTTTGGCGGTGGACAGTTTAAGGCGCCAGGATATAAACGATTCCGATAAAGCTGTCTTGATGAAAAAATTACTTCACCCAGTACCTCGCATAGATCTAGGTCCTGCGCTAAGAGAATATGCGACAGCTGCAATTGATATTTCTGATGGTTTGAGTGCTGATTTGAATCATATCTGTGTGGAGAGTCAGGTGGGCGCTTGTTTGTTACTGGATAATATTCCCGTGCATCCTCTCACTAATAAATACCAAGGAAATAAGGCACTTGATTTTGCCCTGAGTGGGGGGGATGATTATGAGTTGTGTTTTACAGTTGCGCCAAAAAATGAAGAGCGGTTGTTAGCTAGTCTTGCCAAAGCAGGATTACATTGCTACCCAATAGGTTTGATTGAAAAAGAGCTTGGTTTGCGAGCAACATTGAATGGTGAAAATAGGCCAATTGAAGTATGTGGCTATCGTCATTTTAGTTAATCGTGATGATGTTGAGCAGGAGTAAAGCAAAAAAGTGTAGCCTGGATGTAGCGCAGCGTAATCCGGGATTTTTGATGCCTCAACCCTCCCGGATTACGGCTTCGCCTTCATCCGGGCTACACTTTTGTTTCCTAATGTTGACGGAGTATAAATGAACGTGATCAAGCTATCGAATAAAGTGTGGCAAGATCCAGCTTATTTTATTGCCTTTGGTTTTGGCAGTGGTTTAATGCCAATGGCGCCTGGAACATGGGGAACGTTGGCTGCTATGCCCATCTACCTGCTCTGGGCGAATAGCCCATGGCAGATTTATTTAATACTGACACTCGCCGCATTTGTGTTAGGTGTCGCGGTATCTGACAAAGTTTCAACTGAATTAGGCGTGCATGATTATTCAGGGATTGTTTGGGATGAAGTTGTTGGTTATTTGCTAACCATGTTTTTAGCCCCTGTAAATATATGGTGGATGATCATCGGTTTTTTCTTATTTCGCCTATTTGATATATGGAAACCACAGCCTATCGGTTTTGTTGATAAGCACGTTCACGGTGGTTTAGGTATTATGCTGGACGATGTTCTAGCTGCTGTGCCCGCATGGGCGGTATTACAGCTCCTAATCTGGGGATTTACAATGTAGGTTGGGTTATTGACCCAACAACTCGTGGGTGTGTTATGAATGAAAGTCATAGAGAATTAATTAGCATAGGGTTAACCATTGCGATTGTAGCCTTAACGGTGTTTATTATTCATCGGTTTCTCCCCTCATTAGCGTGGGCGGCAATTATTGCTATTTCTACCTATCCTCTGTACCGTCGTTGGCGTCGAATGTTTGGTGAGCAGAAAAATTTATCTGCGATATTATTCACGGCTGTGTTAACCCTAATACTTATCTTGCCAGTTAGCTGGTTGATAAGCGTGCTCGTAAAGGAATTACAATTATTTATCAATTATTTACAATTTATAAACCGTGAAGGAGGGCAGGCTCCGGCATTTATTCGCGATCTTCCCATAATTGGTACCGAATTAGTAAATTATTGGGATGTGCATATAGGTCACCCTGGGAATCTTAAGTTTATTTTATCGAATCTACATTTGTCATTAACTCCTACGAGCTATTACATTAAACAAGTGGGTCTAAATTTAGCACACCGCAGTTTTCAACTTGGGTTCACGTTGCTTTGCTTATTCTTTTTTTATCGCGATGGCGACAAATTATTTCAACAAATTAACTATATTGGTGAGTTTTGTCTGGGCGAGCGTTGGTTTCGTTATGCAGTTAGGCTGCCTTCGGCATTACGATCTACTGTGAATGGAACCATTGTAGTTGGTATTGGCGTAGGTATATTAATGGGGCTATGTTATGGCTTGGTTGGCTTTCCGGGACCAACATTAATGGGTTTTATAACAGCTTTTGCAGCAATGATACCCTTTTTGGTTCCGGTGGTTTTTGCAGCCGCGGCGTTAATTTTGGTGTTTAGTGGGAGCATGATTTCAGCGATTATCGTTGTGGTATGGGGCACGATCGTGATGTTTGTCGCTGATCATTTTATTAAGCCAGCATTGATTGGTGGCGCTATTCAATTGCCATTTCTTGCCGTGTTATTTGGAATTTTAGGCGGGGTTGAAACCTTAGGGTTGCTCGGCTTGTTTGTAGGTCCTATCATTATGGTTCTATTTATAACATTGTGGTACGAGTCACAGGATAAAATGCCTGGAAATTAAGATAGTGTAGGCGCTAATTGCACTGCCTTGAGAATAAAACTTTCCCATCTACCTTCTGGCTTACGTGTGGAATTCCGGGGCTGGCTCTGTAAAATAAAAATGCCCTAGTTTGGTGTTGAGACACCAAACTAGGGCATTAAGGAATGCTATCTTAACGAGCTGCTAGTTGTTGTTGAATTTTCTGAGCTTTTACTAAATGAGCAGCAATGTGCGGACGGGTGCGTTCAATTTGTGCTTTTAATGCAGGATTAGAAACATTTTTTAATAGATTTGTATCTATTAATTTTAAAGCGGCAGTGTGATCTTTAACCATGTCATTAATATAAGCCACATCAAAATTATTTCCGGTTAATGGAGCTAATGTTTTTACTTCTTTTTTGCCATCGCGCATAAGCATATTAGCAGTGCTGGTTGGTACAGGTGCTATTCCTAGCTCTTGGCTTAGTTTTAAAGTCTTATCCAGGTTTTTTGTATGTTCTCTTTGAAGCATAGAAGCATATCGTTTAACAGTGTGGTTAGTGGTTTTTTGCTGAGCTTCTTGCGCGCCTGCAATTTCGTTGTTGTTAAGCGCAACTAGAATTGAAATAATTTGACCGTCTGTTTTCTTTTGAGCAACAGTCTCAGTAGTAGGCGTGTTTTTTTTTGTCAGAAAAGGAAGCGCTGCGGCTGAAATTGGAGCATAAATAGTTGTTCCAATAATTGCTGCGATACTCAATGATAACAATGTTTTTGATTTCATTTTTAATGTCCTTATTTAATTTAAAATCGTCCTAGATTAAACAGTATATTTAATATTAAACGAAAACGCCAATATTTGGCAGGGCGAGAGCATGAGTGACTCAAATATAAACAATACTGGGATAAAACATTATATCTGGTCACTATTTCTACGTCCTGCGGCTTGACCGCAGGATCCAGGAATCTAG
>CAZYME010000041.1:0-16020 GCA_964648115.1 uncultured Legionella sp.
CGATGGAAATGGTTGCGGCAAGTAAGATGCGTAAAACGCAAGAAAGAATGCGTGCATCGAAACCCTATGCGAGCAAGATTTATGATGTGGTAAAACACATCGCTCGCGCTAACTCAGAATACCATCACCCATTTATGAAAAGACGCGAAGTTAAGCGCGTTGGTATCATTGTTGTGACTTCTGATCGCGGTTTGTGCGGCGGCCTTAATGCCAACTTGCTGCGTGAAACAATTGCAACAATGAAACCTTGGCATGCGGAAGGGAAGGAAGTTGACCTGTGTATTATTGGCCGTAAAGGGCAAGCATTTTTTAAACGGGTTGGCGGTCGTGTTGTTGCATCTGTGGACCACTTAGGCGATACCCCAGGCGTCAAGGATTTAATCGGAGCCGTTAAGGTTATGCTGGATGCGTTTTATGAAGGCCAAATAGACGCATTGCATGTGGTTTACAATGAATTTGTTAACACGATGACACAATCACCAACGGTGAAACAGCTTTTGCCACTGCCAACTGCTGAAGAAGACAGAGAGGCACTAGGGCATCATTGGGATTATATTTATGAGCCAGATGCTAAAGAATTGCTTGATGAATTGCTAGAACGTTACATTGAATTGCAGGTCTACCAAGCTGTAGTTGAAAACATAGCCTGTGAACAGGCCGCAAAAATGATTGCCATGAAAAGTGCCACGGATAATGCTGGTGACTTAATAAAAGAATTTCAATTGGCTTATAACAAAGCCCGACAAGCCGCGATAACACAAGAGTTGGCGGAAATTGTCGGTGGTGCAGACGCTTTATAAGAGGGTAAATGATGAGCTCAGGAACATTAGGAACAGTTGTTCAAGTAATTGGTGCGGTTGTTGACGTCGAATTTGCTCGTGACGACGTACCAAAAATTAATGATGCGCTGAAAATGATCGACGGCGATTTAGTGTTCGAAGTGCAACAACAGCTTGGTGATGGCGTCGTTCGTACGATTGCTATGGGTACAACAGATGGTCTAAAGCGTGGCGTACAAGCCCAAAATACCGGTGAGCCTATCCAAGTCCCTGTCGGCAAGAAAACCTTAGGCCGTATTATGGACGTTCTGGGTCGCCCAGTGGATGATGCAGGTCCTATCGGTGCTGAAGAACACTGGTCTATTCACCGTCAAGCACCTAGCTATGAAGAACAAGCAGGTAGCCAAGAATTACTTGAAACCGGGATTAAAGTAATCGATTTACTCTGCCCATTTGCCAAAGGCGGTAAAGTCGGCCTATTTGGTGGTGCCGGTGTAGGTAAGACCGTTAACATGATGGAATTAATTCGTAATATTGCTATCGAGCACAGTGGTTACTCAGTATTTGCTGGTGTTGGTGAGCGTACTCGAGAAGGTAACGACTTCTACCATGAAATGAAAGACTCTAACGTCTTGGATAAAGTATCGTTGGTTTATGGACAAATGAATGAGCCACCAGGCAACCGTCTGCGTGTTGCTTTAACTGGTTTGACTATGGCTGAAAAATTCCGTGACGAAGGCCGTGACGTATTGCTTTTCATTGACAATATTTATCGTTATACCTTGGCGGGCGTTGAAGTATCAGCGTTATTAGGCCGCATGCCCTCAGCTGTAGGTTACCAACCTACACTTGCAGAAGAAATGGGTATGTTGCAAGAGCGTATTACTTCAACTAAAACAGGTTCCATTACATCTATTCAAGCAGTATACGTACCAGCGGATGACTTAACCGATCCATCGCCTGCTACAACGTTCGCGCATTTGGATGCGACAGTTGTATTATCTAGGCAAATTGCTGAATTGGGTATTTACCCAGCAGTTGATCCATTGGATTCAACTTCACGCCAATTGGATCCACTAGTTGTTGGTCAAGAACATTATGATACAGCACGCCGTGTACAACAAACATTACAACGCTATAAAGAGCTAAAAGACATTATCGCTATTTTGGGTATGGACGAGCTATCAGAAGAAGATAAGCGCGTGGTATCAAGAGCGCGTAAAATTCAACGCTTCTTGTCACAACCGTTCTTCGTTGCTGAAGTGTTTACAGGCTCGCCTGGTAAATATGTTCCTCTCAAAGACACAATCAAAGCGTTCCAAGGGATTCTGGCTGGTGAATATGATGATTTACCAGAGCAAGCGTTTTACATGGTTGGTGGTATTGACGAAGCTATTGCTAAAGCTAAGACTTTATGAGGCAGTCAGACGTGGCTATAACAACACATTTAGATATTGTCAGCGCTGAACGGGAAATATTTTCTGGTGTCGTTGAAATGGTAATTGCCAGCGGTGAGCTAGGTGAGATTGGTATTAGCCCAGGCCACGCTCCGCTTTTAACCGTGCTTAAGCCCGGCGAAATCCGCGTGATGTTGCCTGGTGGCGAGGAAGAAATATATTACGTCTCAGGCGGTATGTTGGAAGTACAACCATACTATGTCACCGTGTTAGCAGACGCTGTTGAGCGCGCAGATGATCTTGATGAAGCAGCAGCATTAGCAGCTAAAGCAAGAGCAGAAGAAGCGATCGCCAGTAAAGGCACAGAGATAGATTACTCAATGGCTGCAACAGAACTAGCCCGAGCAGTAGCACAAATCCGAGCTCTCCAAAAAGTCAGAAAAAAACTGAAATAGCCTATAAAAATAGCCGTCTTTGCGAGCGTTAGCGAAGCAATCCAGCGTCTTTAAAGCCACTGGATTGCTTCGCTAACGCTCGCAAAGACGGCGTTTACAACCCAGAGTAATATCAAACAATGTAGCCCGTATGGAGCGAAGCGAAATGCGTGATCACTATTTATTCTGCGCATTCCACAGCAGGAGTCTCTTTAGGCGTTATAATTAGCAAAGTAGCATCATACGTTTGCGCCCCCAACATGATGGCATTAATCAGCCTAGCAATACTCACTTTATAAAAGTTATTCTTAGACAAAGGATTCTCACGGAAAGGATCAGCTACAACAACCCGTCTTTTCTTGTCATCATAACCACATAAAACCACGAAATGCCCACAGGCAAGCCCTTGGAGATCATCAAAAAATGATTCTCCCTCTTGAGTAAAAAGCTCGCGTGAAGTTCGGTATAAATAGGTTGAATTAAGACCGGTTAAAATGGGAATGTCTTTATTAAAGTAAGCTCTGAGCATTTGCACATCAATCGTTTTAAACCGAATTTCACCTCCAAGCTCAAGAAATTCCTGATAGGCTTTACTCTCTGCTAATAAATTTTTTGCTTGCTTGAATTTATCTTGGCTTTTTAATTTTGTTAACAATACTTCTCGAGGTGCACAAGACTGTTTAAACCAGGTCGGATCAAAAAGGTCTAATTGATTGACATAAATGGTCGCATTAAATCCATGCATTAATGCATGCTTACCTAACAAGGGGCTAAGCGTACCTCCAGAAAGAGAATGTTCTATTGTTTCAATAACCTCTTTTAGAGAAATGGTTAACCCATAATAGTGATATATCGCATGCAAGCTGGTTGGCCCACATGTTTCATCATCAGGTTGAGATCGGATATTCAAATCAATCATGAGCAACTCTAAGTAAGTTGTATGATTAATAATTCGGCAAATATAGAAAATTCTTTAATCAACAGCTTCCTGATAAATATCCGGTAGATTTTTCTATACAACACTTATTTTTTGACTTATTTACAAGGAGTTAGCAGGGTTCAGTAACAATTAACTCACAAAGTTATCCACAGAGCAATGCACTTCTCCAAGTAAATACATAATAATTAATACTTTAAAATCAATAAGTTAAAAAAATAAAATAAAGCCAGAATAAAAGACATTAAAGTTATTCACACCAACACATACTGACTATTAACACAACATATTTTTTTATTGTTTTACATCATGTCTGTTTTTCTTGACCCGTCATCTTGAAACCAGGGCCAGATCATGAGTGATCATTATTTATCTTAATGTCTACGTACCGCGCTTTATGCGCGGTATCCAGAAATTTTGCTAGATTCCTGGATCCTGCGGTCAAGCCGCAGGACGTAGAAATAGAGACCAGATATAATATTTTATCCCAGCATTGTTTATATTTGAGTCACTCATGCTCTCGCCCTGATCTTGAAACGGAGTGAAGGATATCAAGAGGCGTATTTATGATACTATGTGGAATGCATAAATCCTCAAAAATACTGCGAGCTACACCACCATGAATAATGTGACAGAACGCAAACCACTAACTGAATTTACCGAAAAAGCATACCTTGATTATTCTATGTATGTCATTTTAGATCGCGCCCTGCCTCATGTCGCTGATGGTTTCAAGCCCGTGCAGCGCCGGATTATTTATGCGATGTCCGAGCTGGGCCTTAAAGTGACAGCTAAACATAAAAAATCAGCGCGAACAGTAGGGGATGTGCTTGGTAAATTTCACCCACATGGCGATGTAGCTTGTTACGAAGCAATGGTATTAATGGCTCAACCCTTTTCTTATCGTTATCCTTTTGTGGATGGCCAGGGGAATTGGGGCTCACCCGATGATCCAAAATCATTTGCCGCAATGCGATATACTGAAGCGCGCCTGTCAGCTTACGCAGATACGCTCTTAGCTGAACTTCAGCAAGGCACCGTTGATTGGGTGGATAATTTTGATGCAACCTTGCAAGAGCCATCGCTGCTGCCTGCAAGATTGCCCAATGTTTTACTCAATGGTGCCACAGGTATTGCTGTTGGGATGTCTTCGGATATATTGCCGCATAATCTTACCGAAGTTGCCAATGCTTGTATCCATTTGCTTGAAAACCCAGACGCATCTATAAGTGCGATTGCACGCTTAATTAAAGGCCCCGATTTTCCAACGAATGCTGAAATTATTACTCCGAAAGCGGCAATACACGACATTTACGCATCTGGAAACGGCTCTATTAAAATGCGTGCAGTTTATACAGTAGAAAAGCACAATATTGTAATTACAGCGTTACCCTATCAAGTATCTGGCGCCAAAGTTGTGGAACAAATCGCCGCTCAAATGCAGCAGAAGAAACTACCGATGGTAGAGGATTTACGGGATGAATCGGATCATGAGCATCCTACACGTCTGGTTATTATTCCTCGTTCAAATCGCGTTGAAGTAGAAGGTTTGATGTCGCATTTATTTGCAACGACCGATCTCGAGCGAAGTTACCGAGTTAATTTTAATATGATTGGTTTGGACGGCAAGCCACGTGTTAAAAATTTACTAACTATTTTGCAAGAATGGTTAGTCTTTCGTATCAGCACTGTGAAACGCCGTCTGCAATATCGTCTCGATAAAGTGTTAGATCGTTTACATGTATTAGAAGGCTTATTGATTGCTTATTTAAACATAGATGAAGTAATCGCTCTCATTAGAGAGTCGGATGAACCAAAGCAAGCATTGATGGCACGTTTTAAGCTGAGTGAGCGACAGGCAGATGCCATTCTTGAAATGAAGCTGCGTCATTTGGCAAAGCTTGAAGAATTCAAATTACGTGCAGAGCATGATGAGCTAAGTAAAGAGCGTGATTATATACAGCAGATACTAGGCAGTGAGGAGCGTTTACGCTGTTTAGTGAAAGACGAAATCATCGCAGATCGTGACTTATATGGGGATGCTAGACGCTCACCATTGGTTGAGCGCCAAGATTCTCAAGCCCTAAGAGAAGAAGATATCTTACCTAACGAACCTATTACAGTTGTGCTTTCACACAAAGGTTGGGTCAGGGCTGCAAAGGGTTTCGATGTTGATGGCCGTGAATTAGGTTACAAATCGGGGGATGAATTCAAGGCTCAAACAAACGCACGTAGTAATCAGCAAGTTGTGTTTTTTGATAATGAAGGCAAAGTGTATACCGTACCGGGTCATGTATTACCCTCAGCCCGAGGCCAGGGTGAGCCCCTAACCGGAAAATTAAACCCCGCCGATGGTGCCTCATTCGTCGCATTAATTTGTGGCGATCCAGAAGATTGGGTTCTATTGGCAAATGATGCCGGTTATGGGTTTTTGACGCAATTAAAAGAGCTATACGTCAAAAATCGCAACGGTAAAGCGTGCCTTAAATTGCCAACAAATAGCCAAGTCCTTCCCCCACGCATCCTAACGGCGAAAGATACACAACAAATGGCATGCGTGACTAACGCCGGGCGCTTATTGATATTTGCAGCCAATGAGTTGCCAGAGTTAACGCGCGGCAAAGGTAATAAA
The DNA here is from genome assembly GCA_964648115.1 of uncultured Legionella sp. Taxonomy (GTDB): domain Bacteria; phylum Pseudomonadota; class Gammaproteobacteria; order Legionellales; family Legionellaceae; genus CAZYME01. Next base: position 6,180 of record CAZYME010000041.1, read on the forward strand.
TTGATTAATATCCCCTCAGCTAAGGCAGCGCAACGAGAAGAGCTCGTTATAGATATACAACCAATAACGCCTGGCGGAGAATTAACAGTGAACGCCGGAAAACGCCATTTTACCCTGAAAGCCGCAGATCTCGCTCATTACCAAGGTGAACGCGGCCGCCGAGGCAACCGTTTGCCGCGAGGTTTACAGAATGTGACTTCGTTAGAAGTGTCTTCGTAGCCTTGATGCAGCGCAGCGGTGAGTGATCCTGACATTTTTTTGCACAAAAAATTGAAGGCCATAGTAATCGTTCACGGGTATGAATTGTCGTTCCCACGAAGGAATCCATCCATAAAATTGGCACAGTGCTTTATTCATGGAAGGATCTTCGCCTTCGCGGGCTGACGAATCCCCACAAAGTTGCCCAAATTTTGTCATCCCCGCGCAGGCGGGGATCCATTTTTCAAAATAATCCATTAGCCAGATTGAGCCACTGTGGATTATGCAGTTCGATAAGATTAATCTTCCATTGTCTATTCCACTTTTTCATCTGTTTTTCTCTCAATAAGGCTTGATGTATGTCTGTATGAATTTCAAAATAAACTAGCTGATGAATATGGTATTTTTTTGTAAAACTATCGACTAGATTTTCTTGATGCTGATAGACACGCTGCGTCAAATTACTTGTCACACCAATATACAGAGTTCCATATTTTTGACTGGTAAGTATATAAACATAATAATTTTTTTTGACACAGAGTGCCTTGCATGAAGAGGTTGGACACATAGAATATCTTATTAAAGTTAGTATTTCATGATGGATGGATCCCCGCCTGCGCGGGGATGACAATATTTGTGCAACTTTGTGGGGATACCTCAGTTCCAGGGGACGACATATGCAGAAGCAGGGATTTAGACAGAATTAGTTGAACAAAAAAATGTCAGGATTCCTCAGAGCGCAGCGTAATCAAGGACTTTTACTGAGTATGCAATGAGGTAACTTGAAAAACATATTATCCCTACTGTAATTACTTAATAGTATTTTTAGTAGGGATAATAATGAACTTACGCTTGCTTCAGGAAACCGAACAACTTATTCCTTTAATCAATACACTGGAATAATCATACAGGCTACAGTTTTGTTACTTTAAGTTGATGCCATTATTTGAAGGGATACGACTTAGCTAAGAAAGCTGCCCATCCGCCACCTGACTAATCTTGGTTTCCAACGTATCAATAAATTTAGCAAGCTGCTGACGGTGATCTTTTTGCTGTGTTTGGCAGGTGATAAGCTCATGGCTAATGTGTAAAGCAGCCAAAAGTAAAACTTGAAAATTATCTAAGTTATTAAATTCAGTCCTTTTTTGCAGTAAAAGCTCATTTAATTTCTGAGCGGCTAGCTGCAAAGACTCTTCCTCACCCTCAGCACATTTAATAGTGTAAGATTTATTCAATAATTGAATGGTGTGGAATGATGTCTTCGTCATTTTTAGTCAAACCTTTGTACTTTGTATCAGGATTGCTCAAGCCCAAATTGTAGCAATTTTGGCTTAGGCGAGCAAATCAGTTATTATTGGCGATTTGTTTTGAGAGAGTGCCCTATGTCAACTCCTAATACCTCTTTGCGCTTGCCAAACTACCAGGAATTTATGGATTCCATAGCAATCTTGGCGCTCCCTATTTCTGCGAGTGAATTGCATGGAGTGATGTGCGGTTATTTGTGCGCAGGCGCTATCAGCGATGGTGAAGCCTATTTACGTGCATTAATGACCAATAAAAAGGATGTGGTTATGCGCGTAGCTTTGTTTGGTGTCTATGCAGTCAGCCAGCAACAAATGCTAAACTTTGATTTTGAATTTCAACTATTGCTCCCAGACGACGAAGAGCCCCTGGTCGATCGAGCCCGGGCTTTTAGCGAATGGTGCGAAGGGTTTACACAAGGTCTTACGCTAGCAGGTGTAGGATATGAGCAATTACAAGAAGATGAAGCACAAGAAGCATTGCAACATTTGATAGAGTTCGCCCAACTGGATTACCACGCACTCAGCATCGATGAGGATGATGAACGCGCGCTCATGGAAGTAGTTGAATACGCACGCATGGCAGCGTTAAGTATCCACGGTGATTTATTGCAAGCCAATGGACAATCTCAAATAGCACATTAGAATAAATAATGTTTTTTGAGACGTTACTATTTTTTAAAACCGTTCGTGCTTAGAAGGAGCGCCACGGTCATTAAGTTAATGAAAGACTGTCGTCCCCGCGAAGGCGGGGATCCATTTCTTCAATGGTTCCTAGCCCGAGTCAGGGATGGATTCCCGCCTTCGCGGGAACGACAAAGTCTCTTAACTTAATGATATGAGGAGGACGCAGCGACGTCTCAGAGTACCAGGCTATTTTGGCAAATAACTGTAGCCTTGATGCAGCGCAGCGTAATCAAGGTTTTAACGCCGATGCCAAACAATTACAATAAGGACACATTAATGATCACGCAAAAAGAATACCAAACCCGGCGGCGCGAATTAGCATCGCGATTACCCACCGATTCTATTGCAGTGATCCCAGCAGCAAGCGAAATGCTGCGCAATGGAGACAGCCATTACCGTTTTCGCCAAGATAGCGATTTTTATTATCTCACAGGCTTCAACGAACCAGATGCCCTATTATTAATCAGCGCAGATGCAAGCATTTTATTTAACCGCCCACGCAACCCAGCTGAAGAGCAATGGACCGGTACACGCCTAGGCCAAGATAATGCATGCAAAGTATTAGGGGTTGATGCCGCATACCCCATAGCCGAGCTTACAACACGCTTACCCGAATTCTTAATCGATAAAAAGGCAATCTACTATGCAATCGGCCAACGCCCCGAATGGGCTAAGCAAATTCTTAATGCCTGGCAAATGGTTAAAAAACAAGGTCGCAGAGGCATTTCAGCCCCCGAGGCGTTTTGTGATCTCGCGCCCCTTATCGGAGAATTGCGGCTTTTTAAAAGCAAAGCAGAAATTGATTTAATGCAACGCGCCGCTCAGATTTCTGTCGCAGCACATCAACGAGCCATGAAGGCCTGCTCCAAAGCTACCCACGAGTACCAGCTAGAAGCTGAGCTTTTATATGAATTTTCCCGCCAAGGTTGCCGAAGCGTAGCCTACGACTCCATCGTCGCCGGAGGCAGTAACGCCTGTATTTTACACTACACAGAAAACAACAAACCCCTGCAAAGCGGTGATTTGGTACTGATTGATGCTGGCGGCGAGTTTGAAAATTACGCCGCTGATATCACCCGCACTTTCCCCATCAACGGCCGCTTTAGCCCTGAGCAACGATTGATTTATGAGTTAGTACTCCGCGCACAACAAGCAGGTATTGCCTGTGTAAAACCCGGTTGCTTTTGGGATGAAATTCAACGCACCATCGTACAAATTTTAACCGCAGGTCTGGCCGAGCTGGGTATACTGCGCGGCTCTATCGATGAATTAATTGAAAAAGAAGCCTACAAGCGATTCTACATGCATCAATCCGGCCATTGGTTAGGTTTAGATGTACACGATTGTGGGCGTTATAAACTACAAGGAAAATGGCGACCACTAGAGCCTGGTATGGTGCTCACAGTAGAGCCTGGCATATATATTCACCCCGATTTAGATGGCGTAGACAGCCGTTGGCTCGGCATCGGTGTACGTATTGAAGATGATATACATGTCACCCCAGATGGGCATAAAAATTTATCTGGTGATTTGCTTGTAGAGGTTGCTGATCTTGAGGCATTAATCCGTGGCTGAACGTCAAGTTGATATACTCATTGTCGGCGGTGGCCTAATCGGAGCTACTCTGATGTTGGCCTTAACTGATTTAGGTTATAACGTGCTCTTGGTAGAGGCCAAACCCTTTTCTAATCGAGTACGCACTGATTTTGACGCAAGAACATTAGCATTAGCCCCTGCGAGTGTGCGCATTTTAAAAATGCTTAAAATATGGCCGCTGCTTGAAGAGGATGCCACTCCTATCCAAACGATACATGTATCCGAACGAGGCTGCTTTGGCACCGCTCAATTGCAAAGCGAAGAAAATAATGCATTAGGATATGTGGTAGAAATGCAACATATCAACCGAGCTCTACATACGCTAATCAATGAAAAGCAAATTATCGCCCCGGCAGAGCTTATAGACTTAGATAGCGTTAACGGTACAGCTACTATTCAAAGTGCCGCAGGTGAATTTACCGTGCAAGCACGTCTTATTGTTGCCTCAGATGGTGCTGATTCTTCTGTGCGACAATTATGCCGATTGCCTACTAAAACCAAAGATTATCAACAGATGGCGGTTGTTGCCAACATTGGCTTAGCACGCTCCCACCACAACCATGCCTATGAGCGCTTTACCCCATCGGGACCGCTAGCCTTATTACCTATGACAGGTCTACGTGCTTCTTTAGTTTGGGCCCTACCTCCACACGAAGCCGAGCGATTAACAGCCAGTAGCGAACACGATTTTTTAAAAGCATTACAACATGCTTTTGGTTATCGCTTAGGGCGTTTAGTTAAAGTTGGGCAGCGTGTGAACTATCCATTAAGGCAAGTTGTTATGCCAGAATCTGTCTCCGGAGCCGTTGTTTTTGTCGGCAATGCCGCGCATACCTTGCACCCAGTTGCCGGCCAAGGATTTAACCTTGGTTTACGTGACGTTGCAACATTGGCACAGTGCGTTGCCCAGGAAGGGTTAGATAGCAACATGCTGCAGACATATCAGCAAACACGCCGTTATGATCAAGCGGCAATTACCCAATTTACTGATGGCTTGATTGAACTTTTTACCAGTCGAGTGCCGGGCTTGGGCCTAGTGCGAGGGGTAGGGTTAATTGCTTTGGACAATGTTGCTGTATTAAAAAAAATATTAGCGCGCCATGCCCGCGGTTTTGCAGGGATTGTTCCAGACTTGGTTTGTGGAATTCCCTTGCAGGCAGGAGAGCATGTATGATCCCAATTTTCGATGTGATTGTTATCGGTGGCGGTATTGTAGGCTTAAGTGCTGCGATTGCAATGAGCCAGAAAGGTTATTCTGTAGCTCTGATTGACGCCGGGGATTTAACAGTTGATACAGCCAAGATAGATGCGCGCGTTTATGCTATCAATAATGCGACCCAATCATTATTCCAAACACTAGGGATTTGGGATTTGCTAGATAAAGCACGTATCTCACCTTATGAACATATGCATGTTTGGGATGCCGCAAACAGTGCTCACATAGACTTTGATGCTCGAATAGTGGGTATGGATAGATTAGGTACCATCATCGAAGAATCAATTATCAAGCAAGCATTGTTGCAACACCTATCTACAACCAACATCGCTCTTTTCCCCGATTGCAGAATAACAGCTGTTCAGCCTACAGCAGATGGTGTTTGCATCCAAACGGATAATAAAAAATGGCAGGCTAAACTCATGATAGTCGCAGATGGGGCAGCCTCAGCAACACGAGAATTACTGGGCGTAGCAGTCACCAGTTGGCCTTACCATCAGCAAGCCATTGTGACCAGTATTCACACAGAGAAACCGCATCTACGCACAGCCTATCAAGTATTTAACCCAGATGGCCCACTGGCTTTTTTACCGCTGGCGCCCCCGCATCACTGTTCAATAGTGTGGTCAACCACACCGGCTCAGGCGCAGCACTTGATGGCGCTTCCCGATGAGCAATTTGCCCAGCAAATCAGAGAAGCCTTCGCTGCAAAATTAGGCAACTGCAACGTTATCGGCAAACGCCATCAATTCCCCTTACATATGCGCCACGCCAAAAATTACAGCGGCCCACACTGGCTGCTAATGGGTGATGCTGCTCACACCATCCACCCGCTAGCAGGCCTTGGGTTAAATGTGGGCTTAGCAGATCTCCAAGCATGGCTTACCAACGTAACAGCCGATAAACCTCAAGCCTGGTCAACTAAAAATCTCAACGCCTACCAACGCCAACGGAAATACCAGGTATGGCAAATGATTGCACTAATGGAAGGGCTGAAAACTATTTTCGCAAATCCAACGCCACCGATTGGGATATTGCGAGGCCTTGGTATACGAGCCTGTAATAACTTAACCCCATTAAAAAGATGGATGGTTGAGCAAGCAGCGGGGTGAATTTATGGAATAAAAGATGATAACCATTAGTTGTAAGCGAGCTTGAAGACTGTTATTTTTATTAGATTGCTATTCATTCATTAAGGATCGCCAAAATGACAAGGATCAAGTTAATATGCAGCATAATAGGGTTATCTTGGGGGGTGTTTGCGGGTGCGGCTGGTGCGGGTGTGATGCTAGAGCCGGTTGAGCTTCGGGTGTCAATATCTTCGGAAGCGGGTGTTGATAACATCAGTAAAGGGCGTTGTCTTATGGGTGCGGCCCCCCCCCCCTGTGGGCCGGTTAATTTAATCTCACCCGGCTTCCCCTCTAGCAGATGCCCCACGAGTGCTAGCGTCACCATATCGACGAACTCATCCACACCAATAACCCTAACGGCCACTATTACCCCACGTATTTTCATGACGGTGGCACCCTCTGGATGCACGACCAGCCTGACAAGCCCTTGTGTATTAACCCTGACCACGCAAGCCCATCCCGATGGTATTCCGCAGTACACCGGCGCGCTGAGCATAACTACAGCAAACCCTGACGTAAGTTTATCTATTCCTGTTACAAATAACTTCAGTAGCGGAGCCTGTGCGCCCTAAATTAAGTGCTACATAGATATCGGCCATGATGAAACAATTTTAAACGGACTTTATAGCCATGATAAAACTAAAAAGAATGACCTTGGTCTCTTCCATCCTCGTGCTAGGCGCTACATTGCAACTGCAGGCAGCACCGACCCTTCAGCAATCACTGCTGAACGTTGATCGCGCCCAGAACAACACGGCCGCCGCTAACATAAAGCCGGCATCAGCGTTGAATAGAAAAGAAATACAAGCGATACGCGCGCGCCTCAAAAAGGCCCCGCGAGGGTCGCAGATGACTGAAAAAGATAAAGCGGTGCTGATGGCAGATATTAAAAAATCGCTGATTGCGTACGGACTTAAAACCAATAACGTTGGTGGAGCAAAACATCCGCATTTAACGTATACCGCAAAATCAGTCTTTACTCTTGCAGGTGTCCCGATGCAGTGGGGCGGGATTGGTTTCTCTGGGGGGTTTTTTAATCGCGACCCAACCTCGACGCGGGATACCTGGCCTGGCGGCGCCTCAGCAGCGCTTCCATTTGGAAACAGTGATAAAATCATTGGCGGCTCTGTTGGTGTGAGCTGGATAAACCTAGGCAATAATGATACGACGAATAGTACGACAACGAATACTTCGAATAATACTGGGACTGTGACCTTGGTATTTAGTCGCTGGTTAGGCAAAAACACTATAGCCACCGCAGGGGTATTAAATCTTGCGCCATGGGGCGTGATGAAGCAAGCGCCTAAGTCTTACACAGGTGCACTAACACAAATGTTTGGAGCCAACGTGTTTGGTGGTTACCACCAGATGAGTGCATCGATAGGGCTAGGAACAGGCGCCCTGGGCCCGCTGGGTTCGGTAAGCTCGACAAACGATAATAACGTATACCCCTTTGTGAATGCAGCGTTTAACTTCACGCCCAATTTTGCCATAGCAGGCGACTATTACTCAGAAACCTTTGCGCTGGGGCTATCTTATAACACCGCGATTAAGTTTGCAAAACCGCTACCGCTGAGCTTTATGTTGTTTGCGGGTAATTTAAGGCACACCAGCACGGCACCGTCGACAACAGTCGGTTTGCGCGTATCAACCGGGTTTGCACTACCCAGCTTCAAACGGGCGGCTTGAGAATGATAAAAGCTGCCCGAGTGGCACAGTGCATCGCTGACGCTAAGCGGGTAGATTTTACTGCTCGCGAGAGCTTAAATATAGCCAAGGTTTTCCTGCTTGATAATCTAGAGCAGGCGCTACGGTGGGCAAAAAAACAAAGAAAAAATTACCCGGATTCCGATGAAATTTGGTCTTTATCTTTAAGATGGTCGGAAGAAAAACCACGTATTTTTGAGGCCGTTCTGCAGGGGGCTTACCGTTTTGAGCCGGTTCGCATCAGGCGCCATGACAGCGGCAAGACAACCTACCTATGGCACGCAAGAGACGCGGTTGTGCTAAAGGCGCTCACCATGGGTCTTACAGAGACACTGCGTCCCATGATTTCAAAACAATGCACGCATCTCAAAGGGCATGGCTCAATTCCAAGAGCAGTGCAATCAGCTCATGATGCCGGCAAATGCTACACGTTTGTTTTTAAATCTGATATTAAAAGTTATTATGAGTCGATTAACCACACTATTTTGTTGCATCAATTCAGAGAATTAAACGCCGATTTAGCACTGATATCGTTTTTGCGCATTTTTTTGGAGCACACAGAACAATATGGCGGGATCTATCTGACAATGACCAAGGGCATCAGCAAAGCGTGCCCCTTATCGCCACTACTGGGCGCACTCTATCTTGCGCCGCTTGATAAAGCCATGGCCAAACTCCCAGTAAAATATATTCGCTACATGGATGACTGGCTGGTTTTCACCCGCACTAGAGGTCAATTGCGACGTGTGGTTAAAACAGCACATGTTGTTTTAAGTCAATTAAAATTAATCAAGCATCCGGATAAAACCTTTATTGGGCGATTATCACGGACATTCGAATTCTGTGGATTTCGTTTTTCCACGAATGGAGTTGTCGCGCTAGCAAAGGCGACTTTAAATAACCACACCCAAACTCAAAGCAAGCTTTATGAGCACGAGCAAGGGGCAAGCGTGAAACACAAGAAATACCAAGCCGGTTTCTTGGCCTGGGTTCGTGGCGTCTTAGGCGCTGCTGTATTACGTGAGCTTCTTACACGGCCTATGAGCGAATGGTGCCCCCGAAGTGCTACCCAAAGGCGCGCCGCTGTAGAGGATGAGTGTTATGGAGATATAACACATGGAATTACTACGCTGCAGACGTGGGTTGCGCTTCAAATTTTTTAATTGGTTGGTTTGGGGGTGCTTGGCTCAAGCCGTCCTCGCGGTGCCGCCCGCGGGCGCTGCCGGTGGCGTCACTGGTGCATCCTTGGTGAATACTTACTTAAGTCGTGACTCATCATACAGGGCCGCTTACTGGGCTCTTGGGGACGCCGTTCAGGCTACGGCGGCGTACGATGCGATGGCGAAACCAGTTTGGACGGACGGGGCTGGTTATTCCATGGCGCTGCGCGGGGTGGCTGTATATATGAGCAGCGCATCCTCGTTTTGGGCGGAAAACTTCCTCATTGCAACCGACAAGGCGACGTCAAGGGGGGATGCTGTGGTGGTACTTCCTTTCGGCGGGGTGATAGTAGATAAAGAAATCGCCCTGCTACGGCAGCTGTTGGAATCGGCCTTGATTGCCGCCAGGGCTCGTGAGGCGTATGAGTCACTCGCGATGCGGTCGAACAAATCTCCAGCGCTCCCCAATACGGTCCGGCCCCCTTTACCAAAGAAGTATGCTGACTTTAGCGCGCATGTCCGGGACGGTGGGTCTCTGTCATCTTATGCGAAGGACGCGGCCTCAGCGTCTAACCTCCTGTGGGCAGGATATACCATGGCAGCAGGTGCTAACTCCGGGTCGGTCCAGGTGCCTGTGACACTCACATGCACTGTGTTGTAGCTCCCATAGGGCCTTCACATTCAATCACGGGCGGGGGCGGGCCTGCTGTGTGCCTCCACAACACACTGGATGTTGCAACAAGAAGCAGCAAGTAGGGGTCAGGACTTGCCATGTGCCTGAGCAGCAAGTAGTGATGTGGTTTAATGGATTCGGACACTCTAGATAAGAGATAATAATCTTAACTG
>CAZYME010000042.1:0-14638 GCA_964648115.1 uncultured Legionella sp.
AAGCAATCCAGTGTCTTTATCTAAAAGGCATTAGGGCCGCTGGATTGCTTCGCTGCGCTCGCAAAGACGGGCTATTTTTTCCAGGATTTCCTTAAGTAAGTGCAATTAGGCCATGCGTCCAAGCTACGTTTATATCGTTCTCGCTCAAGTTGACAACATTGCGTTTGTCGCATCCCTAATAAAATATACCCAGCTCAAGCCTAGCCACTTCGCTCATGCGCTCCTGCGTCCAAGGCGGCTCCCAAACTAACTCTACCGTGCAATCCTTGACCCCTTCTACCTGGTTCACGGCTTGCTCCACTGTGCCCGGGAATGTTTGTGCTACTGGGCAGCCTGGAGAGGTCAGCGTCATTTGAATATGAACCATTTGTTCTTCATTAATCGCTACATCGTAAACCAAACCAAGATCATAAATATTTACAGGAATTTCCGGATCAAATACGGTTTTTAAGGCCAAAATCACAGTCTCTTTCAATGCTTCATTATCCTGCTTTTTCTTAAAACCAAACATATTCCATTACTCCGTAGTCACCGTCACATTTTCTTTCTTCAGTGCGGCTTCTAATGTGTGCCAAGCTAAGGTGGCACATTTAACTCGAACAGGAAACGCTCGAACACCAGCTAAAACAGTTAGTTTATCTATGCCTAGAGGTGGTACTTCTTCATCACTGGTTAACATCTGATGGAAACGCTCAAATGATTCTTGCGCTTTCTCGACCGTCAAACCACACAGCGCCTCTGTCATCAGTGATGCTGAAGCTTGTGAAATTGCACAGCCGCATCCCATAAAACTGATATCCTGAATCACGCCTTTGGAAATATCCAAATACACCGTCAGTTTATCTCCACATAAAGGATTAAAACCCAGAGCCTCAGACGTAGCATTATCCATTACCCGGTGATTACGCGGGTTGCGATTATGATCAATAATGACCTCTTGATAGAGCTCACGTAATTCCATCATCGAGAAAATACCTCTTTTACTTTATGTAATGCATCAATACATCGATCAATTTCTTGCTTGGTGTTGTAAAATGACAAGGAAATTCTGCTTGTAGCCGCCACATCAAAGAAATCCATAAGCGGCATGGCGCAATGATGGCCGCTGCGAATCGCAATTCCTTCACTGTCAAGAATAGTACCAATATCATGAGCATGAATTTTGCCATGCACAAACGCAATAATGGGCGCTTTTTCTTTGGCGGTACCAATAATATTAAACCCTTTCATCGATTGCATCGCATCTGTGGCATAGGTAAGCAAATCCGCTTCATAAGCAGCAATGGCTTCCATATCCAGAGACCATAAATAATCTAGAGCCGCAGAAAGACCGATCACCCCAGCGATATTAGGTGTACCTGCTTCGAATTTATAGGGCAGCGGCGCATACTCTGTTGACTCAAACGTGACATGATTAATCATCTCACCGCCTCCTTGATAAGGTGGCATTCCATCTAACAAACTCTCTCTACCCCACAAAATGCCAACACCAGTAGGACCATACATTTTGTGTCCAGAAAACGCGTAAAAATCGCAACCCAATGCTTGCACATCAACCGGAAGATGAGCCGTAGCTTGTGCACCGTCTAATAGCACTATAGCTCCATGTGCATGCGCCATTTCAATCATTTTTTTAACTGGGTTGATGGTACCCAATGCATTGGAAACATAATTAATAGAGACAAACTTGGTGTTACTCGATAATTTTTTTTCAAACTCCTCCAGTAAAACCTCACCTTTGAGTGAAATAGGCGCCACACTCAACTTTGCGCCAGTTTTTTTACAAACCATCTGCCAAGGCACGATGTTAGAATGATGTTCCATATGTGTGATTAAAATTTCTTCCCCAGGCAAAATACGAGGGGCTACAAAACTTTGCGCCACTAAATTAATTGCCTCAGTCGTACCTCGCAAAAATATACACTCTCGCGCATGGTAGGCATTAATAAAGCGCTTTACTTTCTCTCGAGCCGCTTCATATTGGTGCGTAGCTCTAGCACCTAAGGCGTGGACACTACGATGTACATTCGCATTGTCATGGCTGTAATAATGAGAAACTGCATCTATCACGGCTTGTGGCTTTTGAGTAGTAGCGGCATTATCCAAATAAATCAGCGGCTGATCATAAACAGTCTGGTTTAAAATGGGAAAATCACGGCGTATTGCCTCTACATCAAATTGTTGTTTCATAGCGTTATCCTAACTGCTGATTTAATAATGTGCTTAACCAATCTGCTAGCTCAATATTTGCAAATTTCTTCAAATTCTCGGATGCAAATGCTTGAACTAAGTAACGGTTAGCCTCCGCTCGACCAATACCACGTGCAGCCAAATAAAATAAGGCCTCTTCGTCCAATTGCCCCACTGTCGCACCGTGCGTACAAACCACGTCATCAGCAAAAATGTCTAACTGCGGCTTCGTATCAATTTCCGCATTAGCTGATAACAGCAAATTTTTATTTTGCTGTTTGGCAACGGTATGTTGCGCATCTTTCACTACAACAACCTGACCATTAAACACAGCGCGTGATTGGCCAGATAAAATACCTTTGTAATCTTGCTCACTGCTGCAGTTTGGCACTTCATGCGTAACCACAGTATGGTGATCAATATGTTGCATATCTGCAGGCGCATATACCCCATTCATTAGACAATGGGCCCCTGGCTCATGCAACCCAATGGTGATATCGCTACGCACCAATTTGCCCCCAATGCTAAAAGAATGGCTCTCAAATTGGCTATTCGCTGCCTGTTTTACTGCTATATGGCCAATATGATAGGCCAGTTTACTCTCTCGCTGAATTTTATAATGGACAAGCTTAGCATCAGCTGCTAAATAAACTTCAGTAATGGTATTGGTAAAATAACTCGTGTTTAGATCACCCTGATAATCTTCGATGATGCTCGCCGAGCTTCCCGCTTCCGCAATGATGAGATTTCGCATATAGGAAGCTTGGTTATCTTTATCTTGCCAGTGTGAAAGAAGTAATGGCGTGGTCAGGCAAACACCTGCTGGTAGATAGATAAATACTCCGTCCTGTAACATGGCGGTATTTAATGCGTGAAAACCATGCTGTTGCTGTAGAATTTTTCCTAAATGCGGTTTGATTTTGTCAGCATGTTCAACCAAGGCTTGGGCTAGGGGTTGAATGATAACCCCATCCTTGTCATCCCCGCGCAGATGAGGATCTATCCCTATCTCATGCGTTACAATTGAATCAGAGATGGATCCCCGCCTACGCGGGGATGACAAGGACATAGATGGGGAAGCACCCGCCAAAAATTGCTGTTTTAAAAATGCATCAACGACAGTGTATTTCCAATCCTCTTGGTGGCGGGCAGGGAAACCCATTCGCGTAAAATCCGACAGGGCTTTTTCTTGCGCACGCGCAAGCCAGGGTATATTGGAAAACCGCGCACTCGCTTGTTGCTCATAAAAATCCAAGAGATCGCTCATGCCTGCTCCGCTTCATCCAACCAACTGTAACCTTTCGCTTCTAATTCTAATGCCAGGGATTTATCACCCGACTTGATAATGCGACCATTGGCTAACACATGGATAAAATCTGGCTGAATATAATTCAGCAAACGTTGGTAATGCGTGACCAAAATAATTGCGCGATCGGGTGATCGCATAGCGTTTACGCCCTCAAAAATGACCCGTAACGCGTCAATATCTAAACCTGAATCTGTCTCATCAAGGATGGCTAACTTAGGCTCTAACGCGGCCATTTGCAAAATCTCATTGCGTTTTTTTTCACCACCAGAAAAGCCTTCATTAATACTGCGATACAAAAAACCTTCATCCATATCTAACAGTCGGCATTTTTCACGGATAAAACTCAAAAAATCGATGGCATCCATCGATTTTTTGCCTTGGCCATGGCGCACAGCATTAACTGCTGCTTTTAAGAAATTAATATTAGTCACACCCGGAATTTCTACAGGGTATTGAAACGACATGAAAATCCCAGCTTGTGCACGTTCTTCAGGCGCCAGTGGTAGTAAATCTTTGCCTAAATAGGTAACACTGCCACCCGTCACTTCATAAGCCGGGTGCCCAGACAATACTTTAGACAACGTACTTTTGCCTGAACCATTTGGGCCCATGATAGCGTGCACTTCACCGGGTCGCACATGAAGATCGATCCCTTTTAATATTGGCTGTCCGCCAATCTCAACATTTAATTGATTAATATCTAACATATTAGCCTACCGCCCCTTCCAAACTAATGCCTAATAACTTGGTGGCTTCCACCGCGAATTCCATCGGTAACTCTTTCAACACTTGCTTGCAAAAACCATTTACGATCATGGACACAGCATCTTCCATACCGATACCGCGTTGCTGACAGTAAAATAATTGCTCGTCACTGATTTTTGATGTTGTTGCCTCATGCTCTACTTGTGCTGAGGGATGTTTGACTTCAATGTAGGGGAATGTGTGTGCTGAGCACTCGCTTCCCATTAGCATTGAGTCGCATTGTGTGTAATTCCGTGCATTCACTGCTGTTGGCGCAATACGCACTAAACCACGATACGCATTGTGCGAGCGCCCTGCGCTAATCCCTTTTGAAATAATGGTCGAGCGGGTATTTTTACCCAAGTGAATCATTTTAGTACCGGTATCCGCTTGTTGGCGATTGTTCGTCACGGCTACTGAATAAAACTCGCCGACAGAATCATCCCCTTGCAAAATCACGCTTGGGTATTTCCAGGTGATTGCTGAGCCTGTTTCTATCTGAGTCCATGATATTTTTGAACGCTTACCACGACACGCACCACGCTTGGTTACAAAATTATAGATACCACCTTTGCCATCTTTATCGCCGGGGTACCAGTTTTGTACGGTAGAATATTTAATTTGCGCGCCGTCTAGTGCAACTAGCTCAACTACTGCTGCATGCAGTTGATTTTCATCACGTTTTGGTGCTGTACATCCTTCAAGATAGGACACGTAACTATCGGAATCTGCAATGATTAATGTACGTTCAAATTGGCCTGTTGATGCAGCATTAATACGAAAATAGGTAGAAAGCTCCATCGGGCAACGCACCCCTTTAGGAATGTAGACGAAGGAGCCGTCACTGAATACGGCTGAGTTTAATGCCGCATAGAAATTATCCCGGTAAGGCACTACCGTTCCTAAATATTTGCGGAGTAAATCAGGGTGTTCACGAACTGCTTCTGAAAATGGACAAAAAATAACGCCTTTCTCAGCCAATTTTGCTTTAAATGTCGTAGCAACAGAAACGCTATCAAAAACCGCATCAACAGCGACGCCTGCGAGCATTTCTTGTTCACGCAAAGGAATGCCTAGTTTTTCATAGGTACGTAATAATTCCGGATCAACTTCATCCAAACTTTTTGGGCCATCTTTAATATCTTTAGGTGCTGAATAATAAGAAAGTGCCTGATAATCAATTGGCGGATAATGCACACTAGACCATTCTGGACAGGGCAACGTTAGCCAATGTCGAAAGGCCTTTAAGCGCCACTCCAGCAAGAACTCGGGCTCGCCTTTGATAGCTGATAATTTACGGATAACATCTTCATCCAACCCAGGCGGGAAGGTATCGACTTCTATGTCGGTTATAAAACCATGTTGATACTCCTGCTCCAGCAGGGTATTAATTTGTTCATTACTTTTAGCCACTGATTCCCCCTACTACTAACTTTTGGATGCGTTCAAGATCTTCAGCTTGAAGAGCAGGCTTTGCCAATGTCTCCAAACTCACGCTTTCCAATGCAGCCGCTATACCTTGGCTTATTAGCTGCCAATTACCTTGAATATGACACACGCCTCGCAAAGAACACTCGTTCGGCTGCAAACTACATTCGGTCAATCCACGATCTTCGTCTAACGCGTATATGACTTCTGTAACTGAAATATCAGCTGCAGGCCGTTGCAAACGGTACCCTCCTGAAACACCCCGGACAGAGGTCAATAACCCTGCAGCAGTTAAGCGTTTCAATAATTTGCTTACCGTTGGCACAGCAAGATGTGTGTGCAATGCAATCTCACGTGCATTACAAAGTTGTGATGAACGCTTAGCAAGATACACCATCACAACTGTTCCATAATCGGCCAATTTGCTGATACGCAGCATATCATTCCTACCCTTGATAATCTAGTACCATTTAGGTCTTGATTTGAATTTTTAACCTAAATGAATGCTAATCTATTTAATTAAAATATAGTACTATTTTAGTTCTATTTAAAGAAAATAGCGCAATAATACCTTTTCTTGGGGTAGCAGGCAATCCTTTGGTTCCCGATAGTTCCTTCTCCCCGCGAGGTGAGAGGAACCTACGATTTATTATCCGCGCCAAAAGCAAATAAACGCATCCACTAATATTTACTTAATAAACTTCTAGTACAATCTATAAAAAATTTGCTCTTACTCCTAGGGTTCACTACAATTGGCGCCTTTAAAAACGGGGATTGTAACTCATGAAAAGAAATCAATTTGTCATCTCTACGTTCTTCGCTGTTATTTTAGGCGCTTTTTTAAACACAGCTTCTTTTGCTGAACCAGCAAACCTATCTCTCTTAAAAAAAGAGGTAGAGGTTTATCATGACTCTGGGGCTTATCAAAAAGAACTGGCGCAAGCCATTACGAATGCGCAAAATTTCATTACAAGCAGGGCTAAAAGTAATGCTCAGTTGGCGCAACCTAAAAAGCTAGCAGTTGTTCTCGACATTGATGAAACCAGTCTATCGAATTACAACCACCTGGTAGAACATGGGTTTATGGCTACTCAAGATCAATGGCATAAGGATGTTAATGCTGCAGACGCACCCGCTATACAACCCATGTTATCACTCTATGACAATGCTTTAGGAAACAGTGTTACCGTTTTTTTTGTAACGGGTAGAAAAGAATCTGCGCGGCTTGCAACCGTTAAGAATTTAAAACAAGCGGGTTTCCATGATTGGGCTGCTCTTTATTTAAAGCCAGAAAATTATAATCAATCTTCGGTGGTTCCTTTTAAATCTCAAACCAGAGCTGCGATCAGCAAGCAGGGTTATACCATTATTGCTTCTATCGGTGATCAAGAGAGTGATCTAAAAGGCGGTTACGCTGAGAAAACATTTAAATTGCCTAATCCTTATTATTTTATCCCTTAAGGAATTAAGCTCCTCTCCCCCTCACGGGGCGGAGGAACGCAATAGGTCACGGGACATGTAAATTTTTATTGAGCCTACAAAAAACAACCGTCGTTGCGAGCATTAGCGAAGCAATCCAGTGACTTTAAGGTCGCTGGGCCTATTACGAAGGAACAATATTGGGCACCACTTACATCAATGCTCTTTATTCTTAGGGCTCTTCAACCCCACCACTGGGACATCTTCATGGTAAATATAGTGTTGAATAATTTGGCTAGCCTGCTCGCTGGTTAACGGTTTTGTCAAAACCCCGTCCATAAAATATTCATCGCAATCATACTGAACCACATCCGCCTTATAAGAAGTTAACGCAATAATAGGAACATGGTGCTCGGTATTTTCTTCTTTCTGACGAATTTTTTTTGCAACCAAATACCCTGAAGTATCCTGCAACCCGATATCTATAAAAACAATATCGTATTTGCCAGGATCAAATAATAAAACCGCGTTGTCACCGGAATCGGCTATGTCCACCTGGCAATGCAATGCCGTAAGCAGTGCTTCTTCAACTTTTTGAGCAATGACATTATCTTCAACCATTAACACATTCGGCGTGTCTTTTAGAGCAGAAACAGGCCATGGCTCTTTGGCAGGCGACACCGTAGGCTGGGATTTCTCTGCTTTTCTCTGAGCAGTTATATCCTTCAAAACAACAACAACTCCTGTAACCTGTTTATTGTCGTCGAATAAAGGAACGCGATTAGCAAGAAAATATGCAGGCTCAACTTCTTTACCTATCTCATAAACCGGAGGTTCTTCAACTTCGTACTTTGCCTCACCGGAAAATAAAACTGCCATGTCATCTAGCTTAAATGTTTCTATACGCTGCTCTGTGCATTTTTCAAATTTTGCCATTTGCTCATAAGGTGTTCCGGCAAAATCTTCCATGCGCTTTAATCCAAGCCATTTAACAAAAGCGTTATTACACCCTTTAAGGGCGCAATTAATATCCACCCAGTAAACAATGTCAGACACGCAATTTAAAATTTCCATATAAAATTTATGGATAGCGAGGGTTTCTTTCGATGAGCTATCTTTTGTTTTCCTAGGCATACTATTTCTCGTTTAGAGCCTGTTGATTAAAAGTATAGTACAGAGATAGTATGGCGTGTTTACAATTCATGTCATTTAATAGCCATACAATCACTGACGCAGCTGTGGAAATAAAATCACATCCCGTATCGACATAGAGTTGGTAAATAACATCACCAAGCGATCGATACCGATTCCCTCACCTGCAGTTGGCGGTAAACCATATTCCAATGCTTCAATATAATCACTATCAAAATGCATGGCTTCAAGATCACCAGCATCTTTATCCGCAACTTGTTTTTGAAAACGTTCAGCCTGATCTTCAGCGTCATTTAATTCTGAAAAACCGTTAGCTATTTCACGACCGGCAATAAAAAACTCAAATCGATCAGTAACATCAGGATTCGCCTCACTACGTCGCGCCAACGGAGATACTTCCGTAGGATATTCTGTAACGAAAGTAGGTTGAATTAATTGATGCTCTACTTTTTCTTCAAAGAGAATCATTTGTAATTTTCCTAATCCATCTACTTCTTTGTAAGCCAGACCCGCATTTTTTAACACCGCGCGACATCCCTCAACTGTTTCAATTTGAGATGCTGTAAGCTCGGGATGATATTGCAAAATAGCCTGTTTGATACTGATACGAGCAAATGGTTTTGCAAAATCAATCGTGTAATCTTGATATTTTACCTGACGAGAATCTAATACTTCATCACATAAGTGGCGCAGCAATTTCTCTGTGAAATCCATCAGATCCTGGTAATCTGCGTAAGCCTGATAAAACTCGATCATCGTGAATTCTGGATTGTGGCGCGTTGATATCCCTTCATTGCGGAAATTTCGATTAATTTCATAAACGCGCTCGAAACCACCTACCACCAGGCGCTTTAAGTAAAGCTCAGGCGCTATACGTAAAAACATTTCCATATCTAAGGTATTGTGGTGCGTCACAAAAGGACGAGCCAATGCACCGCCAGGAATAGGATGCAACATTGGTGTTTCTACCTCTAAAAATTGGTGGCTATTCATGAATTGTCGGAAAGCTTGAATCAACTGCGAACGGATTAAAAACGTTCTGCGGCTCTCTTCATTAGCAATCAAATCAACATAACGTTTACGATAACGCACTTCTTGATCTGCCAAACCATGGAATTTATCAGGCAAAGGGCGTAATGATTTAGTCAGTAATTCAAGTGATTCTGCATGCACCGTTAACTCGCCAGTATTGGTGATAAACAGCTCGCCCTTTACTCCGACAATATCGCCCAAATCCCAATGCTTAAATTGCTCATAAACCTCAGGTAAATCATTTTCTCGTATATAAACCTGCATACGACCAGAAACATCTTGAATATGAAAGAAACTAGCCTTACCCATCACGCGACGTAACACAATACGACCAGCAACAGCCACTTTGATTTGTTTGGGAGCTAAGTCCTCTTTGCTGACTTCAGCGTATTGCTTCATTAAATCAGCAGCTAAATGCTGTCGACGAAATTGGTTAGGAAAATTAAATCCCCCTTTACGCAAATCGGCTAGTTTTTGTTTACGGACTTGGTAAATTTCACTCTCATCTAAATGCTCTTCTATCATGCGCCTTCTACTCCTGCTTTCAAACTGGCTTCAATAAATTGATCAAGGTCACCGTCAAGGACGGCCTGTGTATTGCTGGTTTCAACTCCGGTACGCAAGTCTTTAATGCGTGATTGGTCTAAAACGTAAGAACGAATCTGCGATCCCCAACCAATATCTGATTTGGTTGCTTCCAAGGCTTGCTGCACAGCATTTTTCTTTTGCATTTCTAACTCATACAACTTAGCACGTAATTGCTTCATTGCCTGATCTTTATTTTTATGCTGGCTTCTATCATTTTGACACTGAACAACTACGCCACTTGGCATGTGTGTTATACGTACGGCGGAATCGGTACGGTTAACATGCTGCCCACCCGCACCAGATGCACGGTACGTATCTATTCGTAAATCAGCCGGATTGATTTCAATATCAATATCATCATCCACTTCAGGCGATATAAACACTGCAGCAAAAGACGTGTGGCGACGATTCCCCGAATCAAAAGGCGATTTACGTACTAAACGGTGCACCCCTGTTTCTGTGCGCAACCAACCATAAGCATATGCGCCCGTAAAATGAATTGTAGCACTTTTAATACCAGCAACCTCTCCCGCCGAGCATTCAACTAACTCCACAGTAAAGCCATGTTGCTCACCCCAGCGCAAATACATACGCAATAGCATCTCAGCCCAATCTTGGGCCTCAGTGCCACCAGAGCCTGACTGTATATCTAAGAATGCATTGGCATTATCCATTTTTCCAGAAAACATACGATGAAACTCAAGCGTAGCAACTTGCCGTTCAACATCCACCACCTCTGTAACGACATCCTGCATGGTATTATCGTCTTCTTCTGCACGCGCCATCTCAAATAGCTCGGTCAAATCAGTAATAGATTGACCTAGTTTTTGTAGTTGGTGAACAACAGCCTCCAGTTGGGCCCTCTCTCGCCCCAGCATTTGAGCCTGCTCGGGATTATCCCAAATAGCAGATCCCTCTAACTCCCGGACAACCTCCTCTAAACGCTCGCTCTTCTTCTCGAAGTCAAAGATACCCCCGAAGTGCATTGATACGCACCCCTAAATCCACCAGACTAAGATTGATTTGATTCACTTCCAACATGGGTGACCCTTACAATTATAAATTAGGTCAATATTCTACAGGTAAAGGCAAAAAGTGGCCAGAGAGGAAAATCATCGCATTAGGGCCATTAAGTTTTAGGAGTAGTTATGAGAATTGATTTGGTTTTTATTTATATCGTTGCCCGCCTAAGCCAGCAACGTCCGAAGTATGAAGATTAGATTCGATTAATTGTCGCTTCCAAATATGGGATTATTCAGGTAAACGCGCCTTGATACGATGGGTGGCTTGACTGTGTATTTGGGAGACGCGTGATTCGCTTACTCCTAACACATCGCCAATTTCTTTTAAATTCAAATCCTGCTCGTAGTAAAGCGATAGCACCAACCGTTCTTTTTTAGGCAAACTATCAAGGACGTGCATCAAGTGGTTTTTCATGTCATTACGCAAAGCATTGATATGTGGCTCGGTAGAATTACCTAGTGCCTCATCCTTTAACACATCATCCGTTACGCCTAAATCATCAAAGCCATATAAGTGTGCGCCAGCTGAGTCATTCAGAATTTCATGGTATTCAGCAAGGCTAACTCCTAGCTCTGCTGCTACCTCATGATCTTTAGCATCTCGGCCTAGTCGATTCTCAACCACTTTTACCGCCGCCGAAACCATGCGCGCATTCCGATAAACTGAGCGAGGAACCCAATCATTGCGGCGCACTTCATCTAGCATATAACCGCGAATGCGAATACCTGCATACGTTTCAAAAGAAGCCCCTTTTGTTTCATCGTAATGGCTAGCTGCCTCTAATAAACCTAACATGCCCGCTTGGATCAAGTCGTCAAGTTGGATGGACTGCGGCAATCGTCCTAGCAAGTGATGCGCAATACGCTTAACCAGAAGCGCGTGTGCTTTGATCAACGTCTCCTGAGTTTGTTTACTCACTTTGCTATGTGCAGCCAAAGCATCCACGACATTCTCCTTTCTTATTTGATAGATTTATAAGAGAAAATTTGGGTACTTCAAAATATTATTAATACAGTATCAGACATTCCCACGATTGAATCAATCGTGGGGGGTAAGAAGTCAGAGGAAGCCCTCACCTACGATTTTCTAAATTACTCTTCAGCCATTTCTGCACATTTATCTTGGGCCTCATCTTGACAGTTATCTGAACAATTTATGTCAGGCGAATTTGGGCAAATTGTGTTAACACAATCATTAGCAGCTCGTGCCACACAAAATTCCTGTGTCGTTTTCTCATTTTCATTCACGATTTCAGGAATATCAGCTGCTATTACCGTTAGAGGAAAACATACACATAACCATAGGATGGTGGTTCGTTTCATATCAAACCTCTAAGCTTTCCGAGTTGTATTAATTATAGTTGATAAAATAGATTATTTTGGCCCTAACGATGAAAGAGTATTTGTAATAGCATAACAATAAATGCTACGGCAAAAATGAGAATGATACGCACCCCACCGTTCAATGTTTTAGGCGCAGCATTCATATTAACGTTAAAATTTCTCACATTCGTAGAATCATAAAATGTATCTTTGTCTACAACGATTGCCTGTGGTGGTAGTTGAGGTGACTCTGTTTTAATCACAGAAGATTTTTTCACCGCCGTGCCAATCGCCATAAACTCAATCAAACCACTACCTAATTCATAAACATATGTTTTCACTCCCACTACATCATCAGCACCCATTGCTTTGGCTTCATCATTGATAATTGCCAAGGCATTTTCGCGTGCAGCATACACCAATCTAGTTAGTTCATTTATTTCGCCACGAACAAATGATTTTAATAAAGATGTAACGCCCCCAACTATCCCGAGGGAATATACAGACGTGCCTAAAAGCAGTCGCATTGGTGTATATCCCAAATTTGCCATATTCCACATTTCTATATTGGTCATATCACTAGATATAATTTCTTTATTAGACGCATCCCACATTTCTATATTACCCGTATTGCTAGACGGCGGGGATGACTGATGAATGGCACGTGAAGCAGTACCTATCATCAGCATCTCATTAACGCCGCTAAATGGTAAAATGCTCGTTTGAATACCTAACACAGCATCCGCATTATGTTGTCTAGCATGTGCAATAATACGCTGCAAAGCCAAATGCCGTGTTTGGTTAAAAATATCCGAGTATTCTTTGATTTCTCCCCGCGCCATGGTTTTTAAACCACCTAATAGGCCACGCCCTAGCCCTATTGAATATGCCGTATTTCCAAAAGCAAAACAGATAGGCTCATATCCAGCATCTAGCTGTGCATAAAGTTCCTGGCCATCGGCTGATGTAGAAAACATCGACTCTTTACTGTTATTTATCGGATGAATAGATGAACCTATAGATAAAAACTCAACATTAGACCCATGAAAAATTAATTGACTAGTAACACCAGTAATACCTGTGGCACCATGAGATTCTGCTTCTTTCAGCATACGGGTATAAGCAGTCTCACGCCCTTCTTCAATCAGTTGGGTGACTTGTTGTATTTCACCACCCATAATGGCTCTAACTCCGGAGAGTACGCTGCCCACAATACCTAAAGAATGCACGCTATTACCTACAACAATATTACCTGGGGCATATCCTTTTTTCTCAAGACAGAAAATTTCATTACCAGACAGTCCAGTTGTAACTGACATAGTGCATCCCCATTAATACTTATTAATCCCATTATAGTAGAATATGCAAAAACATAAATTGACAAATTTATCAACTAATAGTATAAAAAAGAGTGTTCTAAGGAGTTAGGATGGGTTCTCGACAATTCTTCACCAGCAATACATGGTGGGGAAAGGTGCTCGGTGCATTTTTAGGTTTTTTGATGGCAGGGCCTGCTGGCGCCTTGTTTGGCATTCTTATAGGTAATCTTTTTGATAAAGGCCTAGCCACGCATTTTGCTCGACCACACTGGTCTTATCACGCTGAAAAACGAAAAGCCGTACAGAGCATATTTTTTGAAACCACGTTTGAGGTGATGGGTCATATTGCTAAAGCGGATGGCCAAGTGTCCAAGCAAAGCATACAAACGGCCAAAACATTTATGGAAGAACTAGGGCTTAGTCATGCCCAAGAAATAGCGGCTCAAAACTACTTTAATAAGGGAAAAAGGAGCACTTTTAATTTAAAGCAAATTATTACAACTTTCCAAAAAACAGCTTACGATAATCCTGAGTTGATTAAATTATTCGTCGATACACAGTATCGCATAGCCAAAGTGGATGGCCTATCAATTAAAAAACAGCTTATTCTCAACACTATTCTACACTTGCTAAAGTTTGCTCCGCTACATGAACAATTTCGTTTCTATGAAGATTTTTCTAACTACTCAACGTACCAACAAGCGAATCAAGAATCATCAAATCAACAAAGATATCAACAGGCACCACGCAATTCTTTGGATCATGCTTATGGAATCTTAGGGGTCTCACCAACAGCCAATAAGCAAGATGTCAAACGGGCATATCAACGATTAATAAGTCGCAATCATCCAGATAAATTGATTGCAAAAGGCGGCTCTGAAGAAATGATAAAGATAGCAAATGAAAAGACTCAAAAAATACGTAAGGCTTATGAGGAAATTTGTGCCAGTAAGGGTTGGTAAAAATATGTAGGTTGGGTCATTGACCGAATGGTGCTTACTTAAGGAAATTCGGGCTAATAATAGTCTGTCGTTGCGAGCGTATCGAAGCAAAACAGCGGCCGTAATGTCGCTCAGATAAAGTCACTGGATTTCGTAGCGACGCGCGCAACG
>CAZYME010000043.1:0-11297 GCA_964648115.1 uncultured Legionella sp.
ACAGACCATTTGGAGGCATAACTTGGCTACTCTAAGCAACGAACCAATGAAAAAAGCACCAGTAATGAGTGATTTGCTTGGCATGCTCAAACAACAGGGTCAAACTGATGAGTTTGATGCTATTAAAATCGCATTGGCTTCGCCTGAGTTAATTCGTTCATGGTCCTATGGTGAAGTTAAAAAACCTGAAACCATTAATTATCGAACATTTAAACCCGAACGAGACGGGTTGTTTTGTGCTAAAACATTTGGGCCTGTTAAAGATTATGAATGTTTGTGTGGTAAATACAAACGTCTTAAGCACCGTGGAGTTATTTGTGAAAAATGTGGTGTTGAATTAGCCCTTGCTAAAGTTCGTAGAGAGCGAATGGGACATATTGAGCTGGCTAGTCCTGTTGCTCATATATGGTTCTTAAAATCACTACCATCTCGTATTGGTTTATTACTTGATATGACACTTCGTGATATTGAGCGCGTACTTTACTTTGAAGCTTTTGTTGTTGTAGATCCTGGAATGACAGAGCTTGAACGTGGCCAATTGCTGAATGATGAAGTATATCTTGAAGCAATGGAGCAATACGGCGATGAATTTGATGCACGAATGGGTGCGGAAGCAATTCGTGACTTGCTGAAACAAATTGATTTAGAAGAAGAAATAAAATCACTACGTGAAGAGTTGCCAACAACGAACTCTGAGACAAAGATTAAGAAAATTACTAAGCGTCTCAAACTACTGGAAGCATTCTATGAATCAGGTAACAAACCTGAATGGATGATTATGAATGTATTGCCAGTGCTGCCACCTGATTTGCGCCCATTAGTTCCTTTGGATGGTGGCCGCTTTGCTACATCTGATTTGAATGATTTATACCGCCGAGTAATCAATCGAAATAACCGATTAAAACGCCTGTTGGATCTCAACGCTCCAGATATTATTGTCCGTAACGAGAAACGTATGTTACAGGAATCTGTTGACGCGTTACTTGACAATGGTCGTCGTGGTCGCGCAATTACAGGTACCAATAAGCGTCCGCTAAAATCGTTGGCAGATATGATTAAGGGTAAGCAGGGTCGTTTCCGACAAAACTTACTTGGAAAGCGTGTGGATTATTCTGGTCGTTCAGTAATTGTGGTAGGCCCAACTCTACGATTGCATCAGTGCGGATTACCTAAAAAAATGGCGTTGGAATTATTTAAGCCGTTTATATTTAGTAAACTTGAATTTAGAGGATTAGCAACAACGATTAAAGCTGCTAAGAAAATGGTTGAGCGTGAAGAGCCCGTGGTCTGGGATATTTTAGAAGATGTTATTCGCGAGCATCCTATTCTATTAAACCGCGCACCAACATTACACCGGTTAGGGATACAAGCATTTGAGCCTGTACTGATTGAAGGAAAAGCAATTCAATTGCATCCGCTGGTATGTACAGCATACAACGCGGATTTCGACGGCGATCAGATGGCGGTACACGTCCCCTTAACGATCGAGGCGCAACTTGAAGCACGCTCGTTGATGATGTCTACCAATAATATTTTATCACCTGCAAGCGGTGAGCCTATCATTGTTCCAAGTCAGGACGTGGTGCTTGGTTTGTATTATTTAACCCGTGAACGTATTAATGCATTAGGTGAAGGTAAGATATTTGCAAGTGCACAAGAGGCTCAGAATTTCTACGAAGAGGGGTATGTTGATATCCATGCAAAAGTAAGAGTTCGTTTGTTGATTGATACTGCAAACCCTGATGCGGGTAAAGAACTTGTAGAAACAACTGTTGGTCGTGCAATTCTTTCGGCAATTTTACCGAAAGGAATGCCTTTTGCGAATATTAATAAACCAATGACTAAAAAGGCTATCTCTAAAGTACTGGATAACTGTTATAGAACATTCGGTTTGAAAGAAACGGTAATTTTTGCTGATCAATTGATGTATACCGGATTTAAATACGCTACACGTGGTGGTGCGTCAATTGGTATTGAGGACATGGAAATTCCAGACGACAAAGCTGCAATCATTGAAGTAGCTGATAATGAAGTCCGGGAAATTGAAGCGCAATTCCGTTCGGGCCTAGTAACCAATGGTGAGCGTTATAATAAAGTAATCGACATTTGGTCTCGTACCAATGAAATGGTTGCTAAGTCGATGATGACAAAAATTGCAACTGAAGAGGTTATAACGCGAGATGGTAAAGTAACTCGACAAGACTCCTTCAACCCAATTTTCATGATGGCTGATTCAGGAGCACGGGGTTCCGCGGCTCAGATAAGACAATTAGCTGGTATGCGTGGTCTGATGGCGGCACCAGATGGTTCAATTATTGAAACACCAATTACTGCTAACTTCCGTGAAGGATTAAACGTTTTCCAATACTTTATTTCTACTCACGGTGCGCGTAAAGGACTGGCAGATACCGCATTGAAAACTGCAAACTCAGGTTACTTAACAAGACGACTTGTCGACGTGGCACAAGATGTGGTTATTACCGAGCTAGATTGTGGTACTGAAAATGGTATTTTAATGCAGCCTTTGATTGAAGGTGGTGATATCGTTGAACCCTTGCACGAACGTGTACTTGGGCGTGTGGTTGCAACTGATGTTTACATTCCTAATCAAAATGAGCCGGTTGTCAAAGCAGGGACACTGTTAGATGAAGAATGGGTTGACCGCCTAGAAAAACTCGGTGTTGACCAAGTGCTTGTGCGCTCACCTATTGCTTGTGTGACTCGCTTTGGCTTGTGTGCATACTGTTATGGACGTGATTTAGCACGAGGACATTTGGTAAATACTGGTGAAGCTGTAGGTATTATTGCTGCACAATCTATCGGTGAACCAGGTACACAGCTAACTATGCGTACCTTCCACATCGGGGGCGCTGCATCAAGAGCTACAGCTGCTAATAATATCCAAATTAAGAATAAAGGCGTAATTCGTCTGCACAATATTAAGACTGTTACCCATGAAAACAGCAACCTTGTTGCGGTATCCCGTTCAGGTGAAGTGACGATTGCTGATGAATTTGGTCGTGAGAGGGAGCGCTACAAGTTGCCATATGGCGCAGTGCTTTCTGTACATGATAGTTCCTCAGTTGAGGCAGGCCAGATTATTGCTACTTGGGATCCACATACGCACCCTGTTATTTCTGAAGTAAGCGGTAAACTGAAGTTTGTCGATCTTGTGGAAGGAATAACCATGAATCGTCAAACAGATGAGCTGACTGGCTTAAGTAATATTGTCGTCATCGACGCTAAGCAACGTAGCTCAGTTGGACGTGATATGCGCCCAATGGTGAAATTGGTTTCCGATAATGGTGATGAGATTTTCTTAGCAGGGACCAACGTGCCCGCTCAATATTACCTACCTGTAGATGCCATCATTAATTTCGAGGATGGTAATAATGTTGGTGTAGGTGACGTCATCGCCCGTATACCACAAGAACGTACGAAGACTCGTGATATTACAGGGGGGCTCCCACGTGTTGCTGACTTATTTGAAGCGAGAAAGCCAAAAGATTCAGCTGTAATGGCTGAAGTTTCAGGTGTCATTAATTTTGGTAAGGAAACTAAGGGTAAGCGACGATTGATTATTACAGAATCTGAGAATAAAGCGCATGAAGAGTTAATTCCTAAGTGGCGCCATATCTCTGTGTTCGAAGGAGAGCATGTTCAGCGTGGTGAAACTGTTGCTGAGGGTCCTCCTAACCCGCATGACATCCTTAGACTGCTGGGTGTCGGTGCTCTGGCGAATTATATCGTAAATGAAGTGCAGGACGTTTATCGATTACAGGGTGTGAAAATTAATGATAAGCACATTGAAACGATTGTTCGTCAAATGTTGCGTAAAAGAACGATTACGTTTGCTGGTGACTCGAAGTTCTTAGCAGGTGAGCAAGTCGAAGATACTGTCATGATGCAGGAAAATGATAAACTCGCTGCTGAAGGCAAGCTTGAAGCCCAGGGTGTACCTATACTGTTGGGTATCACGAAAGCCTCCTTGGCGACAGAATCGTTTATATCTGCAGCATCCTTCCAAGAAACAACGAGAGTGCTGACAGAGGCTGCAGTTAGCGGTAAAACCGATGATTTACGCGGCCTGAAGGAAAACGTAATGGTCGGTAGACTGATTCCTGCTGGAACAGGTTATGCATACCACCAAAATCGTAAAGCGCGTCGTGCAAAGGCTGCCAGTGGTGAACAGGCATCGCATGTAGTAACAGCAAGTGATGTTGAACATGCATTAAGTGAAGCACTTAATGCAGATAATCGCGAACACTAGGTTGACAAATAGGCCGGACCTATATAGAATCCGGCCTCCTTATGCATACGAAATAATATCAAGTAAAAAAGTTCGGAGTTAATAATAAATGGCTACGATTAATCAGTTAGTAAGAAAGCCTCGAGTAGATGCCAAAAGGAAGAGTAATGTTCCTGCGCTTGAGTCTTGCCCACAACGACGAGGGGTTTGTACTCGTGTTTATACAACAACACCAAAAAAGCCTAACTCAGCTATGCGTAAGGTCGCACGTGTTCGTTTAACGAATGGGTTTGAAGTGTCTTCTTATATTGGTGGTGAAGGCCACAATTTACAAGAACACTCTGTTGTATTAATCCGTGGTGGTCGTGTTAAGGATTTGCCAGGTGTGCGTTACCATACAGTACGCGGTAGTTTGGATACATCAGGCGTAAATGATCGTAAGCAAGGTCGTTCTAAGTACGGAACTAAAAAGCCGAAAGACAAGAAATAATCTTAATGTAGGAACTAGACATGCCAAGAAGAAGAGAAGTCCCTAAAAGAGAAATTCTGCCCGATCCAAAGCATCACAGTGAATTGCTGGCAAAATTTATTAATGTATTGATGATTAGCGGTAAAAAATCTACTGCTGAGACAATTATTTATGGTGCGCTTTCAGTACTAGATGAACGCATCAAAAAAACAAAAAAATCCGATGATGATGGCGAGTCTGGTTCAGCGAGTGGTGCAACAGGTGTTCTGCGCTATTTCGAGCAAGCCCTAGACAATGTTCGTCCTACAGTAGAAGTGCGTTCACGTCGTGTTGGTGGCGCTACTTACCAAGTTCCTGTGGAAGTCAGGTTGGATCGTAGTATTGCGCTTGGCATGCGTTGGATCGTTCAAGCAGCGCGCTCACGTGGCGAGAAAGGCATGATGTTGCGTCTAGCTGGCGAGTTGGTTGATGCTTTTGAAAGCAAAGGCTCTGCAGTTAAAAAGCGTGAAGAAACACATAAAATGGCTAAAGCTAACCAAGCCTTCGCACATTTTAGATGGAATTAACAAAGTGAATAATCCCGTGTCCACTACACCATTAGAGCTATATCGTAACATCGGTATTGTTGCTCACGTAGATGCGGGAAAAACCACTACAACAGAGCGTGTTTTATTTTATACTGGCACGTCTCATAAAATCGGTGAGGTTCATGATGGCGCGGCCACTATGGACTGGATGGTCCAAGAACAAGAACGCGGAATAACCATCACATCGGCAGCTACAACATGTTACTGGTCGGGCATGGATAAACAATACGATAAACATCGTATTAACATTATCGATACACCAGGGCACGTTGACTTCATGATTGAAGTAGAACGTTCCTTACGTGTATTAGACGGCGCAGTTGTTGTATTTGATTCGGTTTCTGGTGTAGAACCTCAGTCCGAAACAGTATGGCGACAAGCACACAAATATGGTGTGCCGCGTATCGTGTTTGTGAATAAAATGGATCGTATGGGCGCTAATTTTCTGCGCGTTGTTACCCAAATAAAAGACCGGCTGCGTTCAAAACCGGTAGTAGTACAGCTGCCTATTGGCGCTGAGGAAACATACAAAGGCGTTGTAGATCTGATTAAAATGAAAGCCATCTATTGGGATGAAGATAGTAAAGGCATGACATTCAAATATGAAGATGTCCCTGCTGAAATGCGCATACAATGTGAAGAAATGCGTGCGCAAATTATTGAAGCAGCCGCTGAAGTATCTGAAGAGTTGATGGAAAAATATTTAGAAGGCAAAGAATTTACCGAAGGTGAAATCAAGGCAGCACTACGACAACGTACGATTAACAATGAAATTGTACCTGTTTTTTGTGGTTCCGCCTTCAAAAATAAAGGTGTACAAGCGGTGCTTGATGGCGTACTTGATTATTTGCCATCACCGCTTGATATTCCACCCGTTAAAGGTACGGATGAAGATGGAGAAAGTGCCATACGAACAACTGCATATGAAACGCCTTTTTCAGCCTTGGCGTTTAAAATTGCAACCGATGCATTTGTAGGGACATTAACGTATTTCCGCGCATATTCTGGTGTTCTAAAATGTGGGGATACTATTTACAACCCTATAAAGGGTAAAAAAGAGCGTATTGGTCGGCTATTGCAAATGCATGCTAACTCACGCGAAGAAATTAAAGAAGTAAGAGCAGGTGACATTGCAGCTGCTGTAGGATTAAAGACTGTAACAACAGGTGATACCCTTTCCGACCCTGCGCATATTATTACATTAGAGCGTATGGACTTCCCGGAGCCAGTTATTGCCGTTGCTGTAGAACCCAGGACAAAGGCCGATCAGGAAAAAATGTCTCTTGCATTGGGTAAATTGGCGCAAGAAGATCCGTCATTCCGGGTGCATACTGATGAAGAGTCAGGGCAAACAATTATACAAGGAATGGGTGAGTTACATCTGGAAATTATTGTTGATCGCATGCGCCGCGAATTTCTCGTAGAAGCAAACGTGGGCAAACCGCAAGTGGCTTACCGCGAGACATTAAAGACTGCTGTAGAACAAGAAGGGAAATTTGTTCGTCAATCAGGTGGTAGAGGCCAATATGGCCATGTTTGGCTTAAAATAGAGCCAAAGACGCGTGGCGAAGGCTACGAATTTGTGAATGCGATTGTGGGTGGTGTTATTCCTAAGGAATATATCCCAGCAGTTGACAAGGGGATACAAGAGCAACTGCAAAATGGTGTCATAGCAGGTTATCCGGTTGTTGACGTCAAAGTTACACTGTTTGATGGTTCATTCCATGAGGTTGACTCAAGTGAAATGGCGTTTAAAATTGCCGGCTCACAATGTTTCAAACAAGGTGCACAGAAAGCTAGTCCTGTGTTGCTTGAACCGGTCATGGCGGTGGAAGTTGTTACGCCCGAAGATTACATGGGCGATGTGATGGGTGATCTAAGTAGACGCCGCGGCGTACTACAAGGTATGGATGAATCACCTGCTGGTCGTGTAATTCGTGCTGAAGTACCGTTAGCAGAAATGTTCGGTTATTCAACTGATCTACGGTCTGCAACGCAAGGACGTGCAACGTACACTATGGAGTTTGCAAAGTACTCAGAAGCCCCAGCAAATATTGCTGAAGCAATCATTAAGAAACAATAAAGTTAATGAGGTATTGAAATGGCGAAGGAAAAATTTGAACGTAAGAAGCCGCACGTAAACGTAGGCACGATTGGTCACGTTGACCATGGTAAGACGACGTTAACGGCAGCGATTACAACGATAATGGCAAAGAAATTTGGTGGTACAGCTAAGGCGTATGATCAAATTGATGCTGCACCGGAAGAACGTGAACGCGGTATTACCATTTCTACAGCACACGTAGAGTACGAGTCAGCTAACCGACATTATGCACACGTAGATTGCCCAGGGCACGCGGATTATGTGAAGAACATGATTACAGGCGCAGCGCAAATGGACGGAGCGATACTAGTTGTATCAGCTGCAGATGGTCCTATGCCACAAACTCGTGAACATATCTTGTTGTCACGCCAAGTAGGCGTACCGTACATTGTTGTGTTTTTGAATAAAGCCGACATGGTAGACGACAAAGAATTATTAGAATTGGTTGAGATGGAAGTACGTGATTTACTAAGTAAATACGATTTCCCTGGTGATGATATACCAATCGTCATTGGTTCAGCATTGAAAGCACTGGAAGGTGATACATCAGATATTGGAGTTTCAGCGGTTGAGAAACTGGTTGAGACGATGGACTCATACATACCTGAGCCAGTACGAAACATTGATAAGAGCTTCTTGTTACCGATTGAAGACGTATTCTCTATCTCTGGACGTGGAACAGTAGTAACTGGCCGAGTTGAGAGTGGTATTGTCAAAGTTGGTGAAGAAGTAGAGATCGTAGGTATACGAGATACAGTCAAGACAACCTGTACTGGTGTTGAGATGTTCCGTAAATTACTGGATGAAGGGCGCGCTGGAGATAACGTTGGTGTACTATTACGAGGCACTAAACGAGAAGATGTAGAGCGTGGACAAGTATTAGCTAAGCCAGGTTCGATTAAACCGCATACCAAATTCCAAGCGGAAGTATATGTACTGTCAAAGGATGAAGGTGGTCGACATACACCATTTTTCAATGGCTACCGTCCTCAGTTTTATTTTAGGACTACGGACGTAACAGGTACATGTGATTTGCCAGAAGGCATTGAAATGGTTATGCCAGGTGATAACGTACAAATGGTTA
This sequence comes from uncultured Legionella sp., assembly GCA_964648115.1. Classification (GTDB taxonomy): domain Bacteria; phylum Pseudomonadota; class Gammaproteobacteria; order Legionellales; family Legionellaceae; genus CAZYME01. Next base: position 8,494 of record CAZYME010000043.1, read on the forward strand.
TTAACTTGCATGCACCAATTGCGATGGACGAAGGCTTGCGCTTTGCTATACGGGAAGGTGGCCGAACTGTCGGTGCCGGTGTTGTTGCTAAAATCATCGAGTAATAAAATGTGGTGTGAGATGAATTTTTCATCTCACACGTTTAGATATACAGGCCAGTAGCTCAATTGGCAGAGTGGCGGTCTCCAAAACCGCAGGTTGGGGGTTCGATTCCCTCCTGGCCTGCCAACTACCTGAAAGCTATGAACAAACACAGAAGATTCCAGAATGAAATTTAACGAGCTTATGTCTTGGTTAGCAATTATATTAATTACTATAGCGGCTTTTTTTGGAACGTATTATTTTCATTTTTCGGTGCCCATAAAGGCTTTAATTTGGATTGGTTGGCTGGTGTTAACGTTTGTTTTTGGATTCTTTACCGCTAAGGGGAGAGAAGTATTCTTCTTTGCGAAAGAAGCAAAAATAGAGTTACAAAAAGTTGTTTGGCCTAACCGCCAAGAAACTATACAGACTACATCAATCGTAATGATTATGGTTACAGTTACTGGATTTGTTCTATGGGGAATAGATTCTGGTATGCTATGGGCTATTGGTAAGTTAACACACTTAGGTTGATATTACGGTGGAAGAACAAAAATCTAAACAGTGGTATGTGGTACATGCATATTCAGGGTATGAAAATTTTGTTATGAGCGAGATACGATCACGCGCTCTACACCACAATCTTGAACATAAGATCGGCGAAGTTGTTGTACCGTCTGAAGAAGTTGTTGAAATGCGCGCCGGACAAAAACGCAAAAGTACCCGAAAATTCTTTCCAGGATACGTGTTAGTTAACATGGTAATGGAAGATGAAACTTGGCACATGATCCGTGCAATACCCAGAGTTTTGGGTTTTATAGGCGGAACAAGCCAAACTCCAACACCTATTTCAGATAAAGAAGCACAAGCTATTATGCAACGTGTTGAAGATGGTGTTACCAAGCCCAAACCAAAAATATTGTTTGAGCCAGGTGAGTTGGTACGTGTAAAAGAAGGCCCATTTGTTGATTTCAACGGTGTTGTTGAGGAAGTGAACTACGAAAAAAGCCGCCTAAGAGTAGCTGTTTTAATTTTCGGACGTTCGACACCAGTTGAGCTTGAATTTAGCCAAGTAGAAAAAACTTAAAAAATAGTGTAAAATTCTAACCCCTCTCCCTAAGCCTCTCACCAAGTGGTGTAGGGATTGATTGGGTAAGATATGAGTTGTTATCCCTTCAGTCCACTCGCCCCCTTGGGGATAAGTTTAGTGACAGGGGTAACCAATCATTAACCGGGAAGCTAAAGTAATCACCGATGAACTAGCGTTATACCCATAAGGAGTCGATATGGCTAAAAAAGTAGAAGCATATATTAAATTGCAAATCCCAGCAGGGAAAGCAAACCCAAGTCCACCAGTTGGTCCTGCACTAGGTCAACGTGGTGTTAACATCATGGAATTCTGTAAGGCGTTCAATGCTAGCACACAAGGCATGGAACAAGGTTTACCAACACCAGTTGTAATCACCGTTTATAGTGATCGTAGTTTTACCTTCATTACCAAAACGCCACCAGCTTCAGTGCTGCTTAAAAAAGCAGCTGGTCTTCAAAAAGGCAGTGGTCGACCAAACACAGAAAAAGTAGCAAAACTTCAACGTGCTCAATTAGAAGAGATAGCTAAGACCAAAGAACCTGATCTAACAGCAGGAAGTTTGGATGCTGCTGTACGCAGTATCGCTGGAACAGCGCGCAGTATGGGTATTGAGGTTGAAGGCTTAGATGAAGGGGCAAATTAATGACTACGTTAAGCAAAAAACGCAAAAAAATAAATGAAAAAATAGTACCAAATCAACTTTACAAAGCACTCGATGCTATTGAGCTATTGAAAGAATTTTCTAGTAAGAACTTTAAAGAAGGTACTGATATTGCTGTAAACCTAGGTGTAGATCCACGTAAATCAGATCAGGTGGTTCGATCTGCAACTAATTTACCAAAAGGGACAGGTAAAACAGTACGAGTGGCAGTTTTTGCACAAGGCGACAACGCAACTAAAGCTAAAAATGCTGGGGCAGATTTGGTTGGCTTTGAAGATTTGGCTGATCAAATTAAAGCTGGAACCATGGATTTCGATGTGGTAATAGCTACACCTGATGCAATGCGTATTGTTGGTCAACTTGGCCAAATTCTTGGTCCAAGAGGTCTTATGCCTAATCCTAAAGTAGGAACGGTAACAATGAACGTTGAGGCTGCTGTTAAAGACGCAAAATCTGGACAGGTTCGTTATCGTACAGACAAAAATGGTATCATCCATTGCCCAGTTGGAAAGATAGAGTTTCCCGCCGAGGACCTGGTGGAAAATATTTCTGCACTATTGGCTGACTTGAAAAAGGCCAAGCCTGCATCTTCTAAAGGGATCTATATTAAGAAAATTACACTATCCACAACAATGGGCCCTGGCATAACTATTGATCCAGCATCAATTCCCGTGTAATATAGCCAGCCATTTTAAAAGCTTTCACGGCATAGACTTGGTTCGATGCCGTCGAAGACCGCAGGTGCGTGAGCTTAATATCCTGCGCAGACGGTGAACCGGCTCCGAGCCCATTCTGAGGCGGACACCATAACTGTCAAATCCTTGTGATTTGCACAATTGAGGAGGTCAGTAACGTGACGTTAACTTTAGCTGCAAAAAAAGCCGTTGTTGAAGAAGTGACTGCTGTTGCTTCAAAGGCTATTTCAGCAGTTGTTGCTGATTATCGTGGCTTGACTGTTAATCAAATGACCCA
>CAZYME010000044.1:0-10280 GCA_964648115.1 uncultured Legionella sp.
TCCTTATTTTAGTTAAATCATCTGTCCAAACACTCTCAAAGCTTGAAAGCAAGATTAATTGTACATGAAGGATAATTGATACGCTAGTTAGAGTTAACGCTGTTTATTAAATAGAATTTACCGAATACCTAATTTGCTAGCAGTTTATCGATAACGGTATTAATCGTATGATCAGCCTCTTGAGCTGATAAAGACAGTCTGATTCCTTTGAGGCGCTTTTGCATACGCTGATAGACCTCAGGGTCTTCTAACAAATCAGTAACAATCCGCGTTAATTCAAGGGAATTGCAATCATATTGTAACAGCTCAGGTACCACCATTTCATTTTGCAATAAATTGCACAATCCTAAATATTTTACTTTGATAAACTTGGCTGCGGCCATGTAAGTCAACAGAGAGGCTTTGTAAATGATGCACATTGGCTTTTCAAGCAATGCGCACTCAAGTGATGCAGTGCCTGAGGCCACAACAACACAGTCACTACAAGCAACTGTTTCAATAGCTCTACCCTCAATCAAGGTATAAGGGATGGTTGTATCTGCAAAATAGGCCTTTATTAAAGCTGGCTTGAGCGTCCCCGCCACAGGAATAACAAAATGTAAATCTTTGTATCGGGAAGATAATTCCTTAGCAGTATCTCTCATTACAGGCATATGCCGCTCAATTTCATGTGCTCTGCTTCCAGGAAGCAGGGCAATTATCCTTTTATTCAGAGGCAACCCCAATTGCTCTTGGGTTGCTTTAATATCAGAACACAGGCTAACTTTCTCAACCAATGGATGCCCAACAAATGCAACCGGCACACCAGCTTGTTCATACAATTTTTTTTCAAAAGGAAAAATGACGGCCATTTGGTCGACGCATTCCTTAATCAATTTTATACGGCCTGCTTTCCATGCCCAAATTTGTGGACTAATGTAGTAAAGAACACGAATACCAAGGGTACGTTTTGCAAACTTTGCCAAACGCAGGTTAAAACCAGGGCAGTCCACCAAAATAAGCAAATCTGGTTTGGATTCTTTTAAATGAGCCTTAATATTGAGAAAAACTTTACGCAGAACACGTATATTGCGAATTACTTCCGAGATACCTGTGACACCAAAACGAGCAAGGTTATCAACTAGATGGACGCCAGCATTTTCCATATGCTGACCACCAATCCCACTCATCTGTAAATTGGGGTAAGTTGTCTTTAAATGCTGAACAAAAGCGGCAGCATGTTGGTCTCCAGACTCTTCGCCTGCAACGATGACAACATGTTTAGTTTGTTGCATGTCTAACTATCAGATGATTATCAATCAGTGACGTGATTTTTTCAGCTGTAGCCAATGCGGCGCATCCCTCTTCCCCAGTGACCAATGGCGTGCTGTCTTCCTCAATGCATTTAATAAACGCTTTAATTTCTTCCAACAAAGCATCTCCTTTTTCAAACACTGACTCATGCCGGGTAATTTCAGGAATACCAGGAAACATTTCACCTTCTCCTTTTTGGAAAACGGCAAATTGCTTGTTATGGTAATCAATTGATATGTAGGTATCTGCTTGAAATATTCGTGTTTTGCGTTCTGTTTTAAAACTAATACGACTCGCTGTAACATTAGCTACGCAATGGTTTTCGAAGGTAATACGCGCATTTGCAATATCAATCGATTTTGACAAAACCGGCGCTCCTTGCGCATCAATATGCTTTATGGGGCTATGAACAATTGTTTGAATAATATCGATATCGTGAATCATCAGATCAAGAATAACATTAACATCTGCACCACGAGGATTAAACGGCGCCAGACGATGAGACTCAATAAACAAAGGTTTTTCAAGATGTGCATCAAGGGCAAGTCGGGCGGAGTTGAACCGTTCCAAATGGCCGACTTGTAGCTTAGCTTTGTTAGCGGCTGCTATCAAAATCAGCTCCTCAGCTTGAGCGACCGATTCCGTGATTGGTTTTTCTATAAGGACATGGATTCCTTGTGCAAGACAATCGCGAGCAATAGCATAATGGGCCTTGGTTGTTGCAGCGATGCTAACCGCATCTACCTTACCGAATAAGTCCCGATAATTAAAACAAGCAGAAACCCCGAGCTCTTTTGCAACGGCTTCACACACGCTTTCATTAAGATCACAGACGGCAACAAGCTCAACATTATCCAATAACTGGTATTTTTGCGCATGAAAACGACCAAGATAGCCTACACCAATAACCGCACATTTAATTTTAGACATATAGAAAACTGGTAATAATTTGTGCGCATTATTGCATTATATCTGTTTTTTATCAATTAAGTAGCAAGATCAATGTAGCGTGAATGGAACAGCAGTATGAACCCGCCACATTGATTTTTAATCACAAAGCAGGGCGGTATGACCCGTTGTGTCTATCTTGCAGCTTTGTAAATATTCTTGAGTACTCATACCAAGAATATCCTTTTGCATTTTATTGGGGTCATGAAAAAACGCAGCTGATAGGGATGCCTCAATTTGCCATGTTCCTACTAACTCTAATACGCTCTTTGTATCTGTTAAACCTTCAGCAAAAACTAAACGGGGGCTTTCCATAGGCACGTTTAAATATTTCGAAAAATATAGTCCAACAACATTTTCTTGCCGCGGCATTTTAGGAGCAGGGATCACAACAAATAATCTATTTCGCTCTTCGATAGTTAGCTGATGCTGAATTTTGGCCATCTGTATATTTAGTAAATTGATTTCACTTTTAGCTGCGTCATTCATATTTTTCATAATCAGAGGCGAAATTAAATTAAAAAAAATAGCCACTGATTGCTGTGAAAAAGCTCTATCATCTATAGCTTTTTGTAATAGTTCATTTGTAAACGACAGAATTTGTTTTTGTCTAACCTTTTGCTCCTCTGAAAGTGGAAGACTGTCAATTGCTTTTTCAGTGTTAACAATTTCGCTTTTATATCCCCTAACATCAGCAATATTTTTTGGAAATTGGTTTATTGGGTTGAACAGTGCAAAAACAGCCAGGGTAACATGAGATATTCCTTTTAAGTCTTGATATGCCGCAGGCACAATAGGGTACTCTCGAAGAACCTTGTGATGATAAAAGGCAAGCCTGTCTCCCCACGCTATAATCAACGGATCCGTTCTCTGAATGTATTTATTCTTCAGCTGGCTATAAATTTGATGTGCTTTCGTATTGTGTTGCGCGACAATAGACTCGGCCTTAGACGATGAAAAAGGATAGGCTACGGAGGATGATATAGCTAAAACAGTGGTTAATTGTGCTATATATTTTGAAATTTTTTCAATCAATTTGAGCCCTTGCGTTACCACATAATAATGACAGTCATATTTAACATGTTATTAAGACCGAGCTCAATCCCCAAGGTGGACCGTAGCTCATAAATTTGCATGTCTTTAATCGTTAGCCAATCCAATTGCCCTTAAATAGGTTTGGTATTGTGAAATAATTTCATCAACTCGACGCTGGTCAATATTAAATACCCCATAGCTCACAAATGAACAATGTTGAGAAGTATCTCTTCTTCCAGGGCTTTGGCCTCACTTATTGGCTTGTTAACACCATTAATGATAATGGAGAAAATTAATGGTTTTTTATCAGCACTTATAACAAAGCCAGATAAAGAGGAAATATCATGCATGGTTCCTGTTTTTGCAAACACTATTTTATCTAGTGCTGTATTTTTCATACGCTCTTGCAATGTCCCGGATACACCCGCTTGAGGCAAGGCCTTTAAAAAGATATCTCGCATGTTTAGATCTTGATAAAGATCTGTCAGTAGCGTAACCATCTGTTCTGGAGTAATTAAATTATATCGCGTACCAACACCATCAGCTATTTCCAATTGAGACATATCCAGATTTGTATGTTTCGATAAAATCGTTTTAATAGCATAAGCACCTTGCTTATTTGTTCCTTCTTTGGTTAAAGCATAAGCCAATTCTTTTGTCAGGCTGCTTGCGTAAAGATTATCGGATTCCCTAAGCATATGAGTAATTAGCTTTACTAAGTCATCGGATGTATTGCTCAATAAAGTAATAGCATCTGAAGGTACCTTGCCATTGATAATGTGCCCATTTAGTACAATATTGTTTTGATAAAGCACCTTTTTGACAGCCTGCTTTGTCATTAAAATAGGATCAGGAACGGCAAGTTTCATCAAATTTGGTTTATCATTCTGAGCTAAACAGCCATAAAGTCTTAATGTGTTATTGGCTTTCGTTTCAATATTAAAATTACAATGATCTTTTTCCTGCTCCTTGGTAACTGTTATAACTTGATTGATAATAGTTAATGCACTGGGGGATGTTTTAGGTTTGATTTTTACTAATTTACCTATTTCTTTTGCCCCAATAAAATCATAAGCGACAGCGTTTCCATCCAATATAGCTGCCGTATCTGGCGCTGAATAATACCAACCCATATCGTCAATAGAAGCACCACCCGGATAAAAGGGTGCCTTAAACCGAGAGGTATCTAAAATAATATTTCCTGGAATTATTTTTACATTGTTTTTTTTCAAAGAGAGTAACAAGTTAGTTAAATCAGCTTCGGTCAACGAAGGTGAGCCACTGAAAGAAATAAAATAATCCTGCTTCTTTCGCGACAGAGTAGTTAAAAACCGATAGGTCGGTTTCAATTGATAAAGTGCCGCTGCAGCAGTAAACACCTTCATACTACTAGCCGGAGACAATAATTTGTCTGGATTTTTACTATAAATGATCTGACCTGTACTAGCGTCTTTTACAAGCACACCAACAGTGGCGTGGGGCAATTTTTGTTGGATGATGTCATCGATATTTTCCGAGAGCGTTTGAGAGTGACCAAATTGGCTGAAAAGCCCTAAACCAAGAAGTAAAATGCCGATGTAACGATGCACCAAAATTTCCTTATGATTAACTGGTGTCCCAGGCAAGATTCGAACTTGCGACCTGCCCCTTAGGAGGGGGCCGCGCTATCCAGCTGCGCCACTGGGACATTTGGTTGATGATTTTCTTACAAAAGAGTCGCCAAGTCTACCTAAATCGAAGTAATCAAATACTATTTGATGGAACCCCCACTTTTATTGAATGACTTTAAAATCTTCATTCTGGCTCACTTAGAAGCCTAGTTAAAGCGGCAGGGGCTATACTATTAATTGCCCCCCCACCTCCCTGCCCACTGCCGTTAAGTTAAGGAAAGACTGTCGTCCCCGCGAAGGCGGGGATCCATTTCTCCGAAGGCACCTAGCCCAAGTCAGGGATGGATTCCCGCCTTCGTGAGTCAGTAGGAGGGAGGCATTACAATAGAACAACAACTATTAGGTTTCATTTAAACAGAAACAAACAGTCTCACATGCTAACATAATTTGGCCCACCACCACCTTCTGGAGCAGTCCATACAATATTTTGTCGCGGATCTTTTATATCGCAAGTTTTACAGTGAATGCAATTTTGACCATTGATTTGCAAGCGTGGGCCAGTTTCTTCCTCGATAATTTCGTAAACGCCAGCAGGGCAGTAGCGAACTTCTGGTGAAGCGTATTCTCGATAATTAACATCAATAGCTAAATTTTTATCGCGCAATTTTAAATGACATGGCTGGTTTTCATCATGAAATGTATTGGTTAAATACACGGACGACAAGCGATCAAATGTTAATACCCCATCAGGCTTTGGATAATCTATTTTCTTAGCATTTATAGCAGGCTGTAAATTTAAATGATCAGCATGATTTGTCAGTGTCCAAGGTGATTTTCCTCGAGTAATGTATGTTTCAAAAGCAGCATTTGCTAATCCCGCAATTAACCCATGCCGAAACCCAGGTCGAATATTGCGTACTTTATACAGCTCCTCTGCTACCCATGACTGCTTTATGCTATCACTGTACGCCATTAACTCAAATTGACCTTGCTGATCACTTAAGATGGCAGCAAAACAAACCTCTGCGGCCAGCATGCCGGATTGCATAGACGTATGAATCCCTTTAATTTTCGATACGTTGATAAAACCTGCTGCATCGCCAATTAAAGCACCACCAGGAAACGTTAGTTTTGGTAACGATTGCCACCCGCCTTCATTAAGAGCGCGCGCTCCATAAGCAATTCTTTCGCCACCAGACAATAAATTTCGAAGAAGAGGGTGGGTTTTAAAACGTTGCATTTCAGCAAAAGGATTTAACCATGTATTTTGATAATCTAACCCCACAACCAGGCCAAGCGCCACGCGATTATTTGATAAATGATAAATAAACGATCCACCATAGGTATCTGAGCTAAGTGGCCAACCTACCGTATGAACAGCCAGTCCACGCTTATGCGAAGACTCGGGGATCTGCCAAATTTCCTTGATACCTAAACCATATGTTTGCGGCTCGGCATTATTTCGTAATTGAAAGCGATCCATCAAACGCTGACTAAGTTGCCCGCGGCATCCTTCAGCAAAAAGAGTTTGTGTAGCGTGCAAATGCATTCCCGGTTGAAAATTTGCTGTTTTCACACCTTCTTTATCAACTCCCAAGTCACCTGTAGCAACACCTATCACCTCACCAGCTTCATTATATAAAATCTCAGTAGCTGCAAATCCAGGGTAAATTTCACACCCTAAACCCTCAGCTTGAGAAGCAAGAAAGCGGCATAATTCGCCCAAACTGATAATATAATTGCCTTTATTTTTCATGGGCTTTGGAGTAGGAAGGCGGTACGCATGTTTTTGCGTTAAATAATAGAATTTATCGTGCGTCACGGGTGTATCCAGGGGAGCCTCTTGCCAGCTTTCAGGTAACAAAGCTTGTAAGCTCCTAGGTTCAAGAACCGCTCCAGAAATAATATGCGCGCCAACCTGCGCACCTTTTTCAAGAATACAAACCTGTATCGTTTTGTTCTGTTGGGCGGCTAATTGCTTGAGCTTAATTGCTGCTGATAGTCCAGAAGGCCCCGCGCCAACGATTACAACATCATATTGCATTATTTCCTGATCCACAGCTAGCTCCTTTTGTCCAAAGAGTATATAAAATAATCTTTTATTATGAGAAGTGTTAAATTTGACCGCTTGCATAACATGCCGAATAAATGATCACTAGATGTATATTTAATCCATCATGAAATTATTCTGCCATTCATGGTTTTATAACAATCTCTGTTTTTCTAATTTAAAAATGATTTTATCATGCCACTGCCTTTGGTGTTAGCAGTACCCTTGGTTTATGGAGCAGCAGCCTTACTTGTCTGGATATTTGGCAAGAAAAAACCGAAGATCTCAACCGCTCACCAAGAATCCCTAAATACTCAAAATGCCCTGACTGCTGAGAGAATTGACGCAGCCAATAGGACAGTGGGTGAGGTGGGGGGAAGCTGTCATTATTGGGGCCTCTCTATTAATTTCGCTATCTTCATTGGTTGTTTCTATAGTTATTCACATACTCTTCGTATACCATAAAGTACATCTCTAAATTAAAATCTCTAATAAAGCATGTCACACATGAACAAATTACTAGTGTTACTTTTAGCAACTGCCACAATGAGTGCGGCAGCCAAAGAGATAACAACGCAAGAGTATGCGCAGTTATTTAAAAATTTTGACGGGTGTTTCATTCTTTACAGTGTAAATAAACATAAAATAATAAGTGAATATAATCCTAAAAATCACTGCAACCAGCCAATCTCACCTGACTCTACCTTTAAAATACCCTTATCTTTGATGGCTTTTAATGAGGGAACGATCAATAAAGACACTGTATTTAAATGGAATGGCGAAAAAGGTGTATTGCCAGAGCATGAACAAGATCAAACTCCTAATAGTTGGTTAAAATATTCCGTTGTTTGGGTGTCGCAACGGATTGCTCCCAAATTAGGCTCAGCTCGCATAAAACAGTATTTAGCAGGATTTAATTATGGTAACCAAGATTTTAGCGGTGATCCTGGTAAAAACAACGGTCTTACGCATGCTTGGTTAAGTAGTAGTTTAAAAATATCGGCCATAGAACAACTTCATTTCCTAAATGCCATGCTCAGCAATACATTACCACTTACTCGTGAAGCGGTAGCCAATACTAAGCAAAATCTATATCAAGGGAAACTTGCTAACGGTGCGGATTTTTATGGTAAGACTGGGTCTGGTCGACATGGGCGTAACGAGAGGCAAACCAATTCTAGTAAATTACGCGATGGTTGGTTTATAGGATTTATTGAAAAGGGTGCTGAACAGTATATTTTTGTGAGCAATCTGACGGACAAGACTGCTCCAAAATCTGAAGATAAAGCTTATGGCGGCCAAATAATGAAACCTATCACTATAAAGATATTAAATACTTATTTTTATGGTACAACCTCTGGCTGAGGCATCACTCTCCTGCTATTTATTTAACAACTACATAGTGTGGTTCTGCATCATAAACCATAGCATCAGGAGCTGCCTGAAGGGCTGCAGCTTTGAAAAAATAGTCATGCCTTGGAGTTTGATATTTTACAGCTGGGCTAAATACAGCATTCCCATCAGCATCAATAGAAACCTGCTCACTACGAGCCGTCATATGGGTAACCATGCCAGACGCAGCCGCGAAAAATCGATCATATGCTTTTGGGAAAACAAACCCAGGGTAACCCGGGACATCCTCTTCAGTAATTAGCTTACCTGTAGCCGGATCGCGAGAAAAATTCGTTGCAATTCTCCCATCAGTCGAAGATGTCCATAGATTAGCAGGTGGCGGTCTATTAGTATCACCACCAACAATGCTTGGAATTCCTCGCCGCATCAAATCCATTTGGTGTGCATAAATTTCAGAAGTATAGTTGTCATGACCATACGGTAAATGAATATTAGCAACAGCAAAAACGATTTTACTTCTCAAGTCGGTAAAAATGGTCTCATATCCACGATATTTGCTTTTGCCTCGAAAATCAGGAGGGGCAGCGAATAAGGGAATACTTTCAGGTGCACATACCAGTTTTTTCGTGTCATAAATCAAGGCCATCGGCTGCTGAGTATAATTATGATCGGCTGGTCTTGTGGTTAAAACGAGTTCATACCCATGCACACGCAACATCGCTATAAACTCATCTTTTAAGTGTGTATGCTTTTCTGCTAATAAAAAATCTACTTCTTGAAGCAAAACAACAGCATCGCCGTTAGCTCCAATATTTTGAGCTATCTTACTAAATTGAGCGCGTTTTCGTATCTCATAATTTCCCTGTGTTTCATCGGCATCATATGGGTTATTGGAAAATAGGTGCGTAGCATGATTTTTTTTTGAAAAACATAGGTCTTGCATATTCCAAGTACCAACGTTTAGATTAAAAAATATGGCACCAGTGTGTGGGTCAACGATTTCAAAATTGCTTGATTGATAAGCATGATCAGACAATACTGGAATTGAATCCGGCACGAAGGACTCCGAAAGCCTTTAATAGAATACACATGGTATCATTTATACAAAAAAATTCACCATTTGAACAAAAAGTATTAACATATAACTTAATGATAATAAAACATGATAATACCCGCAATAGCTAGAGGCTGTGACTATTTAAGTTAATTGTAACTCAACAGGGACGTTATCATGACCGCAGCGCGAGGCTCTCCAAGCTATAAGTCTGATTATTTTGATAATCAGACCGTAGATTAAAATCGTAAACAACGTGTACAACGTAATAAATATGATATATATTTGGCCGCTACGTTGGAGCAATACACAATGAAAGTTCAAAGAATTAAATTAAGTGCTTATGATTATTCATGGCTGGTATTAGATAATAATCATTTGCCTATCAAACCAATCACCGAGTTTATTCGTTATCTAAATAATGTTGAGAAATCACCATTTACAGTTCGCAGTTATGCATATCATTTAAAATTATTCTGGGAGTTTTTAGATGTTAAGCAGCTTGATTGGACCAAAATTAATTTATCTAGCCTATCAGATTTTGTAGCTTGGCTGCGTAAATTAAATAGTAATGATCAAGTAATTGATTTATTCGAAGATAAATCCTCACGAAAACCAGCTACAATCAACGTTATTCTTGGCTGTCTTTCTAGTTTCTATCGATTTCATAACCAACTAGGTAATACTGAGGTAACAATAACAGAATCTAAAAATTTACCTGGAAATCGTTACAAAGCCCTTTTACACCATGTGTTTAAAAATAAACCTGTTAGAAAAAGGATTATTTCGGTTCGTCAACCCAAAGAACTTCCTAAAATAATTTCTGAAGAACAATTTCTTAAACTAAACAATGCGTGCACTAATTATCGAGATAGGTTTTTAATGATCTTGCCCTAATTAAATAGACACTAATTTGTTAAACTTATGAGAAGAGACA
>CAZYME010000045.1:0-10241 GCA_964648115.1 uncultured Legionella sp.
TTGATGTTGATGTTGATGTTGATGTTGATGTTGATGTTGATGTTGATGTTGATGTAGGTGTTGATGTAGGTGTTGATGTAGCTGTTGATGTAGCTGTTTCTGTTGTAAAAACTTGACTTGCACTAGCTCGATTGATCAGCATTGATACCCCCAAAGCAATTTTAGCCAGGAAGCCTTGGTTTTGAATTTGGTTTGCATCAGGTTCACTTGTGGTTTGATCACCTTGAGCCGCAACACGAGCTTTCTCTAATGTTCTAAGAGCAATAGTTCTTGTGCTTGAATGTATTCCATGTCTCATTCTTATTTCTCCAAATGTTATCATTAATTCAGTTAAATGATAGGAGGGTGATTGTATGTAAAGAGTAGTTAGATCTCAAATAAAATTTATCATTTAAGTAAGCTATAAAACCATTAATTTAAAAGAATATCACCAGGGCCAGATCATGAGTGATCATTATTTATCTTAATATCTACGTACCGCACTTTATGCGCGGTATCCATAAATTTTGCTAGATTCCTGGAGCCTGCGGTCAAGCCGTAGGACGTAGAAATAGAGACCAGATATAATGTTTTATCCCAGTATTGTTTATATTTGAGTCACTCATGCTCTCGCCCTGAGAATATCACTTGACGCCGAACAGTCCCCTCATCACAATTAACCAACTGATTGATAGGATGAATTCATGGATAAAAATAGTGGGGAACACAAATTATTTGTTATTGATACTAATATCTTAATGCATGACCCTACAGCGATGTATCGCTTCGAAGAGCATGATATTTATTTGCCCATGGTGGTGTTAGAAGAGTTAGATAACCATAAAACAGGGCTTTCTGAAGTTGCTCGAAACGTGCGTCAAACAAATCGCATGTTAGTAGAACTGATGAGCAATAAAACCCATGAACAAATCGTAGCTGGGTTGCCCATTCCAAGCTTTATCAATAAAGACAATGTAAAAACTAGTGGAAGGCTTTTTTTTCAAACAGATGATTTTGAACAAATCCGACCTATAACTCTCCCAGGTCATAAAGCCGACAATAGCATATTAGCCACTGCACTTGGATTACAGAAAAAATTCCCCGAACAACAAATAGTGATTGTTTCTAAGGATATTAATCTCAGAATCAAAGCCGGTATTCTCGGTATTCCTGCAGAAGACTATTACAACGATCAAGTTTTAGATGACGTTAGCCTACTACATAGCGGCATGCACCTGCTTGAAAATGATTTTTGGGATACACATGCTAAAAATATGGAAGCATGGCAAGAAAGCGGGCATACGTATTACCGCATCAGCGGGCCTCTAACCAGCCAATGGAATCCAAACGACTGTCTCAGCACTCACGATAACCAATTTCAAGCAACAGTTAAACAAATTGAAGAAGGCAGTGTGGTTGTGAAAATGGTGCGTGATTACATGCAAAATAAACACTCGGTATGGGGTATTAATGCCCGTAACCGTGAGCAGAATTTCGCATTAAATTTATTGCTGGATCCAGACATTGATTTTGTCACTCTACAAGGCTCAGCAGGGACTGGGAAAACCTTGCTGACAATTGCAGCGGGCCTTACGCAAGTGATGGATCAGAACCGTTATACTGAAATTATTATGACGCGCGTCACTATTCCCGTGGGCGAGGATATCGGGTTTTTACCTGGGACTGAAGAAGAAAAAATGACCCCGTGGATGGGGGCTTTAATGGACAACCTTGAGGTGTTGCAAGGTGCCCAAGAGGGCGGGACCTTCGGCCGTGGCGCGACGCAGGATTTATTACAAAGTAAAATAAAAATCCGCTCATTGAATTTCATGCGTGGGCGCACGTTTTTAAATCGCTTTATTATCATTGATGAAGCGCAAAATTTGACTTCAAAACAAATTAAAACATTGGTTACGCGCGCAGGCCCGGGAAGTAAAATCATTTGCTTAGGTGATATCAAACAAATCGACACCCCTTATCTCACTGAAACCACATCAGGCTTGACCTTCGCCGTAGATCGATTCAAGCATTGGGAGCACAGCGCGCACATGACATTAACGCGCGGAGAGCGATCAAGGCTTGCATATTATGCTGCTGAGCATTTATAGTACGACATTTTGCGTTAGGGCGAGTTGGTAGTTGTCAACGGACCCTACATTTTAGGAACCATTATGTCTATGCAAGCGATCACGTTTGACGACGTGCTACTTATCCCCTCGTATAATCACCATGAATCCAGGCGCGTTGTAGATATCAGCGTTTCCGATCGTTTAGAAAAATTGAGCCTACAATTGCCTGTGATCAGTTCCAATATGGACACTATCACTGAAAGTAAAATGGCTAATTTTATGCACAGTAAGGGAGGAATTGGTGCCTTACATCGGTTTTTAAGTGTCGAAGATAACATCAAAGAATTCAAAGCGTGTGAAGGGCCTGTTTTCGTTTCCGTAGGTTGTACAGCAGCAGAACTTGAGCGTGCTGAAGCTTTACGTGATGCTGGAGCTGATTTCTTTTGTGTGGATGTGGCTCACGGGCATGCTAAGTATGTGGGGAAAACGCTAAAAAGCCTACGACAATTGCTAGGCAGCCGTTGCATCATGGCTGGTAATGTTGCTACTTATGCAGGTGCTGATTATCTGGCCTCTTGTGGCGCAGACATCATTAAGGCTGGTATCGGTGGCGGTTCAGTATGTAGCACGCGTATCAAAACTGGTTTTGGTGTCCCAATGCTTACTTGCATCCAGGATTGCGCCCGTACGGATCGTTCTATTGTTGCAGATGGTGGTATTCGTACCTCCGGTGATATTGTCAAAGCCTTAGCATTTGGCGCTGATTTTGTCATGATTGGAGGGATGTTAGCTGGTACAGCACCTACTCCTGGCAAAGTTATTACTAAAGATGATGGTTCTAAAATTAAGCGTTACCGTGGGATGGCTTCTCGCGAAGCGCAGGAAGACTTTTTAGGTTCGATGCATGAGTGGAAAACAGCGGAAGGTGTTTCTGCTGAAGTGCCTTATCGTGATAACCAAGATGGTATCATTGGCGATATTATCGGCGGGTTACGCTCAGGATTAACCTATGCTGGCGCGGATACGATTAGTGAATTGCAACGCAAGTTAAATTTTGTTGTGGTTACACAAGCAGGAAGGTTGGAAAGTTTGCCGCATAAGTTGATGGAAGGGTAAAAGCATCTTACCCCGTATGGAGCGAAGCGGAATGCGGGATCAAATTGCGGGTCATGATGTAGTGGTAAGTATTGGCATTTGGCACAGGTACTGAATTATAAGCTCCTCGCCCCTCGCGGGGCGAAGGAGCCACCTTACAGGCCGGCTGTATGATTTGGGCCATCTGCGTCCTCTGGAGCAGCAGGAGTTTGATCCTGGCCTGCCGCTAGACCGCCCGCGTTATCATCGCCAGGAGCTTTGTCTTCACCGTCATCTAAGCCCGAAACTGGGTCGGGAGATGTCGCACTGTCGGGAGCTACGGACATGGTTGACGATGGGGCGGTATCATCACCCGGAGCGGGTTGGTCGCTACTTGCAGTTGATTTGGGGGTGTTATTATCTGCAGTGGCTTTGTCAGGGCTCGGGGTGGGTTTTTCGCCGCCAGCAGCGGGTTTGCTCCCACCAGCCGCCGGGGCATTCCCGCCAGCTTTATTATTATTGTCACTAAACACTTTGCTCCAGTCGGTATCTTTTAGTTGCTTACCTGCCGTGGCGCCGGATTCTTGTAAGTCCTCAGCCATTTCCCTAAAACTTTCAGTCTTGGAGCCTTTCATCTGCGCTTTGCGTTCTTTCTCAGCATCTCTTTCTGCTTGCTTCGCATCGGCATCCTGGCCTGTCGACATCGACTTTTTTTTGTCGTCAGTCTTAGGTTTTGGTGCAGGTGCTGGCGTTGGAGCAGCACTTTTTGGTGGTCCGGATGGAGCCGTCGTTTTTTTATCTTTTTTAGCTGGTTTGGGCATAACAATTCCCCTGTAAATTTCATTGGTGCTTTATCTAAATTATAGACGTTTCTCATTGAGACACGAAAATAATTGACGGCGGGCCTTAAATGCATCATAACTTTATCGGCGTAACTGCGCGATAGGCCTATGTTTTATGTGTTCATCATAAACAATCATACTGCTCAATATAGGCCATTACGTCAATTTTTACACTTTATTTGCAAAATAATTGACCAAATAGGATGCTGATGAATATTGATGATTTTCGCTATATGTTGCGGGGCAAGCAAATACATCCCTTGACCAGTCAGCAAGCTCATTTATTAACTCCCGTCAATATACGTGGCCAAGGTACGGAACATGCCTTGTTGTTATTGCATGGTTTTTCTTCTTCGCCCGCCGTATATCGCCAGCTTATTCCAACACTTACGGCCTATGATGCGTTGGTTTGCCCGACATTACCAGGGCATGGTGACAGTATAGCGGCTTTTACTACCGCTAAAGCGTCAGATTGGGTTGCTGCTGCGGAAAAGTCTTGTGAGGCACTGATTAAAGAATATCAACATGTCAGTGTGGTTGGTTTATCATTAGGGGGAGTTTTGGCTTGTCATTTAAGCCAACGTTTTGCTTTGCACCATCTCTATTTGTTAGCACCGGCAATTGCTCTACGATTAAATATCCCGCTTGCACTTAAGCTTGCATATGTCTTGCAGTGGTTGGGGTGTAAATCTATACGTAACCGAGCGGGTAATTTATATTCTTCGCTGCATAGTGAGCTTGCATATCAAAGAGTGCCGGTTGCCACGGTGATTGAAATATTAACGCTAATCCATAATTTCCATTTTGTACTGCCTAAGTGCCCAACAGATCTTTTTCTGGGGCGATTTGATAAGGTTGTTGATACAGATTTAGTTGAGAGGAGTTTTGCGGATGCTCCTAATATCACCATACATTGGTTAGAAAATTCGGCGCATGTTTTACCGTTGGATGGGGATTTGGATACGATTTCCGCGTGCCTTCAATTCATATAATGTGGCACGTCGGGCATCCTCTCCCATCAATGGGAGAGGAGCCTGATTCCACTATCTGATTATTTATTATATTGATCATATTCCTGAATAAATGGCAGGCCCAAATCTCGCATATCTAATACTGCTCCGTCGTATGCCATGAAATCTGCTTTCATCACTGGAATGTTGAAAAATTGAATGTCGCTCGCATCTTTAGCAAGCGTATGTTGACGTTTTACAGCTGAAATTTCTGCTACAGATTTACCATGCGTCTTAACAAAAGAGCGTTGAGCACGAAGATAACGGCCTCTGAATTGCGATGTTCCCCATAATTCAACATCAAGATGCTCGACGGCCCCAGCTAATTGAATCACTGACTGGCCTCTCCCACGGATGGTCAATGCTCGACTGTTTACCCAATATAAGGACACCGCACTGTCATTATCAAGATCTAAGGTTGTTAAATTCACAAACCCAGAAGCCTTAATTTTCTGTTTTCCAGAGAGTTTAAAGGCCAAAAGCGGGCTTTTAATCCCACTAATTTCGGTGGTTCCATTTCCAGAGAGTACAAACTTACGCAACCCTATGTTCCCGTTTAAAACAGTTAAGCCTTGGTTATCAATCACAAGATCTAACAGGCTTGTGTTCAACTGTTTGCCGATAACAGGGCCTGGGCCATGATATTCAAAAGCATTTAAATAATGACTATCGATTTCCAAATGTACGCTGAGGTATTGAGGATACATTTTTTTAAGTGATATACGCACAGTCCCATTGTTAACGGTGGTGACAACCCTGGCCAAATCTCTAGGGTCCCCAGATAAAACCATGTGAGGACGCGAGTAGCCTGTATGCAAACCAACACTAATATTACCCTCTACGTATACCCGCGTGAAAGGTGGGAGTTGTAGTGTTTTCTGGATCTTATGCGGCGGGGGTGTCGTCGGTGTCGGGTGCAGTTGCTCATAAGAGGAGCGTGGACAGCCCGTTGTCAGTAGCACAAAACACAACAATAAAAGAGACCGCACAAACATAGAAACTGCTCCTTTTGCAATAGCCTATTACATTAGAGGAAGTTCCTGGATTGTGCAACCAGTGAGGTCTATTTTACTAAGTGACAGGTATGAACGTGCTCTTTCCCTAGCAACGCAATAATTTTATCTAAGGCTTGCTCATTACTCTTGTAAAAACGCCCCTCACCCAAGTAATCAAACAGCCCACCGCGTTTCAATACCTCAAAGACAGGTTCACGTACCCGCGTTAGCCACAGTTGAATGTTAACGTCTTCTAAGCGTTTGCAGAGATGATACAAAGTTTCTAAACCGCTGGCGTCGAGTTTATTAATGCCCACGCAATCAAGAATGATATAGCGTAATTGTTTGTTGGTAGTAATTAACCGCAGGATTTTCTCTTCAAAATACGAGACATTAGCAAAGTAAAGCGATCCACCAAAGCGTACCAGGCTTACAAGATCACAGGTTTTGTAACGGTCATCTTCCCCAATTTCTACCCAGCTGCCATCTGCATTACGTGCTAATTCGTTAAAACGCGGGCGCATGGTTTCATACAGATATACGCCTAATGATAATAACATCCCCAAAATTACGGCGTGGGCTAGGTGTGGGGCCAGGAGTAATGTTAATAAAAAGGTTAATAATGAGACAGTACCCTCACTGCGACTCACCTGCCATACTTGCCGCATTTCTTTGACGTCTATCAACCCCAATACACCCACGATGATCACAGCAGCAAGTGTCGCGTAAGGTAAGTAGTAAAACAATCGGGTGAACCAAAGCAACACCACCATAACCACCAATCCTGCGACCACTGATGAAAAACCGGTTTTTGCACCTGCGTTAAAATTAATCGCTGAACGTGTAAACCCGCCAGAAACTGGCATGGATTGGAAAAAACTCCCTACACATTTAGCCAACCCTTGACTGACTAATTCTTGATTAATGTTCAGGCGCTGCCTGCTTTTAGTCGCAATGCGTTTCGCAATGGTGATAGCCTCGGTAAACCCTACAAGCGCAATAACAAGCGCTGACATGAATAAACGAGATATGGCATTCCAATCCCAAACGACGGGTTTAAATTTAGGTAGTCCTGGAGGGATATGCCCAACAACCTCTCCTCCAGCATGTAGCGTTACTTGCCCATTATTGACTGGGAGCTGTTCTATCCGCCATTGCTGAGAGCCTACCTGACCTATCGGGGTCATTTGTTGATCGACGAAAAAAACCACTTGTTTTTTTTTCGTGACCAAACGCCTCAAGCGCAAGCGGCTCAATTCACCTGTTTCAGTATTATGACGCAGAACAAGACGCTCTAATTGCCATTTGGCCTGGCTAGCTTGATTAATAGCTTCATCAGCTTGCGGCGTATTCTTACCTGATTTTTCAAATGCCGTATCAACTTTGTCATTTGCTTTATCAACCTCCCGCAATAACTGTTCCATTTCTTTAGGATATTGTTGGTAGCTCTTAAGCATCTGTTGTACGGATAAGTTGATAATTTGACCTGGGTAAATGGTCTCGGTTTTTTCATAACCGCATAGCCAGGCGATGATACTGGTGAACACTACGGCGATTAAAATATGGGGTAAGCGTGGCCACCAACGCCGTCCCCCGAGAATAATGATGAACGCTACAGCAGCCATTCCAACGCTGGGCCAATGGGTGTTAACCAATGCGTCTCTGAGCACTTGCCATACGGTTTGATAATAATGGGGAGCCGTTACCGCATTGACCCCAAAAAGACTGCTTAATTGCATACTGGCGATAATCAGGGCTACTGCGTTGATAAAACCTAAAATAACTGGAAAAGAAAGAAAATTTACCACCACACCAAAGCGTAGCATCCCTAGAGCCAGTTGGATAATTCCCGTCATTAATGTCAATAACACCAAGTATTGTAAATATTCGCTGCTGCCGCTGACCGCCATTGGGATCATTGCCACAGCGGTGAGTAGCGATGTGATTGGAACCGGGCCTGTTGACAAAAAACGCGAGGAGCCAAACAAAGCCGCAATGATAGGTGGGATAAATGCGGCATATAAGCCCACATATACTGGGAGCTCAGCTAGATGGGCGTAAGCCATGGATTGGGGAATAAACAGCATAGCGACCGTTAAGCCGGCTATGAGATCCCCACGCATGACCGACCAGTGCCTGAGTTCAGGTACCCATTCCAGGAAAGGAAATATCCGGTAAAGCGTCATACGCAAAGCATGCATGTCATTGCCTTAAACGGGGTTGATGGGCGGCAACCCGCTAGCCTTGCCTTTTGAGGCAGGTTTTTTTCGTAAGTAAGTCTTAAGACTATGCCATAATGTTTCACCTTGCCACAGCGTATTTTTTTCTTGGCTATATAGCGCTTGGGATAAAAGGGTTAATTGTTTTTTCAATGCGGTATCGTGCACCAATTTTGCTAAATGATGTAAATTTAACGGCGGGCTATTTGGCCATTGCAAGGCCGCCCAGTGCAGCAATGTTATTTGTGCTTGAGCCGGGTTATTACTTTTACACGCTTCGTGTAATTGCTTGAGTGCAGCGCGCTTATCACCAGATTTTACTGATGGGTTCTTGCCCAGCCACCATAGACCGAGCGTTATGAACCAAGCTAGTGCAAAACCTCCAGCTATCCACCAGGACAGATTATCGGATTTTCCTACAACTAAGGTGTCTATGTGTTTTGTGGGCAGCATGGTAGGCGGCTTTGTGGTGGGTTTTTGCTGCGCATTTCCCTTGGCTATAACTTCAATGGTGCGCGCAGGCAACGATACGGTTTCTTCCTTACCTGTGTCGGTATTAAACCAATGTACTTGAAGTCCGGGAATGGTTATATCTCCAGCCTTGTTAAGCAGGTAGGTCACTTTAATATCGGCGCGTCCGATGAGGTCTTGTTGCTTAGCTGTGTTTCGCAGTTCAGGTTTTTCTGGGTAGCTGTTAAATTGTGGGGTGCTTTCAAAATCTAGCGTGGGTAATAATTGTGCGGGAACTCCGGCTGCTTGCAGCGTGACGGTACGTATTAAGGTGCTACCTTGGCTCATGGTTGCATTTATTGAATCATAAACTTCAGTCAGCGCCGCCTGTTTCGCTGGTAACCAGTATTTGCCTTTGTAGTCTGCTGGTATTGGCTGAACGGCTAAATCAATTGTTTTGCCATGCATCTTAACCCGTCTGGGTACTCTGTCAAAGATCAGTGCATTAAAGGAGGGGGCAATGATTTTTAAGTCGCCACTTTTTTGAGGAAAAATAGCATATTGCTGTTCTTCAACGGCGTAGTTCCGGTTATTCAGTATGGTCTGGTAGTGGCGGCTATCTCCCAATGGAATCAGCAACGCGTCTTCGATGTGTGGGGGTTGGTATTCGGCATCGAGCAAGCGTTGGCTGTTGTATAGTTTAACGGTGTAGATTGCTTGTTGATTGATAAAAAGCTTACGTGAGCTTACCTCTGTTTTTAACCATACTTCGTCTTGTGTAGCGCTGTTGTCTTGCTTGTTAGTGGGGGTGGTAGCAGCGGCGTCTCCAGTGACTTCTATGCTATTGGCGGTGCTTTGTTGTTGGCCAATTTGAATGGCTGGAATAAGTAAGGTGCCAGGCTTTTGCGGCTCTAATAAGATAATCCATTGGTTAACTGAGTGTTTCTGGCCGTTAACAATGCTGTAGGCCATGCTGCGTTCTGTGCCTACTATGGTGAAATTTTCTTGCAGGGGGGTGAGGTCGGGGACACTGTCTGGCATGGGGGCTTCTATAGTAATAGTCAGACGAAATGTTTCACCCATTCGGATAACGGAGGGGTCGACCCGGGTAGATACTGCGGCCCAGGTTATGATGCTCCAGCACAATAAGGTAATAATTAAGAGATATCGTTTCATTTTTAATTCCTGAACAGTGTTTTATGAGCTCCGCTCCTCCTCAGCACGAATGGAATATAAATCAGCTGTCTTTGCGAGCGTTAGCGAAGCAATCCAGTGTCCTTTTAGTACCTAGGCCACTGGATTGCTTCGCTAACGCTCGCAAAGACGGAATTTACATGCCCCGTGAACGTTACCAAAGCGCGAGCGGATTATAAAGACCGTGAAAATCTTTAATCCCAACCGTGTTGCCTACGCAAATGATCTCTAAGAAATTTTTCTCGTAATAAGCCGCCAGGATCATCTGGAATCAAGCGTAGCCATTGTTCTTTAGCTTGTTGTTTTTCACGCTTGGCTTGTTGAGATTGCGCGTTAGTTTCATCTTGCTTTTGTTTATCTTGGTTTTGCTTATCTTGGTTTTGCTTATCTTGGTTTTGCTTATCTTGGT
>CAZYME010000046.1:0-9982 GCA_964648115.1 uncultured Legionella sp.
GCTTCCTGTTCCATGAAATCGGTTGTCGATTCACCTTCGTGAACTTCACCCATTTTGTGAATTTTACCGGTGAGCTTAAGAATACGCTCAGTAGTAGTGGTTTTACCGGCATCTACGTGGGCGAAAACACCAATGTTTCTATACAGGTTTAAATCAGTCATAGCACTCTTCTAAATTTAATTGAGTAAAAAATAGCCCAGCATTATACCGTATTTTATCTAGATTTACAGCAATACCGTATCGAAATCATATGATTAGCCCAATCGAGTTATCGCGAGCTATATTTGACTAATTCTCTGATGAGTAACCCATTTCATCAATTTTCCTTTTGCTGCAACCCGGTTGCGATTGGATTGACACCAATATTGGGATTAATTCCGCAGTCGTCGAGAAGCTTTAATAGATTATTGCCTTTCCTGGTAAGTCGTTTAATACAATAAATATCTAAATAACTTTGCAAAATATAAGCATAATCAGGCAGCACCAGAATAGTTAAAATCTTCTCCGACCGCTGCACGTGGTGGTTTTTACTATCATCACAAGATTGAAACAATACCGCTGCTAGCATAGAGGCATAGCTTGCTTTACGTACCGGATTAGCCAAGTAAAATCGTTGTATACACTCATCTAGAGCGCGGTCTTTATCCCATTCGAGCCATTCATCATACAAACCCAATGCTTCAGTATACGAAAATTGACCCGATGTCGTTAGCTGCTGTAAAGCATATGCGGCAGGAACAGTTGCTTGGACGTTCGCCCAAGAACAGTTACCCACAATTTGAGAGCTGATTGGGATTTGTGCAAAAGGTACTAATCCCAATTGCTTATTAATCAGATGATGAAAATATCGACGACTTTGTTTTTTATACAAAAATTCTTGCAAAAAATTGACATTAAATGCTTCAGGGCGCGTGATGCGGTAAATATTCACACTCCCTTCACTCAAGCTATTTTCACCACGATCAATTTTGACCCACCATTGCTCATAACGAATAAAAGAAAGCGCGTGCCCTCGACTTGCAGCGGGTAATATCAACATGGGTGATTTTACAAGTTCTGCTAATCGTGCATGATGCGCTGCAGTGAACGACACTTGATGCTGCAATTGCAACAGCTCATCTGCCACCATAAAAGCATCTATAACCATATGTATATAGGGAAATACATGCCGTAAATGCCGGGTAGAATAACTGCTCGTAAAGCGGCGTAGTGAATCCTTAATTACAGCTACAGTGAATTCAAGAATAAACCCCTCGTAATTTAACTCAATGAACTCCCCTTCTGCATTGACAATATCAACATATCCCGTGAGTTCAAATCGATGCCCAAGTAACTTGGCATAAATAAAATCAAGGGCAAAATCAAGTTTCGCACCATGATTGTAAAGCAAGTGTTTTAATACATCTTGGCCGCGTAAGACTGGGTATACCAAGACTGATAACCCCGCGGTCGTGTAAGCATTCGGATTTGCACCACGCTCGAGCAATAAACTGCTTAACTCAATATCGTGATTATCAACCGCCCAATGCAAAGCAGTACGTCCAGCAACGTCGGGCTTATTAATATTTACCCCGCGTGCAAGTAATGCCTCTATAATATCAGGTTGTTGAGTGATGATGGCTTCAATTAGGGGGGTAAAACCATATTCGTCAATATCATCCAACATCTCGCCTTCGCGAATATAATGATCAAAATCAGGCATACGCCGATTAATAATATCATTGGCGATCGTCATTTAAGGCCCCCCAGGCCTAGGTGAAAACTTTGGTTTATTACCCAAACCTAGTACATTCTCTAAACGCTCTTGCTTTTCTCTTTCTTGCTCACGACGCTCATTGTCATATTTAAGACGCGCTTCCGTATTCAAATCTGGGGCTGGGTTTAATGATGAATCAGTACCATCAAAACGCTGACTGTTAAACATCGGATCCGGATGATGCGCCATATTATTTTGCAACTCACCATCAGGAGCATTGGGGCGGGGGTCTTCAACAGGGTGCTCACGTGCATGCACTTTAGCAAGCCGACGCTCACCTTCTTGCTCAGCCTTTCTCTGCTCAAGCACCATGGCGCGTGTTTCATCAACCAACACAGAACCAGATCGCTTACCCGGTGGCAGGCGATCTGGTAACCCCTCTATTGGCCCTTCGCTTTTTCTCTTCATACATCAAGTATAAATTATAAATACAGACGTTGCAGTATTTCAGCTATTTGAACAGCATTTGTTGCGGCACCTTTGCGAATATTATCGGCTACTACCCATAGATTCAAACCACAAGGATGTGAAATATCTTGTCGTATACGCCCAACAAAAACCTCATCACGACCAGCTGCATTATCGATAGGCGTTGGGTATTTAGCTTTAGTAGGGTCATCTATCAACTTCACTCCAGGAGCTTTCTGCAGTAATTTTCGAGCTTCTGCCACGCTTAAGGGTGATTTTAATTCCAAATGGATTGCTTCAGAATGCCCATAAAGCACAGGAACTCGAACTGCTGTAGGATTGACCATAATACTGTCATCTTCTAGTATTTTACGCGTTTCCCACACCATCTTCATTTCTTCGCGTGTATACCCATTATCCATAAACTCATCGATATGAGGCAAAACATTAAAGGCAATCTGGCGTGGGTATACATTAGATTTAACAGGCCTACCATTTAGTAATTCACCCACCTGGGATATCAACTCAGTAACTGCTTTTTTGCCCGTACCTGACACTGCTTGATAAGTTGCGACATTAATGCGTGCGATACCGACTGCATCGTGTAAAGGCTTGAGTGCCACTACCATTTGAATGGTGGAGCAATTTGGATTAGCAATAATGCCTCGGTTGGTATATTGCGCAATGCGCTCCGGATTTACTTCTGGCACTACCAAGGGAATATCATCCTCATAACGAAAGCAAGACGTGTTATCAATCACCACACACCCGGCTGCTGCAGCAATAGGAGCATATTCTTTCGATACTGCCCCTCCAGCTGAAAAAAGAGCAATATCAGCTTGTGCAAAATCAAATGTAGCCACATCTATTACGTCTAAATTTTTGTTTTTAAACCTTACCGTTTTCCCAACTGAACGCGAGCTCGCTAAAGGATAAAGTGTATCCACTGGAAAATTACGTTCCTCTAACACCTCAAGAAGCGCCTCACCAACCGCGCCAGTAACGCCCAATATAGCTACGTTTAGTTTTTTTACCATGTGATATATACCTCGTTAGTGCACTATATACCTAGACAACTGGCATATTTTGCGCTTTATGTCTTAAAAAGTGATCCATTAATACCAGAGCCATCATGGCTTCTGCAATGGGGACTGCTCTAATACCAACACAAGGATCATGGCGGCCCTTAGTGACCACAGGAACTTCTTCACCTTTTGTGTTAATAGTTTTTCCTGGCGTGACAATGCTAGCTGCAGGTTTTAATGCCATACTGACTATTACCTCTTGCCCTGTCGAAATCCCCCCCAATATCCCACCAGCATGATTACTTAAAAACCCTTGTGCGGACATTTCGTCTCGATGCTCGCTTCCTCGTTGTGTCACGACATCAAAACCCGCACCAATTTCAACCCCTTTCACCGCGTTAATTGACATCATTGCCGAAGCTAAGGTTGCGCTTAATTTATCAAATACCGGATCGCCAAGCCCAACAGGTACACCTCGCGCAACAACGCCAATTCGTGCACCTATTGAATCCCCTTCTCGACGCAGCTTTTCGATATATTCCGCAAGCACCGGGACTTGCACCTGATTAGGGCAAAAGAAAGGGTTGTTATTGATTTCTGCCTCATCTTTAAAATCAATGACTACTGACCCAACTTGCTGCAAATAACCGACAATCTCGATTTTTAGATATCGATGTAGATACAAACGTGCAATAGCACCCGCAGCAACGCGCGCTGCGGTCTCGCGAGCAGAGGAACGCCCACCACCACGGTAGTCACGGTGCCCGTATTTATGATGGTAGGTAAAATCAGCATGCCCGGGGCGAAATAGATCTTTAGTAGCATTATAATCACTACTACGATGGTCACTGTTTTGAATCAGTAAGGCAATCGGAGTACCGGTCGTTACTCCCTCAAACACTCCTGAGAGAATCTGCACCCTATCCTCTTCACGCCGTTGGCTTGTGTATTTCGACCCACCGGGTTTGCGCTTGTCCAAGAATGGCTGAATATCTACTTCATCTAAACATAAACCAGGCGGGCATCCATCCACCACGCAACCAATAGCAGGCCCGTGGCTTTCACCAAAGGTAGTTACAGTAAATAATTTACCAAACGTATTTCCACTCATCGCAGCCGTTACCTACAGAGAAAATGCTTTTTTAATTGTTCACAGGTCAATAAAAATACTCCCTGCCCGCCTCTTTCAAAATCAAGCCAAGTGAACGGTACATCCGGGTAAGCCTCTTGCAGCGCTTCCTCACTGTTGCCGACTTCAACCACCAAAATACCATGTTCGCTTAAATAAGCATGGGCACTAAAGAGAATTTTTTCAACAATTGCTAAACCATTATTGGAGGCTTCAAGCGCAAGTTTAGGCTCGTGCCTGTATTCCTCTGGCAGCGTTTCCATTTCGTCAGAACCGACATAGGGAGGATTACTCACAATAATATCGTATTTCACAGTAGGAACTGCATCAAAACAGTCAGATTCTATTAGGGTAAGTACGTCTTGTACACCATGCCTTTGACGATTGATTTCTGCCACAGTTAATGCATCTGTTGAGATATCAACAGCATCGACGAGCGCGTCTGGGAATGCATCACAGCAAGCAATGGCAATACATCCACTGCCAGTACATAGATCTAACACTCGCTCCACTTCATCTTCATTAATCCATGGCGAAAACTGCTGTTTGATCAACTCAGCAAAGGGAGACCGCGGGATGAGCACCCGTTCATCTACATAAAATGATAAATCACAAAAATATGCTTCGTGTGTCAGATAAGGCACAGGCACACGAAAAAGTATTCGCTGCTCTAATAGTTTACATAGCAAGATTTTTTC
Organism: uncultured Legionella sp.; assembly: GCA_964648115.1. Classification (GTDB taxonomy): domain Bacteria; phylum Pseudomonadota; class Gammaproteobacteria; order Legionellales; family Legionellaceae; genus CAZYME01. The sequence goes on from CAZYME010000046.1 coordinate 5,017, forward strand.
ATCCGGCGTTAATTGGCTATGCAACAAAATAGGGTTTATATCCAAAGGCAATGAAAGACTACCTAAAATAAGAGCCGACATATCATCCCAGGCATTATCCGTACCGTGTCCATAATAAAGCTCTGCGGCATTAGCACGGGAAAGACCAAAGCGTAAAAAATCAATAATGGATTTGAAATCTCGCGTTATAACTGCATATGAATCAGGCATAATTACTCCAGGTGCTTGCTGATAAAAATAATGGTTTTCTATAGGCCTGTTTAAACAATGCCTGAATATACCGTTGATGCTCAACTATGATCCCTTCGCCCTGCGAGGGGAGAAGGTGCCCGACAGGGCGGATGAGGGGTGATTAAAATAATTTATAACAAAAATATATTTTTTATTTATTCTACCCTCACCTGCCCTCACTACCATTAAGTTAAAAGCCCTTGTCATTCCCGCGTAGGCGGGAATCCATCCCTGACTTGAGCTAGGAGCCATTGGAGAAATCGATCCCCGCATACGCGGGGACGACAGTCTTTCATTAACTTGCTACTAGAATAGAAGACCGGCATTTTACAACCCATAGCATTATTGCACTTCCAGCCAGACCAACAACGGCTAATAACATCGGCAATACTGCACCGACTTGAGCAATGAGACCAGTAAGAGGTAACAACAAGAAGGGAACGGGCACAATTATACCACTCTTGCATATGGTTGCCAAATTGTACATTTTTGTGCTGGAACGCAGCGAATGCAGGATCAACCCGAGGGTAAAATATCTTCGGGCGGTATATAATTTAAAATAACACTACTATCGAAGTCACAATTATGTCTGATGACAAGTTGAGCGAAGAAGACAAAGCGCTTTTTCGCCATATGATGCAAGCTGTCAAACCATTGAGTCAAGCCAAAAAATTGGCTATAAAACCTCCGCTACAGCCTGCTCCCCCACCGAGAGTGCGTTACAACGACAAACCAGCCACTACTTATGATCTTTCTAATCATTACACCAATATTGTTAATAGCGAGTCTATTCTAACCTATTGCAAGCAAAGCATACCACGTAAACGCTTGAGCGAATTAAGAAGCGGTAAAATTCCATGGCAAGCGCGTCTTGATTTACATGGTTTAAAACCTGATGCGGCCCGAGACTCATTGTGTGAATTTGTTGAACAGCAAGGTAACATCGGCAATCGTTGCTTACTCATCATACATGGTAAAGGCGGTCTGCATGGTGAAGCACCGGTTTTAAAAAATCACGTCAATCATTGGCTACAACAATTATCCCCAGTGCTAGCATTTCACAGCGCGCTACCACGCGATGGTGGGTGTGGCGCACTATATGTGCTACTTCAGCGGCAACGCGAGGGATCCTATTGAAATTTTCGCCAAAAACCTTTACCATTTGCACAAATTTTTAAGTCTGACCTTCATGAGCAAACAAGCCATTATAATCGGAATTTCGGGGCCGTCAGCCTCTGGTAAAAGTTTGCTGGCTAACACTATTGTCAAAGAATTAGGCTCTGATCAAGTGGTCGTGATTTCTGAAGACTCTTATTACAAAGACAACAGCCACTTACCATTTTCTGAACGTGAACAAATTAACTACGATCACCCGGACTCTTTCGACCACGCGCTGCTCTGTGAGCATTTGCGTCGCTTGCAACGAGGTGAGTCGGTAGAAATTCCCATCTATTCGCACACTAAACATATTCGCTCCACAAAGACACGTTGTATTGGCCAACATACCATCATTGTTTTGGAAGGAATTTTGTTGTTTAGTGATAAGTCGTTACGAGAAATTATGGACATCCGTATTTTTATGTCAGCACCATTGGATGTTTGTCTAATTCGACGGCTAAAGCGCGATGTTGTAGAGCGTCACCGCTCATTTGAGTCAGTGCTCCATCAATATGAAACCACTGTACGTCCCATGTATATGCAATTTATTGAACCCTCCAGCCGCTACGCTGATTTAATTGTTCCTAGAGGCGGTGAAAATCGTATTGCTATTGATATGATTCAAGCAAAAATGCGCGAGCTATTAGCTAATCATACGACAAAATCTTAGCCCGAGTATTGTTCCATTGTTAAGGAGACTAATGTGGGATTTTTACGTGGTAAAAAAGCATTAATTGTTGGCTTGGCGAGTAATCGCTCAATTGCTTACGGTATTGCCAAAGCATTTCATGAGCAAGGTGCAGAGCTTGCATTCACCTATCAAAATGAAAAACTGCAAGAGCGTGTTGAAAGAATGGCCGCTGAATTTAATTCGACGCTTACGTTTCCTTGTGATGTTGCCAGTGATACTGAAATCCAAGCTGTTTTTAAGCAATTAGGTAGCCATTGGGATAACCTTGATATCCTTATCCATTCGGTGGCTTATGCACCAGCTGATCAAATCGGCGGCGATTATGTTGATAATGCCACTCGTGAAGGTTTTCGTATAGCGCATGATATTAGTGCATACAGCCTTGTTGCACTGTCCCAAGCTGCGTTACCTATGATGCAAGGAACACAGGGCTCGATCATGACATTAAGTTATTTTGGTGCTGAAAAAGCAGTTCCTAACTACAATGTGATGGGAATTGCCAAGGCAAGTTTAGAAGCAGCTGTACGCTATTTAGCTGTAAGCCTAGGAAGCAGAGGATTAAGGGTTAATGCGATCTCAGCAGGGCCAATTAAAACCCTGGCCGCTGCAGGGATTAAGGATTTTCGTAAAATCCAAAATGCTTATGCATCTATTGCACCTCTTGGTCGAAACATTACAGCAACCGAAGTTGGTAATACAGCTGCGTTTTTGTGCTCCGATTTAGCATCTGGTATTACTGGAGAGGTTGTGCACGTTGATGCGGGTTATCACGCTGTATCAATGGCCGATTTAGGGGATTAGTTGATTTTTGTTGGGCTGCTCTTTGTTTAGCTCAACCTACAAACATAGCCTGGATGGAGCGCAGCGTAATCCGGGTGTTGCGTGGCGCGCACGGGAATCCCGGATTACGCTGCGCTCCATCCAGGCTACGAAACCCCTAATCATCAATGCTTGACGATTTTGGCTTGTTTCATCAACTCACTGACGTATAAATCGTAATCCATCATACCGTAGTTGGCTTCAATCTGTTGGGTAATGCTGGCGATTTGTTCTTTGTCTAATAGATTTGCTTGGCCGTCGTTGATTTTTTTCAAATGAACAATAACATAATCGCCATCTACTAAACTGCGGCCAACTTCTGCGCCAACCCTTGGTAAATTGAATGCCATTTCATTAATTGTTACTAAAGCTTTGTCTGCATCCCGTGTTGCTGCTGATATTGCTTGCCATTGTAATTGATTGCTTTTTATCAATTGATCTTGTTCAGTTGGGTTTTGATTTGCATTTAATAATGCTTTGCCCAGTTGCCTTGCTTCTATTTTCGCTTTGTTCCTCGCTAACTTTTCTTCAATGAGCGGCCGAACATCAGCTAGTGTTTTTGCAGTGGCTGGAATATGTTTGTTGACGCGTAAAACAATCACCGTTTCATTATCGAGCTGCACGGGTTCACTGTTGTTACCAAGTGTTAGAACGTCATGGCCAAAAGCAGCGCTGACAACTTGCTTATTCTTAGTCAGCTCACTATCGCCACTTACACGAGAAAATGGTGCTGATTCTTGAATAGTTAATTTGAGGGCTTCAGCTACTGGGGTCAGTGTATCCGGTGTTTGGTAGCTTAAATCAGATAATTGTTCCAATGCTTGGGCATAGTTAGTTTGTGCGAGATCTATTTTCAGCTGATCTTGAATTTCTGCCTGAACATCATGCAAGGGTTTTACAACCGCCGGTTTATAATCAACTAATTTAAATAGCTCATAACCATGTTGCGATAACACCGGTGGTGAAATCTGCCCAGGTCTAGTCATATTAACTAACGTTTTATCAAATTCTGATTGGCCAGCAACTATCCAAGGCAAAACACCAGCTTTCGCTGCAGAGATTTTATCATCGGAGATTGTTTTAACATCTTGCTCGAATTGTGTTGGATCTTTTTCTAGCGAACGGTAAAGCTCTTCCGCGCGCTGCTTAACACGTTGGCGATCATCTTCTGACATTTCAGGACGTATAGCCAATAGAATATGAGCGACTTGCCACTGAGCAGGTGTGTAATAATTGCTTTGATTATCTTCGTAATAGCGTTTTATTTGCTGATCAGGTATTTTGATATTGGCTTTAATATCCGCCATAGACAAACGAATATAATCAATGCTGACTTTCTCAGGCGTTAAAAATTCTTTTTGATGCTGCTGATAATAAGCATTAACATCTTGCTCAGAAACCTGATCCTGTTTTATAAACCGCAGCGCTGGGATTGTTAGGTAACTGTAATCGCGTGTTTGCATATATAATTTTACAAACTGTTTAATATCACCGGGCAAAGCAAACGCGGTACCGATAAAGGCAAAGCGTTGTTGATTAAGTAGCATCCCCTGGCGTACTTCTTTTTGGAAAGACTCTGGCGTGAATAGAGCACCATTAAGCGCTTGTTGATAACGATCCGACGAAAAATGCCCATCCTGTTGAAACTGAGGAATACTTAAAATTGCTGAATTTGCCTGTGCCACATCAACTTCAAAACCATTTGTCCGTGCCGATTGCATACTGACATTGTTTACAATCATTTGCTCGAGAACTTGTTGCTTCAATTGATTTTCACTGGTCGCCGTCATTAACGCTGGATCACGCAATTGACGAGTTCGTCGATAATTTAATTCAAAATCTTGCTTGGTGATGGCGTGCCCATTCACCTCAACTTGTGCGTCTGAGTCACGACGAGACTGCATGTAATAATCGATACCAAATAACGTGAACGTTACTGCTATAAGAATTATGACTATCCAAGCAACCACACCTTGAATTCGTTCGTTCAGCTTCTGCAACATTTATGAAGTTTCCATTTAAAAAAAACGCGCCTTGCGGCGCGTTATGCTGGCGGAGTGGACGGGG
>CAZYME010000047.1:0-8679 GCA_964648115.1 uncultured Legionella sp.
GACACTGGATTGCTTCGCTACGCTCGCAAAGACGATTATCTTCCTTAAGTAAGTGTCATTTAATTAAAAAGGTGATGCTTCCAAACTCTCTTGCGATTCAACTTCAACTTTTTCTTCGGTTAACACCGCCAACAAATCCTTTGTTAACCCACGTAACTCCCCTGCAAGCAGTGTAAGCGCCGCATCTTGTTGTTGATGTTCATCTTCAAGCTGGCGAACTTCGCCAAACTCATCAATAAGATAGTCTAAACATTTTAGCCTTTTGAATGTTAATTCATGGGTTAATGTCATTTGGATTCGTTCATTCCAGATAATAGATAGTTCTGCTGCAGCTAAGCCTTGCGATAATAAGCTCAATATTTCTTCGGCAGGTAATTCATACCCCTTACAATTAAAACGTTTTTTCTCATCATCTAACGAAAACAGTAAGCAATCTGAGGCTAGTTGGAAAGAGGGCGGTAGTATCGAAGGATTGTTGATCCAACTTGCGAAGCGAACGCCTAAATTTTCCATGGGTTGCAGTGGTTCAATCCGAATGCCAGGCACGGATTTACGCAAAAGCGATATTAGCTGTGAGGCTTGCGTGCTACTTGCAGTGTTAATAACTAACCGTTTAGTTGCGTGATCCAGCAAAGCAAACATGCGTTTTTGTACACAAAATGATTTTGGCAGCAATTCAAACTCCAAATCTTCTGCCATTTGTGCTTTTTCAGCACGTTTTACTGTACGTGCCTGTTGCGTTTCGAGAGTTTGGATGCGCTCAGCAAGTAATCGGTTAATGACGCCACGAGGTAGGATCCGCTCCTCTTTACCCATGCATATCAAAGAGCAATCAGCAGTTTCGTGTATGAGTTGATCTGCCAATACAGGCAACCACCCATAAATAAAACGAGCATGCGGTGGGCAAGGTTTTAAAGCCTCCTCGGCTAGTAAAGTAGGGAGGTCTGCGGATTTTTCTAGTTCATATTGATAGATTAGCGCATTGTTAAACCACATCATTTATCCTCTTTGAAAAAAGAGGTTGATGCTATCACGAATTAAGATATTACAGATCTACCAATAAGTATTAAATGCGATAACTGCAGAGGAAAAAACAGGGGAATTTTTGCCTTGCACAGAGAGCCAAACACCACCAATGATCCCAAAGTGCTGTGAAAAATTGTACTCAATGGCCGGTGCAATGCTAGTTGTAAAGAACGCTGGATGATGAATAAAGAGGGGCTTGAGGGATGCATCTTGGCCGGTAAATTGCGCATCTTGGTGATGTAAATAATATACCTCCATGACGGCTACCCAGTTTTGGGTAACCGTGAATTCACCAGCAAGATCAGCTGCTATTGTACTGCCTGGTTTTATATGACCTCGCGTAGTTAGTATGCCGCCAAAGCCATTTTTCCCTGAGGTCTTTATGGGATCCGCGTATACATAAGATAAGGCAAATCTGGTTCGTAAATAATGTGTATCACTAAATTGCGACAGATCTTGGAAATGAAGCCCCAATATGGTTTGATAAGATCCAGCTCCGGTCACCCCTGTACCAAGGTCCGTGGGATTTAGGTTATCAAAACGACCTGTGGGAATTACTTCTGCAAGAACAACACGTAAATTAGGTATCCAAGATTTCGGTTGTTGCCTCAGTGCCTGATACCCTAAAATAACAGTAGTATCGCCAATATGTTGGGCCCTTTTCCCTTCACTCTTATTGATATTGTAAGGAATACTTATTTCTGCGTCAGCGTTATCCGCTAAGCCATATGTGAATAAAGCGTTGTATTGGGTAGTTTGAAAAAGGGGGATACGGGTTTTTTTACCCCGAGCATCGTATTCGCCTAAGAGCTTAGTATCAAATGCGTACAATTCGAAATTAAAATGGCCTAATGGAATGGTTTTCCCCGCTGGGGCAAGTAACGGGCCAGTAAACCATGGGTCAGCGTATGCTAAGCCATAAAAACCGGTAATGAACGCGGCGATTACAACTAGCGCATAAAGTTTTTTTTGCATGTTGCTCCGTGAGGGCGCTTTTGATAAAAATGATTCCAAGAGTGTCTAACTTGCGAAACCAGGGTGCTGTAGTGTAGATTAGCCGACTTTTAGCCTGAGGGAAATAGTAATGAAAGCTGCTGTTTATTTACATCAGGCGCGTGAAGGAGCAGTGCGTCGAGGTCATCCTTGGATATTTCCTAAAGCAATTTCCCGCGAAGCTGGAAAAGTAGTGACCGGCGAGCTCGTTGAGGTATATGGTGCTGATAATAAAATCCTGGGCGTGGGGGTTTATAACGAACATTCTCTCTACCGAGTTCGCATGTTAGCCCAGGCTTTTGAGAAAATAGATACTTCATCTATTGCCAGTATAGTCTCTTATCGTTTATCACAAGCTTCACTCCTTAGAAAAAATATAGATTTGCCTAATACCGCTACCAGTGCTTATAGGCTATTTAATAGTGAAGGGGATGGTCTTTCTGGCCTTACTATTGATTGTTTTAACCAGGTTTATGTGGTTGCAAGCTCCGCTTACTGGGTGGAGGCGCATAAAGAGGTTATTTGCCGATCTATCCGAGAAGTAATGTCTACGGAGCAGGTTATCTGGTTTGCTCAACCGAAGCCATTAGCACAGGATGGATGGAAGGAGGCTGTCAATCCAGAGCAAGCAGGCAGTGAGCAAGTATTAGAAGCAGGCGTAATGTATGAGGTGGATTTTTCTAATACGCAAAAAACTGGCCTTTTTCTCGATCAACGTGAAAACCATCAGCGTATAGCAACTCTATCAGCAGGAAAACGAGTACTTGATCTTTATACTTATACGGGTGGTTTTGCATTACATGCTGCAAAAGCAGGGGCAGCCCAAGTTACTGCTGTTGATAGTTCGGCGCAAGCAATTGCACTAGCCAAGCAAAATGCCGCATTAAATCATCTCGATTTTATTGAATTTATAGCGGCGGATGCGCGTGATTATTTAGTCAAAGCAGGGGAGTATGATTTAGTTATACTTGATCCACCTAAGTTGGTCCCATCACAACGCCATTTAGAGCGGGCTAAAAATTACTATCGATTTTTACACCGTGAAGTTTTTAAATATATGCAAAGTGGTTCCTTATTAATGACTTGCAATTGCTCCTCAGCACTTTCGGCACAAGAATTTACAGCGTTGGTTAGTTCCCAGGCCATGACTGCTGGGAAAGTTGTACGTATTCTTGGGGTATTCGGCCCATCTAGTTGCCATCCTACTTTAGCGGCATTTCCTGAAGGGCAGTATTTGACGGCAGTACTACTAGCAATAGTATGATAGCGATAGGGAGTAACGTAGCCTGGATGAAGCGTAGCGTAATCCGGGAGATTGGGGCACGATAAATCCCGGATTACGCTACGCTTCATCCAGGCTACAGAGCGTGCTAGCGGCAACACGTACAATGATGCAAATAGGGAAATAAAATGTTACTAAATAAGGAAAAATCAGGTTTTTTATTGGTCGACGTCCAAGAAAAACTATCCCCCCATGTTCTAAACTCAGCAGCACTGATTGAGCGCTGCCAATGGTTGACCAGTTTAGCAACAGAGCTTGATGTACCGCTCGTTGTGAGTGAGCAATACCCATCCGGTTTGGGCCACACAGTAGAACCATTACGCAACCTAACGCCCAATGACAAATGCATTAATAAGGTTGCTTTTTCTTGCTATCGCGAACCAGCATTTGTTAACTATTGGCAAACGCTCAATAGACAGCAGGTAGTGATAGCAGGAATTGAAACCCATGTGTGTGTATTGCAAACCGCCCTGGACATGACTGATTCAGGCTTAGATGTTTTTGTGGTGGTTGATGCTGTCAGTAGTCGGCATGAGATGGATCATAAATATGGATTAAAGCGCATGAAACACGCTGGTGTTCATTTAGTCACCTCTGAAATGGTATTTTTTGAATGGGTAGGCAAGGCAGGTACCCCTGAATTTAAAGCGTTAAGTAAATCCTACTTACCAAGGTCTTAATAAGCGGGATCGACGCTAAAAAAACACGGAGATGTTATGAATTTAAACAACCAAATCGCTGTTATCACCGGCGGTGCTTCCGGTATGGGCAAAATGTGCGCACAAGTCCTGGCTCAACGAGGAGCGCGGGTTGTAGTGTGGGATAGAGAAATCAAAGACTTAGATGAAACGGCCATAGCTTGTGATGTAAGTTCCGCAGAAGCAGTGGAGCATGCACTAGAAACTACTATTGCCAAAATTGGCGTACCAAGAATATGTATAAACTGCGCAGGAGTTGCTCCTGCCAGACGCATGGTAGGTAAAGAAGGTGCCATGCCTCTTGAAGCGTTTAAGCAGGTTATCGATATTAATTTAGTCGGTACCTTTAATGTCATGAGAGTTGTAGCGGATGCAATGACGCGCCTTACCATTTTGCCTGAGTCAAATGAACGTGGGGTCATCATTAACACAGCATCTATCGCAGCTTATGAAGGGCAAATTGGCCAGATGGCATACAGTGCGTCTAAAGGAGGGGTGGTTGCAATGACACTACCAGCCGCACGTGAACTTGCTCAACACGGTATACGTGTAAATGCAATCGCTCCGGGGTTAATTGCTACTCCATTATTATTAAATATGCCTCAGGATGTTCAAGATAGCTTAGCTGCTACCATACCCTTTCCTAAGCGTTTTGGTAAGCCCGAGGAATTTGCCGCTTTAGTCGCTCATATTGTGGAAAATTGCATGATAAACGGTGAGGTGATCCGTTTAGATGGTGCATTGCGAATGCAACCACGATAATATTCTAAATATTTTACAGAATAACGTACTCTGGCTGACCGCAGCCGGGAAATGAGCCTGTGCCGTTAGGCGATTTCAGGCTCTTCCACTACTGGCGCATGCTCCAATATTTTGGCCGCAATTCGTTCGCTATGAATTTCATATCTACCAGCCGCTAACTCTTCTTTAATAAATTGGATTTTTGTATGGTTTGATTCTGATGTATTGAAAATGTGAGCTTTCAATGTTTCCAATTGTTTGGCGGTATCTTCGAAATTTAAGCTATCGATAAGGTTCGAAGGCGTTGTTACGGATGTATCCGATTTGTTTGTTTTCTTGGCCATGGCATTTATCCTCAATTGTTCCCATTACGTTATCGGCCCTCTCTTATAAAACTTTAGTTTTTTTTATACATATTGCTTAATAAGTTTTTCAAGGGTTTTTAGATCAATGGGTTTACTTAACATATCATGCATGCCGGATTGTAAGCACTCGTTTTTTGCATCTTGGCGTGCTGTTAACCCAATAATGGGAACAGGGTTTTTGAGGTTATCTTTTTCCCATTGGCGAATCGCAAGGGTTAATTCGTAGCCTGTCATGCTGGGAAGCTCTATGTCAGTTATGATGATATCAAATGAAAGTGATTTGGCTAGCTCAAGGGCATGTTTTCCATCCATGCTTGAGGTAAATCTTAGGCCAGCTTGATTGGCTATCGTTTCAATGAAATGTAAGGCGACGATGTTATCTTCGACTAAAAGTACATGCGGTGGCATTTTTACTCCAGTATGGCTTATATAAAAACACTGCGAGCCATTTTGGGTATTAATTATACATATATATCTGGACAAATGGTAATTTTTTTAACAAAATGCAGTCGCCTTGAGGTAGGCGTGGAAGTGTTAGTTATTTAATGTTTTAAAAATCGGGGTTATGTTATGCGTAAATTAATAAAATTTATCAACATATTGAGCGTATTTGTTTTTATTGGCGTGGCTCAGCAAGCGTGTGCTGATGTCAAAGCTAGCTCGAGTGTAAGTAATGAGACAAGTTTTCAAAAGCAGATTCTCTATTATGTAAATCAGTATCGAGTGAAGCATCATTTGTCTGCGTTAAAAATGAGTAATACTATTTCGACAGAGGCAGCTAAACATAGTCGTGATATGGCTAGTAAGGCTATGCCATTTGGGCATACTGGTTATAACGGTCGTATTAAAAGGCTGTATCGGCGCTTTTCGCAATGTAATGGTGGTGCTGAGAATGTTGCATATTACAAGGCGGATGCAAAAAAATTGGTGGACGCTTGGATAGCGAGCCCTGGGCATCGACAAAATATTGTCGGAAATTATAATTTAACCGGTATCGGAATCGCATATGGTAAGAAGGGATGGGGATATTATACTCAGATTTTTTTACGTAGCGATGGTCATCGAGTGGTCTAGTTTTGTTGTTAATAAATATTAGCTCTTTTTTAAAAGAAGCTTGAAGTAGGGTCCTGGCGTCTCAGGGTCCTGTAACTGAAGGTATCCCGTCGTGCTCGCAAGCTGCGCGCGACAGGAGCCCTCCCTTCCGTGCCACCCTTCGTTTCACATCTGGTTCGCTATAACCCCTTATGAAAATAAAACAAATCAGTTGATATGGAATACTTGTTATATTTTGTTTTTTTAAAAAAGTATGGCTATGCTGAATTGGGAATAATAAAAAAGGGATGAATGTTATGAAGCCAAGAAAAATTTCACGTTTTGTAACTATTGGAGACAGTCTGTCTGACAGAGGTACCATGCATGATCGCTACCTACTGGGCTTTATTCCTATGAGTTGGTTAAGTGGCTTGCGAGGAGAATCACCAGCAGGACGATTCACCAATGGATTGGCGTGGAGTGATCATGTCATAGCTATGTTTTCTAATGTATTCGTTGTTAATGAACTTAAAAATCCTGCGAAACCTCCTGAAAAATCTGCTTTACTAAATGCGCTTGATTTGGATGGTGATAAAAAATACAAGCACGGGTGGGATGATTCAGATATTGCGGAAGCAATAGTTCGCAAGGATGAAAAAATAAAAAAACAAATTCAGAGTAGTTACAACCTAAATGACGATCGAATGATAAGTTACAAAGGCGAAAATCTCGTTAGGAATTACAATGAAGGAGGCCTAACTTCTTTCAACTACAGCTGGGTTATTAATAATATACTGACCTGGACTCGTGATAGCTTGAAATTATTTTTCAGTTGCTTAATTTTAGCTACGTTAGGTGAAAAACGATCACAATTATTAGCTGATGATAGGGCGCAGGGGCTTTCAAGGCAGCATAAGGCTGAAACGCTGGTTATCGAATGGTCTGGTGCGAATGATTTAATTACAGCTAATGCAAGGCCTACTAGGGACGCAGTAGACAAAGCTGTTGCCGCTCGGGTAAGTAATATAAAAGAGTTGATGAAAAACGGATATCAGCATTTTGTTTGGTTCAATTTGCCAAGTCTCGCGCTCACCCCCAGATTTCAGGCAAGAAGTCAGGCAGAACGTGATAATGCGGATGATTGTACGAATTATTTTAATAGTGAACTTGAGAAAGCTAAGAAAGAGCTTGCTATAAATTATCCTCATTGTTCTCTTGAATTATTTGATGTAAATGCAATATTTAAAAAAGTATATGAGAACCCAGCTGATTACAATTTTGATCCAGCTAAGCTTAAAGAACCGTACTTAAATTCGGAAGCATTTAGGATAAACGCAGACGGGACTTCCCCGGCTACAGGTTATATGTTTTGGGATGATGTCCATCCTTCAGCAGATATGCACGCACTTCTAGCAGACGAGTTTTATCGACAATATAGTATGAAATATGGTTTTTCACCTCCACAGGATGATGCTGTTGAGGCCAAGATACATGTTAGTGAAGATGAATTGTTAAGAGCCTATCGAAATGTTCAGAGAAGCAGTGCTGGTAGAGAGCGGCATACAATGTTTCGTAGTGCGAGACCTGCTCAAGCTCAACAAGACCTAAATCTTGAAGGTATTCTGACGCAGGCATTGCATCATGGTGATAAGCGAGCGCTTTCTGTTATGAAGGAATTGCAATGGTTTAATAAGCAAGGCGAGTTAAATTTAAATATCCCTGTGTTGAAAAGAGCATTGGATAGGGTAAATGCAGCGCGGAGAGCTCCTCAGAGGGAACATGTCGAAAGAGAGGATGCTCGAGCTCCATTATTGGCTGCGCATTAACATTTGAAAACCGGTAAACGTACAGATAGTGGAATCAGGTTCCTCTCCCATTGATGGGAGAGGATGCCCGACAGGGCAGGTGAGGGAAGATTAATAAATTTTTAACCACCCCTCATCCGCCCTGTCGGGCACCCTCTCCCCTCGCGGGGCGAAGGACTACAATATTTAGATATTAATAATCCTCACTACCCCTATCTGGAACAATCCGTGTATTTTTCCCGTAAATAACTAAAATATGCTGTTTATTTTTAAATTTAATTTTTTCAGCTTGCACAACAGAAATGATGCTGCCGCTATTTAACCGGACCACGTATTCATAGCCATGACTGCGATTCATACCATTATCAGCGTAACCAGTGGTTACTTTTAAATTAGTGCCATCGTTGGCCTTACTATGGAGCCGAACGGCGCGAATAGAAATGATCGTCCCAGGCACAACTTTTTTTATCTTCCCAACTTCCGCAGCGTCATAATCACCAGATAAGGAATCTTTGTGGCAGCTAGTTAGCAGTAAACAACACACTAACCCAACCATGGCGCAAAACATTGCTTTATATTTCATCACAGCTATCTCCTAGTATTTAGAATCCTTTTGTTGCTGAGCTATAGTAAGTTTAAGATTTATTAAAATCAATGCGTCACAATGCGAGAAAAGTGAGGGCCTGTTGCGTCATAAATAAATGTTACCGAAGGACCGATTCGTTGCCTCATAATTC
>CAZYME010000048.1:0-7836 GCA_964648115.1 uncultured Legionella sp.
CTCCTGGATGGCGCGGACAAGCCGCGCCACGTAGGCCTTATAGAGCAATTGTCAAAAGACCCTAGAAGTAATCTGGATAAAAACACCATCGGTAATCATTCAGGGCCTCATATACTGGGGCAAGAACTTTTAGGATAATAAGAGATAGCTATGGATGGAAAAGATAAAAATACAATAAGTCAATGCCCAGTAATGCACGGTGGAGTTACGTCCAAAGGGTTTTCAAACAAGAGTTGGTGGCCCAAGGCCTTAAACCTCGATATATTGAATCAGCATGACACCAAAACCAATCCGATGGGGCAAGATTTCAACTATCGTCAGGAAGTCAAAAAACTAAACGTTGCCGCTCTTAAAAAAGACTTGCTTGCGTTCATGACCGACAGTCAGGCCTGGTGGCCAGCTGATTGGGGTCACTATGGTGGCTTGATGATTCGTATGTCGTGGCATGCCGCAGGTACGTATCGTGTGGCTGATGGTCGTGGTGGCGCTAGCACAGGCAATCAACGCTTTGCGCCGTTGAACTCTTGGCCTGACAATGTGAACTTAGACAAAGCACGTCGGTTATTATGGCCTATCAAGAAAAAATACGGCAATAAGCTTAGTTGGGCGGACTTAATAGTGCTCGCCGGCACCATCGCTTATGAATCCATGGGGCTTAAAACGTTTGGTTTTGGTTTTGGCCGCGAAGATATTTGGCATCCCGAAGAGGATGTTTACTGGGGCTCCGAAAATGAATGGCTAGGTGCTACCCGTTATGATAATAAAAACCGCGACTCGCTAGAAAGCCCCCTAGCAGCTGTACAAATGGGATTGATCTATGTAAACCCTGAGGGCGTGGATGGCAAACCCGATCCGCTTCGAACAGCCGAGGATATCCGTGTCACGTTCGCGCGCATGGCTATGAATGACGAAGAAACCGTCGCGCTAACTGCAGGCGGACATACGGTTGGAAAATGCCATGGAAATGGCGATGCTAAACTTTTAGGACCTGCTCCTGAGGGAGCTGCTGTTGAAGAACAAGGCCTGGGTTGGATAAATAAAACCAACCGTGGTGTTGGTCGTAATACGGTTTCAAGCGGTATTGAAGGCGCGTGGACAACCCACCCTACTCAGTGGGATAACGGCTATTTTCATATGCTGCTTAATCATGATTGGGAGAAGAAAAAAAGCCCCGCCGGTGCCTGTCAATGGGAGCCAATTCATATTAAAGAAGAAGATAAACCCGTTGATGTTGAAGACCCCTCTATTCGCCACAATCCCATCATGACCGATGCCGACATGGCCATGAAGATGGACCCCATTTATCGTAAAATTGCAGAGCGCTTTTACAAAGACCCGGCTTACTTTTCAGAAGTTTTTGCACGCGCATGGTTTAAATTAACGCATCGTGATATGGGACCCAAGGCGCGCTATATCGGCCCTGATGTGCCAAATGAAGATTTGATATGGCAAGATCCAGTACCTGCGGGTAACAAAGATTATGATATTGCTGCTGTCAAAGCGAAAATCAAAACCTCCGCTTTAAGCATCAGTGACCTCGTTTCTACTGCCTGGGACAGCGCAAGAACCTTCCGTGGTTCCGATATGCGCGGAGGTGCCAATGGAGCACGTATCCGACTAGCGCCTCAAAAGGACTGGGAAGGCAATGAGCCACACCGTCTTGCTAAGGTTTTGCGCGTTCTCAAAGGGATTGCTACAGAATCAAAGGCTAGTGTAGCGGATGTGATCGTGCTTGCAGGTAATGTCGGTATCGAGCAAGCTGCCAAAGCCGCTGGATTTAACATCACAGTTCCTTTCGCTCCAGGCCGTGGTGATGCAACCAGCGAGATGACGGATGATGCCTCTTTTGATGTGCTAGAACCCTTGGCTGATGGGTATCGCAACTGGCTTAAGCAGGACTATGCTGTCAGCGCTGAAGAGCTATTGCTCGATCGCACTCAACTGATGGGCCTGACCGCCCCTGAGATGACAGTCCTCGTTGGAGGCATGCGTGTGTTAGGCACAAACTACGGTGGTACCAAACACGGCGTATTTACCAATCGTGAGGGCACTCTTTGCAATGACTTCTTTGTAAACCTAACCGATATGGCTAACACATGGACACCAACAGACAACAATATCTATCAAATACATGACCGGAAAACAGGTGATCTCAAATGGACAGCAACCCGAGTGGATCTTATTTTCGGATCGAACTCGATCCTTCGTGCCTACGCAGAGGTGTATGCGCAGGATGATAACAAAGAAAAATTCGTACAAGATTTTGTAGCTGCCTGGGCAAAAGTTATGAACGCCGATCGTTTTGATTTAAGCTAGAGCAATCCAATTTGCACACCTATGAGAGCCACAACCACTCTGAAGGTGATTCATGACCTCATCTTCAAATCCTGCAGGCTCCTTCCTGATATAAAACAACGCCTAGTGTCCAGTCGTTGGTGCTAGTTTTATTAGAGATATAATGGATTTGCTGATTACGATTGATACCAAGACCCTCAACAAACAGCGAGTAAAAATAAGAAGAACTTAAGCAGGTCGCGAACAGATATTTATTTTTCGGGAAAAGAGTGCCTAAAACTGACCAGTCTTTTCGACATACTTGTTGATCCGCTATTTCAGCTAATTGTTGACTTGTAAACTGATGATGCATAAAGTTAAACGGTCTTTCCTGTAACATAGCACTGATACCACCAATGACGTACCATGTTTGCTCCGGGTTGTCTTGTATCAACGAATTAATTGAATCATTAACCTGATGAATATCATTGATGAGTGGTCTCATCCGTTGTTCACACAGCTGAAAGTTGCCTGCTGCCAAAGCTCCATCTGGTAGCGGGTAATGCTTGGGGAAGCAGTCTCCATTATCGAGATATTGGCTTCTAATTTCATTCTGCCCTAGTCCTAGAAAACCATGTGTAAATAACGAAACATGTCGCCCATAGATATCAATGTCAATGTAATCATCAGGGTTAAGGTTAATGGCTTGTGCACTTTTGAGAGGAAATGCGACTTGTGTCGAGCCACTGCCTGTATCAATTACACCGACTAATGGTGTAGATGGTGAAGTTAGGGCGCCTAGCTCATAATTAACAGCTAGCCAACCAAACAGCGCCTCTTCGCGACCTTTAAGGGTTTTTGCAGAGATAAGCTGCCACTTAGATTGCGTAGAAAACCACTGGGTAAGTTGGTCATAATAAGCCTGCTGTCTTGCAAAACTTAACATTCGCATTCCTGATGTTGCAAAAAAATAAACAGGAATATTGTTATCGGGGACCTCTGAAAAAAGCTGCGACAAATACCGATTAATAGAACCTTGATTCAATTCAATAGATGCGAATCCTGGCTCAATTTTGTTAGAAAATACATTTTTGATTGCATAAGGAGCATTTGATGCATCAATGTTATAGCTATAAATTTGTAATCTTGAGCCTGAGTTCCCAACATCAACCACCGCAACACATCGATTTTCTGGGCATACTATCGACGAAGAGAAACCAGATAAGCTTAAAATTAATCCTATTAATAACAATGTAATACGCATAATTATATTCCCTTAGGCATTGCAAAATTCAAAAATGGGAGTGTTTTGTAAGGTACTGCGGTTTTTAAAAAACAAACGACAACTTATTTTTTTATTATCAAACTCACTTACAACAGTGAAGAATGGAACAAAAAAACAAACAATATTATCAAAATACCCGGCACAAAGAAAAGATTATCAACGTATTGGCAGCTAATCAATAAATATTTGCTCATAGATTAGGGTCTGTTGACCTCAGTGGCTCGACCTGGGCATTGGATTATTTTGATGGATGGTTGCCCGCCTGTGAGGGCATGATAGATTTTTTTGTCATGTGCAGCAAAACGCCATAACACACCGCCAATATGGGCCACGCTTATTTTTCTGAAATAATGATGCGAGCTGCTACTGCAATACAACCATATCCAGCATGCAATCCAATAGCAGGTGAAACATTTTCTATATAAACTGGAGGTTTTTGGAATGCAGCTGTCGTTCGTTTTGCAAAATCACAAGCTTTTTCCTCTACTCCAGCATGAACAATGCAATACCGCTCCAGTTCTTTTCCAGGAGCAGAATACATTTTTTTTATAGTAGCAATAATTTTTGATAAGGCATGCTCTGCCTTAAATGCCGTTGCAAAATAAGATCCCTTTCCAGTTTTGTCGATTGAAACAATAGGTTTTATCCCTGAAAATCTGCCTATTTGACCAGCAACTTTATTTATCCGCCCGGAGCGAATCATCGCATCCAGATCATTAACCATCACAAAAAGAGATGTTTCTAAGACAGCTTCTTCAATATGTTTAATGAGTGTTTGGAAAGAGCACCCCGCGCTAATTAGCTCACAAGCATATTGAACTAAAAGCCCTTGCGCACCGGAGTTTGTTCGAGAATCTATAACTTTAACATTAGAGTATTTTTGAGCTGCTTGAGTCATAACATCAAATGTTCCGCTCATTGACTTTGCAATAGGGATAACAAGAACATTTTTGTAGTGTTGGGCGAGAAAAGATAGCTTTTCATCTACCAATGCAGGGGAAGGAAGAGATGTTTTTGGGTGAGATTTTAAGGCTTTTAAATTCTGATAAAACAAATTGGGCTCTAAGGAATAGCGATCGAGCAGGTGATGTTCATCAATATGAATATTTAAAGGAATTAGATGTATTTGGTGTTCATCTCTCAATGACGTTGGGATATCTGCACTGGAGTCTGTAACGATCGCTATATCATGCTTACGTTGGTGAGCAACCTGAAACTGACGCAGCATATCATCAACCTTAGGGTGCTCAAGAATACCTTGCTTCATTGAGATAGAAAAAATATCGCATGGGTTGTTGCTGTGAATATGCAACCTACAGGTCTTTTGATTACCAGTAAACGCCAAGCAGTCTCCATGTTTTTCCAGTGATTTGGCGAGCTGCGTCTTATCAATAAACTCAGACTTTATAATAACCTCGGTGCAATATCGATGCGCTGGTGCTGTATCGGGTATAGCGAGCTTATGCTCAACTGAATACACTACGTTTTTTGAATAATTATTTTCTAGATAAGTATCCCCTGCTAATAATGATGCAAAACCCTCAACAAAAAAATAAAACCCTAATGCTCCCGCATCTACAACATTAGCGGTTTTTAAAACAGGAATCCTATCTGTGGTAGCTTTTAAAATTACCTTCAAAATAGGAATTAGTTCTTGCGTAAGTTGTTTAAAGCAATTTATGTGTATGCTAAGTTCGACTGCGTTATTCGCAAATGCCTCAATCATGGTCAGCATTGTCCCCTCGATAGGGGACTGGATAGATAGCCTTACACTCGTTGCCGCATTGTCCAATATCGCAGAAAAATCGGCTGTATCCATGATTTTTTTATCGTAGTGCACGAGTGCCAAGGCGTTAAAAAACTGAGAAAAAATAATGCCTGAATTTCCCCTGGCTCCGCATAGACTTGCATCTGCTACTGATTGAAGCATGTCTGTAAATCTAGGTTGTATAATGGAGTTAGCAATGATTGCATTTGCTGTTGATGCTAAATTATCTCCCGTGTCCCCATCTGCAACTGGAAAAATGTTAATAGCATTTAGCTGCTCTTTTGCTGAAACAACAGATTGGCAGCCTCGAATGATTGCTTGATGTAATCTTGTAGGGCTTAAATAAGGTAGATGCATATATCGTATTAATTACATTGAAATGGTCCCATCATGACGGATATTTATAGGGATTACTATTCAGACCAAAACTTGTAGATAGCGATCAAATTGAAGATCATTCATTTCAATACATGACCGCTCTTCCAAGGGAGAAAGACTAAAGCCGCCCTTCATTTTTGCCTTAATTGATGGTGACCCAAGTAGTATCCGTCCTCGCGCGAAAATATAAGTCCGCCTGACTCTTCTCAGAGGAAGCGGGAAATATACACCGTGATAGTGGCTGAGAGCGCACACAAAAAAGTACCCCATGCCCAATCTATAAAAGCCATCATCACAGGCCAATCTTTAAAAATAGCCAAGCAAGTAAAATCATAAACCCCGTAAATGACAAACCCAATTGCAGCCCCATACATAAAAGCATGTGTTAGCAACCCTTTTGAAAGAGGAAACACAAAAACCAAGATTGCAAATGAAAACAGAAAGTACACGATGGCGCTAGCCCACCAAACTGGAAGCAACTGACCATTTTCAAGGCGAAACCAAGCTCCATAATGCTTAAAGTACATATCTTTTGCAAAATATCCGAGCCATACCATGTCCAGCGTGAAAAAAACTATCGTTGATATAACTAAAAGTTTAATATAATACATAGCTAGCTCCTTGTTATCTAAACTACTATCTTGCCTCACTCTATACATTTTTTAAAGATAGACGTTCTGAACAACGAAATATTTAAATATAAACCCTCTGCAAGGCCTTTAAATGTCGATTTTTAAGCGAGTTGGATTTGCTTGCAAATACATCGCGTCAAATCAGAATCAAAGTAAAAAAAGCCTTAAAGAAACGCAGCAAAAAGATGTTTTAAATTTTCTTGAAAAAAAATTTTTTATGGCTGGTGAATTAGCACGCCAATTAGATGTCCGTCTTAGTATGCACCCAGGGCAATTTGTAGTTCTTACCAGTACTACGCACGAGGTAGTTGAACGCAGTATGCTTGAATTTGAATATCATGCCAATTTAATCAGATGGATTGGGTACGGTAAAACATTTGAAGTAGCAACCGGGTCCCTGGGACAGACCGAAGTAAACTGAAAAATATGTGCTCAGATTAAGGCTGAGAAGACTGCAAAAAAACGTTAGGGACGTTGCATAGTAACTCTGTTAGCAATCAGGCATAATAATGGACTTTTTCAACGATAGGAGTAAAAGAATGTTTGGACTTAGACGAGCCGCCGGGATTCTTCCTCTAGCAGGAAGTGCGCACCGATTATTTGCGTCTCATAATAGTGGTCATCATTCATCTCCAAAAACAATAGACGAAATAAGCAAAATCGTAGATGGATTATTGAACGAGACACCTCAAGATCCCCCAAAAGAAAGCGATACTCCCAAACCAGACCGCAATAAATTTTATCGACAGAAAAGGTACCCTATGGGGGAGACGCCAAGAGGTGAGCATCCCTGCGTGCAAGGTGATCCTACTATGGACAGAGAGCCCGGTACTAAGCGCTGTTGACAATTGCTCTATAAGAGACTACATGGCGCGGCTTGTCCGCGCCATCCAGGAGATCTCTGGATACCGTGGACAAGCCACGGCACGCAAGCACTCTAAAGAATTTGAGAATATGCATTGTCAACAGACCCTAGATAAACCAATGAATTTCGCACTATGAAGTGCGCCCCATCGTCAAGACCACGATCCTATGAAATTTTATGAGACCATAGTTTATTCAGGGCGAGAGTATTCCCATTCTAAATCATGATCTTGTACGAGATCTTTAAATATCTTAATCAACTTGTCTTTTGAAGACCAACGATTGAATTGCTGATAAATAGAATACCAAAATCCAAATTCTTCAGGCAGGTCTCGCCAAGGGCAGCCAACGCGCATGCGGTATAACATTGCTTCAACCATCATACGAAGATTAGGCTTGTTATAAATCTGATGCTGTAGCTTGATCTCCTTTAACTTTGACCACAGCTCGTCACTGCGCATCAGTCTAGCCATCGCAAACTCGTTTTATATTTGACGTTAGAATTTTTATATTACGAGTTTGCTCTTATTGATCAATTGAATAAGTAATTAAATTGGTTCTGTTTTAATTTGACCATCTCCTGGATGCCGCGGACAAGCCGCGGCACAATGATATGGACTCATCCTCCCTTTTAA
>CAZYME010000049.1:0-6792 GCA_964648115.1 uncultured Legionella sp.
AATGAATTTCTTTCTATAGGAGGCAATCTTAATCTCTCCCATGCCCACTTTATCCAAGAGCCTATTTCAGGCGTAACTCGTTTAAATGTTCCTGAAGGCCGAAGTCTGAACAATAGCAAAGGAACGAGTTTAGGCGGGGATTTTGGGGTTTTAATTAAACTAGCTAAAAAAACAGCCATAGGTTTTAATTATCGCAGTGCCATTACTTATCATTTACATGGCACGAGTACAATTAAAGGACCGCCGATCGTTTCCTCGGATAATTATCATTTTAAATATTGGACACCAGCTCGAAGTGTATTGTCGCTTAGTCATTTTGTGAATGAAAAATTTGGCTTCATAGGAACAGCTCAATACCTTCAATGGAGTATCTTTAAAGAGGCTGATATTTATAATTTTGCAACGCAATCAGGCTCCACTGCCTTTATTAATCCTCAAGCCCATATAAAATATAACTTTCATAATAGTTGGCTTTTAACCCTGGGAACTATTTATAATATTTCAAGCAAATGGGTAGTTAGAGTAGCAGGGACCTATAATCAGTCACCTTCAAATGGGAGGTTCCAAATAAGCGCTGGTGATAGTTTGGTTGTTGGTTTTTCTATGGGATACCAAGTGATGAAAAATTTCACTGTAAACGGCAGTTATGGGCATGCTTTTTTTAAGAAGGAAAATATTAATATTGAGACAGCGCAAAATATCATAACTGGTGTAAATCAAGGCGCAAATGATGCTGTTTCATTAAGACTCACTTTCACTGCTTAATGGGCGGCTTTATCGCAAAATCTGTTCGCTGTTAGCGATACCTCAGTGTCTGACCTCTTTGATTGTGATAAACAATAACAACGGTATATGTTATACCGTGATACTTTGCAATATTTCTTCTATTTTGTTGACCAGTAATGATATATGCCCCTCTTGTTTAAAGAAAGTTAATTTTGCATTCGGGATTAAACGCGCATAAAGTTCGGCATGTATTGCCGGTGCTTGTCTATCTAAACCGCCTTGCCAGATGGTGACAGGGCAATTTAATTTGATATTGGCCAGTGAAAAACCCCAAGGATTAACAGTTAATTGCATGTCCTTTGCAGGTCCAGAAACACCCTCCTTAAATGGTTCCATCAATATCGCAGTTATTTCCTCATGACTCCCTAGAGAATGAAAGGATATTCGGTCTATTTCAGGCAGTTTTTTCATTGCAACTTGAAGCATTTTAGGGTATTTGAACATCAGCACCGTAAGTTTCATGCAGGCAATTGCCGTCCAAGGGATTATTTTAATGGCATAATTGATGAATCGTTGCCCACGACTCAAACACGCTGTCGCTTCAGGAATTTCAAAAGGCCCCATTCCTGCAACAATAGCCACGCCATTTAATCGTTCAGGAATTCTATATGCACATGCTGCAACAAAGGGTGCGCCTCCGGAATGGCCTATGATTGCAAATTTTTGCAGTGCCAAGTGATTTGCAAACTCTTCAACATCATCAGCCCAAGAAAGGATGCTTCGCTTTTGGTCTATGGTCGACAGTCCCATCCCTGGTCTATCAATACCAATTAATCGGTAATGATTCGAGAGTGCAACCTCATGAAAATGGCTTGCGTCGAGTCTACAGCCAGGTAGCCCATGAAAGAAAAAAATGGGTTTTCCATCAGGCGAGCCATATTCTGCAAAACCTAGCTGGCGCCCATCTTTCAGTGTTATGGATAATTGAGTATTAGGATTTTTATTTTTCATTGTTTAGCCCCTCAAAACAAATTCCGCCCTGAATTCTTAACGCGGAATTTCTTACGACAATTTACGAGCAGCATAAACTCGCATTGCTTCAACTAAATATTCAACCAACTTGGGATGATATTTATTATAGAACTCGCGATAATCTGGATGGTCAAGATACATTTGCGCAAGCCCTGTATAACTTTCATGGGTTGGTGTCCAAAAAACATTGACCAGGTCATAATGTCTTTGCACTAAAGCCTGAACCTCGACATCCTCTGGTTTTAGATGCTTTTTCAGTGCATTGGCAAGCGCCTGATTCAATTGCTCTCCTTCTTTCTTAAATTGCTCCCAATTCGGTTTTTTCCAATCGCGAACTTTTCCCCAACTTTCATCAATTTGTTGTTGAGTGATGACGCCGGTATCCAGGAGATATTTTTCGTGTTCTTGTTGTTTAACCGGGTCGAAACCTTCATACATTTCTGCGTCACGCATGATTAATTTTCCTCTTAAGTGTGAAATTGTTTTATCAATCGTCTTGATGAGTGTTTCTGTTCTTTCAAGACTTGATTGCAGGGTAGATTTATGAGTATTCAGGGCTTCGATTTTATCGAAATCATGACCACTAATAATCTGCTGTATCTCAGTTAAAGGAAAACCTAACTCACGAAAGAATAAAATTTGTTGCAACAACAGTAGTTGCTCTTCCTCATAATAGCGATAATGGTTATCGCCATAATAAGCCGGTTTTAATAAACCAATTTCATCATAAAAACGAAGCGCTCGTGGACTAACTCCCGAAAGTGTCGCCAATTTTTTAATCGTGTAAGGCATTTATTAAACTCCTTTAGCTGACCATGCACACAATAAAGGATGACGTAACGGTAAGGTCAATACTCATTATAAAATTAATAATCAAATCACTCCCTTTGATTTTTATAATGGAAAATTCAGGTAAATTTAGGATAGTATTGCTGCGCGGAACTTTAATCTCCTTTTGATTGTCAAATCAAGGTGTTAGTTTAGATTAACTTGATTAAAGTGTTTCCTTTGTTGGGGTAGAGCCCTTTCAAATAATAAATCTAGTATTTTCAGGTTTAATGGTTTTATTAATCAGGTAATTTGTTGAGGTCGGATTCTTAGGGATAGGGAACAACGTTTCTATGACGGCATGCTTAACTAAGGAGTGGTTTATATGAAAAAAATTATATTAGCGGGGCTTTTGATGGGCCTAGCTGTAACCAATGCTTTTTCTGGTGGTATGATGAGCGCTGGCTCGACAATTGCAGACGATAAGTCCATTGTGCCGCAATCAGCCTTTTTTGGAGGGCTAGGAGGGGGCTGGAGCTCGGGCAGTTTTGGTAATCAGGATGTTTATGGCAAAGGAACGTCCTATAGCCCGCCTTCCGGAGCTAATACGGCCCAAGTCGGATCGGCCGCCGGGTCAACAGGCCTTGAGCTGAACTCCCAATCGGCCCTGGCTCCCGTGGTACAAGCCGGGTATTTCAAGCATTTTGCCGGCCATGAGTGGATGGGGGGCGGTAAATTTTCATACAGTTACTTGGGGATAGGCTCTGCTAAAAGTCAACAGCAGATCCCGCAAGCGGGTGGATTTAACCAAGATGGTGGGTATACGCCATTCACTGGGAATTACCTTGTCCAATCTTACCGGCAGACTATTAATCAGCAAATATCGCTGATCCCGTTCGTCGGCCGATCATTTAACAGAAGTTATCTGTATTTGGGCCTCGGTCCGACTACTGCCCAAACAAAGACCTTGATCGATGATATTACCGGATACGAGAGCGTCGCCGTCGTCCCCACCAGCCCCACCGGAGTCGGCCTAGGCTTAACATATTCAACAACCCAATGGTTGTTCGGCGGCGTTGCCATGTTAGGCGCCACGTACTTTATAGATCCCACCTGGTTCTTGGATATCAGCTACACCTACTCGATGACAGGAACAAAAACGAGCAGCTGGGGCGGGCCGTGGACAGATACCAACACTCTGCGCACCAATGTAACGCGCACCGGAACGAACACCGGAACTAGTTCTGGAAGCGTGAATATCCAAGCATTAATGATAACGATTAACAAAGCTTTTTGATCTCAGGGGGATCGGGTCATGCGTTTAATTTTTAATATTTTTTTACTACCTTTTGCCGCGATCTTTACTGGGTCAGCAATTGCGGCTGATCTTGATCCCTCTATCGTGCCGCAATCGGCTTTTTTTGGAGGCTTGGGAGTAAGTGGGTCTTCGGTTAATTTTGCAAATCAGCATGTATACGCCGGTGGAACCACGTGGCAACCGGGCCCTGTCATTGGATGGGGTGCCGGATCGACCGACTTTATATTGGATTCTAGTTCGGCGCCGGTGCCTATTATACAAGCCGGGTACTTCCAACATTTTTCCAGCAGCCGGTGGATGTGGGGCGGCAAAATTTTTTACAGTTACTTTAATGTAAGTGCTGATCGCAATTTATTAATCCCACAGACTGGTGGTGTTACAGCGACAACTAATGGAGTAACTACTACTTATCCATTTGTTGGGAATTATACTGTACAGACCTATCGGCAAACAATTAATCATCAGATCTCTCTGACTCCACTCATCGGTCGATCGTTTGAAAAAAGCTATTTGTACTTGGGGGGCGGGCCTGCCTTTGCTCAAACCAAGTTGTCAATTGAAAACATGGCGAGCCCCATCGCCTTCGTGAATGGTGTCCCAAATAGTCCTACCGGGGCGGGAAATGGTTCTAATTATTCAACAAATCAATGGTTGTTTGGTGGCGTCGCCATGGTCGGCGCGACCTACTTTATAAACCCTACCTGGTTTTTGGATCTTAGCTACAGTTGCTCGATGTCAGGAACAAAAACGAGTAGCTGGGGTGGGCCGTGGAGCGATACGTTGCCAAACGGCACGGCGCGTATTGGCAATAACGCGGGCACTAGTTCTGGAAGTGTGATCACCCAGGCATTTTCTGTATCAATTAATGCAGTTTTTTGAGTTAGGGGCCGGGTATAAAAATTTTTTCAGGGCAAACAGCATCTAATTTTTGAACACTACTAAAAGACCGAGCCCAGGGTTGCATGATGTGGTCAAGCAATTTGATACACACTAGTTAAGCGACTTTTTTAAATTGCATTAAGTAATCCCTTTCAAACTGATTAGGCGACATATATCCTAAAAAGGAATGCAGGCGCTTACTGTTATAATGCATGGTAATGTAATTCAAAATATCTTGTTGTGCTTCAAATCGTGTTTGATAATTGCGCCACATGACTCGCTCTTGTTTTAACCTACCAAAAAAGCTTTCTGGAACTGCATTGTCCCAACAGTCTCCTTTTCTACTCATACTGCCAACACAACCATGAGCTTTTAATAATGTTCAATAAGATTTACTTGCATATTGAACGCCTCGGTCATTATGAACAATCTGCCATTAGTGTCATACACCATGTTACCCGCAGCATATAATTCAAAGAGGGAATAACCGAAGTATTATTTTTAAAATGGAAGCAGATTATCATTATTATCTAGAGATGTTAAAAAAAGCATCAGAAGCTCATGAATGTTTGATTCATTCCTATGTATTGATGACCAAGCATGTTCAAAATGAAAAATCCGTGAAACAATCATCCTCTAAACTTCACAAGCAACTGATCCAAAAGAGGGTGAATAATTGGGTTCTGTCGCTGTATTTGATGACGATAATTCTGTTGGAATTAGAGCTTACTAGCGAAGCTAGTAGGTTGTTTTCGTAGTATAAGGATATTATATCAATGCGCAAACCAGCCATTTTTATTATTTTGGCCATTTTTTTCTTTATTTCTCCTTTAAGTAGAGCGGAAAGAAAGCCTCATGTAAGTCAATTAAAGCGCCCTATTTTTGGAATTATTGTTCCACTAATAGAAGAGAGCTTATTGTTACAAAAAAATATTGATCATAAGAAAAAATTTACTATTGAGGGGATAACCTACTACGTAGGCACGATACGTAATAAAAATGTTGTATTTGTTAATTGTGGATTAGGCAAAGTTAATTCAGCAATAGTTGCTACTCGACTCATCAGAGATTTTCATCCCGATCTAATTTTGATGTCAGGATCGGCTGGTAGTATCAATGTTAGGTTAAAAATGTTTGATGTAATTGTGGGAAAAGAGGTGGTAAATGTAGATTTAGGCACGCTCACCAAAAATGGTGTTCAATTTAAATTTAGTCAATATTTATATAATCCTCAATCGCATACCATGCTGCCTATTATATTTAAGTTGAGTGAGCAATTAGTCAAACGCATTTCCCAACTGAATAATGACCACTCTATAAAAGTGTTATTCGGTAACATCGCAACAAGTGATAGACTCCCTAATCAACCGCCACAAGTCAGGTTATTACGTGACGATCATTTTGATGTAGTAGAAATGGAGGGGGCGTCATTGATGCAAGCCTGTTGGTTATTTAACACACAGTGCGTGGTAATTCGTGGAGTAAGTAATAATATGGCGGAGCCCATAACCACAAAAAATACTAGGCTTGCTGCAGATAATGCAGCTCAAGCGTTAATTGACGTTATTGCGAATTTTTAAACTGTCTTGAAGTTAAACTTGAGGCAGTTACGTTATGAACTTTATCTAGGCAACGTATATTAGGTATAGATTTGGCAAAAAATACGTTTCAGTTTAGGGCAAAGATGATGTTGGGGGGGGGAAGCAGGGCGAGAGCATGAGTGACTCAAATATAAACAATGCTGGGATAAAACATTATATCTGGTCTCTATTTCTACGTCCTGCGGCTTGACCGCAGGATCCAGGAATCTAGCAAAATTTCTGGATACCGCGCATAAAGCGCGGTACGTAGACATTAAGATAAATAATGATCACTCATGATCTGGCCCTGGGGGGAGAAGGTGTCACAAAGCTGGTAGTATCAGGAGCTATTGGAATGGTTTTTGCTTCTTACTCTACCCTTTGATACGTTCACTCGATTACCCACTCTACTTTTATTTATTCAACACCCCCCCCTGGTGGAGCAGGCGCAGGTTCTGGTGGAGCAGGCGCAGGTTCTGGTGGAGCAGG
>CAZYME010000050.1:0-6687 GCA_964648115.1 uncultured Legionella sp.
CTGTTGAAAAAGATCCGAATCCTGGCAAAACTACTTGATCACCACTTTTCAGCGCATCTGTTACAGTCATCATAAAAGTATCTAGTACTCTTTGTGCGTCTGCTTTCGTTACACCTGAACCATGAGCAATTGCTTCAACCAATTCACTTTTGTTCATCTTTTCCCCTTTGGAGTTATTCATCCGTTACCCGGAGTTGATTAAATCAGATTCACCAACTCTAGTCAAGCCATTACGTCCTTGAAGCCCCGCCAGTAGCGGGCAACGACGAGAATATACCTCTTATTATTGAGCGTGTAAATCATTATTTACGTTTTTTTTTACACTTACCTGATGTTCTGGCTCGCTTTGTTCTAGCGGAGCCTGAGCAACAAGCGGGCTACGCTGTAAAGCTATGTCTAAAACCTGCTCAATTGTTTGCACCGGATGAATGGTCAACTTCCTTAAAATATTATCTGGAATCTCTGTTAAATCCTTCTTGTTTTCCTCGGGAATAATAATCTGTTTAATCCCTCCACGGTGCGCAGCAAGGAGCTTCTCCTTTAGACCACCAATAGGAAGCACTTGTCCACGCAAGGTAATTTCACCAGTCATGGCTACATCTGCACGCACAGGTATCTGCAAAATCACAGATACCAAAGCCGTGCACATACCTATGCCTGCGCTTGGCCCATCTTTTGGGGTAGCACCCTCTGGCACATGTACATGGAAATCATTTTTGTCATAGAAGTCTTCTGGAATACCGAATGCTTTGACACGGCTTCTTACTACAGTCATTGCCGCATGAATAGACTCTTGCATGACTTCGCCAAGTTGGCCAGTATGCAATGTTTTGCCTTTTCCTGGCATCATTGAGGCTTCTATAGTGAGGAGCTCTCCGCCCACACTTGTCCATGCCAACCCAGTTACTTGCCCTACTTGATCATAATTTTCTGCTGAACCATAGCGGAATTTTTTAACACCTAAATATTTTTCAATATTCGTGCGAGAAACATGAACCTTTTTTATTCGTTTGCTAGTGAGAATATCCTTAACTACTTTTCGACACACATGGGCAATATCACGCTCAAGATTACGCACACCTGCTTCACGCGTATAATGGCGGATAATTTCATGTACAGCTCCCTCACTAATATCGATTTCGTCCGTCTTTAAGCCATTTAACACCAATTGCTTTGGTATTAAATATTGTTCAGCGATATGCGTCTTCTCATCCTCGGTGTAACCGGCTAAACGTATCACTTCCATCCTATCTAGCAACGGTGCTGGTATTTCAAGTGAATTAGCCGTGGCAATGAACATTACATCACTCAAGTCATAGTTAACTTCAAGATAATGATCGTTGAATGTATGGTTCTGCTCGGGATCAAGCACTTCAAGCAGCGCTGAAGCAGGATCACCACGAAAATCCATAGCCATCTTATCCACTTCATCTAACATAATCAGTGGGTTTTTGACGCCGGCTTTACACAATTTTTGGATAATTTTACCTGGCATAGAGCCAATATAGGTTCTACGATGGCCACGAATTTCCGCCTCGTCACGCACCCCACCCAAAGCAATGCGAATAAAGGTTCTACCTGTAGCATTCGCTATGGATTGGCCTAGCGAGGTCTTCCCAACGCCTGGAGGTCCCACCAAACACAAAATAGGCCCTTTTAGGCGTTTAACTCGTTGTTGTACTGCTAAATACTCAATAATACGTTCTTTAACCTTTTCTAGGCCATAATGATCGAGATCCAGCATTTTCTCTGCTTTACCTAAATCAAACTGGATTTTATTTCTTTTTTTCCAAGGTACAGATAGTACCCAATCCAAATAATTTCGGATCACGGTAGCTTCTGCTGACATCGGTGACATCATCTTTAATTTATGTAATTCGGCAAGCGACTTCTCTTTTGCTTCTTTAGGCATACCTGCTTTGTGAATGGCTTTTTCTAATTGTTCTAATTCGTTACCTTCTTCACTCATCTCGCCCAATTCTTTTTGAATGGCTTTGATTTGTTCATTAAGATAATATTCTCGTTGGCTTTTTTCCATTTGCCGTTTAACACGACCACGCACACGTTTTTCAACCTGTAGCAGATCAATTTCGTTTTCTATAGCAGCCATTAGTCGCTCGAGACGTGTACCAATGTCTAGCGTTTCTAACAAGTCTTGCTTATCCTCAATTTTGAGGCTTAAATGGGCCGCAATGGTATCTGCCAAACGTCCAGGCTCTTCAATGCTCGCTAGGGAACTTAATACTTCTGGCGGAATTTTTTTATTAAGCTTTATATATTGCTCAAATTGAGACATCAACGATCGCGTCATAATTTCAATTTCTTGAATTTTCAGAGCATCGCTTACCTCATCAACATGCTGCAAAACAGCTGACATGTAACCGTTTTCTTCTTGTGAGTAAGAAATGACTTGGGCACGTTCGGCACCCTCCACAAGCACTTTAACTGTGCCGTCTGGTAGCTTTAATAACTGCAAGACACTTGAAATAGTACCGACACTAAACAAATCTTTCGGGCTTGGATCATCATTCGCTGATTTTCTTTGGGCAACCAAAAAAATTTGTTTATTGTCCAGCATCGCTGCTTCTAGAGCCTTGATTGATTTTTCACGGCCTACGAAAAGGGGGATAACCATATGCGGGTAAACCACTACATCCCTAAGTGGTAACACCGGTATGTTAAGTTGTGAGGGTATATCAGCTAATACCACTTCATTTTCATTCGACATAATTAATCCTTATCCTTGGAAAATTATCACTCACCCGCCGCGGACTTCTTGGGCTCTTCACTCTCATAAATCAAAATAGGAGTACCCGTGTTATTAACAACATTTTCGTCAACAACAACCTTAGTCACACCCTCAAGCGAAGGTAGCTCATACATGGTATCCAAAAGAATATTTTCAAGAATGGCTCGCAAACCTCGAGCACCAATTTTTCGCTCCAACGCTTTCTTGGCAATTAGGTGAAGAGCTTCTTCACGAAATTCTAACTCTGCATCTTCCATTTTAAATAATGCATGGAATTGCTTGGTTAGTGCATTTTTAGGCCGGGTTAAAATATCAATCAACGCTGCTTCATCAAGCTGCTGAAGAGTCGCAACAACTGGCAGTCGGCCAACAAACTCAGGAATCAAACCGTATTTAATCAAGTCTTCTGATTCTAAAGAATCCAGCATTTTCTCTAAATCGCTATTATCTTTTTTATTTTTCAGTTGTGCTGAAAAACCAATTCCTGATTTATCACTACGATCCCGAATAACTTTCTCAAGCCCCGCAAAAGCACCACCACAAATGAATAATATATTGGAAGTATCTACCTGTAAAAATTCTTGTTGTGGGTGTTTACGCCCACCTTGTGGGGGTACAGATGCAATAGTTCCTTCAATCAGTTTTAGAAGAGCCTGCTGCACACCTTCTCCAGAAACATCTCGTGTTATAGAAGGGTTATCTGATTTGCGTGAAATTTTATCAATTTCATCAATATAAACTATACCGCGCTGTGCTTTTTCTACGTCATAATCACATTTTTGTAATAATTTTTGAATTATATTTTCAACGTCCTCGCCCACGTAACCAGCTTCAGTCAGCGTAGTTGCATCTGCCATCGCAAAAGGAACATTCAACAAACGGGCTAAGGTTTGGGCAAGTAAAGTTTTACCACTACCTGTAGGGCCTATCAGCAAAATATTACTTTTACCAAGCTCAATGCCATCTTCTGTTTTATGGTACATTCGTTTGTAATGATTGTAGACAGCTACAGACAGCACCTTCTTGGCATGCGGCTGCCCAATGACATATTCATCAAGAAAAACTGCGATTTCTTTAGGGGTGGGTAAATGCGTTTCAGATTCTACAGTAACATCCTGCGTTTCTTCGCGAATTATATCATTACATAATTCAACGCACTCATCACAAACAAAAACAGATGGCCCTGCAATTAGTTTTTTTACTTCATTCTGACTCTTGCCACAAAAAGAACAATATAAAACTTTATCTCCATCACCACTACCGGCTTTACTCATCTACAAACCCCTTTATTCAGTAGCTAGGTCACATGTTTTAATTGCATTCACATAACCGTTAAGCATGCTAGAAGTTTCTATATTTTAGAAATATCTAGGGCGGAAATTTTATATATATGGGCTATTTTAAAATTTACAAGGCTAATAATGTAGATTGGTCCATTGACCCAATCCAAATTATTAGCCCATTTCAAGAATAATCTTATTTTTCAGACGCCAAAATATCTCGACTATGCAATACTTTATCAATTAACCCATAGTCTGCTGCTTGCGTGGCGCTCATGAAATTGTCACGCTCAGTATCCAGCATGATTTGTTCAGGCGTTTTATTGGTATGTGAGCCCATAATATTGTTTAAACGCTCTCGCACCGCCAATGTTTCACGTGCATGGATTTCAATATCCGTTGCTTGGCCGCGATAACCACCCAAAGGTTGGTGAATCATCACTCTTGCGTTAGGTAGGCAATAGCGTTTTCCGTGTGCGCCCGCACACAGCAAGAGCGCTGCAGCACTTGCTGCTTGGCCTATACACAGGGTGCTCACGTCCGGCTTGATAAACTGCATGGTATCGTAAATAGCGAGGCCCGCAGTAACCACTCCGCCAGGAGAGTTAATATAGAGAGAAATTTCCTTTTCAGGGTTTTCTGACTCAAGAAATAACAATTGCGCGACCACAAGATTTGCCATGTGGTCTTCTACTTCACCTAAAAGAAATATAATGCGTTCTTTCAATAGCCTTGAGTAAATGTCATACGAGCGCTCACCCCTAGAGGTTTGCTCGATAACCATAGGAACAAGGCCACTGGCGTTTCTTATCGAGCTTTCAGAATATCCCATCATGCTCACTCTCCTTTGTCTTCATTGTCCTTTTTGGGGTTCATCACCGCATCGTAATCCATCTTCGTTTTAACAATTTTAGCATCTTCTAGAATTTTTTCAGAAACCATTTCTTCCATTACCAAGGCTTCAATTTCAGCTAAACGCTCTTTGTTACCTTTGTACCAAGCGCGGAGCTCATCAGGACTCTCATAAGCACTAGCAAATTTTTCGATCATCGCTTCAACTCGGGCAGAATCAACATCCATCTTATGTTTTTTAACATATTCGGAAAATAAAAGACCCAAGTGCACGCGACGATTTGCTTGCTCTTCGAACAAAGCTCTAGGAAAGTCAGGAATTTGCTCATTATCAGAATGCTCATGACCAAAAACACGGTGATACATTTCATGCTTCAGGTGCTCAATTTCTTGATCGACTAACGCCATAGGCAGATCAAATTTATTTTTTTCCAGTAACTTGTCAAACGCTTTCTCGCGGTTCATCGAGCTAACTCGACGCTCAAGCTCACGTTCCATATTTTGTTTGATGTCTTTTTTCAGCGCATCAACACCGCCGTCAGCGATATTAAATTTTTTGGCAAAACCATCGTCTAAATCAGGAAGTTCGCCTTCCATAATTTTCTTTATCGTAATTTTAAAAGTAGCTTCTTTACCTGCTAATTCGTTGTGGCCATAATCCTTTGGAAAATCCACTTTAATATCAAATGGCTTACCTACTTTAGCGCCCATCAAACCATCTTCAAAGCCTGGTATCATTGAGCCGGAGCCAATAATTAGCTCATAATCCTGAGCAGCACCACCTTCAAACAAGGCACCATTCAAGTAGCCTTCGAAATCCATAAGGACCTTATCGCCTTTAGCCACAGCTCGTGATACGTCTTTCCAATTTTTGTTCTGTTCACGTAATTTATCCAGCATGCTCTTAACATCAGCATCCTTGACAGTGGCGATGATAACTTCAACTTCTGCTTGACCTAATTCATTGACTTCGATATGAGGAAACACTTCAAACACCGCGGTGTATTTAAAATCTTTACCCATTTCTACAGCTTCAGGCTCAATATAAGGAGAGCCTGCTGGAATTAATTCATTGCTTTTCAATGCATCATATAAGGTTGACTGGACCATATCTTTTGCTACTTCCTGCCGTACGCTGTCAGAGAAGCGCTTTACAACGACATTCATAGGAACCTTACCGGGTCGAAAGCCATCGACTTTCGCTTTCCGTGCAAGATTTCTGAGTCGCTGACTCACTTCTTCTTCTATTTTTTCGGACGGTACCGAAATTGTCACTTTGCGTTCTAAACCTTTCAAGGTCTCAACAGAAACTTGCATCTAGTCACCTCTTGAAATTGTATGTACATATATGAAATGGTGCGAAAGGAGAGACTCGAACTCTCACAGGTTACCCTACTGGAACCTAAATCCAGCGCGTCTACCAGTTCCGCCACTTTCGCAAACAGGGTGGAATTATTAAACAGTAGAACTCTCCTGTAAAGAGAGCCTATTATTTTTGACATGTTGGGGTGAACGATGGGGTTCGAACCCACGACCACCGGGATCACAACCCGGGGCTCTACCAACTGAGCTACGCCCACCATATTCATTACCATTATACTATAAAAGAATACCGCTTGACGTTTGGCACGCCCGGCAGGATTCGAACCTGCTACCCTCGGCTTAGAAGGCCGATGCTCTATCCAAATGAGCTACGGGCGCAATAAACTGGTCGGGGTGGAGAGATTCGAACTCCCGACATCCTGCTCCCAAAGCAGGCGCGCTACCAGACTGCGCTACACCCCGTGAACCCGTCCCAAGGACAGA
>CAZYME010000051.1:0-6361 GCA_964648115.1 uncultured Legionella sp.
GTAAGGGAGCGGAGCAGTTGGCAGTGCATTAGTGCTAATCCAACTGCTCCGCTCCCTTACGGTCGCGCCTCGGAGAAAGCACAGTAACATTCTTAAGTTGTGACTATATAGCAACCGCTCACGATGTGATCTATAGTTATAAAAAATCACGGATTGAATGCATGCACACCAAGCTGTTTCATGATACTCAAGCCAAAAAATGGTCGATGTTGTTAATTTACAACATTTACCGCTTTATAAATATTGGGTTGTTATTCGGATTATTTTGGGTAGACGCTTATAACTATGTAAATGCAGTGCGTTATTGCGGAGCGCTTCTCCTCTATTTTGTATTTGGTTTGATTTTTCTTTACATCTGGTACGTGCGATCCATTAAATTTAGTGAGCAAGTTCTCCTTTCAGGCACAGTTGATACCATTGTAGTAGGGCTGTTTATTTACGTAATTGGTTATATGCAATCTGGGCTTGGTATCCTGCTAAATGTTCTTATTGCTATGTTAAGTATTCTTGTCCCTGGTCGTAGAGCTATATTTTTTGCGGCTGTTGCAAGCTGTATGTTGCTGGGGATTAGTATTCGTCAGTATGAGTACGATACTCCACAGGCCTTCAGTACTTTTTTCTCTGCGGGGATCTATGGTGCAGGATTTTTTGCTACAGCTTTAACCGCATGGTATTTCTCAAACTGGGTGCGGATGAGTGAAAATTTAGCAAAAGATCGAGGGAGACAATTAAAGAGCATGCAGCAGCTCAATGAATACATTGTTGAGCGCTTACAATATGGGGTTATTTATGTAGATGCAGATTTGCATATCAAAGTGATAAATACAGCAGCACGGCAATTCTTTAATTGTGAAAAAAAGAATGTGAACATGACATTACAAGAATTTTCAGCTCCCCTCTATCAAAAATATACGCAGTTCTTAACTAAACGAAAGCGAGACAGCTTGGCAGCGCATACTATTTTGGACAAACCTTATTTGCAAGTACATTTTTTCCCCGCATCTTTGGCTCTACAACCCGCTGTTTTAATTATATTAGATGACATGGCCGTAATTGCCCAACAAGTACAACAGTTAAAGCTAGCTTCATTAGGGCGCTTTTCTGCAAGTATTGCTCATGAGCTACGTAATCCCTTAGGCGTAATATCACATGCTGTGCAGTTGTTGGGTGAAGGGCGTCACAATAAAGAAGACACTAGACTGCAGCAATTGATTCTTAATAATAGTAATCGTATGAATGCGGTGATACAAAATGTTTTACAAGTATCAAGACGCCAGCAGGCAAAACCCCAAACCATTCGTATGACTCCATTTCTCAATCAGTTTAAGCATGAGTTTTGCTTGATAAACAA
This sequence comes from uncultured Legionella sp., assembly GCA_964648115.1. Classification (GTDB taxonomy): domain Bacteria; phylum Pseudomonadota; class Gammaproteobacteria; order Legionellales; family Legionellaceae; genus CAZYME01. The sequence continues at coordinate 1,352 of CAZYME010000051.1, forward strand.
ATGTGAGATTTCGCTTGTTATCCCTCAGAATAAAAAGAAAACTGCTGTGTTTGATAAGAATCAATTAGAACAAGTGTTAGTGATACTTTGCGATAATTCAATGCAGCATGGGCGTGATGAAAGTGGAACAGTTAATATTACGATATCACTTAAGCATGAAAGACATCGTTTACTCTTGTTGCTATCTGATACGGGATCGGGCATCCCTGAGGAATCCCGCAACAATGTTTTTGAACCATTTTTTAGTACAGTGAGAACAGGGACTGGTATGGGCTTATTTATTGCTAAAGACTTATGTGAGATTAATCAAGCGCGTCTAAGTTTGATGGAGACGGAGCTTGGTTGTTGTTTTAGTATTACCTTTAACCAAACCCATGAGATGCAGCTATGAGTAAAACCAAGGTACTTGTCATTGATGATGAACCTGATATCCGTGAGCTCGTATTGTTGACGCTGACTCGCATGGGATTATTGTGTGATGTTGCGTCAAGTTTTCATGAAGGTATAGAGTGCATAAAGAAAAATGACTATTTTCTTGTCTTAACAGATATGCGTTTGCCGGATGGTGATGGTTATGAGATCGTTCAATATATTCAAAAATCCAAACCTCAAATTCCTGTGGCAGTTATTACGGCTTATGGAAATGTTGAGAGTGCCGTCAATACATTGAAAGCGGGTGCGTTTGATTATGTTTCAAAGCCAGTTAATTTAGGTATGCTTAAGACTTTAGTGAATACGGCATTATGCATGCATCAACAAGTACCTAAACAGCAAGACGATTTATTGTTGGGTGAAAGCGCGGGTATCTTACAGTTGCGGCAGAATATTAATAAAGTAGCCCGCAGCCAAGCCCCAGTTTATATTCATGGTCAATCAGGTGTGGGTAAAGAGTTGGTGGCACGTTTGATTCATGCTAATGGCCCTCGAGGTGAAAAACCATTCATTCCTGTTAACTGCGGAGCTATTCCAAGTGAGTTGATGGAGTCAGAATTTTTTGGGCACAAAAAAGGTAGTTTTACAGGTGCCTTTGCTGATAAGCAGGGGTTATTTGTAGCAGCCCAAGGTGGGACACTTTTTCTGGATGAAGTCGCAGAGCTTCCATTGGCTATGCAGGTGAAGTTATTACGTGCTATTCAAGAAAAAGCGGTAAAACCTGTAGGTGAATGGAGCGAGATCCCGGTTGATGTGCGGATTCTAAGTGCTAGTAATAAAAATTTGTTGGATGAAATAACGGCAGGGCGGTTTAGGGAAGAGTTGTATTATCGTATCAATGTGATTGAACTACGTGTTCCTACTTTACAAGAACGTGCGGCTGATATCCCGATTCTCGCGCAGAATATTCTGCAAAAATTAGCCAAAGAACAGCAGATAGAGCCTGTAAAACTACCCAAATCCTGTATCGATGCGCTCAAAGCCTACTCGTTCCCGGGAAATGTTCGAGAGCTAGAAAACATTCTCGAGCGCGCAATGGCGATGGCAAATGGGAATACTATTGAGGTTTCCGATTTGCATTTGCCGCAAATGGAACCACAAGTTCTTACGAAATCAGGTGAAACGAACTTTCATCTTGATAGTAGTTTACTCGAGCATGAGAAAGAACTGATTTTAGGCGCTCTAGAAAAAACCAAGTGGAACCGAACAGCTGCTGCACGCTTGTTGGGGGTGAGTTTTAGAACGCTACGCTATCGATTGAAAAAATTAGGTATTGAGTAATTTTGGAGCCCTTCGTCCCGCGATGGTAGGTACCTATTATTATAGAATTATATCACAAATAAAAGCCTGCGTAGGTTGGGCCCATGGCCCAACGCAGATTCTACGCAGAAAAGTAAATGTTGGGCCATGGGCCTACACGCTTTGATGAAAAATAGCCATCAATTTTCCAAAGAATATTTAATCTCATCCATCCTAGCAGCAATTCTCGCCTGCAAAAGATGATCCTTCGTTGCAAGCAATTTCGCAGTTTTTAAACGCCGCAGCGCCTCTTTTTTTCGTCCTTGCAACAATTCACATTGTGCTTCTGTAAAATAAGCATAATCTTTGCGATGATTAGCTGCCTCGGCACGTGCTAATTGTTGACACATAGGTAAATCATTCTTGAACTTCCGAGTGCCTTGCAACAATATACTGGCAGCCTGCTCAGGGTGGCCTGCATCCACTAAAATTTGGGCGTAGCTAATAAGCGCTGCATAATTATCCGGGTAGTTTTCTTGTAATTCACGTAGTCGAGTGACTGCACTAGCGTATTGTTTTTGCCCTATTTCAACCTGCGCCATCGTAATGGTGTAATATAAATTATCAGGGTTTTGGCGAAGCAACGGCGTTAGCTGTGCTTCAGCTTGTTGATACTGATCAATATTAATGAGAGCGAGTGCAAGCCCATATTGGCAGGCCGCTTCGCTATTATTTTTCCGGCACTGCTGACGATAATAATCAACTAGTTGTTTGCCATCATCAATTACTACAGAACGAATAAACTCTTTAAATAAACGATAATCCAAGCTATCAATATAATTCTTTTTCCCCAGCTGTAAACTACGGTTTTCCGCTTCAGCAATACGATCCTCATCAAGTGGGTGAGTACGCAATATTGCAGGGATATTCGCCGTGTAAAAATAACGCGAGCTTTGCTGCATTTTTCTAAAAAATCCAGCCATACCACGTGGGTCAAGCCCCGATTTAATTAACATATCAATACCAATCCGGTCCGCTTCTTTTTCATTAGAACGGACAAAATTGATACTATCTTGTGCAAAACCTGAAACAGATGCCATAAGTGCGCCACTACCTAACGCAGGATTTACAACCCCTAATGCTATCGCTGCAAGCATGCTCGCTAGCATTGGTATCCGCATTTGTTTTTGATGCTGAATCATGTTGTAAAGATGATGCAGTCGAACGTGAGCCATTTCATGAGCCATGACTGCCGCTAATTCGCTTTCATTTTCAGTGGCAAGAATAAGCTGCGAATTGACCCCAATATAACCACCAGGCCCTGCAAAAGCATTGATTTCATTGGATTTTACAATGAAGAAATAGGGTTGGGAGAGCTGGCCTTTGCGTGCTAGTATTTTTGCTAAATGATTGATGTATTGGCTGGCTAAAGGATCACGGATAACATTGCCTGCTTGGTTAATTTGCTCGACAAACTCTTTTTCTAGCTGGTCTAATTCGGTTGTAGAGTAGGGGGAATATGCAAAAGCATTTCCTGAAAATGCCAAGGAAATGCTGACAGCAATGATAGACACTAGTCGCAGTAGGGCCATGGGCTACTCAAAAATTGAATAATTTGTTATCATGCGCACACATTTCAATGGTGGTTGAACTATGCACAAACAGTTTTTGCTTGCTGCTTTAGACCAGGCCTGGCTGGGTCGCGGTATTTGTGCGCCTAATCCAAGCGTTGGTGCTATTGCAGTGCATAACGAGAAGATTATAGCACAGTCATGGCATCGTGGCGCGGGAACGCCTCATGCTGAGCAGCTGCTACTAGAACAACTTCCTAAAAATATATCAGGCGTTACATTGTATGTTACTTTAGAGCCTTGTAACCACTGGGGGAAAACCCCACCTTGTGTGGATGCCATTATCGAATACGGCGTCCAACGCGTTGTGTACGCATACCGTGATCCCAACCCCCTCATTATTACCAACAATACACCGATTTTATTAGAGAAGAGTGGTATTGAAGTTTTGCATTACCCGCTCGCAGAGGTGGATGCCTTTTATCAGAGCTATCATTATTGGACTACAACCCAGAAGCCATGGGTAACGGTTAAAATGGCACAAACAATGGATGGAAAGATTGCAGCTGCGCAAGGCAAGCGGGTTGCGCTTTCAAATGCCTCTTGCGCTGGATTTACGCATCAAAATCGTTTGCACAGTGATGTTATTTTAACTACCGCGCGTACGATAAACCAGGACAATCCCCTGTTAAACGTACGGCTTCCTGATGGTGAAGTGGCAAAGCCGCTAGCGATTATTGACAGCCGAGGTACGTTAAATCAGGGCGCCAAAGTATTAGCCACAGCTAAACATTGCCATATATATCATGATGAGCAACATCCCATTGATATGCCACTACCAAACTGCTCATACCATGCTATGCCTACAAGCAGAGGTCAGCTCGATTTGGATGCTGTTATTCGTCACTTAGGCAGCTTAGGTTATCATGATGTTTGGGTGGAGGCTGGTGGTATCTTATTCACAGCGCTGCATCAAGCGCGTTTAGTGAACAAAACATATGTGTATATTACTCCTAATGTGCTTGGGAAAGAGGCCATTTCTGCATATCAACATGCCGATATTTTTAATCAAGCAAGCAATATAACGTGGCAGGCAATGGGCAATAATGTGATAGCATCCTTCGATTGGCCGGTTAACGCAGGGGAGCAGCCATGTTTACCGGTTTGATTGAAAAACAAGGGGAAATTGTTGCGAATATTGGGGGGGGGGCTTCTAATCGTTTGTTGATTCGGGCTCCATTTGAAGCATTGCAGGCCGGTGAGAGTGTCTCGATTAATGGTGTCTGTTTGACATTATTACCAGGTTATGAAGAGCAATTAGCTTTTGATGTATCGCCTGAAACACTTAAATTGACTACATTAGGCAACCTAAGTAGCGGAGATTCTGTTAATATTGAGCGCGCGATGTTAGCAACCACCCGATTTGGTGGGCATTATGTCAGCGGACATGTTGACACCACGGCTTGCTTGCAGGCTATAACACCAGTAGATGAATACCTTGATATAACTATCGGGGGATTTGTGATGCCAGCTGAGCAGTATCTATTGCCCAAAGGGAGCATTACGCTAGATGGTGTTAGTTTGACGATTAATGAGGTAGTTGATGGTTGTATCAAAGTAATGCTTGTTCCGCATACTTTAGCAGTTACAGCGTTAGGGAAGTTACAAATAGGGCAGCGTATTAATGTTGAATTTGATTATGTGACTCGTATTATAGCGCATCAATTAGGGTTAATGAGGTTAAATAAGATATGACAGTTCCTTTTGC
>CAZYME010000052.1:0-6091 GCA_964648115.1 uncultured Legionella sp.
CGACGTTTTTTAGGTGCTTTACAACCGTTATGCGGTATACCAGTAACATCGGTTATTTCAACAATCTTGAATTCCTGCGCAATCAATTCACGTATAGTTGATTCGCGACCAGGACCAGGACCATGGATTAATACAGCAACAGATTTCATACCATACTCTTTGGCAACGGCACCTGCTCTTTCAGTTGCTATTTGCGCAGCATACGGAGTACTTTTACGTGAACCTCTGAAACCAGATCCACCTGAAGTCGCCCAGCATAACGCATTACCTTGGCGATCTGTAAACGTCACAATAGTATTATTAAACGAAGCATGAACATGTACTATACCGTCAGACACTACTCGCTTAACTTTCTTGCGGACTTTTTGTTGCTTTGCCTTACTTATTGCCATCTTAATTTCCTACATGAAAAATTAATTATTAGTGCCTTTACGGCGACCTTTACGTGTTCTTGCATTTGTTTTAGTACGCTGCCCACGTAAAGGCAAACCACGTCGGTGTCTTAAACCACGGTAGCAACCCAGATCCATCAGGCGCTTAATATTCATAGTAACAACACGGCGTAAATCACCCTCAACCGTCATCTTAGCGATTTCATTTCTCAATAGCTCTAATTGAGCTTCAGTGAGTTGAGATACTTTAGTAGCCGGGTCAACGTTAATTTGTTGACACAATTTTATTGATGTGGGCCTTCCAATACCGTAGATCGATGTAAGCGCAATCACAACATGTTTGTTGTCCGCTATGTTAACACCTGCAATACGAGCCATTAATTTCTCCGAACGTTATTTGCTCTGCCAGAAAGGGACAGAAGAATACTAGTTTAATCACCTAAAATCAAGTAAGGATTTTAACCTTGCCGTTGTTTATGCCGTGCATCTTTACAAATTACCCGTATAGTTCCACTGCGTTTAATCACTTTGCAATTACGGCAGATACGCTTTACTGATGCTCTAACTTTCATTCCTAACTCCAATAATAATCATGAGGGGCGCCTTGTAAGGCAACTCCTGCAATCACAATAAACCGGGCAATTTAGTCCCTTTAAAATTGGCTTTTTTCATTAACGAATCATATTGCTGCGTCATCATATGGGCTTGTATTTGTGCTACAAAATCCATAATTACAACAACAATAATGAGCAATGATGTGCCACCAAAATAAAACGGAACGTGCCACGTATACATCATTATCTGTGGCAGCAAGCAGACTAGAACCAAGTAGATTGCACCTACAAGAGTCAAGCGTGTCATTACCGTATCAATATAACGTGAAGTTTGCTCTCCGGGTCTTATCCCAGGGATATACGCACCAGATTTCTTCAAATTATCAGCCGTGTCCTTTGGATTAAAGACAAGGGCCGTGTAAAAAAATGCAAAAAATAAGATTGCTACAGCATATACAATCAAATATAAAGGCTGCCCTGGGGACAAAGCCATGCCAATATCCGCTAGCCAATCCATTCCCTTACCATGTGCAAAAAATTGCGCCAAAGTCGCAGGCAACAATATAATGCTTGATGCAAATATAGGCGGGATAACACCCGACATATTAATTTTTAGTGGCAAATGGCTGGTCTGTGCTGCATATACTTTTCTTCCCTGCGTTCTCTGCGCGTAATTTACGCGAATACGCCGTTGGCCCCTCTCCATGAATACAACAAAACCAGTAACCACCACTACAATTATTGCTATTAACAGCATAGTCAATGCTTGCATCTGCCCTTCTTTAACCTGTTGAAAAACAGAAGCTATAGCATTGGGCATACTCGAAACAATTCCTGAAAATATGATAAGAGATATACCATTACCTATGCCTTTTTCAGTAATCTGCTCACCTAACCACATTAAAAACATGGTTCCAGTAACTAATGTCACTACTGCTGTAAAATAAAACGCCATATCTGGCTGTAGGGCTATCTGCTGCCCAGCTAACCATCTAGCCATCCCTAAAGATTGAAAGATTGATAACAGCAGTGTGAGATATCGCGTATATTGATTTATCTTACGCCGACCTGACTCACCCTCTTTTTTTAATTCTTCTAACGATGGGACCACTACAGTAAACAGTTGAATCATAATGGATGCCGATATATATGGCATGATCCCGATTGCAAACACGGTTACTCGTGACAAAGCACCACCAGAAAACATATTAAATAGGCCAAATATAGTATTCTGCTGATCGTTAAAAAAGTTCGCTAATTTCTGCGGATCTAGACCAGGTACAGGTATGTGCGCACCCAACCGGTATATTAAAATTCCGATAACAACAAACATCAGCCTTGATTTTAACTCAGCCAATCCATTTTTAGACTGGCCTGCTAGTTGTTTCTGGTTTTTAATGGTCACGCTTCTATGCTTCCACCAAGATCTTCAATAACTTTGCGTGCACCTTTAGTCAAACGCAAACCTTTCAGCTTCACTGCTTTAGTGAGCTCACCAGAAAGAATAACTTTCACTTCACGGATAGCATTGCTAATTAATCCTGCCTTTCTTAAGACATGAATATCAATAACATCAGCTTTAAGTTTTGCTAATTCGCTTAAATTTACTTCATCAATAGTCTTTGAAACACGTGATTTAAAACCCATTTTAGGTAATCGACGTTGGATAGGCATTTGACCGCCTTCAAAGTTGATTTTATGGTATCCACCAGCTCGTGCTTTTTGACCTTTGTGACCTTTACCACTTGTTTTTCCAAGACCTGAACCAATACCACGTCCTAAGCGTCTTCTACTTGGCTTGGAGCCAGGATCAGGTGACAGTGTATTCAAATTCATTATGCACACTCCTCGACGTTCACCAAATAGTAAATTGTATTAACCAATCCACGAATCGATGGTGTATCTTGATGAACAACTTCGCAATTTATTTTCCTTAGCCCTAATTGCTTTGCAATTTGGATATGCTTAGGAATACGTCCGATAAGACTTTTAACTAACTTAATTTTAATTTTGTTGTCCATTATTATTCCGCCATTACTTCTGCAACTGTCTTACCACGCTTAGCAGCTACGTAATCAGGTGTACCAATGTTCGTAAGCGCTCCAATTGTTGCGCGAACAATGTTACTTGGGTTAGTGGAACCAATGCTCTTAGCTAAAATATTGTGCACGCCCAGTACCTCTAACACAGCTCTCATAGCACCACCCGCGATGATCCCTGTACCATCACTCGCTGGTTTCATGAATACTTTAGACGCACCATAATTCCAAGAGATTTCATGGTGAATCGTATGGCCTGCAAGTGGAACATAAGTCATGTTCTTTCGTGCTTGATCCATTGCTTTCTGAATCGCAATTGGAACTTCACGCGCTTTTCCGCGGCCAAAACCAACCTTGCCTTTACCATCTCCAACTACTACAAGCACAGCAAACCCGAAAACACGTCCACCTTTAACTACTTTTGCAGTTCGAGTAACAGACACCAATTTTTCTTGATACCCGTCAGTTTTTGTTGAATCATCAAATGACATAACCGTTCCTTAAAAATTCAAGCCAGCTTCGCGGGCGCCATCAGCCAACGCTTTAACTCGGCCATGGTATTTATAACCAGCTCTATCGAAAGCTACATCACAAAGATCTTTTTCCTTGGCACGCTTCGCTAACAGTTTTCCAACTTGTTGTGCTTGCTCACATTTATTCCCTTTTAAAGAGGCTTTCAGCTCTTTATCAAGTGTCGATGCAGAAGCTATAACCTGATCACCTTGATCACCAGGTACAATAATCTGCGAGTAAATATGAACACCACTACGATATACGGTCAATCGAGCACGCTTTGATTGACGAATAATCGCTTTTGTTTTTAAACCACGTCGATTTCGGGATTGCTGCTTATTCATATTCTACACCTTATTTCTTTTTGGCTTCTTTTCGGACAATAGCTTCACCAGCATATTTAACCCCTTTTCCTTTGTAAGGCTCTGGAGGTCTAAATGCACGAATTTCTGATGCAACTTGCCCAATTAATTGTTTGTCGATTCCCTTTAGTATAATCGTTGTATTATTAGGTGTTTCAACAATAACACTTTCAGGCAAATCGTATTCAATTGTATGCGAAAAACCCAAAGATAAAGAAACTGACTTGCCTTTGGCTTGAGCTCTATATCCAACCCCAACCAATTCTAGGGTGATACTAAAGCCCTCTGTCACACCTCGAACCATGTTTTGCACCAAGGCCCTGGCTGTACCAGCTTGTGCCCAAGCATTTGGATCATTCGATGCAGGCTTAAAAATGACTTGATTGGCATTTTTATCGCACATGCTAACGCTGACCAGTTTATTGCAATGCTGTGTTAACGTTCCTTTTGGCCCTTTTACAGTTACTGCTTCTTTGCCAATTGATAACTCAACATTAGCTGGCAGTATTATTGGGGCCTTAGCTACTCTAGACATATCTATCCTCTTTCGTATTACGCGACTTCACAAATAACTTCACCACCAACACCATCTGCTCTAGCTTTAACATGTGTCATTACGCCTCTAGATGTAGAAAGAATCGCAACGCCAAATCCGGGAACAGAGCCTAAATCTTTTGCTGATTTATAAACGCGCAGACCTGGTCGGCTAATCCGTTTTATTTTCTCTATTACGGGGCGGCCATGGTAATATTTAAGGCCTAAAGTAATAGTTTTCAAATTATTATCCAAAGCTTCTACGGAATAATCAGAAATGTAGCCTTCTTCTTTCAGTACTCTGGCAATTTCTTCTTTCAAAATTGATGAAGTTAGTTTTACCTGCTGATGTTGTGCCTGTTGGCCATTTCGGATTCTAGTTAACATATCAGCAACTGGATCTTGCATACTCACAGTCGTTCTCCAATGAATAAAGGTTTTACCAGCTGGACTTTCTGCCGCCAGTGACGTTGCCGGTCATTAATTGCTGTCGCAAGCAAATCCTGCACAGTCCAAATTTTCGATACACTGCATGCACTCTGCCACACTGTTGGCAGCGAGTACTATGCCGAACAGGGTTCGAATTAACTGGCAATTTTGCCAATTTGGCCTGAGTTTCCATAATCACGTCAAAATCAGTCGATGATTTAATGGTTTCTTTAAGCTCAGCTCGTCGAGATCTATATTTTTCGACAAGAAGACCTTTTTTAAGTTCACGTGCACGCATCGATTTTTTAGCCACAGTTATACCCTTGTTATTTTCTGTCTCTATCTTTTAATGGAAGGTTAAACGCTTCTAACAAAGCCTTCGCTTCCTCATTTGTTTTTGCACTGGTTGTTATGCAAATATCCATACCACGAATCACATCAATCTTATCGAAATCGATTTCAGGAAAAACGATTTGTTCATGAATACCCATGCTGTAGTTACCAGTACCATCAAACGACTTTGGATTTAAACCTCGGAAGTCGCGAACTCGTGGAAGCGTAATAGTAACTAGCCTATCCAAGAATTCATACATACGATCTTTACGTAATGTAACTTTACAGCCTATTGGCCATTCTTCGCGAATTTTAAAACCAGCGATTGATTTTTTTGCCAGTGTAACGACCGGCTTTTGGCCAGCTATACGCGACATATCTTCAAGCGCAAAATTCATAACTTTCTTGTCACCGACAGCCTCTCCAACACCCATGTTAATGGTAATTTTTTGGATTTTCGGTACTTGCATGACGCTTTTGTAAGCAAACCGCTTCATCATGAGTTCGACGACGTCTTTTTTATAAAATTCTTTAAGTCTAGCCATTTCCATCACCTAATTAGACAAGATCAACTATTTCGTTATTGGACTTGAAATACCTAACCTTGAGCGTATTACCCTCTTTCTCAAGAAATTTAAAACCAACTTTATCTGCTTTCTTGGTAATTGGGTTGTATAAAGCCACATTAGAGACGTGCAAAGGCGCTTCGCGAGAAATAATACCACCTTTTTGCTCTAGCTGAGGGTTGGGTTTTACGTGCTTTTTCATCATATTTGCACCTTCAACCACGACCTTCTCTAACATCCCATTAACAACTCGTAGCACTTTTCCTACATGACCTTTACTTTTTCCGGCAGTTACTATTACGGTATCGCCTGTCTTAATACGTTTCATAGCTAATCCTTCTCACAATACTTCAGCAGCAAGAGAAATGA
>CAZYME010000053.1:0-6040 GCA_964648115.1 uncultured Legionella sp.
TTCTAAATATTCTGTTGATGAATCAGTGAAGATAATTATGGATTTTATTAATCGAAAAAATTAAATGAATTGTCTCCAGTAAATAATTACTACGAATTTTGACTGTGGGGATTTTGTGGAGATCAGTACAGTGTTGTTATGCACTGTACTGCAATTGTAGTGGGTGGCGACATTTAATTATATAATAAATTCAATGAGTTAATTTTCAATTACCGGGCTTCGAACCAAGGTGTCGGGGGTTCGAGTCCCTCCGAGCGCACCATTTAATTGTGTTAAAATCAAATAGTTAGCTCTGTAATTTTCAATTATCCTTGGAGTTGAAAATATGCCATGTTAATGTAGCTCCAGCTATCTTATCTACTCATAACCACCTGTTTTATCTCTAAAATATGTGTTTTTAATAAATAAAACTTATTATTGGAGTTTAAGGAAAAAACATGTCATCAAGTAAAGGCTTTGATAAAAAAATTAATATTATTACTCATAATGCAGCCGCGTGGGATCACCAAGCTCGGTTACAGCAGGCTTGGTCCAGGCCGGTATCTGCAGAGCTTATTGAGGCAGCTAAAAAAGGACAATGGGAAATTCATATCACAAAAAAACCTATTCCAGAAAGTTGGCTGCCAAAAAATATCGGGGGTAAGGATATCTTATGTCTTGCATCAGCTGGTGGTCAACAGGCACCTATTTTAGCTGCAGCGGGAGCAAATGTTACTGTTTTTGATATTTCCGAAAAACAATTAAAGCAAGATAGATTTGTAGCAGATCGTGACCAGCTCAAAATAAAAACAATTCAAGGTGACATGTCTGATTTATCTGGGATCAATGATGCTTCATTTGATTATATTATTCATCCTATATCCAATTTGTATGTTCCTGATTTAAAACCTGTATGGAGTGAGTCTTATAGGGTATTACGCGCAAAAGGTACTTTATTAGCCAGTTTTTACAACCCTGTTCTTTTCGTCTTTGCTAAAGATAGCGAACTTGAAAAGAAAGGATTATTGAAGCCACAACATATATTACCTTATTCAGATTCCCATGATCTAAATAAAGAGATTTTTGAGAAAAAAAGAAAAAACAACGAAGCCTTTATTTTTGGCCACACATTATCTAGTCAGATAAATGGGCAACTAGAGGCTGGATTCTTATTATCTGGGTTTTATGAAGATGAGCACCCATCACCAAGATTTTTAATAGAAGAATATATGAAAACAATGATAGCAACTAGGGCTATTAAGTACTGATTTAGATTGTATTAAATAAATGTTCTAAAAAAGAATGAAGTGGAGCTTTTCGTAAGGATTCCAGCTAGCGTTCAAATTCTCTTTTGGAAAAAAGCGATGATTTAATTTAATTATGATTAAAATTGAAAATTATTAAACCATAATTTTATTAATTGGGCAGAAAGATTGATTAATAATCTTAAATGGGGCTTATTTACATGAACTTGCTGAATAAGAAGAATCCTGATTTTATTTTAAAATTAAAAAACTCATGGGATATTGAACTTTTAACCACTGACTATGCCAATGAAATAGACTCATTTGTTAAATTGTTTAATGATTTTTTTCAATTATGCGAAGGAAAATATGGTTCAAGTGCATTGATTTTAAATGATTGCCCACCTTCTAAGGTTAACCATAAAGATAAATTTGTATTAGGTTTGTATGATGCGGATACTATGATAGGTTTAGTAGATCTCATACGTGATTATCCTGAGAAAGGGTGCTGGACTATTGGGTATTTATTAATACATCCCATGTACCGGAATCAAGGACTTGGTAGCAAATTGGTTAAAGATTTAGAAATGTCTCTAAGCACTTCAAGATTAAGATGTGTAGTGCAAAAGCAAAATGTTCTAGGGCTGGCTTTTTGGAAGTCTAACGGTTTTTTAATCACATCTCAAAAAAAGGAAGCACTTGGAGAGTTAATGAATATTACATACGTACTGGAAAAATAGCTTAAAATAACAACGCCAATTAATCGGAATAGTCATGTGGAATGAAACTTTAAAAAAAGTAGATCCTGTAAAAACTCCGAACATTCAGAACATTCAGGGTCAGGCTTTGCCATGTGCACACTCCGTTTAGCTAATTTTTTATTGATGAATGTGTTGGTAAAATGTTGGGCCATGGGCCCAACCTACGCTTGCTTCCGATTATAAAGCGCTGTTGGGAGTTGTGATAAATCAGGCTGCTAATGTGCAAATGCTTGCTATCTTGTTTGAGGGTACTGTAGGTTGGGCCCATGGCCCAACACTTGACTACCAATAAAAATTAGATATAAATACTGCATAACGGAATATATGTAGTAAGTCCAAAACTATGCGCTATCGAAGAGTTTTAATCCCTGGGGCCAGCTATTTTTTCACAGTAAATCTGTTAAATAGGAAAAGTAGTTTACTAACAGACAACATTAACCAATTGCGTCACGCTTTTAGCGTGGCAAGAAGTTATCATCCATTTACAATAGATGGCATTGTTATTCTTCCCGATCATCTTCACATGGTCATGAGCTTACCTAAAGAGGACGATAAATATTCTTTACGATGGAACATCATTAAGGGTATTTTTTCAAAGCAAATTGAACCTGAAGAAGCTGTTGCAGCCTCAAGGAAAACCAAACGAGAGCGTGGAATATGGCAACGGCGGTTTTGGGAACATTTGATTCAAGATGAATGGGATTATGAGCATCATATTAATTACATACATTACAATCCTGTAAAACATGGCTACGTAACAACACCAATTGAATGGAAATATTCAAGCATTCATCGATTTATTCAAGCAGATCTTTTACCAAAAAATTGGGGTTGTAATGATGAGTTTAATGTACGGAATTTTGGCGAGAGATAAATGTTGGGCCATGGGCCCAACCTACGCTTGCTACAAACCTAAGCTTTTACATATGGTAGCATAATTGAATGAGGTGTTATTAAAATTAGCAATGGTGGTCAAGCATAAAAAATATAAATGTCGTATTTTTATCCATCTAAACGGTTACAACTGAAGTACGGGATATTATGAGTTACAAAGAACGAGTCGACAGAGTGATCAATTTTATAGGCAAGCATCTTGATGAAGAGCTAGAGCTGGATGAGCTTTGCCGTATCGCTTGTTTTTCAAAATATCATTTTCATCGGTTGTTTACGGTTTATACAGGGTTACCTCTAATGGGTTATATCAAGTGGCTGAGGCTCAAAAGAGCCGCTCATCAATTGATTGTACACAAAGAGGGATCAATTATTAACATCGCATTGGGTGCCGGGTACGAGTCCCATGAATCATTTAGTCGGGCTTTTAAACAAGTTTGCGGGCAAAGCCCCAGTGAATTTAGGTGTGGGGCTAATTGGGGAAGCTTTGAGAATCCACCGCAGCCAATGCATATCAAAGGTGAAAAAATTATGACGATAACAATTAAAGAACTGCCATCTAAAAGGCTTGCTGTGATGGAACATCATGGAGACCCCATGAGATTATCCGATACGCTTGATAAACTCATTACATGGGCAAAGGCACAGCAAATTAACCTAAAACCGAAACCAGGAGAAGCCTTTGGTTTTGGCTATCACGATCCAAGGGAAGTTAAGCCGGAGGAATTCCGTTTTGATTTAGCTTTAGCTGTTCCACAAGATTTTAAATTGAATGATCAGGTTATAGAAAGAGCTCTACCTGCCGGGAGATATGCTGTCACCATCCACAAAGGCTCTCGTGATAATATAGGTGACACGATTTACAGTCTGTATCGTGATTGGTTGCCACAGACCGGCGAAGAACTAGGGGATCTTCCTTGTATATTTTGTTATTACAATTTTGATCATGAGGTAGCTGAGACAGAACTTTTGACGGAAATTTGGGTGCTTCTTAAATAGGCCATTAATACGATCATTGGGGGGCAATTTCGCTCCTCAATTATTCATGCAAATGCATAGACATCAAAAATCTTTGTTAACTGTTCGAAAAATCAAAGGGGTCAGACACCATTGATATTTACTAATTGCAGCTCATTTATCCACCGCCATTTTCTAATTATAATTGATTTATACCCGGTTATTTTCTAAAATAACCACATGAAACGAGAAAAAATCAATTACTTAAGACAATGGCGTCACGACCCCATTCGTGTACCTTTACTACTGCGTGGTGCCAGACAAGTTGGAAAGTCTTGGCTGGTGCAAGCTTTTGGTCAAGAATTTGAATATTTCATTGAAATTAATTTCGAAAAAGACAAACGCGCTAGTGCTTTATTTACCGAACATATTGATATTGCAGAATTTGTAAAAAAATTAAACGTCTATACCGGTAAACCCATTATTCCAGGAAAAACCTTGTTATTCCTCGATGAAATTCAGGAGTGTTCCATCGCATTGAAATATTTGCGTTATTTCAAAGAGGATTATCCAGAATTACATGTAGTAGCCGCTGGTTCACTAATTGAATTTACTTTAGAAAAAATAGGCATGGCCGTTGGTAGAGTTGAATATCTGTACCTGTACCCCTTATCCTTTATGGAGTTTTTAACAGCTGTGGGATGCGATCATTTTCGCGAGTTTATATTAAAAGGAGAAATCGATGGTGCAACGCATCAATTACTCCTGGAGCAATTGCGCCATTATATGTGGTTAGGAGGGATGCCCGCTGTTGTACAAGCCTGGACGGAATTTAAAGATATACGTGTTTGCCAGCGACTACAAGATAGGATTATTGAGAATTACCAAGATGATTTTCTAAAATATGCCAAACACCACCAGATTGAAGCAGTTAACAAAGTATTTTTATCTGTCCCCAAACAATTAGGTAGCAAATTTATCTATCAGCACGTAGATCAAGAATCAAAAACATATCCCATAAAACAAGCCCTGAGCTTGCTTATTAAAGCAGGAATTACCTATCCGTGTTTTCATACATCGGCTCAAAACCACCCTCTTGGCGCTGAAATAGATATAAAAAAATTCAAGCTCTTTATGTTCGATATTGGTATTGCCCAAAGAATGCTAGGGTTAGATTTAGCAGAATGGGTTACTCAACCTATGGAAATAAACTACTTAGGTTATATGGCTGAGCAACTCGTTGCCCAAGAATTCATAGCGTACGGAGATGAAAATAAATCTATGCAATTGTATTACTGGCAAAACGAAACTAAGGCTGGAAATGCAGAAGTTGATTTTATAACTATTAAGAATAAACAAGTGGTGCCTGTTGAAGTCAAATCGCGGATAAAAGGTGGCATGAAAAGCTTAAAAGTATATTTTGACAAACACCCCAAGACTAAAATTGCTTTAAAGATCTCTGAAGGCCAATTTGCTAAACAGGATCATCTACAAGAGATTCCTTTATATGCAATTGAATATTGGATACAGAAGATTTTGGTGGTCTAAATTGTTGTGGTCATTATATCCGCACAGCACCCTAACTCTTAACCTATACTTTTCAAAATAAATTACCAACTTAAAGTGTCTTGGTTTTATGATTTGCTTTACCATGAGGCTCACGCCTAAAAAATTTACCAATGCTTATGAAAAAAAAACCAACTCCAGAACACCTCGCATCGATCTATTATGTGGGCATAGGTCTTTTGTTCTTATGTTGGCCATTACATGCTTCTTTTATTGAACAAACACTTGGAACAGCTGTAGTTATGGACGCAACAGCCGTTTATTTTAATCCGGGGGCATTAACTGCAGTACCCAAAACGCAACTTATTACTCTGGGCACATTGGCAAGATCACAGTTCCAGTTTACAGGCAGCGCACGGCAATTACCTCTTGGTATTACCGAGTCCGGGACTGCCACTACAACAACAGATTTTTACTTGCCTTCCCTGTACATCAGCATCCCCATAAATGATAAATTCGCTGGTGGTTTTGCTGTTGTTGCCAATGATTTTAATAGTGACCTGGAAGGACATTCTGTTCTCCGTTACGCTCAGGCACGTAATCATATTAGTGATATAGATTTAGTTCCGGCAGTTGGCATTAAAATCAATGAATTTCTTTCTATAGGAGGCAATCTTAATCTCTCCCATGCCCACTTTATCC
>CAZYME010000054.1:0-5833 GCA_964648115.1 uncultured Legionella sp.
CGCTGGATTGCTTCGCTACGCTCGCAAAGACGGGCTATTTTTAGCTGGGATTTCCCTAAGTAAGTGCCATTGGGCCCATGGCACAACCTTATATATAGCAGTGCCAATTATATCCTTTGTGTTACAACCGAGGTGGGTTTTTGTGGTAGGTCGCTCGGTAAACTGCTAATGCATCTTCGGCGGCCTTTCTCAAACCCATGGCCATATTAGCCTTGTAAAGAAGAACTAAGGCTGGTTTAGCACTGGGGGCTTGCGGATATGTTTTAACCAGATAGCCAGCGCGTTCCACTGTTGCCACATACATTTTACGTGCGAAATAATAATTAGCTGTATTTAATTCGCGCTGCGCAAAAAGATTGCGTAAATAAATCATGCGCTGTAATGCATTCGCTTTATAACGACCCTCAGGGAATTTTTGTACTAAGGTTGCAAAATCAGAATAAGCTTGTGATTGCGTTCCCGGATCACGCCAAGATTCATCTAATGGTAAAACATTCGCCATGGTTCCGCGCGTTTGTTGGAAGTTGGCTAACCCTTTCATGTAATAAGCATATTCAACGCGTTTTGCTCGTGGATAAAGATGGATGAATTGCTCTGCGGTTGCAGCGGTAGCAGCATACTCACCTTTTTGGTAATAAGCGTATATTAAATCAATCTCAGCTTGCTCTGCATAATCATTGAAAGGATACATCGTTTCTAAGGCTTCTAGGCGTTTAATAGCAGCCGTATATTGGTCTTTCGCCATGTTTTTTTGCGCTTCAGTATAGAGCTGTTTAGCACTCATACCTTCAAACGGATTATGCTCTTCTTTATCTTTGCTACAAGCTATTAGTGATAATAAAAGACCCAATACCAGTATTACTTTAATTTGTTTCATAAAACACCTTAAACAATATAAAAAACCGTTTGCAAACGGACTTATGTTGCGATAGTATCTCGCTCGGAGAGGTGGCAGAGCGGTCGAATGCGGCGGTCTTGAAAACCGTTGAAGGGCAACCTTCCCAGGGTTCGAATCCCTGTCTCTCCGCCAAACTTAAATCAACTCCCCACTTGCTTTAACCAAAGCATCAATCGCAACCAAACACTGCAATAATTCTTTCATGCGAGCAATAGGCCAACTGTTAGGACCATCACTAAGCGCCTTATCTGGGTCAGGATGCGTTTCCATAAAAATACCAGAAATTCCAGCCGCAACAGCCGCTCTAGCCAGCGCAGGGATAAACTCACGCTGTCCGCCAGAGACACCATTGTTTCCACCTGGTAATTGCACAGAGTGCGTTGCGTCATAAACCACAGGGCAACCAGTCTCACGCATAATCTTCAGTGAGCGCATATCTGAAACCAAGTTGTTGTAACCAAAGCTAACACCACGTTCACACACCATAATCTGTTCATTTCCGCACGATTTTGCTTTAGCAACCACATGCTTCATTTCCCAAGGAGCTAAAAACTGCCCCTTCTTAATGTTAACTGGCTTGTTCAGTGCTGCTACGCTCTGAATAAAGTTCGTTTGACGACAAAGAAACGCAGGCGTCTGTAAAACATCAACAACACTTGCCACTTCTAAGAGAGGCGTATCTTCATGCACATCCGTAAGCACTGGCACGCCAATCTGTGTCTTAACTTTTTCAAGAATTCGTAAGCCTTTTTCAAAACCGGGTCCTCGATAGCTACTCATAGAAGAGCGATTTGCTTTATCAAATGATGATTTATAAATAAAGGGCAGCGAAAGCTGCGAACACATTTCTTTAAGATACCCCGCCGTCTCTATTGCAAGCTCTTCGCTTTCAATGACACAGGGCCCTGCTATTAAAAAAAGTGGTGCGTCTATTCCTACTTTAAAATTACATAACTTCATACTTTGTCCTTTTTAGCTTTTGTAGGGGGTAACTCTCATATATACATTCCGGCGAGGGGAGGAGGTGCCCGGCAGCAGCATCAAACTGCACGGCCATTCCCGCATTTCGCTTCGCTCCATACGGGCTACATTGATAAATCCCGTAGATATCCCTTCGCCCCGCGAGGGGAGAAGGTGCCAGACAGGACGGATGAGGGGTGGTTAAATCTACCCTCACCTGCCCTGTCGGGCATCCTCTGCCATCAATGGTAGAGGATCCTACAATTTTCTATCTGTGCAAAAAATCAAATTTTTGTCTATTTGAGAGTTGCACCCTTTCCAGGTGCTTTACTCTCATGATACTTCCGTGCCGCAAGAATAAACTCTCTAAACAAGGGATGGCCGTCTCTTGGGGTAGATGTAAATTCAGGATGAAATTGACACGCAAGAAACCAAGGATGATCAGCCAACTCTATCATTTCCACCAGCGTATCATCAGCAGAACGACCAGCGATAATTAAACCATGCTGAACTAGAGCGTCTACAAATCGATTGTTCACTTCATAACGATGCCGATGTCTCTCAACAATTTGTGGTTTAGCATACACGCGTGCAGCTAACGAGTCTTTTTCTAATTTACATAATTGGGCGCCCAGCCGCATGGTACCACCTAGATCACTCTGCTCACTGCGCTTATTGACGCTACCATCATTATCCATCCATTCATTAATCAAGGCGATCACTGGATGAGGTGTTTGCTTATCGAACTCGGTGGAATTTGCGCCCGCTAATCCAGCTACATTTCGCGCAAATTCGATAATGGCTGCTTGCATGCCTAAACATATCCCCAGGAAAGGCACCTTATTTTCTCGAGCATATTGAATGGCTTTAATTTTCCCTTCAACTCCACGCCCACCAAAACCGCCTGGAATTAAAATTGCATCGACATTTTCCACTAACGGTGACCCGTGTTTTTCAATTAACTCTGCATCGATGTATACGATTTCAACGCGCGTTTGCGTGTGAATCCCCGCGTGGGTTAGTGCTTCATTTATTGATTTATAAGCGTCATTTAGCTCAGTGTATTTGCCTACCATACCCACTTTAACTGTCATTGTTTGTATAGCTTGTGCCTCTACCACCCGCTGCCACTCACTGAGATCAGCCGGTTTCAAATTTAAACCTAATTTTCTAACCACGATTTCGTCTAATGCTTGCTCATGTAGAATCATTGGGATTTGGTAAATGCTTTTAGCATCTTGCAGTGAAATAACACCCTCTTTTTCTACGTTGGTGAACAAGGCAATTTTGGCTCGATCATGCACAGATAATTGTTCTACTGAACGGCATATCAATATATCAGGCTGTATACCAATAGAGCGTAATTCTTTTACGGAGTGTTGGGTTGGCTTTGTTTTTGTTTCACCCGAGGTTGCAATATAGGGAACCAGCGTTAGATGAATAAATAAGGTACGTTGAGACCCGAACTCTATACGCATTTGTCGAATCGCCTCGAGAAATGGTAGCGACTCAATATCACCAACCGTACCACCAATCTCAACCATCGCCACATCGAAATTTTCAGCACCACGTTTAATGCAATGCTTAATTTCGTTAGTAATGTGAGGGATAACTTGTACAGTAGCTCCTAAATAATCTCCACGCCGCTCTTTTTTAATAACGTTTTCGTATATTTTCCCAGACGTGAAGTTATTAAGCTTGGTTGTTGTGGTTCGAACAAAACGTTCGTAATGGCCAAGATCCAGATCAGTTTCTGCACCATCATCGGTAACAAAGACTTCTCCATGTTGAAAAGGACTCATGGTTCCTGGATCAACATTGATGTATGGATCAAGCTTGATGAGCGTGACACTAAGGCCGCGTGCCTCTAAAATAGCCGCGAGTGATGCTGCAGCGATGCCTTTGCCTAGTGAGGAAACAACCCCACCGGTGATAAAAATATAATTTGTCATAAATAACCCCGTTAACGCCAAAACCGCTATACAGCGCGGAATATACTCCTCGGAGGAGTATATAATACTACGTGTAAACGGGGGTTCATTTTATCAAGAAAAGCTCATATAAACTAATGATATTTCAATCGCGTCAATTATCATCATATCGCCATTAAATACAGCACATTATAAATTAACGATAACAGAGCGAAATATGGACAAAAAAATAAATGTAGCGGGGATCAATCCGCCTGGCCATTCCCGCATTCCGCTGCGCTCCATACGGGCTACATTAGATTTTTGAGCGTATTCTATCTACTTAATTGCTTGAAAATAGCAACCATAGAGCGTGCGCAATCTGCTGCATCAGCGCCTTTGTGGCCGTGTGCTCCGCCCACTCGCTCTAAGGCTTGGGCTTCGTCTTCTGTGGTCAAAACACCAAAAATGACGGGGAGGTTAAAGTCTAGTGCTACGCGTTGGCATCCGTTGCTGACTGCCTCGCACACGTAATCATAATGGGTGGTCTCGCCACGGATCACTGCACCTAAAGCAATAATGGCCGCATATTTACTTTGCCTTGCTAATTGCTGAGCTATGAGAGGAATTTCAACCGCACCTGGGACTTCGACTAGCGTGATATCGTCCGTGGTGAAACCAGATGCTATTAGGCGGTCTATCGCGCCTTGTTGCAGTTTATGAGTAATTTCCCGATTAAACTGACTAACAACAATAGCTATTGGGAAAGACGTCTGGTAATCATTAAGCTCTGCTTTAATATGCTTCATTCCCCGCCTCTAGTCTATTGCCAAAATATGGCCTAATTTTTCTTGCTTTGTTTTTAAATAAGCACGATTGTCATCAGTTGGCTCGACAGCCAATGATATACGTTCACTTACTGTTATCCCATATTGCCTAATTGCTGCGACCTTGGATGGATTATTTGTTAATAATCTAATTACATTCAGACCCATGGATTTTAAGATTTGAAATGCCACTGCATAATCACGATTATCCACCGGCAACCCTAGCTGCAGGTTTGCTTCTACGGTGTCATAACCCTGCTCTTGCAAAGCATATGCTTTCAACTTATTTGCAAGACCAATTCCACGCCCTTCTTGACGTAGGTATATCAATATCCCACCTTCCTCGCTAATTAACGCCATGGATTGTTTCAATTGAGATCCACAGTCACATTTGCAAGATCCAAATATATCGCCTGTAATACACTCGGAGTGAATCCTCACTAAAGGTACTTGATTACTAAATTTCGAAGGCTTGGTTAAAGCAAAATGCTCAGCTTTATCAATCTGATTACTAAAGACAGTCATAGTAAAATCGCCCTGCTCATGTAAAGGGAGGCGCGAAGTTGCTATTGCTTCCACAAGGTTTTCATTGCGAATGCGGTACTCAATTAAATCTTTGATCGTTACCATAGGAATATTGTGATGTTTAGAAAAGACTACTAATTCATCACGACGACTCATCGTCCCGTCTTCACTAATGATCTCACAAATCACAGCCGCAGGCGTTAAACCCGCAAGCCGCATCAAATCAACACTGCCTTCAGTCTGCCCAGCTCTCTTTAACACCCCACCGGCATTCGCCCGCAAAGGGAACATATGGCCTGGAGAAATTACATCCTCGGGCCCTGAGTTTGGATCAATTGCAACTTGGACTGTTCGCGCGCGATCGCATGCAGAAATACCAGTAGATATACCAGATGCAGCCTCAATAGATACGGTAAATGCGGTACCAAATCGAGAACGATTACTGTTTGTCATCATGGGTAAGCCCAATTGAGTAACCATGCTATCCGCCATGGGCAAGCAAATCAACCCACGCCCAAATCGTGACATAAAATTTATAGCCTCTGCAGTAGCGTGTTGAGCAGCAATAACAAGATCACCCTCATTTTCACGATCCTCGTCATCTACCACTATCACCATACGACCCTGTTGGAGCTCGGTGATGGCAAGCTCTATGCTGGCAAAAGGAACTGTCATATCTTATTTAACCTCATTAACCCTAATTGATGCGCTAT
>CAZYME010000055.1:0-5454 GCA_964648115.1 uncultured Legionella sp.
AAAATTTTGGTTGCAGTGAAGCGTGTAATAGATCCATATGTAAAAGTGCGTGTTAAAGCAGATAAAACGGGTGTCGAAACGCAGCATGTTAAAATGTCGATGAACCCTTTCGACGAAATTGCTATTGAAGAAGCCATAAGATTACGTGAGAAAAACATAGCTTCAGAAATAGTAGTCGTAACAGTAGGCAATGACGCCAGCCAAGAAACTTTACGACAAGCTATGGCTCTAGGTGCCGATCGCGCCATTCTAGTGCGTACCGATGAAACCCACTGCAGCCTCAACATAGCAAAAATACTCCAAAAAATTGCTCTTAATGAGCAGCCACAATTAATCCTCATGGGTAAGCAATCGATTGACGGCGACAACAATCAAACCCCACAAATGCTAGCAACAATGCTAAGTTGGCCACAAGCAACGTTCGCATCAAAATTAGATGTTACTGCTGACCACATCAAAGTTACTCGAGAGGTTGATGGAGGATTAGAAACGCTAGACGTTAAATTACCCGCCGTGGTTAGTACCGATCTACGCTTAAATGAACCCCGTTATGCAAGCTTGCCAAATATCATGAAAGCCAAGCGAAAGCCTTTAGATGTTATAGAGCTACCGTCATTGGGTTTATCCCTTAAACCACATCTAGAAATCCTGTCTGTAACCGCTCCAAACGTGAGAAGCGGAGGAATCAAGGTGGATTCAGTCCAAGCATTGCTTGATAAATTACAACACGAAGCCAAAGTGCTTTGATAGGGAGATGGCATGAGCACTTTAATTATTGTTGAACATGACAACCACGTAATACAACCATCAATACGCAATGTATTGACTGCCGCGCTACAATTTAATGAAAAACCCGTGTTGCTGGTAGTCGGCTATAATTGCCAATCGGTTGCTTCTGACGCGGCTACTATTGAGGGAGTTGAGGCAGTTTGGCATGTGGATGATGCGTGCTATGAGCATCAATTAGCGGAAAATGTAAGCCAATTAGTCACAGCACTTGCCCCATCGTTTACAACAATACTGGCGGCCTCTAGCACGTATGGAAAAAATCTCTTACCCCGCGTTGCGGCGGGGCTCGATGTAGCGCAGGTTTCTGATGTGACACGTATCGTTAATCAAAATACCTTTGAGCATCCTATTTATGCAGGTAATGCTATCGAAACAGTCCGTGTTTTAGATGATAAAAAAATTCTTTCTATACGAACAACAGCTTTTGACGCTGTTACAGGTAGCCAAACCGCATGTTGTATCGAGCGCATGGACAAAGTTTTCCCACAAACGACCACCACGTTTGTGGGGCAGCAACTGAGCGAATCTGTTCGCCCGGATCTGGGTAACGCGCAGATTGTAGTTTCGGGTGGCCGTGGCTTGCAAAGCGCTGAAAAATTCAAATTAATCGAAGAGTTAGCTGATGCATTAGGCGCTGCAGTAGGGGCTTCAAGGGCAGCAGTAGACGCAGGATTTGTGCCAAACGATTATCAAGTAGGACAAACGGGTAAAGTTGTTGCACCCAATCTTTACATTGCGGTTGGTATTTCAGGCGCAGTGCAGCATTTAGCTGGCATGAAAGACTCAAAAGTAATTGTCGCTATTAACAAAGACGAAGATGCTCCAATTTTCCAAATCGCCAATTATGGTTTGGTAGGCGATCTTTTTGTGTTAGTACCGGAGTTAATTGAAAAGTTAAAACAACGTTAAGGTCTATTTACAATTCTACTATCTTGGCCAACATGGAGCGATTTTCTGTGTTCTGATGCTCACAGACTCCGTTGTATGCTGCAATTCGGTGCTCGATAATCGCTCCATGTTGGCTCAAGCTAGCGAATTGTAAACAGACCTTTGCTTAAAAGGAGTATGTATGTTAGTTGGTGTGCCGAAAGAAATTAAACAGCAGGAAAACCGTGTCGGTTTAGTTCCTGCGAGTGTCCGTGAAATTCTCAGAGTAGGCGGAGCTGTAATCGTTGAGAAAAATGCCGGTATTGGCATTGGTATTACTGATGAGCAATATCAAGCAGCAGGCGCTGAGGTTGTTTATACGGCTGATGAGATTTTTTCGCGAGCAGATTTGATTGTAAAAGTGAAAGAGCTCCAACCAGTGGAGTGCCGGCGGTTACGCGAAGGTCAAACATTATTTACATACTTGCATTTAGCTCCTGATCCACAACAAACACGGTTACTTAAAGAATCAGGTGCAACCGCTATTGCCTATGAAACAGTTACACAAAACGATGGGGGTCTTCCACTACTTACGCCAATGTCGCAAGTAGCAGGGCGTATGTCCATCCAAGCTGGTGCGCATTGTTTAGAAATGGCTCAGGGCGGCAGTGGTGTTTTATTAGGTGGTGTACCAGGTGTAGCCCCTGCAAATGTTGTTGTAATTGGCGGTGGGGTAGTCGGCACAAATGCAGTACGCATGGCTATGGGAATGGAGGCACGCGTTACGGTATTGGATAAATCACTTTCACGTTTACGAGAGCTTGATTTTCAATTTGGATCAAAACTAAACACGATTTATGCGACTTCTGAAGCTCTAGAGCATTATGTAGCTGCCGCTGATTTGGTAATTGGCGCAGTTTTAGTCCCAGGTGCCGCTGCTCCAGTATTAGT
Organism: uncultured Legionella sp.; assembly: GCA_964648115.1. GTDB lineage: Bacteria > Pseudomonadota > Gammaproteobacteria > Legionellales > Legionellaceae > CAZYME01. The sequence continues at coordinate 2,608 of CAZYME010000055.1, forward strand.
AACAAGGCAAATGCTAAAGGCAATGCGCCCGGGCTCTGTTGTGGTTGACGTAGCAATTGATCAAGGCGGATGCTTCGAAACCAGCCGTCCTACCACGCATCAGGAGCCAACCTATGTGGAAGAGGGTGTGGTACATTACTGCGTCACAAATATGCCAGGTGCCGTGCCCAGAACATCCACCTTCGCATTAAATAATGCCACACTGCCATTTGTGTTAAGTTTAGTGACTAAAGGTGTAAAATTAGCCTTGCTAAGTGATGGACACTTGTTGAATGGTTTAAATGTGCATATGGGTATGATTACATACGAAGCGGTGGCCCGTGATCTAGGTTACGACTATATTGCAGCGACGGATGCTTTAGCTAGTTAGCTTCGGTCCTAGCCCGTATGGAGCGAAGCGGAATGCGGGCATGGACCCGCGGGCTTATTCCCGCATTCCGCTCAGCTCCATTTTTAGTTTCTGACGAAACCATTTTGGCTCATCTAGTAGCCGTTTAAAAGGGAGGATGAGTCCATATCATTGCCCTAGTGAATTAAATTTTAATTCACTATACCTAGAATCCCGTTGTGATTTTTACTCCAATTTCCTCTTTAATTTCCTCGCTTTCGCGCGCTCTACTTTCTTGATTTTCCGCTGTAATTTCCTTGTATTTCGTTAAAAAATTGATCATCTTTTCTCGGGATACTAAGTTAGGAGTTCCTTTTGTAGCAGTAATCTCCTCTTCAATTTTAGATTTACTTGTTTCTGAAGTGAGTAGTTTTAATAGTTTAGATTCATCTTTAAATAAATCTTGTAACTCTTCAATAGAATTAAATTTAAATTCGTTACCATGCTGAGAAAACTTTACTGTGTAAGGTTTAGATGCATCATGGCTTGTTTCATGAGCTATCTGTTCCAGCAATTGAAATGTCAGCTTAAGGTAGCGTCGGTCGATTTTCAAAGTCTTATCATTACGAAGAGATACTTCCATTTCCCGTAATTTTTCTGTTTTTTCATCTGTTACCCCTGTGAATAAAGAATCGGAAGCTTGCTTTGAATAAGTATGTGCGTCACTTACAGCGGTGATGAAACTAGACATGGTTCTATCGGGTGAGGTAATTGACACAGGAAAATCCTTAAATATTGGGGATGATGCTTCTGATGGGAAATAGCCTGATGATGCTGATGCCGACAATAATGATTCTGATTCTGATGGCGATAATGATGATGATAAATATCCTGATGATGCAGATAATGGGGGTGAATCTATTGGTCTATCAAATAATGGGGCTGCAGAGCTTGGTTTTTGTTGGACAAGAGCATCCACTTGCTGGTTTACCCCGGCTACTTCTTTTTCCAATAACACTAAATCTTTGAATTCGTGTTGAATATATTCTGCGTTTGCTTCTTGCTCATTATGACCACGGATAGGTAACAATAATAAGCTAGATTGATCATCTGCATTTCTATGCAAATAAGCAAATTCACCTGTTGTTCCCGCTCCTGCAGTGGTGATTCCGTCGGCTTCAGCTAAATAAGCTAGATGCATAGCATTATATTTTCCAACAGCTGCTGCACCACAAAATAAAAATACTTTATCGGTATAACTTGGATCTTTTTCTTGGATTTTTTGTCGAATATGTTCTCCGATAGCTGGAGTATTATTATGAGCATAAACATATACAACTTGTTTTACATCGCTTGGCGCTAGATCCGGTGGCCACATAATACCAGGTGCAGTTTTACTATAAGGTTGTGTTAGATCAATTCTTTTTCCTTCCATATGTAATTTATCAACAACAATTTGTTTAGCTTGAGCTCTTGTAGTTTCAGGTGTTATATGAAGTGACTCAGCTAAAGCCTTAATAGGTAATAAAGTATTTCTATCACCTAATCCGATATGGGATATCTGACCGCCACTCGCAGAAAGAACTTTGGCTAATAGACCATATGTGCTTGGGCCAGCAGCTGTTGCCCCATCGCGAAGTAAAATGGCGTGATTTTGCTGATCTAAACAATGGTCTGGTGGAATGCCTGCTTTAATTGCGGCTTTTTGCAAATACGGGTCCATGTCTGTTAGAACATAAATTTGATCTTTGCCTGCAGCACCTCTGGCTTCTGTGATAGATTGCATCAAGTGTTTAGCTGTTATTGTAAGTTCTGCACCTTTACTATAGATATGCTGTGTAGGCGTTATCGGAGCCTGCCCAGCGGCCGCTGGCGCTGCCATTTCGGGAGTCCATAAAACCCCGCTGGCACGGATATCTAAATTATTGCTTATTTCTCGTTTGGGATAGGATGCAAATCTCTGTAAAATTCTAGCATCATCTGATGAACCATCGGGTTTTAAATACCCATAAACTGTTTTATCCGCTAATGCAAAGACTACATTAATTCCTGACTTTTGTAATTTACCCGTGATTTGATTTATGTCGTCGCGTTCTAACCCTTCCCATTTGGGTGGGCAATGGAAAACGACAGTATCTCCTTTGGCTAAATGTCCATCTGCCATGGCTTGCTCAATAATACTAAAAGTTCTTCCTGTGTGCCCGCCACCGGTAGGTGAATAACTTACGACTAGCAAATGATTTGCGGATTTGATTGCAGTTTCTACAGCATCTCTCATGATATTAGCCAATTAATAATCTGTGTGATTAAATTATAGACAATAATTTGAGGGGCGTGATTTATGCTTTTTTAGCTAAGAAATATTTAGGTGTGGGTAGTAAAGGATTTATGCTTTTAGCAAGCGTAGGCTGGGCTGTAAAGCCCAGCAGCTTTTTCTTATACCTGATGTGGTTTAATGGATTCTGACACTCTAGATAAGAGATAATAATCTTAACTGGGGAGCAAAGATGAGCAACAAG
>CAZYME010000056.1:0-5242 GCA_964648115.1 uncultured Legionella sp.
CTATTTCAGCAGTTGTTGCTGATTATCGTGGCTTGACTGTTAATCAAATGACCCAGTTGCGTGCAAAAGCACGAACTTCTGGTGTTTATTTACGTGTGGTGCCTAACACGCTCACACGTAGAGCATTTGAAAAAACAGATTTTTCTTGTCTAAGTGACCTTTTGGTTGGACCTTTGTTTGTAGCATTATCTATGGAATCCCCAGGAGATGCTGCAAGACTGTTAAAAGAGTTTTCAAAAACATTTGAAAAGCTAGAAGTTAAAGCATTGTCGGTAGGTGGTAAAGTGTATGGCGTTGAACAACTTGACGCTATTGCTAGCTTGCCAACACGAGATGAGGCAATTTCCAAGCTGATGTTTGTGATGAAAGCACCAATCGAGAAATTTGTTCGTACGCTTGTAGCTCCACATACCAAGTTAGTTAGAACAGTAGCTGCAATTAAAGATCAAAAAGCAGGCTAACCGATAATCATTAATTAAATTTTTAACCTAGGAGCTAGAAATGGCTGTATCAAAAAATGAGATTCTAGAAACTATCTCTAAAATGTCCGTAATGGAAGTTGTTGAATTAATTGAAGCAATGGAAGAGAAATTTAATGTTTCTGCCGCTTCTGCAGCTGTTGCAGTTGCTGCACCTGCTGCCGCTTCAGCTGCTGCTGAAGAAAAGACTGAGTTCGACGTTGTAATGACAAGCTTTGGCGAAAACAAAGTTAATGTTATTAAAGCAGTTCGTACAATTACAGGTCTTGGTTTGAAAGAAGCAAAAGATTTAGTTGAAGGCGCTCCTTCTACAGTGAAAGAAGCAGTATCTAAAGCTGAAGCTGCTGATATCAAAAAACAACTCGAGGAAGCAGGCGCTTCAGTCGACGTTAAGTAATTTTAACATTAGTGTTATATAACCCAGCCATGTTTTCATGGCTGGGTTTACTTATTTGGTAATAGCTCATAAGAAAACGCTGCTTAGATAGGGCAGAGCTGATACCTTGGTTTGAAGTCATTAATAATTTATAGAGGAACCACCATGGCCGAAGCAGTTGCTAACCCTCAATATTCACATGCTGAGAAAAAACGATTTCGCAAGAGCTTTGGTAGACAGACTGAAAAAATGGCAATCCCTAATTTGCTAGAAATTCAGCTGAAATCATATAGAGATTTTTTACAAATGGGCTCAGATGGCGAAACCCAACTCAAAACAGGGTTGCACGCCGCATTTTTATCTGTGTTTCCCATACAGAGTTTTTCTGGAAGCGCTAGACTCGAGTATGTCAGCTACAGCTTGGGTGAGCCTGCATTTGATGTACGTGAGTGCAAATTAAGAGGGCTAACTTATTCAGCCCCGCTGCGCGTCAAAATACGCTTGGTTGTCCTTGATAAAGAAGCGTCAGGAGAATCTAAGCCAATAAAAGACATCCGTGAACAAGATGTTTTCATGGGTGAAATTCCATTGATGACAGACGTTGGAACATTCGTTGTGAATGGCACAGAACGTGTTGTTGTTTCGCAATTACATCGGTCGCCTGGCGTTATTTTCGAGCATGATCGCGGTAAAACACACTCATCTGGTAAATTATTATACTCCGCTCGCATTATTCCCTATCGTGGATCATGGTTAGATTTTGAATTTGATCCGAAAGATTGCGTATTTGCACGTATCGATAGACGACGTAAATTACCCGTTACCATTCTTCTTCGTTCTTTGGGATATGACACTGAGTCAATACTTGCAGAATTTTTTGAGTCTACCGCTTGTCATCTGAAAAATGGAGAATTCCATATTGAACTCATCCCAGCACGTTTGCGCGGTGAAATTGCATCATTTGATATTGTTGCCCCAGACACAGGCGAGATGATTGTTGAGCAAGGCCGTCGTATCACTACACGCCACATCAAGCAGATGGAAAAGAGTAACATGAAAGAACTTATTGTTCCTCGTGATTACCTTATTGGCAAAATGCTAGCAAAAAATATTGTAGATACTTCTACCGGTGAATCGTTTGCTCTAGCAAATGATGAAATTACCAGTGATATTTTAGATGCAATGCTAAACCATGGCATACATGATTTTGAAATAATCTACACGAATGATTTAGATCATGGATCTTACATATCTGATACGCTCAAAGTTGATCCTACATCAAATCAACTTGAAGCACTTGTTGAAATTTATCGTATGATGAGACCTGGCGAGCCACCTACAAAAGAAGCTGCTGAAGCCTTGTTTAAAAATCTATTTTTTGCAGAAGACCGCTACGATTTATCAGCAGTTGGACGTATGAAATTTAATCGACGTGTTGGACGTAAAGAAGACGTAGGTCCAGGCACACTTACAAAAGAAGATATTCTAGCAGTTATTAAGACACTAATTGATATTCGTAACGGTATCGGAATGGTGGATGATATTGATCACCTAGGTAACCGTCGAGTTCGTAGCGTAGGCGAAATGGCTGAAAACCAATTCCGCGTCGGACTAGTACGTGTTGAGCGCGCTGTTAAAGAGCGATTAAGCTTGGCAGAATCAGAAAACCTCATGCCACAAGATTTGATCAACGCAAAACCTGTTTCTGCGGCTGTGAAAGAGTTTTTTGGATCCAGCCAATTGTCCCAATTTATGGATCAAGTTAATCCATTGTCTGGTGTAACTCATAAACGCCGTGTTTCAGCATTAGGGCCAGGTGGATTGACTAGAGAACGAGCAGGCTTTGAAGTGCGTGACGTTCATACCACTCACTATGGGCGAGTATGTCCTATTGAAACCCCTGAAGGTCCAAACATTGGTTTGATTAACTCGCTGTCGGTTTATGCTAGAACAAATGATTATGGTTTTATCGAAACGCCTTGCCGTAAAGTAATTGATGGTAGAGTTACTGATGATATTGAATATCTGTCGGCGATTGAAGAAGTTGATCAATATATTGCACAGTCAAGCGTGGCTGTTGACAAGAATGGTAACATTACGGCGGATTTAGTTCCTTGCCGTCATCAAAATGAATTCTCATTAACGACGCCTGATAAAATCAATTATATGGATGTATCACCCAAACATATCGTATCTGTGGCGGCTTCTCTTATTACATTCTTGTAACACGATGATGCTAACCGCGCATTGATGGGATCAAACATGCAACGCCAGGCTGTTCCTACACTGCGGGCTGAAAAACCATTGGTTGGTACTGGAATGGAGCGGACTGTAGCATCCGATTCTGGAGTTTCTGTTGTAGCTCGACGCGGTGGTGTTATTGATCTGGTTGACGCGTCTCGTATTGTTGTTCGGGTAAATGATAATGAAACTACAGCTGGCGAAACCGGTGTTGATATCTATAACCTGACAAAATATTTCCGCTCTAACCAAGACACTTGTATTAATCAGATCCCAATTGTAGCAACTGGTGATCGAATTAATCGTGCTGACATATTAGCGGATGGGCCATGTACTGATATGGGAGAGCTTGCTCTCGGTCAGAACTTGCTCGTTGCTTTCATGCCATGGAATGGATACAACTTTGAAGATTCGATTCTAATTTCAGAACGCATTGTACAAGAAGACCGGTTTACTACGATTCATATAGAAGAGTTAACTTGTATTGCACGAGACACGAAATTAGGTACCGAAGAAATTACGGCTGATATCCCAAATGTTGGTGAGTCAGCACTTGCAAGCCTAGATGAGTCAGGTGTTGTGTATATTGGTGCTGAAGTCGGTGCCGGCGATATTTTAGTGGGTAAAGTAACACCAAAAGGTGAAACGCAGCTTACGCCTGAAGAAAAACTTTTAAGAGCAATTTTCGGTGAAAAAGCCTCGGATGTAAAAGACTCCTCGCTACGTGTTCCTTCTGGTATGAATGGAACAATTATCGACGTCCAGGTATTTACACGTGATGGTTTGGAAAAAGACGCGCGTGCTAAAAGTATTGAAGAGGAGCATCTTGCTCGTGTTCGGAAGGATTTGATCGACGAGCGTCGTATTCGAGAAGAAGATATTTATCAACGTGTCTCTAGCTTGCTACTGGATAAAGTGAGCACAGGTGGTCCAGGTAGCTTAAAGCCAGGGTCAAAAATTACTGCTGCTTACCTTGAAAAAACCAATCGTGAAAAATGGTTTGATATCCGTATGGAAGATGATGTTATCAGTCAACAGTTGGAGCAATCATCTAAGCAACTTGAATCACTCGCTAAAGAAATGGAAAAGCGATTCAATGATAGCCGTAAAAAGATAATTCAGGGTGATGATCTAGCCCCAGGCGTACTGAAAATAGTAAAAGTTTATCTGGCGGTAAAACGCCGTATTCAGCCTGGTGACAAAATGGCAGGTCGCCATGGGAATAAAGGGGTAATTTCTATTGTTGTTCCTATGGAAGATATGCCTCATATGGAAGATGGCACACCAGTTGATATCGTTTTAAACCCATTGGGTGTACCTTCACGGATGAACATTGGTCAAGTACTTGAAACACACTTAGGCTTGGCTGCTAAGGGTTTGGGGTTACGTATTGCTGAAATGTTAGATCAGAAACGCTCCACGGCTGAACTGAAAGAATATATCCATAAAATTTATAATCACGATGGTCAGAAGCGTGTGGATTTAGATAGCCTGACTAGTGAAGAGTTTTCTATATTGGCTAACAATTTGCGAAATGGGGTGCCCATGGCAACGCCAGTATTCGATGGCGCTAACGAGTCTGAAATTAAGGCAATGTTACAGCTAGCAGGTATGCCACTAGATGGAAAAACTACTCTTATCGATGGACGTACAGGTAGAAAATTTGATAACCCTGTAACAGTGGGCTACATGTATATGCTGAAACTTAACCACTTGGTTGACGACAAGATGCATGCCCGTTCTACTGGTTCCTATAGTTTGGTTACACAGCAACCATTAGGTGGTAAAGCACAGTTCGGTGGACAGCGTTTCGGAGAAATGGAAGTGTGGGCGCTTGAAGCATATGGTGCCGCTTATACCTTGCAAGAAATGTTAACGGTTAAATCAGATGACGTTGGCGGACGAACCAAGATATATAAAAACATTGTGGATGGTGATCATCGTATGGACCCAGGAATGCCGGAATCTTTCAACGTGTTGTTGAAGGAAATTCGTGCACTAGGTATTGATATCGAATTAGACCACGATTAGGAAGCACTCCGGGGCTTTCTTGTGAAAGCCCTAATTTGTTTCTATGAATATTTATTTATGACAGACCATTTGGAGGCATAACTTGGCTACTCTAAGCAACGAACCAATGAAAAAA
>CAZYME010000057.1:0-4238 GCA_964648115.1 uncultured Legionella sp.
AACCAGTACAAAATTGTCGTATAGGTGTGTCTAAAAAATTGCGGCAAGATCAATCTCATCATGCCCATCTGGCAACCCCAAAAACTCAACCATATAGGCATCTTTAAACACATGCACAGCTTCTGGGCGAGATTGAGTTAGTATCTTTGATGCTTTGTTAGGATGAAGAATGGCACGTTCGAAGAATGCTGATTTGAATTGCCGCTCTAATTCGCGCTTACTCCAACGCTCCTGAATGACATGGTTGATATAAAAAAACCTTTCCTCACGACTTTTACTTTGACTAAGGATAATCAGATTATGGGTCCAAGGTAATTGTCTCACCAGTGGTGCGATAATTTCATCAACAAAGTATGTTTCATAAAATTGCCGCATTCTGAATAAGTTGGCTCGGGTAAATCCTCGTAGGCTAGGCTGGGTATTGGCAATGTATTTGGCTAACTCAGGAACAATGCTATCACCCCACTCCGCATTTTTAATCTTATTACTAATGTACTCCCCAACTTTCCAATACAAATCAATTAGTAAGGTATTAACTGTTGCATAGGCTAGTTTTTGCGCACTTTGGATTAACTGGATAACCTCTGAAAATTGATCATCCTGATGCTTTATGACTTTTTTAGTCATTTTGTAACCTTAAGAATTTATATTGTCTTGATGCCACAATCAGGCCTTATTTGCAATTAATAATTAGTTTCATGGTAGGCGCCTATGGATTATAAATTAACCAAATTGATGAATTTAAAACTCAATAAGTACCCTCCATCAATCAAACCATGAAAAAATACACAAGGCCAAAGGCTACCCGTTTTCTCTCGAATAACAACCAAAATAAGACCAGCAAATAAAGGCATAAAAATTTGTAAAAAACCAACGGATTGGAATGAATCACAGGTAATAACATGAACAATGGTAAACAGATAGGTAACAATAATCGCTCCCCATCCAAATTTAATATTAAATAAACACCATTGTTTACCAAGGTGGTGATTTAAAATAGCTAGAAAAACACCTCGAAAAACAAACTCTTCTCCAAGACCGGGCATGATCAATTGATATAAAATGCTTTGAGTGCTAAGCATTGATGCGGGTGGTATGTCTTCCGGTATTACGTCTGCAACAACTATAAATAATAGACCTGCTAGGCCAGTATAAAGCATTGCTGAACGTTTAAAATGGACAAGTCCCATTTTTTGGGGACTGAGCCATTTTAATAGATAGACCATCGCGAGTGGCCATGAAAACTCTAGTATTTTTCCTTGCCAATTCCAATGAGACCCTGAAAACAAACCAATAGATGGAAGATACAACACAAGGGCGTCAAAACAAAATGCGATAAATAAAAGCCCCATCGCTATTAATGGCTCCCGCGATCTTCGATGTAAGGCAATACAGACAAGAAAAATGGCGACAATAAAAAATTGGGGGAAAACTTGCAGGAGACAATCAAAGAAAGCTGTCAATTGAGTGCTCAATAATGATCTAAATTAAGAGTATAACCCAGATGAAAAATATAAAAAAAGCTGGGATACTTGCTGCTTAATTATTACTGCAACAATCCCTCGGGAAACCCTTTGGCGATAAAATATAGATAAATTAATTAAAAATCAATGTGTTATGGTGGAGGCGGCGGGAATCGAACCCGCGAGAAATATTCGTAATTCATTGATATTATTCATTAAATTATGCATGTATAAATGTTTGGGCACAGATTGGGTACATTTTCATTAACAATGACTCCTTTATCCTGTTCGATTCCCCTCTCTGGAATCGAACAGGATGTTAATCAATATTTAACGCTGCTTGATAACCCAGTTTATAGCTGGGTGAGATACCATTTTTTTTGCCAATTCGCTGTCATTGGTTATCAATTCGGGTGACACGATCCCTTCATCCCGGATCTTGCTAATAAACAACCGTTCATTTGTATTAAGGGGCAATAATTCGGCTAATCGTTCCCGAAGTTCTCCAATTCTTGTAACAGCCCATTCCTTTAATTCACGAGTGTTTCTTGAAACAGACATATGGTGCATGACAGGAATCAGCCGGTTACGCAAATCGGTTAGATCAAAATCTATCCGCTCGGGCACCATATGTGAAAAGTCAATTTTAGTCATCGCTAAATAAGTCACAAAAGCGAGTTTCAATTTCTGCTTGTCTAGTGGCATTTGGGTTAATAGATGATGTGCATCAAACCAGTCACGACTAGCATTTCGGTCAAATAGCGCGGATAACTTCCCAGCCGCCAATTCATGAATGTCCAGCACAGGGCCTTGCAAATGCTTGTATTCTTGAATATTCGGTGACTTCAAAATTACAGGAAATAGTGGTTGTCGGTACATAAAATTGATATCAACTTCCAGCGATCCACGCTGCCCCAGCAGGCTTGGATAAAACCATACCATTTTCCCGCCAGCATGCATCATTGGCGCACGATGCCGTTCAAACTGATTTTGCAACATAATCTGCTGAATTGCATCCATGATCATTGGTTTTTCTTCAAGCATTTTTTCTCGATCAAGTGCGCCAATGTAGTTGAGGTCAATATCAACAGAAAGCCTTGGCAGATGTTCAAAGCAAAAAAGATTGAGTGCTGTGCCACCTTTTAAAACCAAGCGTTCCTTTAGATAAGGAACTGACATGATTTGTTGAAATACTTCAAGCAGTCGATATACCTTTTCAAGAATTTCTGGTTTATAACCGTCAGCCCGCGCCTGACTCATGAGTTGTTCTTTAGAATTCAGCATCAGGTTCTTCCCATGATTGATTGATTACAGATAAAGGCAAATAAATATTCCAAGGCTTAACCAGTTGAAATTGTTCTGCAGCCGAGCCCGGAGTATATTGAGCAACTTTGGGTTTTTCTGCAAGTAGGGGAGCTAATTGTTGTTTTGTAACTGCAAAAGCATCCTGACGTTGACTTAAAAAATATCCCACCTTGGCATTTAATCGGGTATTGTTAAGCATTAAGCAATAATCAATGACTTGATCAACATTCAATACAGCAAGACTAGTTACGGAGCGGTATACTTCTTCCCATCCACCACAAAGCTCAACACGATCAAGCACATCGACAAAGGTGCGAGCAGCATTGGTCACCTTAATATCAACACCTTGCCTGTTTATAGTGTCAACATGAATATCAACGGCTTGTTTTTTTTGTAAAGCCAGAGGCGAAGCAACAGATTGATACCAATGACCATTAAAATCGAAAGGCTTACTTTTTTGTTGAGTGATATAAGTCAACTGGCCAAAACTGGAGTAGGCCACACCCAATAATTCCAAGGCGGAATGGTAACCAATCACAGCATCTTCAGTCACTTTGCCTGCAACAAGATAAGGATCAATCAATACACTGTCTATTGATTGGTTCGGTGGTACAACCGCATATAATTTTCGGCGAATAGGCTTTATACGACCGAATTTAACATAATAGGCTAGTGCTGCTTTAATGGATGTTGGGTTAATAGTCCCCATCGTTAATTTGAATAGAGCAAACTCTTCGTGCCGAAAGACTGGATGTTCATAAAAAAACTGCTCAACCGTCATTTTTAATCTCCAATAGTATATAGATTATGATACCTATTGGAGATTATTGCAAATTTCAAAAGATTTCTTTTAACTTTTAGTGTTGATTTTAATGTAGTATCTTTTCCTAAAAACATCGGCAGAAAAATTTAGTTAAGCCATATGACCTGACCAGGTCCCGCGCTACCCGGAAACTGCCAGCCCATATGTGTAACTGAATCTATGACAGAGCATATTAGTCCGGTCACGAATACTTGTGTTTCTTCTAGATACTCAATATCAATGGCTATATCCCAAACTTCCATTTTGTAGCTCACATAGAGTGGGACCGACTTGCCTTCCAAATTAGGAGGAGGCCAAGAGCCATGACACAAGACATTCCGTATCACGGAAGATTTTTTAATATCGTCTACTAGCTCATTAATATTTTGAATTGATGCTTCTGAGTTTTGGAGAACCGCAGCCTCAATTCAAAATATTAATGTGCTAATAGTCGATCCTGATACAAAACCAAGGCCAAGCGACTTTGTAGTGGCCTCACTTGAAGGTGAGCAGAACGTGATTCTTCGGAAGTACAAACAATTATCAGCATCAAAAGAAGCTCAGCAATATGAGTTAATTGCACTTAATGAAGACTGGGCTGATATTCGCGTTGATGATCTTGCCCTAATTAAATAGACACTAATTTGTTAAACTTATGAGAAGAGACA
>CAZYME010000058.1:0-3836 GCA_964648115.1 uncultured Legionella sp.
AAGGTGGCCGAACTGTCGGTGCCGGTGTTGTTGCTAAAATCATCGAGTAATAAAAATGAGCACTAATCAAAATATTAAAATCCGTCTTAAATCATTTGATCATCGTATGATTGATGCATCCACAAGAGAAATCGTGGAGACAGCTAAGAGAACCGGTGCACAAATACGTGGGCCGATTCCACTGCCGATCAGAAAAGAGAAGTTTACAGTTCTAACTTCTCCGCATGTCAATAAAGATGCGCGAGATCAATATGAATTACGTACGCACAAACGTTTAGTCGTCATTGTGAATCCAACTGAAAAAACAGTTGATGCATTAATGAAACTTGATTTGGCGGCAGGAGTAGATGTTCAGATTAGCCTAGATGATGATTAGGGATTGCTGAAAAATTCCAAGATAGGCACAGGATATTATAACGAGGTGTTAGTATGACGATGGCGAACGGTTTATTAGGCCGTAAAGTTGGTATGACGCGGATTTTTACTGCAGATGGGGCTATACCTGTTTCAGTGGTAGAGGTTTTGCCGAATCGCGTTTCACAATGTAAAACTGTTGATATAGATGGTTACGACGCTGTACAACTTACTGGTGGAACAAAGAAAGCAAGTCATGTAAGTAAGCCAATGGCTGGGCATTTTGCTAAGGCCGAAGTAGAGGCTGGTGATATGCTTTGTGAATTTCGCGTTGATGCAATTGATAGCTTTACTGTGGGCCAGGTATTAACTGTCTCCGATGTATTTGCTGAAGGTCAATTTGTTGACGTTTCAGCAATCACAAAAGGTAAAGGCTTTGCAGGAACTGTTAAACGGCATAACTTCCGCACACAAGATGCTACTCACGGTAACTCACGTTCGCATCGCGTTCCTGGTTCTATCGGACAGAATCAATCACCTGGTCGTGTTTTCAAAGGTAAAAAAATGGCAGGGCAGATGGGTAACAAACGTTGCACAATTCAAACGCTTGAGTTGGTGCGTGTTGATAAAGACCGCAATTTACTCTTAATCAAAGGTGCTATACCAGGTGCCCCAGGTGCAAGAGTTGAAGTAAAGCCCGCAGTTAAAATGCAAGCAAGGGGCAAATAATGGAACTGATGACTATAGATACAAGCTCAAAAATAAAAGTAAATAAAGATGTTTTTGATTACAATTATAACGAAGGCTTAGTTCATCAGGCCGTTGTAACTTTTATGAATAATGCACGAAGTGGTAATAGTGCACAAAAAACCCGTGCTGAAGTTAGAGGCGGCGGAAGAAAGCCCTGGAACCAAAAAGGTACCGGTCGTGCCCGTGCAGGTACAATACGTAGCCCCATTTGGCGCTCGGGTGGTGTCACATTTGCATCTAAAAAGCGTGATTATTCACAAAAAATTAATAAAAAAATGTACAAACGCGCTTTGCGTAGTATAATCTCCGAGCTTCATCGCACCGGTAACTTAATTATTGTCAGTGACTTTCAGTGCCCATCACTTAAGACAAAAGATTTCATTGTAAAAATGAATGAGCTAAATATACAAAACGCTTTAATAGTGATGAATGAAGTAGGTGAGTATGAGTATTTGGCATCTCGCAACCTTTATCAATACGATGTCTGCGATGTGGAATCATTAGATCCAGTAAGCTTGCTTCGTTACCAACAAGTTTTGATGACAGAAGATGCCATCAAAAAATTAGAGGAGCAGTTACAATGAATGCTGAAAGACTGATGATGGTTCTTAGAGAACCACACACCTCTGAAAAGACAACTATTATGGCTGATAAATTTAAGCAATTTACATTCAAAGTTCTTAAAACAGCTACTAAAAATGAGATTAAACTTGCTGTTGAGCATATGTTTAAAGTCAAAGTCAAAAGTGTGTCTGTCATAAATGTAAAGGGAAAGCGCAAGCGCTTTAAACAAACTAGCGGAAAACGTAGTGATTGGAAAAAAGCGTTTGTATCTCTGCAACCCGATTATGACATTGACTTCACAGTGACCGAATAAGGCAGATTAAGATGGCATTATTAAAATCCAAACCAACTTCGCCCGGTAAACGTGGTGAATTACGTGTAGTACACCATCACCTTCACAAGGGTAAGCCACATGCTCCCCTGTTAGAAAAGTTAAATAAAACTGGTGGTCGTAATAATCAAGGCCGTATAACAGTACGTCATATTGGTGGTGGATCACGCAACCAGTATCGTCTTATTGATTTTAAACGTTGTAAAGATGGTATAGAAGCACGTGTTGAACGTATTGAATACGATCCCAACCGAACAGCTTTAATTGCATTAATTGTTTACAAAGACGGCGAACGGCGTTACATTATCGCTCCTTCAAATTTGGAAAAGGGGCAAGTTGTTGTAAGCGGTGATGATTCACCTATCAGCAACGGCAATTGTTTACCTCTAAAAAATATACCGGTTGGTACCACAATTCACTGTGTTGAACTTAAGCCAGGAAAAGGTGCGCAACTGTTACGAAGTGCCGGTTGTAGTGGACAGATAGTAGCGAAAGAAGGTATTTATGCAACACTAAAGCTACGCTCCGGTGAAATGAGAAAAATACAGCTTGCATGTCGTGCTGTAATTGGCGAAGTAAGTAACAGTGAGAATAGCTTAAGATCACTGGGTAAAGCAGGTGCAAAACGGTGGCGTGGTGTTAGACCTACCGTTCGTGGTGTTGCCATGAACCCAGTGGATCATCCACATGGTGGTGGTGAAGGTAGAACATCTGGTGGCCGTCATCCGGTTTCACCATGGGGTGTTCCAACCAAAGGTTATAAGACAAGAAGTAACAAGCGTACTGATCGTTTTATTGTTAGACGACGTAAGAAAAAATAATTAGTTGAGAGGATATTAAGGTGGCTCGTTCTATAAGAAAAGGTCCTTTTATCGATCATCACTTGCTGAATAAAGTGGAAGCGGCAGTAGCATCGAAGTCAAAAAAACCAATTAAAACTTGGTCTCGACGCTCTACGATAATCCCAGAGATGATTGATTTGACCATTGCTGTGCATAACGGCAAAGATCATGTCCCTGTTTACATTACAGATAACATGGTTGGTCACAAGTTGGGTGAGTTTGCTATGACTCGTACATTCAAAGGCCATTCTGGTGATAGAAAGGCAAAAGGTAAGTAAGAGGCGGCGATGGAAGTTACAGCGAAATTAAAAAATGCACCTTTGTCTGCACAAAAAGGCAGATTGGTTGCAGATATGATTCGGAAAATGAATGTTTCTGGGGCAGTTGATGTCCTGAAGTTTACTCCGAAGAAAGGTGCTCAATTGATGCTGAAATTATTGGAGTCTGCTATTGCAAATGCAGAAAACAATAATGGTGCTGATATCGATGAACTTAAAGTAGGTATGGTCTGTGTAGACGAAGCGACGACACTAAAACGCATTAGTCCACGGGCAAAAGGTCGAGCAAATCGTATTTGTAAACGCACCTGCCATATCACCATAAAAGTGTCTGACGGGGAATAGCAATGGGACAGAAAGTAAATCCAATTGGTATACGACTGGGTATCGTCAAAGATTGGAACTCAACATGGTATGCCGGTAAAAATTACGCACAGTTGCTGAACCAAGATATAAATTTGCGTAAATATTTAAAGAAAAAATTGATGTCTGCTGCAGTAAGCCGTATTCAAATTGCACGTCCTGCTAACAATGCTGTTGTTACTATACATACAGCGCGACCAGGTGTGTTGATCGGTAAAAAAGGCGGCGGAATTGAAGCATTACGTAGTGAAATTTCTCAACGTTTGGGCGTGCCAGTTCACCTCAATATTGAAGAAGTTCGCAAACCTGAGCTTGACTCCACACTAGTTGCAGAAAGCATTGCGCAGCAACTCG
>CAZYME010000059.1:0-3776 GCA_964648115.1 uncultured Legionella sp.
ACGCGCTGGCGACCGGTGAGCCGTCCGTATCCATCCCGTGCTATGCCGAACGCAAATTTGGCGGCGTACAGGATGATGAATTATTGGTAGCCCTGCCGCCCAGCTTCCTGCCAAAAGTGGTGGAGGGACTGGCGGCGCTGAACAAAAACGGCTTGCGTTATCCCATCTACAATCACGGCATCCAGAAGTCGCCGCTGGACAGTATTCAGAAAAGCTACGGCAGCTGATACTGGCGGGGGGGCACTTCAGCCCCCCGCATTTCTTTGCGTTCTCCGGCGCGTTACAGAACGGCGATCGGCCGGACGGGGCTGGCCGTCGCGCCGGTGAATTTCACGGGCAACATGATGAAGCAGAACGTCGTCACGCTTTCGCGCATCAGTTCATCCAGCACCAGATTTTCAATCAGATGCACGCCTGCCTCGACCAGCGTGTGCTGATGCACCGGCAGCATCATACCTTTTTCGGGATAGGGCGTGACCTCGACCCCCATATTGTCGGAACCAATGACTGAAACTTTCTGTTCCGTCAGCCAGCGTGCCGCCTCCACGTCAATACCCGGTTCCGATGAAATATATTTCTGATTGTCTTTCATGAAAAAGCGGTTGTAACCGGTGCGCACCATCACCACATCCCCCGGCGCAATCTCTACCTTCGCCTTGTTCAGCGCATTCTTCAGGTCTTTGACGGAAACCACCCGCCCGCCATTCAGATATTCGCCATCGTCCAGATCGGCGACATTGATGCATACGCCGCGAGAAATCAGCGGCGGCATCTGTTCGATGCCCAGCTTCTGCAAACCGAAATTATTGGTCATCTCGCTGACGCGGTAACCGCCATACATTTCGTCCGCGATAGTAATATGGCCCAGCGCGTCCACATGGGTGCCCGTATGCATGCACAGCTCCACCCGCTCGGTATAGGCGCCCAGTCTATTAGTGATCGCGTGCTTGCCGCCCATGCGCAGCAGCATGTCAGGCGTTGCGCGCATACTCATCATGAAGGGCGATTGCGCGGGCTGCATGCAGGGATGGCCGGACTTGATCTCCTGGCTAAGATCAATGATCCGGCCTTGCCCGACGCTTTTCAGCGCGTTCAATGTGCATTCCGCCGTCACGTAATTCATGGCCCCGGCCTGATCGCCGTCTGCGAACTTGTTTGTCATTTTGGTCCTTTCTGTCTGGAAATGGTTTGTTATCCACACGCCTGCTGTTTTTGAAAGCCACGATCATATCCGCGCCCTATAAACGCGGCTGGCCGGCTGACCAGACGGTCTGTCGCCAGCCATAGCCGCTTCAAATGGCGTTTATCATCCTCGGCCTCGTGATCAATATATTCCGTACGCGAATGAAAGATTACATAATTGTTGACGAACTGCATGTCGCCTGGCTGCAGGTCCATGTCCAGACGGAATTCCCTGCTGACGGTTAACGCATCCAGCGCGTCGAGCGCCTCACGCTCCAGCGCCGTAAGCCGGGGAAGTTCTGCGAAGCGCTGCGCAGAATCGATATAACCGCGCACATAGCGGTTGAACAGCCGCCCGTCATGCCTGGTGAATACGGGCATGGTATAATAGGGTGGCGCGCCCGCCGGTTGTTCTTCGCGCCAGTCGATATAAAACTCTTCGTACAGCCGCGCCAGCAGATCCGGGCGTGTGTGCGCCAATGCGTTATGGCAGGCAACGGAACTGACGATGCTGCTAACCCCGCCTTCCTTGGCGGTGCGCAAACACATCAGCCCGACAAGATCAGAGCCGTCAGTATGGAAAGGCAGATGAACGCGGGTCTGATAGCCGCGCACATCCGTATCCAGTATGCTGCGCCCGGTGTCGCGGACATCGCCCAGCAGATCGCCGCGCGCGTTTTGCGGCCAGGGGCTGCCCAGATATGTTCCAATGCCCCAGAATATTGTGCCCGCATCCTCTTTCGAATAGTCGCGCGCCGGAAAACCGCGCAGCAGCGCAAAGCCCCGGCCATTGATCAGCGTGTCAAGCAGCCGCTCCAGGCGCCCGGCAAGGCGCGGCAGGGGAAAATCCTCGCGCGTCAATGCCGTTCCGGTCAGCCCCCTGCTTTTGGCGTAATGCAGCGCTGCATCCAATTCTGCCAGCTCGGCGCTGGTCAGATGGTCAACCCAGTCTGCTTCCTGTTTGAAATCCGCCGCACGCCAGTCGGCCGGCGAGTTAATCTGTGTGGCCTTTTGCATCTTGCGCGTTCATCCTTTGGAGGGGTTAACAGGAAGTCCATAATTTATATTGACAGCAATATTTAGCATAATGATAATATCTCTTGGTCATGATAGAAAGTCAACGGTGCACAGACGGCGCACGGACCATCAGCCCTAAATCAGGCGAGGAAATGATATGCGGTTTGAAACCATAAAAGTGGAAAAAATGGCGGGAGCGCTCGGCGCGGAAATCAGCGGGGTTGATCTCTCGAAGCCGCTCGGCAACCAGACCTTTCAGGAAGTGCATGATGCGCTGGTGGAAAATCAGGTGATTTTCTTCCGCGATCAGGATATCACCCCTGAACAGCACAAGGATTTTGGGCGGCGTTTTGGCAGCCTGCACGTCCATCCGGCGATGGGCGGCATTCCCGGCCACCCGGAAATTCTGCCGCTGTACTCCGACGCAAAAAAGCAATATTCCGCCAATGGCTGGCATTCGGATGTGTCCTGCGATCCCATCCCCAATATGGGCGCGATTCTGCTGGCCAAAATCCTGCCGGAAACTGGCGGCGACACCATGTTCGCCAGCATGCATGCGGCCTATGATGACCTGTCGGACAAGATGCAGCATTTCCTGTCTGGTCTTGAGGCGCATCATGGCAGCCTGCATCTGTTCGGTCCGCCCAAGCACGAAAATGACAAACGTCCCAGCGCCGTGCATCCGGTGATACGCACCCATCCGATATCCGGGCGCCAGGGCATTTTTGTGAACAGTTCGTTCACCACCCATATTGTCGGCATGAAGCCGAAGGAAAGCAGGGCGGTGCTTGAGTTCCTGTACCGCCATATCGAAACGCCGGAATTTCACGTCCGCTTCAAATGGCGGGTGAACTCGATTGCGTTCTGGGATAATCGCAGCACCCAGCACCGCGCCATCGCGGATTATTTTCCGCAAACCCGCAGCATGCAGCGGGTGACCATTAACGGAGACGCCGCGCCATTTTACCGCCCTGATTAAATCACACCGCGCGGGAGACACGCCATGAACAAACAGATGCATCTGACCGGTTTTATGGTTTATTGCCCGGCGCCGCACATGATCATGTCATGGGTGTATCCGCGCGAGAAAATCCGTCATCAATGGACCGAGATCGAATATTGGGTTGAAATCGCCCAGCATCTGGAGCGCGGCAAGTTTGACATGTTTTTCTTTGCCGACGGCTGGGGCGGCGGCACCAATGCGGACAATATCCGCTACGCCATTCAGTTTCCAGCGTCTGACCCGGCATGTCTGGTGCCGTATCTGGCGGCGACCACCAGGAACCTTGGCTATGCCATCACCATGTCGACCAGCTTTTACCCGCCCTATATGCTGTCGCGCAAACTGGCGACGCTGGATCATATCACCAAGGGAAAAATCGGCTGGAATATCGTCACGTCTTTTTCGCCCGGCGAGGCGCGCAATTTCGGCCTGGAAGGCCTGCCAGCGCATGACGAACGCTATGACATAGCCGACGAATATATGGATGTGTGCCGCAAGCTATGGAACAGCTGGGAGGACGACGCGCTGCTGATGGATATGGAAAACGGCATTTTCGCCGACCCGTCCAAAGTGC
>CAZYME010000060.1:0-3097 GCA_964648115.1 uncultured Legionella sp.
GTCTTTCCTGCCGTTTCGTTTCAACTGCCGGCCTGAAATTGCCGTGATTGAGTGGGTGCAGGAATAGGGCGAGCCGCATGCCGCATAACTAGCCCACTCAAAATTAAGCAGTCGCAAATCTAGGCGTCCATGAATTGTTCTGGGGTCACTCCGGCCTGTTTTAGTATGGCGCGGAGCGTGCCTTCCGGCATATCGCCTGGATGAT
Organism: uncultured Legionella sp.; assembly: GCA_964648115.1. GTDB lineage: Bacteria > Pseudomonadota > Gammaproteobacteria > Legionellales > Legionellaceae > CAZYME01. Next base: position 206 of record CAZYME010000060.1, read on the forward strand.
TGGGAATGGTTGTGTATCGGCGAGTGGAAGGGTTGAACCAGATCTCATGACTACCGGCAGCCTGCCGATCGAACTGAAATCCGAGGGCTTTCAGCCGCTGAACGATTTCACGATACCGGAACCCAGCCAATCGCCCCATCAGGCACTGACGATGAGAGGGTAATCGAATTCATCGCGAGCAGGTGGGAGCGGGGAGTCGCCGTCACGTTCCTGTTTGGCTTCAAGAATTTTTTTGGCTACATCACGAGCGATGTCGATCGTTTCTTGAATCGTCCGCCCTTGCGCCACGAGTCCTTGTATGGCGTCCGATGTCGCGAGGTACATCCCTTCAGGAAGCTTTTCGATGTGTAGGTTGACGATTCGTTCCATCGTGACACTCTTTAGCAAAAAAGGTAGGTTGTTCTTCTTTTGGAGCCATCATACGTGAGGGGCGGTGCGAAGTCGAGAAGAGTCAAGGATCACAAGGGGCTCTGTGCGTTGTATCTTCCTTCTGTTTCCCTCAATCTCCGCCTGAGATCGCCGTGATTTTCACACTAGCCTAGCCATCCGAATCCCACCTCGCATGAGTGCCACCCCTCACTTTCCTCAAAACAATTCCAGATTCCTTAGTTTCTTCTCGACTGGACAGCACTGTCTCAATTCTCCCGGCAAGTATTTACCAAATTATTAAAGTTCACATCCCGATACGCCGAAGAGGGCAAAGGTGTGCATTCCTGCTTGAGTCATGAACGAAGAGTAGGTCATTAAAAATGTTTGAGACTGGAAAAGCGGTACCATTCCCGGCGCGAACCTGTCGTACCTTTGGGAAGCGGGACCTAAAGTTTCCATCAGGCCGAGGTAAAACAACCGATCAACATTCCCTTCTAAGCGTCATTGAACATCATCGCAATCGAGAGCGAATCAAGGACATGGGTGAGGTCTTCACTCCCGAACGCTATGTTCAAGAAATTATCGGGCTATTCGATGAGAAAGTGTGGTCTAACGAAAGCGTCGTCTTCTTTGAGCCAGCTTGTGGTCATGGCAACATCGCCTTGGCGATCGTGGAGCGTCGAATAAATGCCCTCGTCAAAAAATACGTCAAAGCGGGAATTGACCAGCCTGTATTACACGCAGTGGCAACCACGATTCACACCATATGGGCTGTGGACATATGCCCTCTAAACGTCCATCTGACTCGTAAACGCATTCTCGACATGGTTGTACGGAGATTTCTGGCTAACGCCTTCGAGATTCGACGCTCAGAAATGAACGACTACATAATCCACCTTCTCTGTACTCTCATGTGGCAAATTCATGAGAACGAGACCCTTTCTGCACTGAGCGATCAGAGTACAGCTCAGGCGAAAGCATCGCAGACAAAGATCGGGGATTCATGGATCAAGACGAATAGCCATAAACCAATCAACTTCGATTTGGGCTGGTGTGAATTCTATGAGCGATCCACAACCCGTAACACGGTGCCGCTACTCTATGAACGGGCGTTGCGATTCCTAAAAGTCTCAATGGAAGGAGGCAAGGAACAACGTTCTGAGGATTTCGCCTTTGCCCTAGATGCGATGCTAGTTCTCATCGAGCCGAACACCAGACAATCACCCCACACTGAAGCCGCTTGATGCTTGCCACCAAGATTCTCACCCCCGATTCGCATGTTGTGGATATTCTCGGCAGCACGAAAGGCCGAGACCAGCCCATCATGCTGGTCGGCAAGGCGCTGGAACTTGTTACCTGCATATCAGAATCAGCGTTCCTCGACCAAAGCACAGTCATCCTGGATCCATTTTGCAAGGCTGGCGAAATACTGCTGGCTGCCGCACTCAGATCCTGTGTGGTGCGTAAAGGAAGGTCAAAACCTCTCGTATCTTCCCATAAGATCGCGGAAGAAATATATGGTGGCCGCTATTACGCTCTGGCTCCGGATGAGAGGCACTACCTGTTAAGCCTCCGGACTTTTTACGGCAATGAGAAATCGCACGACAAACAGTTCGCAAGGCATATTCGAAATGGAAATTATCTTTCGGAAGTTGATGGAAGATTAAGGAAACAAAAGTTCGAAAAGGAATTTAAGGCCATGATTAGATTCATCAGAAGGACAAGGCCGGGCTGTAGGATTGTGGCAGTCGGAAATCCTCCTTATCAAGAAGCGGATGGTGGCGCTAAAGCGAGCGCGAAACCTATATACAACTTTTTCGTTGAACGACTAATTGATTGCGGAGAGATCGACGAACTGGCTGTCGTAATTCCGGCTAGATGGTTTTCCGGCGGAAAGAACCTCCGGTCGTTCAGAGCGAAGATTGCTAATTCACCGCAGATAAAAGCTCTTCAATATTTCGAACGTGCCGAGGATGTTTTCCCAACCGTTCACGTACAAGGAGGAGTTTGTTTTCTGAATTGGAAAGCATCACATCATGGTGAAACACAGTTCCTTTGCAAAGATTCCACTTACAAGATTGATCTATCCAGATTCGACATAATTCCAGACGATCCAGAGTCGACCTCGATAATTGAAAAAATAATGAGATCGAAGACAAGGCAGTCGGTTGCCGATTTTGCATGGTCTGGGAAACCTTTTGGACTACGAACGTTCTACTTCCAAAGAAACTCTGAAATTTCTTCGGCCAATCCGAACGCAATCAAGTGCTATGTCAAAGGTAAAAAGGTCAAATATGTGTCGAGATCAATAGTTACGGTGAATAAAGACAAGATCAATAAATGGAAAGTCGCGATCCCCGGCGCATATGCAACGGGAGCCAGACGCTGTACGCTACCGAAGCATCAGATTTTTCTTGTCAGCAGAGGTGAGGTTACCACTGAGACCTATAACATCGTGAATTGTTTTGATACGCAGATTCAACTTCCCAGTGCATAACTTCAGCGCCGTTGAGCCAGCGCGTG
>CAZYME010000061.1:0-3077 GCA_964648115.1 uncultured Legionella sp.
AGCCCGTCGCCATTCTGCATGATCGAGAACAGCTTGAAGGCCGAGGGCGCGGCTCTCTCCGGCACGTCGGAGCATCGGCCGCCGGCGAGGTTCTGGACCTCACCTTCGTCCCGGCCGTGCGTTCACGGGCGCGTGCTCTATGCGGCCTCGGCCATGAAACGCGCGACGTCCTGAGCCGCGAGCTGCGCCCGAAGGTCCTTGCCCAGCACGTCGGGGCCGAGCATGCGGAGATCCTCGTTGAAGTCGCCCAGTCTCGGCGACAGCACGATCGCCTCGATGCCGTCGTGGGACGCGCGCTCGATCAGCGTCGCCATCGCACCGTAGCCGGCCGGGTCGTCGTCGCGCGCGATGTAGATTCGGCGCAGCGTGTCCGCGAAGAGGATGGCCGAGAGATGGGCTGCCGACAGAGCGGCGACCATCGGCATGTCGGTTAACGCCATCCTGAGCGACAACATGGTCTCGATGCCTTCGCCCGCGGCCATGACTTCGCCTGCCACGCCAAAGCGGACGGCGTGTCCGAGGAGATCGCCCATCGCGCGACGTGGCGTGTCGATCGGGGCCTTGCCGAGACGCACGGGATCGAAGCCGTTGGGATCGAGCCAGGTCCGGTGCGCGCCGGTGATGCGGCCGCCGAGATCGGTGACCGCGGCGATCATGGCGGGCCAGGTTTCGGTCGCGGAATGCTCGTCCGGCCGATAGTAGCAGCGCGGGTGGAAGCGGAGCGATCCGGTGCCGTGCAAGGACGTGATGCCGCGTCGGCGGAGATATGCCTCGACCAGCGTGCCGTGGATCGGTCGCGACATGGCGAACAGGCGACGTGCTGCTTCCGGAGACCCTGTCGGTGCAGGCTGGACCATGCGGCGGTGCGCGTTGGCCTGCGACCCGGGTTGTGGCAAGCTGAGGAAGGCGCGTGCCTCCTTCGCGACGTCGGAAAAATCGACGAGGCCGCAGGACTCACGGATCACGTCGAGCAGATCGCCATGTTCGCCGGTTGCGGCGTCAGTCCATTTGCCCGCCGCGCCTTTGCCGCTCTCCAAGCCGGCCAGACGCACGAACATCGAGCGCCCAGGCGTGTTGCGCACATCGCCGACCATCCAATAGCGGCCTTCGCGACGGCCGTTGGAGAGATAGTGGCGACACACCGCCTCGGCATTGCGCGCGAGACGGTGCGCCAGTTCCGACGCATCGAGCCGGGACATCACGCCGCCTCCCGCTCGCCGACCCGAGCGACCGGATAGCGATCCATCACCTTGGCGAGGATCGTGGGACCGCCGGCGTCGGTGGGAACGAACATGCGCAGCTTCCACGAAATGATCTCGTGGAAGAGCCCATAGGCTGTGAGCCGTTCGCGCATGGTGTCGGTGAAGCCCGACAACTCGATGCGATGGCTGCCCATCACCCGCACGCGACGAAGCTGAAGCCCCTCGGCGAGATCGATGACGGTCTTACCGTCGATCAGGGCGGCGAAGGCGTCGTCCGGCGTCAGCGAAGGCAGGCCGGTCGCCGTGGCGGTCGCCGCCCAGGCCGGCGAGACCCTGCGGCCGATGATGCGTTCGCCGTCGTCGGTTTGAAGCCGATAGATGCGCGTCGATTCGTTGGGCAGCCGCTTCCAGATCGGAAGCAGCAAACCCGCGACGATGTGGATGGGCGAATCGGCGAACGGTGGCACCTCGTTCAGTTCCGCGGTCCAGGCCGCGGCGAAGGTCGCCTCGTCCGCCTCCTGCCAATGGCTTTCCGCCATCGTGCGGATGGGGACATTCGGAGCCTCCATCGGACGGATCAGGCGCACGCGGTATTCGACCTCGCCGTCATCGAGCATGACGGACGGTGCGTGGACCTGCACGGCAGCACGCCCGGAGCGCTCATTGACAAGAAGCCGCGATCCGCGCTCGCGCAACCGGCTCAACGCTTCGTCGAGCGTGACGGGACGGTTGCGCTGGCGCTGCATGATGGTCAGCAGCCGCGTCTCCGCGCCGGTCCCCGGGTGCGTGTAGATCGTCTCACGCTTGGTGACCACGAAGCTTTCGGCGCGCAGCGTCTCCAGGCCCACATCGTAGGTGCCGGCGGCAATGGCACCCTCGATGCGGGCGTTCAACAGTTGCTCGAAGGCTGTGAACAGGATGGCTTGCAGCTCGATGGTCAGCGCGAGCATGCGGTTGAGGAAGGTGGTGATCGGGGGCAGCTCATCCTTGATGCCGTTCGCATCCATGAGCTTCAGACCGGTCGCCGCCTCGAACCGCTGAAGGGAGCAGCCCTCGATCTTGCCGCGGACGAGCAGCATGTAGAGCTGGCGCAAGGCGTCGCGCGCATAGTGGGACTCCAGATTGTCCTCCGGTCGGAAGAGACCCTGGCCGCCGGTCTGGCGCTGGCCGCGCGTGATCGCGCCCAGCGTATCGAGCCGACGTGCGATCGTGCTGAGAAAGCGCTTCTCCGCCTTGACGTTCGTGGCGACCGGCCTGAACAGCGGAGGCTGCTTCTGGTTGGTCCGATGCGTGCGGCCGAGTCCCTGGATGGCTGTATCCGCCTTCCAGCCGGGCTCGAGGAGATAATGCACGCGAAGGCGCGTGTTCCTCGCCGTGAGCTCGGCATGATAACTGCGGCCGGTGCCACCCGCGTCACTGAACACGAGGATGCGCTTGTGGTCGTCCATGAAGGCCTGCGCCTCGGCGAGGTTGGCGGAGGCCGCTCGGGTCTCGACGACAAGACGATCGCTCCTTGCGGCGCTGGACTTGCGGACGATGCGGCGCGACCGGCCCGTCACTTCCGCCACCATTTCGGTGCCGAAGCGCTGCACGATCTGGTCGAGCGCGCCAGGAACAGGAGGCAGGCTCGCGAGCCTGGCGATCAGCGCATCCCGTCGCTGCACGGCCTCCCGGCTGTCGACCGGCTGTCCGTCGCGGTAGACCGGACGGGACGACAGCTTGCCCTCGCTGTCGGTGAAGGGCTCGTAGAGCTGCACCGGGAAGGAATGGGCGAGGTAGTCCAGGACGTAGTATGCCGCGTCCGCGTTATGCAGAGCGCGGCGCTTCATGTCGTTGATATGATGTTTCATTCCGGGATCTCCACTTGGGATAATC
>CAZYME010000062.1:0-2866 GCA_964648115.1 uncultured Legionella sp.
ACGAACAACTAACTGCCATTAAGTTAAGAGATCTTATCATGCCCGCGAAGGCGGGAATCCATCTCTGACTCAAGCTAGGAACCATTAGAGAAATGTGTCCCCGCCTTCTCGGGGACGACAGTCTTTTTAACTGAATGGCAGTGAGACGGAACGTGAAACTCCTGATTGCCGTATTTAATTACTTACGCTACGATTAAAATCCCCCTTCTTCAGCGTAAAAACGATGAAAACACGGTTACTTCCTTTGTTTGATAGCATGGATCATCTACACAAAAATGCCGAAAATGTCATTCTCCCAGATAGACGTTATCAGGAAGATTTTAACCATACTCTCAATTTTCTTAAAAGTTATAATGGCAGCCTGGGTACATTTAATAGTTATCGTCGAGAAGCTGAACGCCTTCTACAATGGTGTTGGCAAATTAAAAATATGTCTTTGCCGGAGCTAAAACGTGATGATATTGAGCATTTTGTCCGCTTTTGCCAAAGCCCACCACTTACTTGGATAGCTTTGAAAAAAGTACCGCGGTATATTGAGCAAGAAGGAAAGCGTATTCCAAATCCAAGCTGGCGACCATTTGTTGTAACTGTCAGTAAATCGGGGCGCAAGCGTGGAGACACCAAATCCATTTCGCAATTTAGCTTGTCTCAGGGGGCCGTCCAAGAAATATTCGCCATTTTAAGCACTATGTTTAACTTTCTCATCGCAGAAGAGTATTTAGTTTCTAATCCTGTGGCATTGATCCGCCAAAAAAGTAAATTTGTACGTAAACGCCAACAAAATGCCCCAATCCGCCGATTAAGTTTAGTGCAATGGGATGCTGTGTTGAATGCGGCAGAAGCCTTAGCCGAAGCAAATCCTGAGAAGCATGAGCGTACACGATTTATGCTCAGCATGTTGTACGGCATGTATTTACGTATATCAGAGTTAGCAGCTAGTGACCGATGGATTCCGATGATGAATGATTTTGCCAAAGACAGTAATGGTTATTGGTGGTTCACAACCGTAGGGAAGGGTAACAAAGAACGTCAAATAGCCGTGAGTGAAGCTATGCTAGATAGCCTCGCTCGCTGGCGTCAATTTTTAGGATTATCACCTTTGCCCTCACCTGCAGATAATTCGCCATTAATCCCCAAATTACGCGGCACGGGCCCCATGAGTGATACAGCACCTATTCGGCGTCTTGTACAAATATGCTTTGATGACGCAGCCGCTCAATTACGTCGCCACGGTCAAATTGAAGAGGCGGATAGTTTGGGGGCCGCAACTGTTCACTGGTTAAGACACACAGGAATTTCCGAAGATGTCAAAATCCGGCCTCGTGAGCATGTTCGCGATGACGCAGGTCACAGTTCAAGTGCCACGACGGATCGTTATATTGATGTTGAGTTGCAAGCACGTTATGAATCGGCGAAACAGAAGACCATTGAGCCGAGTAGGAATTGAGGGCGGTTTAAAAAAGTGATTAGTCAGAAGTAGGTTGCACCATGGCCCAACCTACTTCTAATGCCCCGACGTTAACTTAGCGCTAATGACTCATACTCTGTGGATGTTTCACTTGGCTTCAATACTAAGCCCCGCGCGGGGCTTGCATTGGTGAGAACACCAGGGCTTACCACTACGCTGATTTCAGCACGCATATCCCCTTTCTCTGCCACCAGCTTATAAAAACCCGGTGGTACATTTCGAAACAGTACACCACCGTCAAGAGAGGTACGCTGATGCCTGCCAAAAACACCACTAAAATCTGTTTTATGAATCCCCGGTATGATGCCCAAATAATGGACATCGTGATCCAAAGGCGACTCATCTCCCTCTCGGCACAAAAAAACCTCCACTCCAGGCTCACCTTGTGGGATATCATCCATGGTTATTCCTGGCAGGGTAACCGTCACTGCAACTTGACCACATTCCCTATTTTCAGTTGCCCACATGATGTATGCAAGAAGCATAAATGCCAGATTTGAGGGAACTTGAAATGAAATATCGAAGAGAAAACCACGAGGATCGTTTATTCCGCTTTGTGGAACAATAACCGTAGGAGTTTGCGTTGGACGATAACCTCTAAGCAAAGAGTCTTTATCTTTTTCAATCCTAAAAAAAACATGCCGCCCAACATCTAAATATATGCTGAACTTACCATCACGACCTGTTTTGCATACATCAATTACCTCTTCGGTTTTAGCATCAAACGCGGTAATTTTTGCATCCGGAATATCCGCGCCACTAACAAATGAACGTGCAAAACCGGACACTGGAACAAGATCTGAACGCAATTCACGACGTCGCATCATAGACTCCCATCCTTGGTATATGATTAGCCTCTGATGTGATTTTCCTCCACTCAGGACAACAATGCAACGGGTTTAGGAGTACGGCTAAATTAATATCTGCCGTGCCATCATTGGGCTATGATCGCTATCATGCAGATCGCATGCATGGCCCGAAAGACATCCGTAATTTCCGCAATAGCTACCTAGGCAGTTAAAATGCCTTAAGGTAACGGCTGACCGCCTCAGTCACGGCAGAATCGTCTGGGCGTGTGCTCGCCTGCGCCCCGGGCTGAGGCCTTGTAAGAAAACAATGAGCAGATAGCGCTTTAAGAGATGGCACTTCTCGAAAAAGAGAAACAGCTAGCTCTGCTCTTCCAGCAGGCAGGCGACTCCCCTCATCATCGAGAAGAATGATGTCTCTTGCTTTAATGCGAGGAAAAATATTTTTTAGAGCGCGGCGCTGGTCTACCGTCATAGCTTCTATTTCAGAGAGTTTTAGAATAACAGTTGTTATATGTTGTAAACTGCCTGTCATGACAGCTAATTCCTCAGCAGTTTTAAGGTGAAGATCATTCCCGCTCAAATTAAGCGA
>CAZYME010000063.1:0-2739 GCA_964648115.1 uncultured Legionella sp.
CTGGAGCCAGGTATAGGTCAGCGTCTCGATGTCCGGATCGTAGCTGGCTGTCCCATCCAATATCACCGGACTACCTTCCTGCACTGTCTGATCCGGCCCGGCCTGCGCCACCGGCGGATGGTTCACATCGGTGATATGCACGTTCACCGTATCGGGGTCGCTGCAGTTGCTACTGGTGCCTTCACAGACAACCAACTCCAAGGTGACGGTTCCCCCGGCGGCGGGCACGTTCGGTGCTGCAAAAGTGGGATGCGCCGTGGACGCGCCGCCAAGCGCCACTGAAGGCCCTGCCACTTGGGTCCAAATATAGGTCAAGGACCCGCCTGTCGAACCTGCCCCATCTAATGTCACAAGCGTGCTTTCGGGTACGGATTGATCCGACCCAGCGTGGGCGAGGGGGTGGTCTGTTATTTTCACGACAAAAAGTTCCTCACCTCCATTGCTGATCGGTTGAAACACTCCCGGCGTAGTCGTGAGCCCGGTCGGGGTAACAAACGCGGCGAGATAGATGCTATCCGTAGCTCCAAGAGCAATGGTTGGACGCCCCTCGCTAGCTGGTCCACCGAGATAGGAAGAGTAAAGAAGAGCTGAGCCATCGGCTCTTAGTTTTGTAAGAACTATTTCGCTACTTGCTCGTGTGGAGTCGAACGGATTTACAAGAGGATAATCTGATGAAGTTGAGGCCGCTGAAACATACGCATGCCCTCCGCCATCTACGACGATGTCCGTTCTGTTTTCGTCGTTCCCGCTTCCACCAATGAACGTGGAATACACGACCGGAAGACCAGATGGAGAAAGTTTAGTAACGAATACGTCGCTATCACCATTGTACGATTGATCAAATGCTCCAACTGTAGTCGGAAAGTTCGGCGACTGGGTATAACCGGACAGGTAGATATTATCGAAGGAATCAACTGCCACACCATATGCCCAATCTACTCCGTTGCCGCCTAGAAATGTCGAAAACAGAAGCGATGTACCGCCAGGATTTAACTTCCACACAAAGGCGTCCGAGTTACCTCCATATGTGCTCTGAGCTGGGTTCACCAGCGGCATGATGTTAGCCTGAGCCCCACCCGCCACAATCACATTACCGGATGAATCAAGAGCTATCGCTTGGCCAGCGTGAAAGCCACTTCCAGTAACGCCGAGCCGCGTTGACCATACCAGGCCGCTCCCAGTTTGATTGACCTTAGCAACAAGGCCTCGTACAGTTGTGGACGAAAACGCGCCTGGAGTAATAGGGAAATCATTCGACGCAAAATCACCTGTCACATAGGTAAACCCGCTAGAATCAACTGTAATTCCTAGAATCCCGTCACCGCTACTCCCTCCAAAATAGGTTGAGTAAACAAGGCTACTCCCAGTTGGATCTATCTTTGTAATGAATCCGTCAGCGCTACAATTGCTGGGCGGTGCACATGATACAGAGTGATGTGCACTTGTTTGAAAGGCGCTCGACGTCACAGGAAAGTCCGCCGATCGCGTTGCGCCAGCGATGTATGCATTGCCCATCCCATCTACTGCTATTGGTGCAAAAGCAGAATCATAACCGGAGCCACCAATGTATGTAGCGTAAACAAGAGCAGTTGCTGTCGGATTGATCTTTGCTACAACAAAATCAACATTTAGATTTACCCCTAATGGGTCCGGACAGTTAGTATTCGTTGCAGTGATACCGGGGGCAAGCCGGATTGCCATTAAAAGAAGAATCAAAAGAGCCGGGCGTGACCGGAAAATCTAGCGATCCAGTCCAAGTCGTTACGTAGGCATTGCCGAATGCATCAACAGCAATCCTGGGATTGGCATCCCCTTGCTTGCCTCCAAGATAGGTAAGATAATCAACCACTGGGTCCAGGACTAATGGCTTTTCCCGATCGTAGCTCGCTACTTCGATTTGTACCGTTGGCGGACCGCTCGGAAGAGTAACGTAATTCCCCGCTACAAGCGTCTTATGGCCATCCGCATCCAACTGATAAACGACCGGCTTCTGCAACCGAACCTCGCCCAACGCTGTAGCAAGCAGCAGGTCGCCGCTCTCGGCGACTTTGATCTCCGACGCGCCCTCGAAGGCCAGCTTGATCTGGTTCGGATCGGCACCAGGCGACACAATGAAGTCATATTCCAGCTTGCCTTGGTTGCCGTAGTAGGCCACATCGATGCCGGGGTAGACCTCTCGATAGTTCACCTTCGCATAGGTCGGGATCTTCGTCCGCCACTTGACCGGATCGTTGCCGATGAAATAGTTCACGACCCCCGGCAATTGCTCCATGCCGTTGACAACTGGCTCAGGATTGGCGCCTTCCAACTTCATCCGCACGACGCTGTGCTTATACTTCTGCGACTCCTGTCCAATGAAATGTGTCGGGTCAGACTCCGCTTCACCCTTCACGCTTGACGCTTCACGTGTGCTTAGCACCATGACCGATTCATTCGGAGTGAGAAACAACGTATAGCCGCCGCCGCGGGCGATGAAATTCACGCTGGGATCGGTTTGTCCATGATTCGCTTCAAAGCGTATCGGGGCATTGAGCACGGTCGCGGTCAACCGTGGGTTCGCACTGAGAGCTGGCGCCGCACTCATGGATGGGCTAATTGGAACGGCGGCTAGGCTATGGGCTGCCACACTACCAAGAAATAGGCCTAGGCAAGTGATCCAACGGAACGTGCGGCCATTCATGTTTGACATATCCCCTCCCCGTGATTCCCGGCGAATAAATTCCATAACCCCGAGCAGAT
>CAZYME010000064.1:0-2635 GCA_964648115.1 uncultured Legionella sp.
AGTATTCTTACTCTATCAGCTCGTATTGATGCCTTGGCGGGGGAGATACATGTGCCAAGCAAGGGATTTCCAAGCACTCATCAAATGGTGAAAGCGGCGTTTGCTGTCATGGAGCGCCATGATATTGCAGGCGCGTTGGTCCAGGCCGGCCTGGCCCAAAACTATGACGGAAAAAAGCGCACCGACTGGTGCCGCGACCCCAAATTATAAACCACACACGGAAGGTGCGGTTCAATCCGCATCCGGCCACAGACCGGAATAGCTAACCAGCCTTCTTGCGCTTACTTTTTTGGCCTAGCCCCATTTGCTTAGCCAGCGTCGAACGGGCCTGCGCATAATTGGGCGCAACCATCGGATAATCCTTGGGCAGCCCCCATTTAACCCGATATTCGTCCGGGCTCATATCATAATGGGCCCGCAAATGCCGCTTAAGGGACTTGAATTTCTTGCCATCCTCCAGACAGACAATGTAATCTGAAGAGACGGAACGTTTGACCGCAATCGCAGGCTTCAACGGCTCGTTCTCGCTGACCACAACCCCCTGGGACACGTCGGCGAGAGAACCATAAACCTGCTGAATCAGACTGGGCAGATCCGCAGCACTGATTTCATTATTACCAACATACGCAGATACAATCTCAGCCGTCATGTCAATAAGGGCGTTCTTGTTGTCCATGATTACTGTCTTTCGAGGAATATGATTTTACGAGTATAAGTTTAGAAAATAATTAAAGCAATATTAACTTCAAAAAAAAACTTTCTAAATTAATCTTTATTACAATAAGAATGGATTGGTTAATTCTGATCTAGAATAAACTGGTTCAGCCCTGGATGGCTAAAATATGGAGGAAATGAACCGCCGGACCGGAAAATACAGCACCCCCAGCGCCACCCACGCCAGATAGGGATCACCAAATGGCAAGGGTTGAAACAGCATCGCCCAATTTCGCCAAAGGTCGGTTATGAAATTCAAGAGGGCGTACATTTCGTCTCGGCTAGCCTCCGGTGCTCACATGGGCACACAATTGGGCACACAATTAGGGCCATTCAATGAAAAACTGACTAAGCTGTGATGATATACGGGATTAGTTAAAGTTTAACTTGCATAAAGCACACTTTCACCGCACGGGCCGCCTGCGTCAAACGAACGGATTTGATTTTTCATGTCGATGCAAAAACTATCGCGTCAACTTCAAAACATGATTCCGGCTCTGGTCCTCTTTTTAGCGTTTGCGGTGAATTACTATGATCCGTTATTTGTCATTACCAGTTTGCGCAATCAGACCTTCGATCTCTACCAGCGTATTCAGCCGCGCGAATATATTGATCCGCAAAGCGTCGCGGGGGTCGGCATCAAATTGATCGATGTCGATGATGAGAGCCTGAACAAAATCGGTCAGTGGCCGTGGCCAAGAACGGTCATCGCTGATCTGATCGCCCGGGCGACAAATGCCGGCGCTTACGCCTTGGTGTTTGACGTGGTGTTTGCCGAGCCGGACCGCACTTCACCGGAACAGTTTCTGCTGCAATTGGGCAACGGACCGGAGCTTGCCAAGGTGTCGAAAGTCATTGGCGGCTTGCCCAATCATGATGATGTGCTGTCCGATGTCATGCGCCAGGCAAATGTCGTCACGGGTTTTACCCTTACCGAAGCAACCAATAAATTTGAACCGGAACGCAAAGCCGGCTTTTCCTATGCGGGCGATGATCCGCGCCAGTTTATTCCGGAATTTTTTGGCGCGGTCACGAATTTGAACAAACTTGAAAAAGCCGCATCGGGCAATGGCAGTTTTAATTTTATCACCGAGAAGGACAACATCATCCGCCGTGTCCCGCTGCTGGTGCGCAAAGGCGACACGCTTTTTCCGACCCTCGCCATGGAAGCGCTGCGCATCATTCAGGGCGCCTCGACCTTCATTGTGAAATCCTCCGGCGCTAATATGACCGAATCATTTGGTGAAAAGACCGGTATTACCGCCATCAAGGTTGGGCGCATTGAGGTTCCAACCACCAGCACAGGCCAGGCCTGGGTGCATTATACCAGGGACGTGCCGTCGCGGCGCATCCCGGCCTGGGAATTGCTGGATGACAAATTCGATCCTTCGCGTGTTGCGGGAAGCATTCTGTTCGTGGGTCCAAGCGCCGCCGGCCTGAAAGACTTGCGCGCAACCCCCCTGAACCCGGTGAGCGCGGGGGTGGAAGTGCATATTCAATTCCTGGAGCAGATATTGCTGGGGCATTATCTTTCCCGTCCCGACTGGGCCGAGGGGGCAGAGATGGTGTTCCTGATCAGCTTTGGGATCATTATCCTGATTTTATTGCGCCAGGTTTCGGCAATTGCCTGCGCCATCGTCGCCATTGGGGGCATTGGCTTCGCCATTTTCACTTCCTGGTATCTGTATTCGCAGTATCAATGGCTGCTGGACCCGATCGGGCCATCGCTGACCGTCGGACTGATGTTCATTTCCGGCACATTGCTCAACTTCCTGCGCACCGAGGCGGAAAAAGCGCAAGTGCGTGGCGCGTTCAGCCAATATCTATCGCCAGCGCTGGTGGAGCAGCTTGCAAAGGATCCTAGCCGGTTGAGGCTCGGCGGTGAAACCCGGGACATGACATTTCTGTTTTGCGACGTGCG
>CAZYME010000065.1:0-2296 GCA_964648115.1 uncultured Legionella sp.
AGGCAACGAATCAAATTTTTCCTAGTTTGGGTAACATTTATTTTGAGGCAACTCGTTCCTGATGGTCACATCTACACCCCTACTGATTTTATACTATACTTTAATGCTAGAGTTGATAAATTCAGGGAGCGTAACATGGCTAACTTAATCCACTCGATCTTACCTCGACCAAGGCATCCCATTGCTTATGTGAACCCTGATGTCAGTATCGCTCAGTGCGTTGACATCATGCTTCAGCAAAACATTGGTGCTCTGGTAGTAGGTGATGATGAAAATATATTAGGTATACTCAGTGAGAGAGACGTAGTACGTGGTCTTGTGTACAAGGGTTTATCCCCAAATAAAACCAAAGCATCCGATATACTACATGCAGATATTACAGTTTTAAGCTCTTCTGATACCGTTGAAATGGCTATGGCTGCAATTACCTTTACAAAGCGTCGTCATATCTTGGTTGCTGAAGATGGAAAAATCATTGCGATACTATCGATTGGTGATTTGCTGTTCAATCTTATTGAAGATAAAAAACGCGTGATCGAACAATTAGAGAATTATATACATACGTACTAAGGCCTTATGAGGATCAAATGACAGCAATAAGTGAATCTGATATAAAAAAAGGGCAGGCGGTATACACGCCTATTATGTTAAAGCTGTATGATCTCTGGGTCTTAGATATCTCAAATACATGGATTTGGCGGTGTTCCAAACATATCCAACTGCAGCAATTTAACCAACTGATTACGGCAAATCATTTGGATATTGGCGTAGGCACTGGTTATTACCTCAAACAATGTAAACTGCCATCACAAGCGAAATTATCCCTGATGGATTTGAACCCCAATTGTTTAGAAGCTACAAAAACGCTTTTGCAAGAATACACTCCGAATGCTTATCTGCATGATATTTTTAAGCCAATGGATTCTCTACATGATAAATTTGATTCTGTTTCAATGAATTATCTTTTGCATTGCTTACCGGGCAATATGAAAGCGAAATCAACTGCTATAGAGACCGCTACATCCATGTTAATCCCCGGCGGGACTCTGTTTGGTGCGACCATTTTATCCGATGCAAACCTGCATACAAAAGTCAGCAAACGCTTATGTGCTTTTTATAATAAAAAAGGCATTTTTTCGAATCAAGAAGATACGCAAAAAGCACTTAAACGCGCACTCGCAGAACACTTAACAGATATTGAAATCTCAGTAGTAGGCTGCGTAGCGTTGTTTAAGGGGAGCTGCCCCTAAATTCAACTAAATCATATTTGTTATTCCCCCATATTTTGTTGATAATGCAATTTTTGTAAAATGGAAGAAGGCCGTTTAGTGATGCAAGTCAAAAAAGCAGTTTTTCCCGTCGCAGGTTTAGGCTCCCGTTTTCTACCCGTTACCAAAGCAAATCCCAAAGAAATGCTGCCTATCGTGGATAAACCGCTGATTCAATACGCAGTCGAAGAGGCGGTAAAAGCAGGGATTACACATATGATCTTCATTACCAGCTCAAGTAAAAGAGCCATAGAAGATCATTTCGACTATCACTTCGAATTAGAAGCCCGCTTAGAAGAGCAAGGTAAAAATGATTTACTGGCCGTGGTAAAAAATATTTCGCCTCCAAATGTCCAATTTACATACGTAAGACAAACCCAACCACTAGGCCTAGGCCATGCTATTCTCTGCGCAGAACATGTAGTCGGAGACGCTCCCTTTGCAGTGCTACTAGCCGATGATTTAATTAATGAATCCAAAGCCCCATGTTTATCGGGAATGGCACAATGCTTTAGTGAAAATAACAGTTCCGTAGTGGCCGTCCAAGCAGTACCCTGGGAAAACGTTCATCAGTACGGTGTTGTTAGTCTCACAGATGAGGCGCAAGATTACGCTCCTATTCAATCTATTATCGAAAAGCCAGCAAGAGCATCAGCCCCCTCTAATCTCGCTGCAATAGGGCGCTATGTCTTCACACCTGCGATATTTTCCTGCCTTAAAGAAACGCTTCCCGATCAACGCGGAGAAATTCAGCTGACAGACGGGATACGGCGATTGTTAATGCAAGAAAAAGTGTACGCATATCATTTTCATGGCAAACGCTATGATTGTGGTTCAAAATTAGGATATTTAGAGGCAATGGTGGAGTTTGGCTTAAACCATCCAGAGATAGGGCCAGATTTTGCAGAGTATTTACGCAGTTATTCTTGAAAGATAACCATTTTCTCTGGCAAAATCCGGGCTGTTTTTACTATTCCAGTGAGGAATTATGAAAATTCTCGTGGCAGTGAAGCGTGTAATCGATCCCT
>CAZYME010000066.1:0-2213 GCA_964648115.1 uncultured Legionella sp.
ATGTCTTCATGTGCAAAGAGCATGAACAGGCGGCGACCTACGATGTGCCGACCCTCAAGCGCCTGGTGGCCTTGACCATCGACGTGATTCTCCATGTGGTCGCGCAGAATCAGTACGACGAGGCCGGTCAGCCGATCAGAAAAGAGCGTTACGTAGCGGAAGTCCACTATGATCCGATCGCGAAACTCGTGGCGCGATTCGGAGAAGCCACTCTGGTGAGGGCGTAGAGAAACCGATGTCACGCAAGAGCCTGCATATCGCGGTGGCACTGCTACTCTATTTCCCGCTTGGGCTCTGCGGAGCGGATGCCCTCGCCGGTGCCGTCTTCACCCTCGCCAACAAACAGATGCCCGCAGATCTCTCCCTGACCAGCTGGCCCGACTCCTGGCAAACCTATCGGGAGGATCCAATTCAACGGAAGCGACTGCAATTCTCCGCCGCCGTCGGCGGATTCGTTGGATTCGGTCTCCCGGCGCTGCTACTGGTGTCCTTGACCAACCAGAAGAAACCGCTCCATGGCGAAGCGCGATTCGCGTCTCATGATGAAATTCAACAGGCCGGGCTCTATGGAGAGCGTGGCGTCATCGTTGGAAAGGTGGGGCGGCGATATCTGGTTTATGGGGGCCAGGAATTCGTGTTGCTGGCGGCGCCGACCAGATCGGGCAAAGGCGTGAGCATCGTGCTCCCGAACCTGCTCCACTACGATGAGTCGGTGGTCGTACTGGACATCAAGATGGAGAACTTCTCCTACACCTCCAAGTTCCGACAGGCGCACGGGCATCACGTCTACCTGTTCAATCCCTTTAGCACCGACGGCCAGACCCATCGTTGGAACCCCCTGGATGCGGTCGATCGCGACCCGAATCGCCGCGTGGGCGAAATCCAAGCCATCGGTCAGGTGCTCTATCCAACGGAACAGATCAAAGATGCCTTTTGGAACGAGTCCGCCCGCAACCTCTTTCTCGGCCTGACCCTCTCTATCATGGAGACTCCGTCCTTACCCTGCAGTCTCGGAGAAGTGCTCCGCCAGGCCTCTGGCAAGGGTCAGCCCATCAAGGACTACCTTCAAGACCTCATCAGCACCAGGGCTAAGAGTGACGCCCCGCTGAGCGATGACTGCACGGCGGCCCTGCACCGGTTCTGCGCCACCAGCGACAATACGATGGCGAGCATTCTCGCGACCCTGACGACTCCCCTCACCATCTTCAGCAATCCCATTGTCGATGCGGCGACCAGTGCGACGGACTTTGAGCTGAAACAGGTGCGCGTACAGCGGATGTCGATCTATGTCGGCATTCCGGCCAATAGGCTCAGCGATGCGGCGCTGCTGGTCAACCTATTCTTCTCGCAACTGATTCATCACAACACCATCGACTTACCCGCGACGAATCCTCGCTTGACGCACCAGTGCCTCGTGATCCTGGATGAGTTTCCCGCCATCGGGCGGGTGAATATCCTCGCCAAGGCCGTCGGCTTCATGGCCGGCTACAATCTGCGGCTGCTCCCAATCATTCAGAGTCTCTCGCAGCTCGAATCGGTCTATGGTGAAAAGGACGCGCGCACCTTCGTCACGAACCATGCCTGCCAGATTCTATTTGCACCTCGCGAACAACGAGACGCGCAGTACTACTCTCAGATGCTCGGCACCTATACGGCCGAGGCGATCTCGACCGGCACGAGCCGCCCACTTGGCTGGAATAATGGCAAACAGGCCTCATCCAGTTCCACCCGCTCGGAACAGGCGCGGCCGCTGCTGCTGCCACAGGAAGTGAAGGAACTGGGAGACCAGCGGGCGATCATCACCCTGATGCATACGAAGCCGATCCTCTGTGACAAGGCCCGGTTCTATGCCGAGCCGGTCTTCATCGATCGGTTGAAGCGCGTCAGTCCGTCCCTCGCGTCGGTCGGAAAGCGGATGCCGACCCGAGCGGAACTCGAAGAGGCGGCGTTCGTGCGCCGGGAGCTGTCCGTGGAGATTCCCCGGCTCGACCTGGAACTCCATCGCGCCAAAGTCGAACGACGGGTGCGTCCAGTCCAACCGGATGAGCCGATTGACCTGTCCACGCTGGCAATGGATTTGACCACCCTGCCACCGGTCGTGTCGCGTGATCCACCAACACAGGAAGACGTGAACAAGTTGGTCGATGCCTTTGTCGCCCAGCTGCAATGGACCGACAAGGTCGATGACGACATCTCAGAGAAGATGAGTCCTG
>CAZYME010000067.1:0-2195 GCA_964648115.1 uncultured Legionella sp.
CATGGCGCACCGAATACCAGAATGCTTCCGGCGTTTGCCCGGTCAGGGTGCGGCCAGATAAATCCGTAATCGTGCCGGAAATCATGATTGGCAAACGAATGCCTTTCGCATCAAAAGTTTCCTGAACGGCAAAGATTGCCGCCTTGCAATTCAGCGTATCGAACACAGTTTCGATCAGTATAAAATCCGCACCGCCATCAATCAGCGCCGCTGTGGCCTGGCCATAGGCTGCGCGCAATTCATCAAAATGGATGTTTCGAAATCCCGGATCATTGACATCTGGCGATATGCTGGCGGTGCGGTTGGTTGGACCAAGCGCGCCTGCAACCCAGCGCATTTTGTCTGGCGTACGCGCGGTGAATTCATCCGTTACCTTTCGCGCCAGACGCGCGCTTTCGAAGTTCAGTTCCGAAACAATTTCCGTCAGCGCGTAATCAGCCTGCGCCACGACGGTCGCACTGAACGTGTTGGTCAGCACTATATCCGCGCCCGCATCCAGATATTGCGCATGAATGCCGCCAATAATCTGCGGCTGGGTCAATGTCAGCAAATCGCCATTGCCGCGCACATCATGATTATGCGCGGCAAAGCGCGTTCCTCGAAAATCCGCCTCAGTCAGCGAATGGGTCTGGATCATCGTGCCCATGCCGCCATCAATGACCAATATCCGTTCACTGAGGGATTTTTTCAGATTTTCAATTCGCATGCTTCTTTCATCGCTCATTTGGACTTGCCTTTCCCGGCCGACGCCGCCCGCAAACCAAGTATATGGCATAATGCATAGGTCAGATCGGCGCGGTTTAATGTGTAGAAATGAAAATCCTCAACTCCATTGGCGCGCAGCTTCACGCATTGCTCCGCCGCTGCCACAATTGCCACCATCTTTCGGGTTTCCGCCTCATTTTCCAACCCTTCAAACAGCCTGGCGAACCAGTCCGGCACACTGGCGCCATTCATCACCGCCATGCGCTGCGCACCGGTGAAATTTGTCACCGGCATGATCCCCGGAACAAGCGGCAGTGTGACGCCAGCAGCCGCTGCGCGATCGCGGAACCGCAGGAAACAATCTGTATCAAAGAAAAACTGGGTTATCGCGCGTGTCGCCCCCGCGTCGATCTTGCGCTTGAGATTGTCCATGTCAGCTTCCAGGCTGGCCGAGTCCACATGCGCTTCGGGATAGGCGGCAACGCTTATTTCAAAATCGCCAATTTTTCGAATGCCCGCAACAAGATCCGACGCATAGGCATAGCCACCCGGATGCGGAACATATTTGCTTTGCCCCTCTGCCGGATCACCACGCAACGCGACAATGTGGCGAATGCCGGCATTCCAGTAATCGCGCACCACCTCGTCCACCTCTTCGCGTGTCGCCCCCACACAGGTTAGATGCGCCGCCGGTGTCAGGTCCGTATCATCCAGAATGCGCTTGACAGTATCATGGGTGCGCTGTCGGGTGCTGCCTCCCGCGCCATAGGTCACCGAGACGAATTGCGGGGCAAGAGGCTCCAATCGCCGGATGGATCGCCACAAGGTTTCTTCCATCTCGGGCGTTTTGGGTGGAAAAAATTCAAACGAAACTCTTATTGGTTCGTTGCTTGCCGCCGAATTTACACCCGGAATAAACGCCGCGCCGGATATTTCATTTTGGGGTGTCATGGTAAATTCTCTGTAGTTACAGACTTGTCTTCCAGCTGCCGCAAGGTTCGTCCAGGATTTCTTATAAGCCATAGGGACACAGTCAGTCCCTCGCCGGTTGCCGGACGCAAGTGCCGCACCTCTTCAACTAACAATCCCGCAGCGGCACACCAGGATGACACTTCCTTCTCAGAAAATCCCAGGCGGCGATGGGCATGGACGTCGCGTAACTGTTCAATTCCGTGCGGTGCAAAATCAACGATCAGCAGACGTCCGTTCGGCATTAATATCCGTGCGGCTTCGCGCAGGGCATCAACCGGATTATCCAGATAGTGCAACACCTGATGGATGGTCACCAGATCAACCGAATGATCCGCCAGGGGAATATTTTGAACCTCCGCGTGTCGAACATGGAAATTCATTAATCCAGCGCCTTCCAGATTGGCGCGGGCGATGGCCAACATTTCCCGATTAAAATCTATGCCGGTGGCCTTTTCCGCAAGTTCCGCCAATAGCAGCAGAATACGTCCGGTTCCTGTTCCCATATCTAGCGCATGCAA
>CAZYME010000068.1:0-2036 GCA_964648115.1 uncultured Legionella sp.
TTAATACGTTTCATAGCTAATCCTTCTCACAATACTTCAGCAGCAAGAGAAATGATCTTCATAAACCGTTCTCTTAACTCGCGAGTCACAGGCCCGAATATCCGGGTACCGATAGGCTCATTTTGGTTGTTTAAAAGCACAGCTGCATTTCCATCAAAACGGATAAGTGAGCCATCGTCTCTTCGTACACCTTTACTTGTCCGAACAACAACCGCATTCATCACAGAGCCTTTTTTGACTTTGCTGCGTGGTATTGCATCTTTAATGCTTACTTTTATCACATCACCAACACGGGCATAACGCCTGTGGGATCCGCCAAGCACCTTGATACACATCACTTTGCGTGCACCGCTGTTATCTGCAACATCGAGCACAGTCTGCATTTGTATCATTCTATCTACTCTCCAGCTCTAATTTCGACCAGAAAAAGGCTGCTGATTATATCAGCCCTCTTGGTATTTTAAAAGCAAATCATTACGAAAATCAGGAAATTACCTCAACGAGCACCCAACTTTTCATTTTAGAAAGTGGTCGTGATTCGCGGATTTTCACCGTATTACCAATTTTGCATACTTGGTTTTCGTCGTGTGCATGCAGTTTAGTTCTACGTCTCATAATTTTACCGTACTTAGGATGCTTAACCGTTCGCTCGATCATAACTACAATCGTCTTTTGCATTTTATCGCTTACGACCTTGCCCACTAATGTTCTGGCATTAGATTCACTATTTGTCATGACTATCACCCGCCTTTTCAGTCATCATTGTTTTAACTCTGGCTATCGCTTTTCTCACCAATGTTATATGGTGAGTTTTATCCAGCGCACCATTTGCTTTTTTCATACGCAGGGTAAATTGATCCTTTCGCAATGAAAGCAATTCAGTGTTTAGCTCTTCGCTAGTCATTTTTCTGAGTTCGGTTATCTTTTTCATCACATTACCTTACGTTCTGCAAAAGCCACTTTGAATGGGAGTTTGGCTTTAGCTAAGTCGAAGGCTTCTATAGCAAGCTCTCGTGTTACCCCTTCCATTTCAAAAAGAACTTTACCAGGTTGTATTTGTGCAACCCAATATTCAACACTACCTTTACCTTTACCCTGCCTAACTTCTAATGGCTTTTGTGTAATAGGTTTATCAGGAAACACGCGTATCCAAATTTTACCACCACGTTTCACGTGACGAGTCATAGCACGACGAGCGGCTTCTATTTGCCTGGCCGTTAAACGTCCACGCTCTAATGCTTTCAAGCCAAATTCACCGAAACTAACAGTGCTGCCTCTTTGAGCAAGGCCGCGATTTCGGCCTTTCATTTGTTTTCGATACTTTGTTCGTTTAGGCTGTAACATAATTGTAAATCCTCACGACTTGCCGTTGTCGCTGTTACGAACCTTCTGAGTGACGTTTTCACCTTTGAAGATCCACACTTTGACACCAATAATTCCATAAGTGGTTTTAGATTCAGCAGTACCGTAATCAATATCTGCACGGAATGTGTGGAGTGGAACACGACCTTCTCTATACCACTCACTACGTGCAATTTCAGCGCCACCTAAACGACCACTTACACAAATCTTAATACCTTTTGCACCTGATTTTAGCGCCGAAGTTACAGCACGTTTCATAGCACGACGGAACATAACACGTTGCTCAAGCTGTTGCGCAATACTTTCTGCAACCAACGTAGAATCTAGCTCAGGCTTTCGTACCTCTTCTATATTGAGGTGAACAGGAACGCCTAACTTCGCTGATATTTCACTGCGTAAAGCCTCGATGCCACCGCCTTTCTTGCCGATTAACACGCCTGGCCGAGCTGTATGTATAGTAACAACTGCATTATTCGCTGGGCGTGCAATCTGTATACGGCTTACCGCTGCAGACATCAATTTTTTCTTTAAGTATTTACGCAAGTTAATGTCTTGGTTGAGCAGTTGCGCGTAATTCTTACTGGCATACCATGTTGAGTTCCAATCTTTGACGATACCAAGTCGTATACCAATTGGATTTACTTTCTGTCCCATTGCTATTCCCCGTCAGACAC
>CAZYME010000069.1:0-1807 GCA_964648115.1 uncultured Legionella sp.
CGTTCGGACGTTGCTTACTAGACTGGTTTTCATCGTATTTGCTCAAGCCAAATAAACCTGCCATATTACCCCCTCTCACCGCAATTTCCAGGTAACCAGCAGAGTTGAACCAGGCCATCTTGTCGGCCACAGGCACAGAACCGTAGTTTTGACTCAGGGTTTCGATGGTTTCATTTCGGGTAAAGACAATCTTAAATGACCTGCCCTTGGCATGAAAATCGAACTCTTCCTTACGGATATTCACCACCACATTCTCAAATTGGTCAATGAATAAAATTTGGCCTTCCATCCAATCTGGCCCTAAAGTAGGCTGCATTGGGTAGATTTCTTGGATAGTATCTGTGCGTTCCCCTGCTTCCTCTAAACTACCCGAAGCAAAGAAATAAGCGATGGATTCCACCATACGCTCTGTCATTTGAATAAATGTACCCGCTCCTTTACAGTCGATTCTTACAATGTCTTTTGGCTTAAGTCCCAACATCATCGTCAGGAAACCATTATCAGGCGTGATAAAGTAATGTCCGTTATAGTGTGCAAATAATAAATGATCTGCAGGATGTTGAAATGCATTGACCATCACCACATGCACAGTACCGGCTGGATAATACTTTGCAGCGTTGTTAAAGATGTAAGCTCCCTGTTGGTAATTCTTACTTGATAAATAATGGGTAATGTCTGCAACGGTGCAACCAGGAATGGTTGACAATAGCTGCCCTTTAACAGCGCCAATGATAAAATCCTCTTGGCCAATATCCGATGTTAAAGTGATTAAGGGCATATTAAAACAATAACGAATTAATTAGCTGAATATTATACACAACAGGCTAAATTTTGCATGAAAATCAATGCATTAAATCAGGCGCCCCTATTTAATCAACTGCCCATTTTTGAAAAAGAAATTGAAGGTTAATTTATCTGCTAAGCCAGGGAAAAACTTATTCATAAATACAGCACGCTTACCCGTAAAAGTGAGCACCAATGTACGTTTACGTTTTTCGATCGCCTGTATAATATGACCCGCACATTCCTCGGAGCTCATCATTGCCCCTTCGTCCATAGGAGATTCCCCTTGTGCTTTTGCATCCTTGTTCAAAGCCGCATTACGGATATTAGAACTCGTGAAACCTGGGCAAACCCACATCACATGTGTCCCCGTATGGAGTAATTCTGTTTTGATAGATTCCAACCAGCCATTTAATGCATATTTTGACGCAGAATAGCCACTTCTTCCCGGTAAACCGCGGTAACCAGCAATAGAAGAAACCCCCACAATCACCCCTTGCTGCTTCAAAATAGCAGGTAGCGCTGCTTTGGTCGTATAGACCGTGCCCCAGAAATTGATATCCATCACTTGCTTCAAAGTCTCCGTATTTGTCTCCGTAATCAACGCCCTCATACTGATGCCTGCATTATTAATCAGCACATCTACCTGGCCCCAAGTGTCCACTACGTCGGCAATAAATTGTTCACATTCTTGCTCCTTACTCACATCTACCCCCTTTAAAAACAAACTTGCGCCTGGATTTTGTGTCGCCAATATTTGTAATTTATCCTGACTTCTTCCACAGGTAGCCACTTTAGCACCCATCGCTAAAAACTGCTGTACCAGGGCCTTTCCGATACCATCTGACCCACCTGTGATGACCACTACTTTGTCTTTAAATATTGACATAAAAATGCATTTGTACAAAAGTAATTGTTATTTGAAGATGAATTACTTAGGTGTGTTTTTAGACTAAAATAAAGTTGCCTTTTTATTTGGTTTATTTCAATTTATCCTTATTTTTGCACTCCTCAAAAGGGAAAA
>CAZYME010000070.1:0-1803 GCA_964648115.1 uncultured Legionella sp.
GTATCCGAGCCATTGATGCCAATCGTCGCGGGCCCAGTTCGCGGGCGATCTTGCGCGCCGACCAGCCTTTGGCCGCCAGCGTGGTGATGGAATGTTGCAGGTTCACGTTGAGTTGGTTCATCGCGCACCAGTGCGACACCCGTCGCCCCATGCGCAATCCCACCCTCAAAGTGGCTGGTTTTCATCTGCCCCTCCCTGGCCGGTTTTGACCGCCCGATGACACCGGTCATCGTGGAGTTGCTGAGTTCTGGCGGAGCATTTGGCGGAATCATCACGGGCGGTGGCCTTGCCCTTGGCGCAAAAAAAAGAGGCACCCCTGCGGGTGCCTCGTTGTGTGAGAGGAAGCAACTGAGCTTAGTCAGGCATCAGCATGCGCAACACGCCGCTGCCTAAACCGGATGCAGCCTGGCGAACCTGCTGCTCCAATCCGGAGGAGGTCACCTGCTGCACGCTGCCGTCCGACAGGCCGATGTTGCCAGCTTGGTCATGCTGCGCGGCGGAACCAGCAGCCGTGGCACCGGTGCGCCAGACGGCACGAACCGTGTTGATCGCCGTGCCCGTGCCAACCGCCCAGCCCGAGCCGGCAGCCACGCCGTTGACTGCAGGACCCGCGACCGAGCGCGGATACTTGTTCAACGCAGCGTTCGAGCCGAGGCCCATGTTGCGGTCGCCCCCGAGGATCGCATTGGGCTGCGTCTCATCCGCGTCCAGACCCACGTTGTAGGAGGTCGCGTGATCCTTGCCCTGTAGCGGGTTCAGGTTGTAGTTGTAGGTGGGGGAGGTTCGAGCGGTGTTGTCGGCCGTGTTACCACCGTTGCCACGCAAGTAGGTCGTGGTGGAGTTCACTGTGCTCGTGAAGTCCGCTTTCATGTTGTTAAGCTTGTTGCGGTCACCAGGACACATGAGGATTTTCGCGGATCCCAACTCATTGCTCATGGCAATCATGTGAGAATAGACACGTTGGTTGCCAGGCACGCCATTGTTAGGCATATTCGCCACCGCCGGGATGCCCCAAGCAGCGACCGTGGGGTAGTTCGCCACGCGATAGGGGAAGCGGTCGTCGTTGTCGTTGGCGAACACCTTGAAGGCGAGGCCGACCTGCTTGAGGTTGTTGGCGCACTTGATGCGGGCGGCCTTGGCCTTGGCCTTGGAGAGGGCGGGCAGGAGCATGCCTGCGAGGATGGCGATGATGGCGATCACGACGAGCAGCTCGATGAGCGTGAAGGCCCCGAATTGTTTGCTGCGTAGGCTTTTCATGGTGTTTGTCTGTTGTTTGTTTGCCCCGTCGGACGCCTCACAGAACCGCTCTCTAAGGCCGCCAACATAGGTTAAACGGCCTAGTAGCTAAGATTGTGCCAACGGAAGCCAATCTGTGGAACTTAATTGCACCCCCTCACAGTAAGGATAGTCTTATTTCACAACAATCTTAACATCAACTAGATACGATTTAAGTCGAAGGGGCCATCCGCCGATCGTTCTCGCCCGACCAGCGATCGTCAACGGCTGACGCGTGAAATAGGCATTAGGGGTGACTTTTTCGACGCCGTATGCGCGAAATTCACGCATCGCCCTTGGCGGATTGGTGGATACCCCGCTTACAAGTCCTTCCGGCGATACGCCCGCAACTTGAGCGGCTCTCGGGAGGGGTAGCTGGCCGCCATGTCGTCCATCTTGGCAAACATCCACGGCTGGGTGTGGTAGGCCCCGTTCTTGGTGACAACCACGTCATCCGCCACGAACACCGCCGCGTGGAGCAGAGTGCCGTCGGACTTGCTCAACAGCAGCACGTCGCCGAGCAGACAA
>CAZYME010000071.1:0-1792 GCA_964648115.1 uncultured Legionella sp.
GAAAGCTTCCCCATATCAATGTCCCTTTTATTTCTTCGGTAACATTATTTATGAGCGCCCCAGCCCCTGCGGGGCAAACATCGGAAAAGAACGTTTTTTGGTATAAAATTGCGCACGATATGTTTGTGCTGAAAAAGCCGGCGTTGCATTAGTGCCAAGAGCCTGATTATGAGTATGGTTACAGGGGTTTAGCGACAACATCATTGGTGAAGTGCTTCAGCACTATCCCGTTTGGGAGATAGCTCCTTGTTCAACCCCTGCACACAAATATATCATTTTTTAACTCTGACGGAAAAAAATGATATGCGTAAAGATACTAAAGAGAAGCAGTATAAGTCAAAGAAAAAAGCATGTATTAAACAGCACCAGCTACCTCCGCACCTACAGCATATTAATAAAATGGCTGCTGGAATTGATATTGGTTCAGGTTCACATTTTGTGGCAGTTCCAGAAGGTTGTGATGAGGTTTGTGTACGTGAATTTAAGAGCTTTACAACGGATTTAATCGTATTAGCTGATTGGCTAGATAAATGCGGCATTGAAACAATAGCAATGGAGTCAACAGGTGTGTATTGGATTCCGCTCTATGAACTTCTGGAATCGCGCGGCTTTGAGGTTAAATTGGTTGACGCTCGTCACGTAAAAAATGTTAGTGGCCGTAAAACGGATATCCTTGATTGCCAATGGCTGCAACAACTACATACATATGGTTTACTAAGCGGAGCCTTTCGTCCTAGTGAACAAGTTTGTATATTGCGATCTTATATGCGTCAGCGTGCGATGCTTATTCAAAATGCGTCAAATCATATACAGCACATGCAAAAAGCACTGAGTCAAATGAATTTACAGTTACACAATGTGATTGCTGATATCACTGGAGCAACAGGGATGAAAATAATTCGAGCTATTATTTCAGGGGAGCGTGATCCATTAAAACTGGCAGCTTATCGCCATAATCGGTGTAAAAACCCATTGGAAACCATTGCCAAATCATTAACTGGAAATTACCGTGATGAACATATTTTTGCATTAACACAAGCCTTAGAACTTTATGACACATATAAACTCAAGATTACTGCATGCGATGATAAAATTGAAAAACAGTTATTGCTATTCGATGATTGTATTTCGCTGGTTCAACAGAAAGAAAAAGGAACGATAGTAGCCAATAGAAAATCAAAATCACGTACAAAAAATAGTATGGATTTTGATGCGCAATCGCATTTAATCCGAATCACAGGAGTTGATTTAACAGCTATACCTGGGATTGAGGCCTCTACAGCACTAAAAATTATTTCTGAAATTGGTTTAGATTTAAATCGATGGAAAGGGCCAAAGCAATTTGCATCTTGGATGGGGTTGTGTCCAGGCAATAAAGTATCTGGAGGCAAACGTTTGGGAGGAAAAAGTAAACGCACCTCTAATAATGCTGCTTCAGCATTACGTATGGCGGCCAGTACCTTGCACCATAGTCAAAGTGCATTAGGAGCCTACTTTAGACGTTTAAAATCTCGCTTGGGTGCTCCAAAAGCTACAACCGCTACAGCACATAAATTAGCTACACTTATTTATTCGATGATTAAAAATGGATCGGAATATAATGAAATAGGGCAGGATTATTATGAAAAACAATATCGAGATCGTATGATTAAAAACTTGAGTATTCGCGCAAACAGCCTTGGTTTATGCCTTGTTGAGATCGCTTGTTAATCAATAAGTTACAGATTTGTTCTTTGGGAGGCAACGAATCAAATTTTTCCTAGTTTGGGTAACATTTATTTTGAGGCAACTC
>CAZYME010000072.1:0-1733 GCA_964648115.1 uncultured Legionella sp.
CCCCCAATTTCAGGAAAGTTGTCGCCTCTGAATTAAATTAATTCCAGGTGGCGGAGTTGGAGTTCCTGATGAGACAAATCACAAAATATACAGACGCAATAAAAGCTAGTGTGTTATCTAAAGCATTAGCCCCTAATGCACCAGGTGTAATAGAATTAGCCAAAGAATTCAATATCCCTAAGGCGACTATTTACACGTGGATGATCAATATGAAAAGCAAAAATAAGAAAGAGCGCGTTGAGCAACGGCCAAAGGATCAATCACCAGCATTTAAACTGCAGGCTGTTATGGATACACTTGGCAAAACAGAAGAGGAACAAAGTGCTTACTGTCGAGCGCAAGGAATTTATTATAATCACATAGAGGCGTGGAAGCAGCAGATCTTGGAGAGTCTTGGAGCTGCCATTAGTACTACAGATAAAGAGTCTAACACCAAAGAAAAAGAAAATAAGGCTGCAAGTCAGCGAATACAAGATGAAATGAAACTATTAAAGAGCGATTTAAACCGCAAAGATAAGGCATTGGCTGAGTTAACCGCCTTGTTAGTTCTCAAAAAAAAAGCCGACTTGCTTTGGGGGGATCGCGAGGACGATTAATAAGCGAGCAAGATAAGATTAGAGCGATTGGATTGATAAAAGAAGCCTGTGCTACTGGGTGCAGGCTACAACCTGCTTGTGAACTACTCGAGCTTGATATACGTACATTTCAGCGGTGGAGTAGAGCAGGTAACGTTAAAGATAAACGT
Organism: uncultured Legionella sp.; assembly: GCA_964648115.1. Taxonomy (GTDB): domain Bacteria; phylum Pseudomonadota; class Gammaproteobacteria; order Legionellales; family Legionellaceae; genus CAZYME01. Next base: position 746 of record CAZYME010000072.1, read on the forward strand.
CGTGGCCCGCTAACGGCGCCAGGCAATAAACTCAGCGATGCTGAGCGTGCACAGATTCTTGCTGTTGTAAATTCACCTGCGTATCGTAATCAGCCACCGAGTCAAATTGTACCTAATCTTGCTGATAAAGGTGACTATATTGGGTCGGAATCAACGATATATCGTGTGCTCCATGCAAATAGGATGATGCAACATCGTAGTGCCGCACGACCTAGGGTACACCGAAAACCAGATGAGCTCAGTGCCACCAAGCCTAACCAGCTGTGGTCTTGGGATATAACCTATCTAACTAGCGACATACGTGGAAAATATTTTTATCTTTATCTCTTTTTAGATATTTTCAGTAGAAAAATTGTTGGTTTCGATGTGTTTGATGAGCAATCAGCTGAGCATGCGTCAGAGGTGGTGTCTGCGGCGTATATGACAGAGAAGGTATGTCCTGGTGAGATTACACTACATGCGGATAACGGTGGCCCGATGAAGGGCTCAATGATGCTGGCAACGTTGCAAAACCTAGGCGTCGCAGCGTCTTTTAGTAGGCCATCAGTTAGTAATGATAACCCCTATTCAGAGTCAATGTTTAGGACCCTAAAATACTGCCCTCAATATCCTGATAAACCTTTTGAGTCAACTGCATTAGCATTAGAGTGGGTAAGGAAATTTGTTAATTGGTATAATAACGTCCATCAACATAGCGGCATCAATTTTGTCACACCCAATGCACGACATAATGAAGAAGACCAAACAATACTAACGAAAAGAGCACAAATATATGAACTCGCCAAACAGAAGAACCCTTGCAGGTGGTCTGGTAAGACGCGTAATTGGGCCCGTGTAGATGAGGTATTATTAAACACTAAACGGACTGCTCGCAAAGTTGCGTGAATGGTACTCAGAAAAATATTGCATTATTTTTTTATTGAGATATTATGCTTCGAGTAGAGCAAATCTGTTCTGCTTCAAGCGACAACAATCCTGAAAATTACCG
>CAZYME010000073.1:0-1643 GCA_964648115.1 uncultured Legionella sp.
ATTTTCGTCATGATGAGCCGCGCTTATTGTCATGCTGAGCCCACTATTGTCATGCTGAGCTAAGCGAAGCATCTCCCGCCCAGAATTCCGCTGATCGGAATTCTTCGCTTCGCTTATTGATACCCCTGAATGACACTTCAGAATAAGTGTGGTTTTTTAGAGGCGCCTTATAGTTTACGCCCCCTTTCCGCAGCAGGTTTTATACCTTGCCGGGTCAAAACGCCATACTGCACCCGATTATTCCCATGACGATGAAAAATCCTCCTCACCCCGGCCTGACGGTAAAGCATGATTGCCTGGAGGAGCTGGGGCTGAGCGTAACCGCAGGCGCAGAGGCGCTTGGCGTCACACGGGTGACGCTCAGTAAACTGATCAATGGCGCACCTGCTTCATTTGGGCCAGGGAGGGCCCGGAACATGTCGAAATCGCCGATTACCACTAACAGTGCGGCCACCCCCAACCGCGTGACCACGCATCCCGGCGTTGTGCTGGCGGAGGAATTTCTGAAGCCTCTGGGCATGTCTGTGAACGCGCCCGCCATGGCGTTGCGGGCGCCCGCGACCCGCATCGGCGCGATTGTCAAAGGCGAACGGTCAGTGACGGCGGATACGGCCTTGCGGCTGGCGCGGTTCTTCGGGACAAGCCCGGAATTCCGGGTAAATCTGCAGCCGATGCACGGCCTGACCAAAGCGAGGCAGGCAAGCGGCGCGACCATTGAGCGCGACGTTCACCCGCGCGCCGCGTGGCGAGGGAGGAGTGAGGTTTGGGGGATTCGGAAAAGCTTGTGAAAAACTGTCAGGTCAGGAGCTGATCCCGAGTCTTTCGACGCGTCCCATGCGCGCGATCAGGTGTCCAGCATATCCCACTCGTCACCGAGCACCCATCGAAGTGCTGATAGCTTACCGTTTAGCATCCCCCATTCGAAATCGTCCCATGGACCGAGGTTTTCCGATCCCACTTCGTCTTCGGTGCGCTTGGCGGCAGCTAGCGCCTGAGCCCAAACCGTATCGAGCGTCTGATCCGACCGATAGGGATTGCGGGAATAATCCTTCTCCGGAACGACTTTATGTTTGCCTTGTTCAATTTCGGTGCGAAGGTTCCAGTGGCGGCTATACCAGACTTGACGAAAAAGAAGGTACTCGGCCTCCAGAATCTCCGACAGGCTCTTGGGTTGTTGCGAGAAGTTGAATTCGGAGTCGTGATCCGCCAGCAGGTCGTGGGCGTGTTCCTTGATGAGGTCAACGATTGATACCCAGTATGTCGAGCGAGGCGACTCGAAGAGGCTGATGAGGTCGGGATGGGGCCTTCGACGATCGCCATTTGGCTCGCTGAAATCCTTTGTATTATGGGTGACGAAAGCGCAGAGCGGCTTTTTTGTCCGACTTGCGGATGTCAGTTCGGCATAGAATTCAATGAGAATGGCATCGCCGACACTGTTTCGCTCCCGGTGATATGGCGCTTTCTTTGACAGCGCCCGTTCAGTGACGCGCTGCTTGATGTGATCTGTGGTGGGCAGTACCTGCGCGGAACTCAGAAGTGTTTTGATCCTGTCGATGGAATCATTCACCGCGTCAGTCGTAACGCCGATCTTAAAGTCCACTTCATTTAATCAATACATTCCTAAATTTGACTGAATGCATCTT
>CAZYME010000074.1:0-1594 GCA_964648115.1 uncultured Legionella sp.
CTATGCATAGTGCAGGATACTATACTACGCACTATTTAGTGAACTAATCAGTAAGAACATTCCGGAACCGATCCTAAAGCGACTTAAGCGACCGGCGGCTGCGAAGCATCGATGATCTTCCCCTGATTTCGTGGACACTGGGTTACGCGACAGCCGCCCTCGCCTCAAATTCAGCCGGGGGCCGATCGCCGAGCGTTGAGTGGCGGCGCTGCCGAGTAGAGAACACTTCGAGGTATTCAAAGATCTCCCGTCTGGCCTCTTCCCGCGTCTGGTACCGGCGGTGATGAATCAACTCCCGTTTCACGGTGCCAAAGAAACCAGCGTTATCCCAGCAATTCCCCTTCCGCGACATGCTGGCGGGGATTCCCGCCGCCATGAGCACCTGTTGGTAGGCGAGGGCCGCATACTGACTCCCGCGATCCGAATGATGGAGGAGGCCTGGGTTCGGTTGTCGTCGCTGCCGCGCCATCAGTACGGCCTGCTGGGTCAACTCCCCCGTGAGCCGGGCCCCCCCTGGCCCAGCCCACCCCGGCTTGTGAATAGAGATCCAGCAGGACGGCCCCCCATAGAGCCAGCCTTCCATCGTCCAGATATACGTGAGATCCCCGGCCCACACCTGATTCGGGGCGGCACCGGTAAATTGCTGGTTCAGCTGATTGGCGGCCACCGGAAACAGATGGCTGGCTTGGGTGGTGGCACGCCACTTCCTGACGGTCTTGGCGCCCATCGTGCCGCATGAGCCGAGCCACGCGATGACGGCCCACAACTCGACCTCGCTCGACCAGCACCCGTCACATCCGTGGACTCCCCTAGGTCTGACGACTCTCGTGGTGCAGCTGGCGCAGTTCGGTCAGGAGTGTCTGATTTGCAGCTGCTCGGGCGTTCGTGGGGCGGATACGCCAGGCATAATACCCGGCGGGCGACCCCGCCAAGGCACGGCACATCAGGCGGATGGAATCGCGACGGGCGTACTCCTGGATCACCCGGTATCTCATCGCGACTCCTTCGCGAAGAACGCCGCCGCACGTCGTAAAAAATCCCGCTCCTGCTTCAACACGGCATTTTCGCGCCGCAGTCGGGCCAGTTCCGCCTGCTCGGCACGGAGGGATCGTCGCGTCTGCCCACGCCTCTCCGTCTGCTGCTGTTCCGCCCGCCAGCGGTAGAGCAGATGGTCGGCCATGCCCAGATCCCGCGCCACTTGTGCGACCGGTCGTGCCGAGTCTCGGACCAACCGCACGGCTTCGGTCTTAAACGCTTCCGTGTACTGCCGTCTGGTCTTGGTGCTTATGCTGTCCTCCAAGTTCATCACACTCCTCCTGATACAGGTGTCTGTGAAATCGGGGGAAGGTCACTTCGCTTGAGGGTGCTGTTTCCGGAAATCACGAAGAGTCCGCTTGGCGATGATGCGCACGCAGATACTCCAGTATGATCTCAATATGGGAGCAAGACCTCTGACGTTGGCGGTGCAAGCAATTCGGTTGACGAGACCCGCTGATCTGACGTATCGTCAGCCCTTATATGCCGACATGGTTTTAGTGCTGAACCGAGGAGTTCCGCCATCATGAAGATATATCTCGCCAATCCCCGTGGGTTT